>JBCBYB010000074.1:0-13921 GCA_039816045.1 Pseudomonadota bacterium
TACAAACGTCCAATCCGCCGAAACAGACCAGAACCGCCCGCATATCCCTTCATCATCACTACAAAATTCAAAGAGCGTGCCGAGAGAAACGGCAACCGTTGCGGATCGCTGACCAGCCATCCGCTGCCGGTGAGCGCGGTGTATATGGAGATTCGCCGACCCCCGCAACCCCCTTTTTTCAGGTTTGCCTCGAGGCCTCCGCCGGCGTGGCAATTGCCGCATTTTCAGCTTTACTTTCAGGAAGATAAGGCGCCGGACGCCCCGCCATTGCCTGCAGGAACCCCCGGATACGCCCGAGCTGGCGCCGGACACGCTGAAAGCGCATGCCAAACGCATAGACCGGCAGTTTGGCCAGCATCCCGGCAAGCAACAGGACCCGGGAACCGCTCTGATGCTTCTCCATCAGATAGGCCCGGCTCCAACCAAAGGAGACGTCCTTGATCCGGTTTGCTCCAGTCTCGCCCTCCGACGAGCGATCTCCGAGATGCAAGGCGCTCGCCTCCGGCACAAACACGATCGGTCGCCGGGCCGCACGATATCGAAGCGCAAGGTCATCATCCTCGAAATAGAGGAAAATCGCCGGGTCGAACCCACCGAACGCCAAAAAGGGGCGCACCCGAACCAGCATGGCGGCCCCCGAGATCATCGGAATACAGGCCAGGCCTTCCGGCACGTCTCGGCGCCCGGGTTTGCTTTCGAGGCTCGACTCGTGGCGGTAGAAGATCGCGCCGGTCTCATCCACCAAACGAGGCACGAACAGGTCGCAGGACGGAAAGGCCTCCGCCGCATCGAGCAGCGCGCGCAACGAACTCCCGGTGATTGCAGCATCCGGGTTGATCACCAGCGCGAGTTCAGTCTCAACGGCCCGCAAACCCGCCATCACCCCGCGCCCAAACCCTTCGTTCTCCTCAAGAGAAAGCACCCGGTGGCCAAGTTCGCGGCCGACCGAGGCGGTATCGTCCGTGCTGGCATTGTCAACCAACACCGTGGGCAAGTCAGGCCCTGTCTCCGCCTGCCAACGCAGCACAGAGGCTGAGTTGTACCCGACAACGACCCGGGTGACCTCCCTCATGCCGCAGCCTCCCGAGCCAGACCGGCCACCCTGCCCGCTTCGCATACGACAAGGATCTGCTTTGCAATCAGCTTCTCCATGCGTCCTGCTGTCGCCGCGATGAGCCAGCGGCGCAGATCAACCGGACCATAGGCGGTCGCACTGCCGACATGAAGCGGAACCAGCCCGCCTGCGGTCGCAAGGTCACGCGCGGTCTCATGGGTGAAAAAGCGCAAATGCGTCCGATCCAGAAGGCCCGCCTCTCGGTACCGGAAGTCACCGTGGACCGCGAGCCGCCACAGAAACTTCCAATTGCGGACATTGGGCACCGAGACGATGAGCCGCCCAGACGGTGCTAGAAGCGGAGACAACCGCCCGACCGCCTCCCATGGGTCGACGAGATGTTCCAGCACATCGAGACACAGAACAAGATCGAGTGACCCAGGAGCAATCTCTGCCTCGAGCGGCGCCCCGGCCAGATCTCCGAGCCAGAGCCGATCGAGCGTAGCCTCAGCCCGCTTCCCCGCATCGGGGTCAAGCTCCACGCCGCCTGCCCAGGCCACCGATCGCTCGGCGCGCAGCAAGGCCACGGTCGCCCCGGCGCCACAGCCGATGTCGAGCACGCGCGCTGCCCGCCCAGGCACATGGGGCAGAATTTCCTTCCGCGCTCTGTCGTAATAGCTGCTCATGCCACTCCCCGCCCCCCGAGGATATAGGACGGGCGGCGGATGCACGACGGGCATGGGATCGTCCGGCTCGGCATCTCGGGTCTTCCGGATGGTGGCACTCGGGATGCGGGACTATTGCATCCGGGCGCCAGGGCTGCAAGGCGGCGTCATCGGATCTCGGCAGGTTCGGACACCGCAGGTGCGGGGACCACCGCCAGGCCGATGCGCTCGGCGATGTCGCCGGCGAAGCCCGCGCCTGCCTCGCCATAGACATCAAAGGCGACGTTGGCGCCAGCTTCCGTGAGAGCCGTCACATCTTCGGGATAGCGCGCAAGCGCGGCCACAAAGCCGTTGAACTTCGCAAGGCGGATCTGTTCGAGCGCGAGCATGTTGGCATCGTGATCGGGCATCGCCAGCAGAACCGCCCTCAAGGTCGTGTCCGGCCGCACTGCGCGGCGCCAGAAATCGCTGTCCGTTGCATCACCATGCAGCACCGTGAGGCCCGACCGTTGGAGCCGCTCCACCTTGGCCCAATCGGTCTCAATCCCCAGCAGCACACCGGCCTTCAGCTTTGGATCCAGCCCTCGGTAGACCGCGGAGCCAAGCCGCCCCATTCCAAAGACGACGATTTCCGCCCCGTCGAGCATCGGCCGCTGATCGGCGAGATCTGCCCGTCGTGTCTCGAAGCGGCGCAGCCACTTATGGTTCCGTGCATAAAGGGCATGTCCAACCGCGTTGATCGGCGTGAGCAGCAGGAACGAAACCGCCAAGGCCAGCGCCAACGCCAGCAACCACTCCTCTCCGATGACACCTTGACCAACGGCGACCGCCCCGACGATCAACCCGAACTCGGAATAGGTCGCCAGGCCGAGCCCCCCCAGCAGCGCGGTCCTGGCCCGCAGCTTCAACGCCACGAAAATCGCAAAGAAAAGCACGAGTTTGAGCCCGAGGATCGCAAGCAAGCCGAGGGCCGTGAGGATGATATCGAGGGAGGGAACACCCGCGAGACCGATATTGAGGAAGAATCCAATCAGGAAGATGTCCTTGAAGCCGAGCAAGGCGTCCGCGACCTCGCGCGAGCGGGGCTGGCTTGCCATCAGCATGCCCATCACCAGCGCTCCGAGATCGGGCTTCAGTCCCACGGCCTTGAAGCTGGCCGCGCCGAGGACAAGAACCGTGAAGAGACCGAAGAGCGGCAGCAACTCGTCATGACCGATCCGGTCGAGGACGAGTTTGAGCAGCGGCGGCAGCCCCAGCAGCGCCAACAGGGCAACCACCCAGGGTGAGGGCAAATTGCCGGTCGAGGCGGTCAGATAGATGACCGCGGCGATATCCTGGATGATGAGGATGCCGAGCGCGATCTTGCCGTGCACGGAGCCGAGTTCGCCCTTCTCCTCGAAGATCTTCACCGTGAAGACCGTGCTCGAGAAGCTGAGCGCAAAGGCGATCGTCACGGCCTGCGTGGCATCCAGGCCCACCACCAAACCGAGGCCAAGCACCCCGAGGCCCATCAGCAGAACCGAGAAGAGCGCGACCGTGATCGCCATGTGTCCAAGCGCCGCGGTCAGCGTCCTGCGCTCCGCCAGCATGCGCGGAGAGATCTTCAGCCCGATCGTAAAGAGCAGCAGCAACACGCCGAAATCGGCGATCCGACGCCCCGCCTCTGTCGGTTCGACCCCGAGTTGGGCGAGCGCGAACCCAGCGGCCAGGAACCCCAGCATCGGCGGCATGCGAAGCATCCGCGCACCCATGCCAAGAGCAAATGCCACCGCGAGCGAGACAGACAAAGAATCGAGGGCGAGAAAATCATGCATCGCCACAGATCATGACATTGTGCAGCGCCGCGTAAAGCGGACTTGACCGCGCGGTTTGTACTTTGCTTTGGACTCGGCGCAGCGGTTGCGCTCAGCGCACAGTGACACCCGGCTGGCGCGCCCGCCATTCGGTGAACTCCTCGGCCGAGGAGAAGCCCCGCCACCGCGCCCCATCGCAGAGCTCGAAGGGGCGATACTGGGTCTTGTAGGCCATCTTCGGGCTGCCACTGACCCAATAGCCAAGATAAACGTAGTGGAGGCCCATTTCTTCGGCGAGCCGCACATGATCGAGGATCATATAAGCACCGAGGCTGCGGCCTTGCGCCTCGGGCTCGAAGAAGGAATAGACCATCGACAAGCCATCGCCGAGGATGTCGGAAAGGCACGCTCCCATCAGGCGCCGCTCCCCATCCTCGCCAATCAAGGTGTACTCGATCACCGTGGAGTTCACGGGCGTCTCATCCACCATCGAGGCGTAGTCGAAGGCGTCCATATCAGCCATGCCGCCCTGGGCGTGGCGGGTATCGAGATAGCGCCGGAACAGGGCGAACTGCGACTCGGTCGCCCAGGCCTCGCACGGCCGACGGGTGAGATCGCTGTTGCGCGAGATGATCCGCCGCTGTGTCCGCGAGGGCTTGAACTGTGCCACCGGGATCCGGATCGACATGCAGGCCGAACAGCCAACACAGGCCGGCCGATAGATCACCGATTGCGACCGACGAAAGCCGCGGGCCGAGAGGGCGTTGTTCACACTGACAGCACTCGCCCCCTGCAAGGTGGTAAACACCTTCCGCTCCTCTCGCCCATCGAGATAGGGACACGGCTGGGGCGCCGTCAAATAGAACTGGGCTTTGAGCGCAGTTTCGTGGTGACTCATTGCTGTGCGTCCTCTCCTTGAGCCCACGATAGCAAAAGAGACGCAGTTGTCACCTGGAACCGTATCTAATCCTTGTTCGCTCTTAGAACGGGGAGACTAAGCAGCACCGCGCACGGGTAGGATGGATTGCGGCCACCCGGCGAGAGTGGGATCCGGCGCGCCCACAACGTCCATCGATCGCTGGGCATACGGCATGGCCGAGAGCACGACACGCTGTGCCGCAAGGCGCGCCCGGCGCTTGTCATCCGAGCGGATCACAGTCCAGGGAGCGATGTTTGTATGGGTGCGATCAAACATCTCGGCGATTGCATCCGTATAGTCATCCCACAGCCCGAGAGATTTGATGTCGATGGGCGACAGCTTCCAGTGCTTTAGCGGATCGCGCTCGCGGTCGCGCATTCGCCGCATCTGCTCGGCACGGCTGACTGTCAGCCAGATCTTGAACAGGTGGATACCGTCGCGGACGAGCATGGTCTCGAACCCGCCGACCTGATCGAAAAAGAGCTGTCGTTCGGTCTCGGTGCAGAATTGGAACACACGCTCGACCACGGCACGATTGTACCAGGAGCGGTCGAAGAACACGATCTCGCCCGCCGCTGGAAGATGCTTGGTGTAGCGCTGGAAATACCATTGTGTTTGCTCGCGCTCGGTCGGTTTAGGCAGCGCGACCACGCGGGCGCCGCGCGGATTGAGGTGCTCCATAAAACGCTTGATCGTGCCGCCCTTCCCAGCCGCGTCGCGGCCCTCGAAGAGGATGGCCATGCGCGCGCCGGTGTCCCGCGCCCAGGACTGGAGCTTGACCAGTTCGATCTGGAGCGCCGCTGCCTCACTCTTGTATTGGCGCTTCTTCAGGCGTTCGTCATAGGGGTAGTCGGGGCCGAGCACGGGGGCGCCATCGGCGCTTTCGACGACCTTGCGAAGAGCGGCGGGAAACTCAGTTTCGAAGTAGTCGGTGATCGCGCCGTTGAAGGGCTTGGTCATAGAGTGCGGTCCTGGATGTCACAGAACCGACACCATGGTCCGGTCGCCGCGTTTTGTCGAGGCGCTCAGGCGCGGGCCATGACCCGGTCGATCGCCCCCTCGAGTTCGTAAGGAGCGGCGTGATGTGCCATATGGCCGACGCCTGGCAAGAGGGTCATCTGCGCCGAGGGAACCTGCTCCGCCAGCACCGCGGCCTGGTCGTCCCAGTCGATGAAGTCCGCCTCGCCGTGGATGATCTCGACCGGGACCGACACCGAGGGATAGCGCGGCGCCATCCGCCGAAGCGCGACGTTGATGTTCTGCAAATCCTCACCGTTGGCGCGCAGGGTGCGTTCCCGCAGCGCCAGGGTTGCTCCCACATGCTGGACATAGCCGGGCGGCACCCGTTGGGGGCGGAAAACCCGGGCGATGAACTCATCGATGCCGCCCTCGCGCGCGCGCTCCAGCAGATGGTCCATATAGGCCTCCACGATCACGCCATCGAGGCCGATCGCATGGACGATGGTCGCGAGACCGCCGTAAGGGATGGTAACCGCAGAGACCGGGACCACACCGCGGGTCTGCCGCGGATAGTCCAGCGCCCAGGCCATTGCCACCGCCCCACCCCAGGAGTGCCCAACCACGATGGGTTGCTCGACCCCAATTTCCTGCGCCGCGCGCTGCAGTACCCGCGCCTGCACCGCCGGATCCCAGCCATTGATGTCAGGCCGATCCGAATAACCGAACCCCGGACGGTCGAACACGATCACCCGATGCCGCTCCGCCAGCCGCGGCGCGATGTCGAATGTCCAATCGCGCAAGTTGCCGCTTGCGCCATGAATCAGGACAACCGGCGGACCTTCGCCCTTCTCCCAATAATGAACCCGCAGCCCGTAGGCCTCGGTGAACTGACCAATTGGTGGGTACTCGGCACGGATCTCGGCCTCATCGAAGGGGATGGGGCTCGAACAGCCCGCAGACACTCCAGCCAAACCCACCAAGGCCGAGCCCAACAGAAATCGACGCCGTCTCATCGCCTGACCTCCGGAAAATCCTATCGCAGAGATGGGACGCACCCCGGGGTTTGACAAGTTTTCCCACAGCACTCTTCAGTGACTAAGGTCTGCGATCAGCGGCGGACAGACTGCATCCCGGCCCCAGGATTAAGGCCATACCGAGGAGCCCGACGCCACCGGGAAACTCTTCGAACAATACCAGGCCCCACACTGCGGCAAATCCCACATGGGCAGAGTCGACCGTACCGACGACCGAGGGCGGTCGGTTCTGATAGGCGATCGAGGCGCCAACACTCCCGACCGTCACAGCGCCGTTGAGATCCCCCGAAGCTGGCCGCAAGATCAAGAGAACACCGGCAAAGCCGAGAAAGAGTGCGACCCAGCCGACGCGCCCGATCCGGTCACCCGTGAAGAGGGCTGCGGCCAACGGCACGTGCGCCAAGGCCAGATAACAGCAGATCCACATCACGACGAGCATCAGGCTGCGCTGCGCCGCCCACCTGCCCGCGACGGGACAGTGCTCGCCCGACCCTGTGGCAAGCTTCAGAGCCAGGACAAGGACGGGGATCGCCAGACACGAGCGCAAAACGAAGACCTGCCAGATGAGGAAACTGCTGCTGCTCTGCTTTATCAGCGCATCGCCAAGCGACAGCGCGAACACCGCGGCGAGGATCGCCCCGATCGCGAGCGGTGGATTGTCAGCGGTGCGCCGCATGCGGACCCCCCGCGCAAGGCTGGTCCCAAGCCGTCGCTGAACGAAACGTTAGCAGCAAATCGTTTTGGCTAGTGAGTGGTGTTCGCACCCGTGTGCTCGATCACCTGGACAACGTCATCAAGCGCAATGTCTGGATAGTGCTCGCGCATGCCGTCGAGCAGCACAGCGTCCGGCCAATCCGCCTGTCGACCAAGATGAGCGGCGACCTCGGAGAGCGGCAGGTCCGTGACCCGCAGCACCTCGACAACCGCGGACCGCTCGGGCATCCCATCGCAGCGATACCGCATCGGGCCGGGGACAATCCGTGCCTCGTGCCAACGGATGGTCGCCGACTTCTCCCCGCTCACGATCGCGGGCCACAGCCGTGGGACAACGCCGAGGCTCTGCACCTCAGCGTCCGATCAGCGAGAGGTCGAACGGCGTTGACTGGTAGACCTCGTTGATCCAATTCCCGAACAGCAGATGCGCATGGGAGCGCCAACGGTTCTCCGGCGGCTGGTTTGGGTCGTCGTCGGGATAATAGTCCCGCGGCAGGGCGATCTCATCGCCCTTGGTGACATCGCGCTTGTACTCCTCGTCCAGCGAGGTCGTGTCGTACTCGATATGGTTGAACATATAGAGCGCCCGATGCGCGGCATCCTCGATCAGACAGGGACCCGTCTCGACCGCGCTCACCAGCAGTTCGAGCCCCGAGCCGCGCGGCAGCTCTTCCGCCCGCACCTCGGTCCAGCGGCTGACGGGGATGACGAAATCGTCAGAGAACCCGCGCAGATAAGGGGCAGAGGGCGCGAGATTGCGGTGCCGGAAACAGCCGAACGCCTTTCGCGGCAGCATGTGCTTCTTCACCCCGTGGAAGTGGTGCAACATCGCCTGCGCGCCCCAGCAAATGGCGAAGGTCGCGTGCACGTTCGTCTGGGTCCAGGCGAAGACCTCCGTGAGCTCCTGCCAATAGGTGACCTGGTCAAAGGCCAGCTTCTCGATCGGCGCGCCGGTGATGATGAAGCCGTCGAAGCGCCGCTCCCGTGCCTCGGCAAAGGGGATGTAGAACGCCTCGAGGTGCTCAGGGGCGGTGTTCTTGCTCTGATGCTCGGTCATCTTCACGAGCGTCAGCTCGATCTGAAGCGGGGTCGCGCCGATCAGCCGGGCAAACTGCGTCTCTGTGCGCACCTTGTTCGGCATCAGGTTCAACAGCCCGATCTGCAGCGGCCGGATGTCCTGGCGTGCAGCGCTCTCCTCAGACATCACCATCACCCCCTCACGCGCCAGCACGTCATGGGCGGGCAGGTTGGCGGGGATGCGGATCGGCATGGTCGAGATCCTTGGATGGCTCTGTGTCGGGGGATCTTGACATAGAGGGGGGGAATGCTGGGCGCAAGCATGGCTTGGCGGTCTTAACAACTGTGCCATATCGCCGGCTATGGACCGATCCGACAGTGCCGAGGCCAGCACGCGCGGCGCCCTGGAGCAGAGCGAACGGGCGGGGCTTGCGCTGGGTCTTGCGATCCGCGGCTGGCTGTTGGCCGCGCTAATGGCCTTTGCCGTGCTTGGTCAGCAGTGGCCGCAGGGCCTCGTGGGCGGCGGTTTTCTGCTGGGCTTCCTCCTGATCGGGTTCTTGTGGCGCCGTATGATCCTCCGGCGGCAGGATCGGGTCTGGATGCGTTATGCGTTCCAGGCCCTGGAGATCACAGCCGTCGGGGTCGCCGCGGTCTATATGCCGCTGACGACGGGCGGAGAGGTGCCGCAGATCTTGGTCTTTCGGGTCTACGGCATCGATGTTCTGTTCTTCCTCCTCGCGATCTCGGCGCTCTCGCTCTCCCCAGCGCTGGTGCTCTGGACCGGGGGGTGCGCCGTCGCGGCGCTCTGGGGGGCGTGGGGGACCATCGTGCTCGGGATGGAGCGCAGGCTATCCTGGGCCGATATGCCGGCTTCCTCATCGGCAGAGGTCTATCTCGCGCTGGTTCTCGACCCTGATTTCGTGGCGACCGGCTCCCGAGTGATCGAGAGCTTTCTGCTGATCGCGACCGCGCTGGTGATCGCTGCGGCCGTGCAGCGGGCCCGACGCCTGCTCGCGCAGCGCGTCTCCGCCGAACGGGCGCGCGCGGAGGTCACGCAGATCTTCGGCAGCTTCGTGCCAACCGAGGTTGCAACGCGACTGGCCGAGGCGGGCGGACGCCTGCCCCCCGAAAAACGCGTAGCGAGCGTGCTCTTTGTCGACATCGCTGGGTTCACGCGCTTTGCCGAGGGTGCTGCACCGGACCAGGTGGTGCATGCGCTCGATGCGTTCTTCGCCATGGTCGAGGCGGAGGTGGCCGCGCACAAGGGCGTGGTGATCAGCCTGATCGGCGATGCCGCGATGGCGGCCTTCAACGCGCCGCTCGACAATCCCGACCACGCGGCGGACGCGATCCGGGCAGCCGAGGCGATTAGGGCCCAGAGCTCCGCTCAGGAATTCGGCGGAGAGCGGTTTTCCGTGCGGATCGGGGTCGCCACCGGATCGGTTGCGGCCGGTACGGTCGGGGGCACGGGCCGGCGGGCCTACACGCTCTATGGCGACACGGTGAACCTCGCGCAGCGCTTGGAGCAAGCCAACAAGGCCGCGGGCACGGCGATCATGATCGACGGCGCAACCTGGGAAGCCGCGGGCAGCCCAGGTGGCTACGTCCCTAACGGCACCATGGCCGTGCGCGGACGGAGGGCCGAAATTGCAGCCTACACCAGGGGGCCCGACTGACCCGCGAGGGCCCTTTCGAAGGCATCCAGCACCGCAGACACTTTAAGATCCGGGTTCGCAGCAACGTTCCGAAGCCATTGTCCACCGGCTACCCTGGTCAGCGACACTGAGCCCTTTGGACAGCGGGCGAAGATCGCCTCGGCGGGCTGCTCGGTCGGCCGCCACAGCACTACGCCCGTGGACGGCTGCGCGAAGAGCTCGGCATCCGGGCGTGCAGAAACCCACTCCGCTAGCGCCTCGGCGGCGGCCATGCCGCGCTCGATCCGCACGGCCAGTCCCGCACGCCCCAACGCCAGAAGCGTTGCCATAAGCGGCACTGCCATGGCCCCATGACTGCCGAGAACACCAATATTCGGGGCAGCGAGATAGGCACCACCGAAGCTCAGAGCCTCATGGGCCCGCTCGTCCTCACGGAAGAGGACGAGCGCAGACTCCTTTGGCTGATAGAGCCACTTGTGGGCCGAGAGCGCGACCGAGTCCGCCGCCTCGATCCCCGCCAACCGGTCCGCATAGCGCGTGAGACGCAATGCACCCGCCCAAGCCGCATCCACATGGGTCCACGCCGCCCGCCCCGTCAGCGTGAGCGGGTCGATGGCCCCAGCGCTGGTGGTCCCCGCGGTCAGCACCAGGCATGCGTCAGAAAGGTCCGGCAGGGTCGCGGGGTCGAGCGCACCGGCCCCACCGGTCGGGACGGTTTGGTGCTCCAGACCGAGAATATGCGCGGCCTTTGCCACCGAGAGATGCGCCGCGTCGGAGGCCACCACCCGCCGGACACCTGCCACCTCGCGCGCCGCCCAAAGCGCCGTCAGGTTCGCCAGCGTCGAGCCAGGAACCATGTGCCCACCACCCATCCCAAAGACCGGTGCGAGCCAAGCGACCACCCGCGCCTCGATCTCTCGTGCCACCGGGGCGGTGTCCGGGTGCAGCAGGTTCTGGTTGAGCGACGCCGTCCAAAGGGCCACCGCCCAGCTCACCCACGGGGTCGGCGGGTCCATATGGTCGAACGAGAGCGGCCCGCCCAGGCGCCGCGCGCCACCAAGCACCGGCCCCGCAAGCGCCTGCAATGCGGCCTCGCCGCCGAGGCCCTGTGTCGGGATTGCGTCGGGCAGAGACCCCGGAGGTGCCCCGGAGAGCAGCAGGTCGAGGGCAACCCGCAGCCCCTCGGCATCCGCTGTGAAGTCCGGATCAGTCACTTGCCCGCCGGGCGATGGCGCGCTCGATCAGCGCGTCGAAACCGGCCGGATCGCGAACCGCCTCGATCTCCGCCGCCGTCACGCTCACGCCCCAGTCGCGGGCGATCGCCGCATAGCGCGGCACCCGGTGGGCAATCAGGCGGCGAAACCCCCAAACGATAAAATCGTCCGGATCGACGCGATCCTCGGCCACGCTCTTCTCCGCCAGATAAGACTGCCACGAAGATCGCAGGAAATCCTCCGGGTAGTACATCGGCTTTGGCGCCCGTTCGAAACGCCGGGCAAGCTCGTCCGACAGCGTCTCGGTCCCCTCGATCTGAACCAGGAGCACATTCGTGGCTAAGCCCGTCAGTACCGGATCGCCCGGATCCTCCGGGTCCACCACCTCACAGATCGACCCGCCCGTATCGCAGAGGAAATGCGCATAGCCATATATCTCCCGCGCCTTCACGAGAAACAGCGCCGTGTCGGAGAGTGCTGCGATCTCGGCCATCCGATGCTGACGCTGGCGGCGGATGTACTCGTCAAACGGGATGCCGCCCTTCCCCGGATCGCCAGGCTTGCCGAGATAGGTCGAAAGCGGGGCGAGGTTCTCGAAGGTGATGTTGGAGGCGATGTAGATCGAGTCCGACCGAAGCAGCTCTCGCAACAGCGGCACGCGCATGGCCTCGCGCTTGAAGTTGTCGACGATGTGCTCACCCATATACCGCGTACCGATGCGGTAATCGACGGAGTAGTGGAACCAGTCGTCCTCCGCCCGCAGCATCGCCGCGGTGCAGGTTTTGCCGAGCCCCGACATGCCGAAGAGCGCGACCGCTTTGTGCGGGGCCGCGCGATAAGCCTCAGGCGTCGGATAGAGCAGCGGATGCGCCATGGTCGTCCCCCGTCGATGGTCCGTGCGGGCCTTACACGGGGGCGCCGCTTTGCGCGAGCCTTTTTGTCAGAGCTTCTGGCCCGGCTCGGGGATCAGAAGGTGACGCTCGCTCATCAGCGGATAGAGGGCCACAGCCTCGCGAAGCGCAATCTGGCCGAGGGCAACGCGTCCCTGCTGCATCAGAATGACACCGCGCCCGGCCAAAGCGCCGAAATGATCGGGCTCGAGCTCAAGCGTGCGGATGATGGCATCGAGGGAGGCGTCATAACGCTCGCGATAGAACAGGACCGTGGCGAGCTGGTTCCAACCCTCCGCATAGTCCGGACAATAGGCCGTGAGCTCACGCGACGCCTCTTCGGCAGCCTCGAGATCCTGCCACCGGCGTCGATCATAGATGTGGTCGAGGAGCGCCTGTGCCTTCGCATCGGGCGCCTCGGACCAGAACCGGCGGATCGCGAAGGAAATCTCGCGGGCCGTCGCTTCGTCCGGCGCCGCGGCAAGGGAGGCAAAGAGCTCCGCACGCCGCTCTGCATCCGGGGTGTGCGGCGGACAGGCCGCCATCGCCATCCCTGACGCCGCCAAAGCAAGGCTTATCCCAAGAACCGTCCGCATCTGCACCTCCTAGAGCGCGTCCAGTGTGGCGCAGATAGGGGGAGCCCCGCAAGCAATCGCCGAAGACCGCTTCGGCTCGACGGTCTCGATGCGTTCGACGTCGGGACGTCTCTCCGGGTTGAGGGTCTGTCTCAAAAGGGTCGGCCGCGTGCGATGCGGCGTGACAAGTGCTCGATCATGGCAATCTGCGTGAGGGCCCGGACGATCGCGGCGAGGCGGTGTTCGACGGAGATTCCAGCGCAAGCACGCTCGACCATCCAGCGTTCTGCCCTGCCCACGAAGCTGAAGACCTCGAAAAACCTTGCCGTCGTCCCGGTGTCCCGTTTCATCTGTAGATGGTCCCGGTGCTGCGAGGTTCTTTGGAGAGCTTGGGTCTGTGATCGGGCGCGGTCATCGGTCAGGCCTCTCAGGTGCGGCGCCAGAGATGCCGCAGGTCGGTTCCATATCAATCTCAGCGGGCGTTGACGCCCTTTGAATCAGTCTGGTTTTCCCGACGCCGATCTTCTCGATCGTTTGCCCTTGCTGTTCGCCGACCTCCTCACATCTCCCGACGCACCGCTATCCTGCTGCGGTCAAGCAG
Organism: Pseudomonadota bacterium; assembly: GCA_039816045.1. Taxonomy (GTDB): domain Bacteria; phylum Pseudomonadota; class Alphaproteobacteria; order Rhodobacterales; family Rhodobacteraceae; genus Thermohalobaculum. The sequence continues at coordinate 13,092 of JBCBYB010000074.1, forward strand.
CCGGCACCGGGTCCCGGTCGTCTTCGTTCTTCACGAGCATGGCCCAGACTTGGCGTGCCATCCGGTTTGCGAGCGCAATGGCCACCACCATTCGCGGCATTTTTTCCAGCGTTCTGGCGAGCCATGAGCCCGCGGGCGCACTGCGGCGAACGGCAGCCCTCACCACCGAGATCGCGCCGATGACGAGGTGGCTCCCGATGTCGCGCCGGCCCATCTTCGAGGGCTGTCGGCCACCCGTCGCGTGTTGCTGCGGCACCAACCCGAGCGCCGTACCGGAGGCGCGCATCCTGCGCGACGCCGCGACGTCTCGGCCCCTCCGAAACGTCTTGATCGGCGGCGCGAAGACCGTCACGGCCATGGCGGTGATGGGGCCGATGCCGGGCATGGTTTGAAGCCTGCGCGCCTTGTCATCCTGCAGCGCTTCAGTGCGCATCTGTTTCTGAAGCGCGACGATCCGTTCGGTCAGAGCGGCGATCTGATCGAGACAGACATGGCCCGTCTCCGCCGCCATCTCCGCCACCACCTGCGCCAGACCACACTGGTCGTCTTCGAGGATCGCGGCCAACCGCGCGACAAGCACCCTCTTCTTCGGGGCAACGCTGCCGTATTCAGCCAAATGGCCGCGCAGGGTGTTGATCAGCTGGGTACGCTGCCTGACCAGCAGATTAATGTTTCGGGCCGAGCTCGAGGCGGCCCTGAGCTACTCGGACGGGGCCAAGGGAGGCCGTCCTCCCTTCGATCCGGTCATGATGCTGAAGATCCTGATAATCCAGGCGCAGCATAATCTCTCCGACGACCGCGCCGAGTTTCGCTTCGCGGCCCTTTGGGTC
>JBCBYB010000075.1:0-12307 GCA_039816045.1 Pseudomonadota bacterium
GGGCGATCTCACTCTAGCCCGGCCCTCAAGGCCCGCGTTTTCGCGATCCGACCCCCGCCGTCGCCGGCGAGCGGCCATTCCACGGCGACGGCCAATCCTCACCGGACCAGCCGTGAGAACCATAAGACAAGCTGAGGCGCGTGTGTCGCCGCAGGTTTCAGGGGTGATACCCTTGCAGCAAGGGGCGACATTTTGCTGATACGTCGGCCCGCTATCTCGCCTCCATCGCAACCAGCCCATTGATTGGGCTCAGATATTTCGAAAGGCGAGTACAATGACCAATTTCCTGCGACAGACTGCGTCCCTGGAGTGGAGCCCGCGTCCGATTGACGACGACGAGCCCGCATATGTTGAGTTCAAGTTTCCAGCGTTTGAGTTCATTTGGCCGATCATTGGCACAAATGGCGACGACACCCTCGACGGTGGCAACAGCGCTGACATCATCTATGGCAATGACGGCGATGACGAGATCAACGGAAATGCCGGCAACGACACGCTCTATGGCGGCCGCGGCGGGGACAACATCGACGGCGGTTCGGGCGACGATGTGATCTATGGCGGCGAAGAGACCGACATCATCTGGGGCGGCTCGGGCGATGACTGGATCGAGGGCGGCGACGGCATCGACTTTATCAGCACTGGGTCCGGAGCCGATGTCGTTCACTATGATGAGCACCCAACACCGACCAGCTACTCTCCGGTCGGGACCGACTGGCTGACCGACTTCGAGCTGGGTGTCGATCGGCTCTCTTTCAGCGATACCTTCCTCAATGATGGCATCGTCGACATGGCCGACCGCTTCATCGCTGTCGAGGGTGCAGGCGGGTTCGGGGTCGAACTCCACGCTTTCACATCCTTCGCAGGGCTCGAGGAGATCGTATACTTCACGGATCTTGAGCTTGCAGATGTTCAGGCTTCCATCGACGACGGATCGCTCTTTGTCTGACCTTGAAACATGGGCGGCGGCTGTGTGGGCCGCCCAACCGTTCCATGATGATCGACGCGTCGTGGCTTGAGTGAAACCCAGGCGTCGCGGATACATTTTCCCCAGAACTAGATATATAGCTGATACATCCGGTTGCTACCCGGTCCTCATCGCAAATGGCGCGGCCTTCGGGCCCTGACGCATTGAGAGGCAGCTGCATGATGAACTTTCTCCAACCGACGGTGTTGATCGACTGGATCTTAGTAGAGCCGGAAAAGGACGAAGATGGTCCTGTCGTGCTTCCGGTCCCTTTGCTCCCCGTGATCGAGATCGTAAAACCCGAAGAGGGCACCACCGGCGACGACACGCTGACGGGCGACAACAACCCCGACCAGATCCTTGGCAATGCCGGCAACGACGACATCGACGGCAAGGGCGGCGATGACAGCCTGTTGGGAGGCAGCGGCGGTGACACCATCGACGGCGGCAACGGCAACGACATGATCGTCGGCGGCGACGGGTACGATGTTCTTCGCGGCGGCTCGGGCGATGATTGGATCGAAGGTGGCTCCAACACCGATGTGATCTTCACAGGGGCCGGGGCGGATGTCATCCACTTCGACGCGGACCCCGCCGAGGCCGATCGGTCGGGGCTCGGCACGGACCTGGTCTTCGGCTTCGACCTCGGTGTCGACCGCGTGTCCGTTGGGGATGCGCTTCTTGATGAAAGCGTGGCGGATCAGTTCGTGGTCGAGCCAGGCTTCGGTGTTGGCGCCACACTCTATGCCTTCACAGCGTTCGGTGAGTTGGAAGACATCGCCTGGTTTGTGGATCTGGAGGTGGCCGAGCTGCAGGCGGCGGTCGATGACGGCTCGCTCTTCGTCTGACGGTTGCGGTGGGCGGCAGCCCGGTTTGCCGCCCTTGCTCGCTCCTGTGCTTGATCCGGCGGCCCCTTTGCGCGAGAAGGCCGCCGAGAAAAGAAGGAGGGATCCCCATGACGATGACGCTCTTGATCCTTGCCGGCGACGGCATCGGCCCCGAGGTGATGGACGAGGTCGGCCGTGTGATCGACTGGTTTAATGGGCGCGGGCTCAACTTTTCGGTGGAGCACGATCTCGTCGGCGGAGCGGCCTATGATGCGCATGGCAAGCCGCTGTCGGATGAGACCATGGCCAAGGCACAGGCGGTGGATGCCGTGCTCCTCGGCGCCGTGGGCGGTCCGGCCTATGACGACCTGGATTTCTCGCTGAAGCCTGAGCGCGGCCTGCTGCGTCTGCGCAAGGAAATGGACCTTTATGCCAACCTCCGTCCGGCGCAGTGTTTTAACTCGCTTGCGGATTATTCGTCGCTAAAACGCGAGATTGTCTCCGGATTGGATATAATGATCGTCCGCGAGCTGACCTCGGGGATGTATTTTGGCGAGCCGCGCGGGATCACCGATCTCAATGACGGCACGCGCGTCGGCATCAACACCCACCGGTACACGACCGAGGAGATCCGCCGCGTCGCGCGCTCGGCTTTTGAGCTCGCCCGAAAGCGCGGCAACCGCGTCTGCTCGATGGAGAAACGCAACGTGATGGAGGCGGGCATCCTCTGGTATGAGGAGGTCAACTGGGTGCACGAGAACGAGTACCCGGATGTCGAACTCAGCCACATGTTGGCCGATGCGGGTGCGATGCAGCTCGTGCGCAACCCGAAACAGTTCGACGTGATCGTCACGGACAACCTCTTTGGCGATCTGCTCTCCGACGCGGCGGCGATGCTGACCGGCTCACTCGGGATGTTGCCTTCGGCTTCGCTCGGGGCGCCCATGGAGAACGGTCGGCCGAAAGCGCTGTATGAGCCCGTCCACGGCTCTGCGCCCGACATCTCCGGTCAGGGCAAGGCCAACCCGATCGCCTGTATCCTCAGCTTTGCCATGGCACTACGCTATTCCTTCGATCTCGGCGCCGAGGCGGACATGCTGGAGGGCGCCGTCGAGGACGTGCTGGCGAAAGGTTTCCGCACGGGCGATCTCGGCCAAGACGCCGACACGACTTTGGTCTCCACCTCGGAGATGGGCGACGCCATTCGTGCGGCCCTTGACGTACGGGCCAGTTGACGCTGCGTTCACCGACTGCAACAACTTGCGGGAACGGACTTTCCAGCAAGGAGTTTTTCGATGGAGCGTGTCACGCTGGCATTTGAGGGATCTGACCTTTTCACGCAGACCCCTTTTATCGCGATGTTGTCCTATGACCCGGCCTCGGGGGACGAGAGCATACCGGGCACGGTTTTGTTCGAACTTGATGGAACCTACACCATTTCTGGCCAGGTTCTCGATGTGCCAGAGGGGTCCCTTCTGTCGCTCGAGGATGGAACCCCCAACATGGTCGAGGACACCTTCTTCATCACCTCTCAATTGGGGGATGAGGCTGATCCACTTCTGGTGACCGCCATCTTTTTATCTGAGCGCGAGATCATCGACGGTGGCGTGCTCGACCCGACGACGTCGCTCGCCGATCTCAGCGAGGATGACTTGGCACCGGTCGTCTCCGTCCTTGATGGCAACGTCCTACAGGCCATCGAGCTTTCGAGCTTCACCGTCTCGGGTGGCGACGACTCTGGTGGAGGTGGTGGTGGCGGTTCGGGCGATGACGGCTCTGGCGACGGCTCTGGCGATGGCGGTGACGGTGATGATCGCGGTGACGATCCCGATGACGGTACCGGTGGTGTGCCGGCGACGGGGCCGCAGTCGCTTCTCCTCTCGGCTTCGCTAGAGGGCGGTCTGACGCTTGACGGCTCGCTTGACTATGACGCGAGCATGCCACTGGAGGATGAGGAAATAGGCCCAGGCGAGGCCTTCTTCCGGGTGGATGGCACGCTCACAATCGACGGAGTGAACTATACCGCCGGTGGAACGCTTACCACGGGCAACAATGCCGATCTCACCGAAGACGACGCTGTCGATGACGAGGTCTTTATCTCGCTCGAATTGGTCGGGCCAGCGGAGAGCGGGTCTCTGCAATTGGGCCTCGAATCGACCGGCGACGTCACCGCGGACGCAGGGCTCCGCCTTGGCATCTCCGACGCCGATTTTGACAAAACTGACGATATCGTCGTTGTTGGACCGTTCGTGCCGAATGGGATCTTGCCTGGCGTTATCGACCGGTTCGAGTTCTCCGGTGATGATGGCGGCGACGGCGGCGACGGCGGCGACGGTGGCGACGGTGGCGACGGCGGCGACGGTGGGGGTGACGACGGCGGGGGTGACGACGGGGGCCTCGGCCAAGGGCTCACGGTCGCCGAGGCGAAGACCGTTGCGCGTCTCTACGAGGCGGGGCTCGACCGGGACGGCAATATCGACACGCCAGGGTTGAACTTTTGGATCGACGGGCGCGAGAACGGTCTGTCGGAGCGGGATCTCGCCTTTGCCTTCATCGGCAGCAACGAGTTCGCGGACAGTTTTGGTGCACCCGAAAGCCTCAGCGATCGTGCCTTTGTCGAAGTGATGTACCTCAATGTGCTCGACCGGGATGGGGAAGTGGGTGGTGTGAACTTCTGGACTGCGGTTCTCGAAGGCCCCGACTTCGATCGCGCTGATGTCCTGCTCGCCTTCGCCGGCAGCCCGGAGAACATCGCCGGCACCCCGCTTGTGGAGACCCTGGCCGAGGTGTCTCCCGGAGAGTGGGATTTCGCCGCGGTTTAGCTTTGTCCAAGATCTAGGCTCCGAGCCTCATGGCAATGGCCTTCCTTTCCCGCTCGTGGTATTCGGGTTGCTGTACCACCGTGAGTTGAATGGAGGACTGGGGCGATGGAACCGGACGACGTGACCGTCATCTTCGGCGGCAACTTTCTCGGAGGCAGCCGGACCTTTACCGGCGAGTTTGATTACTCCACCGATCAGATCGCGTTTCAGACCGGGAACGGTTTTGCGAGTTACGTGACGACCGGGCGGTTTACGCTCGATGCGTTGACCGCTCCGATGACGCAGTACGAGATCACCGTGTTCAACAATGTTGTGCCCGAGAACGGCGGCGCGCGGCGGGACGCGATCGTGTTCGAAGGCGACTTTACCTACACCGACGGCACCTCTGGTGAGCTGACCATTGAGCTTGCGACGACTGATCTGTCCGAATTTGACGATACGGATCTTCCCGACAGCTTCGAGCTGGAGGACTTTGAACTCGTCAACTTCGTTTCGGTGTCTGACGGACCAGCGGCGCTCGAGAATACCCTATCCGATCTGTCGACCTTCGCAGGACCGCGAGAGGGCGTCGAACCGCTGACGGTTGAAGAGGCTCGCACCGTTGCGCGGATCTATGAGGCTGCGCTTGATCGGGACGGAAACATCGATCTGGCAGGGCTGAACTTCTGGATCGATCAGCGAGAAGCCGGATTGACTGAACTTGAGCTGGCATCGGCGTTTGTCGATTCCCGGGAGTTTGAGGACATCTTTGGCGATCCAGACGAGCTCACGGACCGGGAGTTTGTCCAGGTGCTTTATCAGAACATCTTGGAGCGTTCGGGCGAGCCGGCGGGCGTCAGTTTTTGGGAGGGCCAACTCGGACTAGCTGACTTCGATCGCGACGATCTGCTGCTGGCCTTTGCCGAAAGCCCTGAGAACGTCGCCGGGACGGCCTTTATCGCGACCCTGGCCGAGACGGAGCCTGGCTTCTGGACGTTTGCCTGAGCCTTCTCACCGAGGCAGCGTGATCTCCAGCGTCTGCGGAGACCATCCGTGGACGCTGTCATGCGCTTCGATGGTCACAGAGGTCACGCTTTCAGGAATAGTCACGCCCGACAGAGACCGGGTGAAGGGCTGCTCTTCCACATGCGGATGGTAGAGCGTGCGGGTCCCGAAGACCGTGCCATCAGGTCCAACGACCCGCCAAGCATCGGTGTAGTGATCCCAGCCGGTGTCCTCGTGGGCAAGCGTGACATCGAAGCGCCAGCCATTGGCGGATCCTTGGGCTTCTGCCGCGACCACGGTCACGTCTCCGGCCGATGCGGTTCCTGCGACGAGGGCCGCAATAACAGCGATGCGGAACATAGGTTGATCCTTTCTTGTGGTGGCAGCGACCCGTTAACCTTAGATTAACCCATCAGGCGCTCCCCTGTAAGCCAAGAGCCGAAGGACAGGCGAATGGTCAGCGCGGTGCGGTCGGTGGCGTTTTGGGGCGTGGATGCGCGGCCGGTCACGGTTGAGTGCGCGCTTAGTCCTGGCCTTCCTGCTTTCGGCCTCGTGGGGCTCCCGGACAAGGCGATCAGCGAATCGAAAGAGCGCGTGCGAGCGGCGCTGACGGCGGTCGGACTGGCGCTGCCCCCGCAGAGGATTACGATCAACCTGTCTCCAGCCGATCTGCCGAAGACGGGGTCACATTTCGATCTACCGATCGCACTGGCACTTATGGCGGCGCTGAACGTTATCTCGGACGAGGAGCTGCGTCGGTACGTGGCGCTTGGCGAACTCGGGCTCGATGGGCGGCTGCGCCCGGTTCAAGGCGCCTTGCCTGCGGCCTTGATGGCGGCGGAGCACGACCAAGGACTGATCTGTCCGTCAGAATGTGGCGCGGAGGCTGCTTGGGTCGGAGCCTGTGAGGTGCTTGCGCCGCAAGGTTTGGTCGATCTGATGAATCATTTCTCCGGGCGTTGTCCGCTCACGGCCCCAGCCCCTGAACCGGTGGCGACGCGCAGCACTGACGCCGATCTGATCGATGTGAAAGGGCAGGACAGCGCACGGCGGGCAATCGAGGTCGCTGCGGCTGGCGGGCACCACATCCTGATGGTGGGAGAGCCGGGATCTGGCAAGTCTATGCTCGCGCGGCGGATAACGTCGATCCTGCCACCGCTCACGCCCGCCGAAGCGCTCGAGGTTGCGACGGTTCAATCTCTGGCAGGCGAAGCGGGGGGAGCGGCGCATCTGACCCGCGAGCGTCCCTATCGCGCACCGCATCACAGTGCCTCGCGCCCGGCGCTCACGGGTGGGGGTCCGCAGGCCCGGCCCGGCGAGATCAGCCTGGCGCACCGAGGTGTGCTGTTCCTCGACGAGTTGCCGGAGTTCGACCGCGCGGTCCTGGAGAGCCTGCGCCAGCCCATGGAGACGGGGGAGATCACCGTCAGCCGGGCTGCTGCGCATGTGTCCTATCCCGCCCGGTTCCTCTTGGTCGCAGCGATGAACCCCTGCCGGTGCGGTTACTTAACGGACCCGTCGCGAGCCTGCTCCAGGGCACCCCGATGCGGGGCGGATTATATGGCCCGGCTCTCGGGGCCGCTGATGGATCGTTTCGACATACGCATCGAGATGCCGCCCGTGACACCGGATGTTTTGGCGCTCCAACCCCATGGCGACGGTTCGGCGCGAGTCGGGCGGCGGGTTGCAGAGGCTCGGGCCATGCAGACGAGCCGGGTGAATGGGCACGGATCTTCTTGCAATGCGGAACTGGAGGGCGCGCAACTTGATCAAGTGGCGACACCCGATGCGCCGGGCCGCGAGATCCTGATGGCTGCTGCCGAGCGCTACCGACTTTCTGCACGCGGTTATCACCGGGTTCTACGGGTCGCCCGGACCTGCGCGGATCTAGACGGCGCGACTGCAGTCGGCCGCGCTCATGTGGCTGAAGCTGTCTCCTATCGGCGACTGTTCGGCTGAAGGCCCTCAGCGCTCGATGGGGCTGATCTTTGAGCCCTGGATGCCGCCGCCCGCCATCAGGCCCTTCTGCCCAAAAAAGACCGGTGCGATGTCACCTTGGATGTCGCTCGTGCCGAGCGAGCGGGACCAGCCCTTGTCACCGCCGACCAGCGTAGGCCCGACGCCGAGTTCCAGGCCGCGCGTGTCCTTGAGATATTGCAGGCCTTGGTCGGTCAGGATGAACAACGCGCTGCCGTAGGTTTGGCCTCCGATCTGCAACCCGAAGGACGCAGAGGCGATGCTGTAGTAGCCCTGGGTTTTCCCGCCGATCCGGAGGGCCCCTTCACCGTATTGCCCGCCGATCAGAACCCCGCCCTTGACGATCTCAGGAAACACGAGGATCGCCACGGCCTTATCCCCAAGTGCCTTTGCCTCCGGCTCTTGCTCATAAAGGGACGCGAGCGCTGCATCGACCTGAGCATCGATCTCGGCGCCGGACGCGGCCTCGGCCGAACCGGGAACGGCCAAGACAAGAGCCAATAGGAGGATACTCAAGCGGCGGGTGATGGCAGTCATTGGTCTCTCTCCAAAACGCATTGTCGCAAGTGTTGCGAACTCGGGCGGACCGTAGGTCGCATAGGTGCCGCCTGCAAGCATTTGGGATGCTCGCCTAGCGAAACATCAGGGGCCGGATGCCGAAGATGTAGCTCACCAGCAGCCAGCCAATCAGGATTACGTAAGGGACACGCATGCGCGCCGACCGTTCATCCGTCAGCGCGTATCCCATGATGCAGTTCAGACTGAGAAACACGTTCTCGTGCCGCAGGGAATATACCATCAGAACAAAGACGAAGATGATGTAGTGGAGATATATGCCAATCCGCTGGCGCATCAGGATGGCGAGTTCTACCAAGGCCTGCATCGCGAGCGAGGTGTAGGTCATCACCATCGCGAGGATATACATCGTCGGACTGGCAACGGTGAAGGCAACGGCGGCACCTTGGGACAGGGCATAGTCCTCCCGAAGCTCGGCGCGGAGATCGGCTGCCTGTCGCGAAAACTCCGAGAACTCTGGCACGAACGAGGTCGAGAGATTCCCGTAGATATTTCCTTGGATCAGAAAGTGACCCAGCAAGTCGCCGGACATATAGTAGCTGGAGGCGAGCTTATGCAGCAACGCGACGCCCATCAGCAGCGCAAGCATAAAAAAGCAGAAGTTGCTCGTGTACCTCCAGTACTCCTCTTTGTCGGTGACGTTCCAGGTGATTGTGATCAACACCGCGAAATAGATCAGAATGAACCCGTGGTTCGCGTAGCCCTCGTAGCCGCGGATGAGCGTCCAGACCAAGAGTGCGGTGCCAATGCCCCACAACGTCACCCCGACGCGAGGATTGTCGGCGAGCAATGCCAGCCCGGTGAACACCACGATTGCCATCATGACGAGCGAGCCGCCTGAGCCGTACGGACCGTCGAGATTGGCAAAAAGCGCGGCAAAAACCAGGATGCGGAAGACTGCCGGATGCTTGTCTTGGATCGCGTTGGTGACCGCGTTCATGATCCGGCCCCTGTGGACGTCCATGTGTAGATCGTGCGCGAGATGGCCCGTTGCTCAGAGATGTCATAGCCGGACTCGTGCACTTCGATCGCGAGACTGCGGGGCAGAGATCCTTGGGGCGGAGCGACGGGACCGGGAGTGTCGGCGGCCCAGTTCAGGGACGAGAGGTGTGCGGCGATCGTCGTCGCAAGGCTGTCCCTGGGGTAGAACCGGAGCCGGTCAACCAACCGCTCGGCCTTGCGAAAGCTCCTCAGCGTGTCGGTCGGCAAGGGCTGGGATGTGGCCTTTGCACTGACCGGAAACAGGCGGACGGGCACGCGACCCTCGTCCAGATCGATCAGAGCCCAAACGGTGCGATCATTCGCGTGGGGTTCGGTGTACATACCATAGCCGCCACCCTTCCAGCGCGACAGGGGCGTGGTGTTCGACAGCCAGAACTGCACTGCTGCGATGCCGAGGGCCACAACCATCAACAGCCTGACCGCGATTGCAACCAAGGGACGCCCTTCTCTCACTCTCCCAACCCGTAAGATTTTAGCGGAACTGTCGCATCGACGCACGGCCCACCGGATGCGCCAAGACGCCACGGCGCGTTCTCCCCGCGAATGGGTCGTGAGCGCAACGCCGCCACATCCCTTAGCGCGTCGCGGTGGCGCGCTCTTTCAAAGCCGGATCAAAGCAGCTAGACGGCCCCTGCCGAAATCGAAAGGAAGGATCATGGGTTACCGAGTCGCCGTCGCGGGCGCCACCGGAAGTGTGGGCCGCGAAATGCTCGCCATCCTCGCCGAGCGGGAGTTCCCCGCCGATGAGGTCGTTGCACTTGCTTCGCGCGGGTCGCTGGGCACGGAAGTGAGCTTTGGCGACGAGACACTCAAGACTAAAGATCTCGATCAGTTCGACTTCGATGGAACGGACATCGCGCTGTTCGCGATTGGCTCCGGTCCGACGAAAACCTATGGCCCGCGGGCCGCAAAAGCTGGCGCTGTTGTGATCGATAATTCCTCGCTCTACCGCTACCAGCCCGAGATCCCGCTGATCGTGCCGGAGGTGAACCCCGACGCGGTCGATGGCTACGCCAGACACAACATCATTGCGAACCCCAACTGCTCGACGGCGCAGATGGTGGTGGCGTTGAAGCCATTGCACGACCGGGCGCGGATCACACGCGTGGTGGTTTCAACCTACCAGTCGGTTAGCGGCGCGGGGAAGGCCGGGATGGATGAGCTCTGGCTCCAGACCAAGGGCCTCTACGTGCCCGGGCAGGAGCATGAGCCTTCGAAATTCCAGAAGCAGATTGCCTTCAACGTGATCCCGCAGATCGATGTGTTCATGGAGGACGGCTCCACCAAGGAAGAGTGGAAAATGGTCGTCGAAACCAAGAAGATCGTTGACCCGAAGATCAAGGTCGCGGCGACTTGCGTCCGCGTGCCGGTGATGGTCGGCCACTCCGAATCCGTCAACATTGAGTTCGAGGAGCCGCTGGATGCAGAAGAGGCGCGTGAGATCTTGCGCCAGGCCCCGGGCGTCATGGTCTTGGATAAGCGCGAGGACGGCGGCTACGCCACACCAGTGGAGTGTGCGGGCGACTTTGCAACCTATGTCAGCCGCATCCGCGAGGACATCACGGTCGAGAACGGCCTCGCCATGTGGATCGTGTCAGACAATCTGCGCAAGGGCGCGGCACTGAACGCCGTCCAGATCGCAGAGCTTTTGGGCCGGCGCTGTCTCAAGAAGGGCTGACGTCCGATGCAGGCATGACCCCCGACGAGATCCACGCCGAGATCGTTCGCAAGCCGGAGGCCGAGTGGACGCCACTGGAGCGCGCATTCGTTGTTGAGCGCGCGCGCCGGCCCGCCGTCATGCTGGTGCCCACGGAGAAGCCAGACGACCCTGGCGCGCCCGGCTGCTGGCTCAGCGGCAAGCCCACGCTGCCCGCGGAGATCCCTTGGCCTCACTTCATGCACAACGGCGAGATCTTCGAGGACGTGCCGCTGCACTTCTTTGCCCAGCTTAACCTCGCCCATGTGCCCTGGCTCGCCTCATGCCCCGAGATGCCACGCACAGGCACACTGTTCTTCTTCGCCGACATGGTCTTTCCGCACAACGGCCCGTATCCCGGATGCGCAAAGGTCATCTATGTCGACGATGATGTGTCACAGTGCGCGCCGCGCGACATGCCGCCGGTAACCTTCGCTGACATGAAAGCCGTTCGCTCTGGCTGGCAACATCGTGGGCCCCTCCCTCCGCGGTGGAACCTGTCCTTCTTGGTCTATGACACCTTCACGGAGCAACATTCCTGTACAGTAATTGCTAATGGGGAAAGCCTGGAAAATAACGTCCGCTTAACCGGCGTAGATTATTACCACTATTTTCTTGGATCTGAAACACTTGGATTCCCTGAAGATATAAATAGCGAAATGATTTTGCTATTATTTATTTCCCAATCTGGGGACAGGGTGGTTGATACAGTGCTTGGCGATCTAATCTTCTGGATAGAGAGGCGCCACCTCATTGAGAAAGATTTCAGCCACGTGCTGACAACGGAGATATAATGACAATGGCACATGATTTTGTACCAAACTCTGATAAGCTCAAAACACACCTAACCACAAGCGGAGTGTCTTTGCCTGCTTCGGGTGCGTATCAGGCGCATCATGTGATCCCAGGCAGTGCGACCAAAAACCAAAACAAGGTATAAACGGCAGTAATTGCTTCTAGTGATGAGTTTAGAGAAATCCATTAATTTAAACAAAGCGTTAAGTGGACTGTTTCGTCCAGTTCTTCTTTGAGCCAGAGCATTGGCGATCAGCGACGCAGTGGCAAAGTGCCATCGTAGCGGAAACGACAATCAATGGCGTCGCTTCAAACCGTCAGTTCCCTTGGAAATCTGTGACTACCGTCACTTAACACGTCGCGAATCTTCCTGTCAGCAATTTGCACTCGGCAGCGGAAAGACGCGCCAATCGAACAGGGGCAAAAGAATGAAACAGCGGCACGCGCGTCCGTTTTCGGGCATCCCGTGTACACGGGATCGCCCTCTGCTCGTCGTTCGCTGGAGCGTGGCGCAATGACCGATGAGATGGCGCCCGACGAGATCGACGCCGCGATCTTCCGGGCCCGTATGCCGGCCATCGCGATGCTGTATCGACCCAGCGGAATCTGCCCAGGTTATGCCGCTAATTCGAAGGCTGCGGCTGGTGTCCTCATGCCGAGCGCC
>JBCBYB010000076.1:0-12207 GCA_039816045.1 Pseudomonadota bacterium
TCTCTCCAATTTCTTTAACAACCTGGGCAAAGTGGTTGTCTAAATGAAGTGATGTTGCTGTAAAACCCTTTGAGGCGCTTGCTTCTACCGATGCGCGTGCTGAGGACTCGGCTATCAGGGGAAGTCCAATTTTTCCTCCACCATCGAGCGATAAAGCCCCTCCAGTAGTCAATCCTGTGGTTTGAGATTTGGCTACGGGTGTCTCCATCCACGCAAGAACGTTCGACCATATCTGATCTGCTGATTTAATAGCGGCGCCAGATATTGTTATCAAATTATCAGACTCAATGACTCTATTCACAAGAACAGTTTTCCCAGATTTTGATGGCCCAGATACTGATATAACAATATTGTCAACGCCTAATGCGTCTTTTAAAGCCTCCTCAATATTAATTTCTCTCCTGTCAACATAAGTTACTGACGGGATTCCGTTTGGCTTAAATACATCGTTCGATTTCAATTTTTAGCCATCCATCTTCAACGCATTGATAAAAGCTTCCTGCGGGATGTCGACGCGGCCGAACTGCCGCATCTTCTTTTTACCAGCTTTCTGTTTGTCTAGCAACTTGCGCTTTCGGGTCGCGTCGCCGCCATAGCATTTGGCCGTCACGTCTTTCCTCAGCGCCGAGATGGTCTCGCGCGCGATCACCCGCCCACCGATAGCCGCCTGGATCGGCACCTTGAACATGTGCTGGGGGATGAGCTCCTTCAGCTTTTCGCACATGGCGCGGCCGCGGACCTCCGCCTTCTCCCGGTGCACGATGGTGGAGAGCGCGTCCACCGGCTCCTCGTTCACAAGGATCTGCATTTTAACGAGGTTTCCGGCCTCATAGCCGTCCATGGCATAGTCGAAGCTGGCATATCCCTTGGTCACGCTCTTCAGCCGGTCGTAGAAATCGAAGACCACTTCGTTGAGCGGCAGGCGGTAGACGACCATGGCGCGGGTGCCCGCATAGGTGAGGTCGAGCTGGATGCCGCGGCGCTCCTGGCAGAGCTTCAGCACATCGCCGAGGAACTCGTCCGGGACCAGGATGGTGGCCTTGATCCAGGGCTCCTCGAGGCGGTCGATCTTGACCACATCGGGCATGTCGGCGGGGTTGTGCATCTCGTGTTCCGAGCCGTCGGTCATGTGGATGTGGTAGACGACCGAGGGCGCGGTGGTGATGAGGTCGATATCGTACTCGCGCTCGAGCCGGTCGCGGATCACCTCGAGATGCAGCAACCCCAGGAACCCGCAGCGGAAGCCGAAACCGAGGGCGGCGGAGGTCTCCATCTCGTGGGAGAAGGAGGCGTCGTTCAGCGCGAGCTTTTCGATGGCGTCTCGGAGGTTCTCGAACTCAGCGCTGTCGACTGGGAAAAGCCCACAGAACACAACGGGTTGGGCGGGTTGGAAGCCGGGCAGGGCCTCTGTGCAGCCCTTCTTCTCATGGGTGACGGTGTCGCCGACGCGGGTGTCGCGGACCTGCTTGATCGACGCCGTGAGGAAGCCGATTTCGCCCGGGCGCAGCTCTCCGGTGAGGTTCATGGCCGGTGAGAATACGCCGACGCGGTCGACCGGATAGGTGGCGCCGGTCGCCATCATCTTGATCCGGTCGCCCTTCTTCAAGACGCCGTCGATCACGCGCACCAGCACCACGACCCCGAGATAGGCGTCATAGTAGCTGTCGATCAGCATGGCCTTCAGCGGGGCGTCCAGCTCGCCCTCCGGCGCCGGCAGGCGCGTCACAATGGCCTCCAGCACGTCTTCGATCCCGAGGCCGGTTTTGGCAGAGATCATCACGGCGTCCGAGGCGTCGATGCCGATCACGTCCTCGATCTGCTCGGCGACCCGTTCGGGCTCAGCGGCGGGCAGGTCGATCTTGTTGAGCACCGGCACGATCTCGTGGTCCGCATCGATCGCCTGGTAGACATTGGCAAGCGTCTGCGCCTCGACGCCTTGGCTGGCGTCCACCACCAGGAGAGACCCCTCCACCGCGCGCATGGAGCGCGACACCTCATAGGCAAAATCCACATGCCCCGGTGTGTCGATCAGGTTGAGGGTGTACTCCACCCCATCCTTGGCGGTGTAGATCAGCCGCACCGTCTGCGCCTTGATGGTGATGCCGCGCTCGCGCTCGATGTCCATGCTGTCGAGCAGCTGGTCCTTCATCTCGCGTTCGGTGACGGTGCCGGTCGACTGGATCAGTCGGTCGGCGAGGGTCGACTTTCCATGGTCGATATGCGCGACGATGGAGAAGTTCCGGATGTGGCTTTGCGTGCTCATACCATGGCTTATGGTGTGTCTGAGAGCGAGGTCAAGCGGCTGCGGCGCTCTGACCGAAGCGGGTCGGGCCAACGGAGATCCCGTGGGCGGTTCCTGTTCACAAAAGAGGGGGATCGCCAACGCCGGCGCGTGATTTCCCCAGTTCCGGCAATGTATAAAGGCAAGACTTTGAATATTTGAATAAAAACCCAGAAAAGCGCCAAGTACGATGTGGTCCCTTCCCGGTTCTCGATGCAAAAATAGACGTGAGCCGTATCAAAGCGCTCGATGTTCACGTGAACGCTTCGGAGAACCCCGCGGTCTGATGCGCTGGCCGGGTCACGCATTGGCATGAGCCGCCCGGTCTCTCGATCAACAACCGATCACTATCGCGGCTTTTGTGGCCAGGGCCTGTTCGAAAGCGATGTCACGATCCCCTCGGCGGCCTCTTCTATCAGGTCGAGTGCCTGCTCGAAGCTCTCACGATTGCCGTCGAAGGGGTCGGGGATCTCCACTCCGTCCGGGTGAAGAAAGCGCAGACGGTGCAGTTTGACATTGGCATGCCGCATCGTCGCCTCGACCGCGCTGAAGACCGTGCGATCGACCACCAGGACCCGCTCGTAATCTGTGAGGGTCTTGTCGCTCAGCGGCTCGCACCGGATGCGCGTGAGGTCATATCCCCGGCGCTCTGCCGCTGCGATGGCCCGGGGGTCCGGCGGATCGCCCGATTGGACGATGCGGATCCCAGCACTCTCGACCCCTGCCTCGACCCCGGCCGCTCCAAGGCGGTGGCGCAGCACCGCTTCGGCCAAGGGCCCGCGGCATATGTTTCCGAAGTCGGCGCACAGAAGTCGCATGGTTCAGGGGCTCGGGCTGCGGGAGGGGGTGGCGTCGTGTGTCATCTCGACAGGGTGGCGATCAGCGCGCGAGCGCTTTCCTCGACCATGTCCAGGGCGTGTTCATAGTCCGGAATGTCCCCGTAGTAGGGGTCGGGGATGTCGAGGCCGTCCGGATGGAACAGGCGAAGTTCGGCCTCTGCGTTTTGTGGACAGAGGCGCCTCAGGGTGGCGAGGTTGCTTGCATCCATGGCGAGGAGCAAATCAAAGGTTTGGAAATCGGCGGTCTCGACCTGTCGGGCGCGCTGGGTGGTGTTGTCGTATCCGCGAGCCGCTGCCACTTCGAGCCCTCGCGGGTCGGGCGGATTGCCGATGTGATAGGCCCCGGTCCCGGCACTGTCGACCTCGATGGCAAGACCGGTCTGCTCGGCCATACGTCGAAGGGCGCCCTCCGCCATCGGGGAGCGGCAGATATTGCCGAGGCAAATGCACAAGATACGCATCGTCTCCACCCATGAAGCCGCGTTTCCCCTGCTTAGCGCGCGGCGCTGCAGTCGCCAACCCAGACTGTTCTAAGGGAAACTTATGGTGTTCCGGGCCGAGCACTCAGCGCCCGCGTGGTTTAGTGCGCCGGGTCGGGGGGGCTGCGGCGGGGTCCTCGGGCCAGGGGTGACGCGGATAGCGGGCGCGCATCTCCTTTGCCATGTCGCGATAGGCCTCGCCCGCCCAGAAGCCCGGCAGGTCGCGGGTCACCTGCACCGGGCGCCCGGCGGGCGAGAGCAGCTCTACCGCGAGCGGAACCGGGGGGGCGCCTGCGCTGGGATGGCGGGTCGTTCCGAACATTTCCTGGACGCGGACGGAGAGTGTCGGCACGGCACGGGCATAATCTATGGGCACGCGGGTCCCGAGCGGGGTCTCGAAGGCTTCCGGAGCCGCGTGGTCGATCTCCTGGGAAAGCGCCCAAGGAAGCGTGTCGCGCAGCAGGCGCCCCAGATCCTTCGGGATGTCGTCGATCTGCGTGAGACCGGCCAGATGGGGCACAAGCCATGTCTCCAGGTCGGCCAAAAGCCCCGCATCGCTCCAGTCGGGCAGGCGTTCGGCGAGGGCGCCTCCTCCGGTGCGCAACCAGGCGATCCGCCCGCGCAGTAGCAAGGCCCGCTTGTCCCAGGCCAGCGCGGCGATCCCCCGGGCGCGGACGCCATCGGCCAAGGCGGCCCCCAGGGCGTCTGGGGGAGCGTCCCGCCAGATCTGGTCGGCGAGCGCGAGGGCACCGAAGCGCTCCTGACGGCGGGCGCTGACCCGCGTCTCCCGCGGGTTCCAGCGGGCCTCCTCGACCCAGGCGATGGCGGATGCGTGGCGCTGGCGGAGATCGGCTTCTGACAGGGGGGCGGCGAGGCGGATGCGGGCCTCGCGGCCGCTGTCTTCGAGCTCCGCTGCCACCAAAAGCCGTTGGCCCGCGAGCGCGTCCGCGGGGGGCAGCACCGCACCCCGACCGCCGGAGAGAAGATAGCGCGGAGCGTCGCCCGGCCGGCGCAGACCCACCCGGTCGGGATAGGCGAGCGACAGCAGTCCCCCCGCCTCCCTCAGCCGTTCCGGTGTGGCGCGCCCCGGATGAAGACGCCGCGCTTCGGCCCGGATCCGCTCCTGCGCGCCCCGGTCCGCATCGGGAGGAGCGCGCCCGGAGAGTGCGGTGAGCCGTTTGCCTAGATCCACGCCGGCCGCTGGCCCCATCGGATCTCGATCCGTCAGCACCGCGGCGATGAGCGCTGCCTCAGCCCCCAGTCCCTCTTGCTCTGCCGTCTCAAGCATGTGCCCGAGGCGAGGATGCACGGGCTGCGCGGCCAACCGCCGGCCATGAGACGTAATCCGCCCATCGTCATCGAGCGCCCCGAGGGCCGCGAGCAGGCCCCGCGCTTCCGCCATCGCAGGTCCTGGCGGCGGATCGGGAAAGCGCAGATCCTCGGGCGCTGCACCCCAGGCGGCGAGCTCGAGCGCAAGCGGGGCGAGATCGGCCTCCAGGATTTCGGGCGGGGCTGCCTCCGGCAGGGCCCCTTCCTCCGCCCGGGTCCAAAGCCGATAGCATGTGCCCGGCGCGAGACGCCCCGCCCGGCCGCGGCGTTGCTCGGCTTCTGCTCGGCTGACTGGGGCGGTGGCCAAACGGCCCATACCCGTTACCGGGTTGACGCGGGCTCGGCGGGCGAGGCCCCCGTCCACCACCACGCGCACGCCCTCGACCGTCAGCGAGGTCTCGGCGATCGCGGTGGCGAGCACCGCACGGCGGCGCCCCTGCGGATCGGCCTCCAGGGCCGCGCGCTGTCGCGCAAAGGGGAGTGCCCCGTAGAGCGGGGCAACGACCAGCCCGTTCTCCGCTGCCAGGAGCCGCTCGACCCGAGCGATCTCACCGGCTCCCGGAAGGAACACGAGCAGGTCGCCGTGCGTCTCTGCCAGCGCCTGCTTGACCAGTGCCGCCACGGCCTCCGGATACCGCGCAGGACCGCCCCGGGTGCCGGCCTTCCACGGACGCTCCAACCAGCGGGTCTCGACCGGATGCATGCGACCCTGGCTCTCGACCACCGGAGCCCCGCCCAGCAATGTCGCGAACCGGTCCGTGTCGAGTGTGGCCGACATCGCCAGCAACCGCAGCGCCGGTCGCAGGGTTTCCTGAACCTCAAGGCAGAGTGCGAGACCGAGATCGGTGTTCAGAGAGCGCTCGTGGACCTCGTCGAAGATCACGGCGGCGATGCCCGGCAGGTCCGGGTCGCTCTGGAGCATGCGCGTGAGCACGCCTTCGGTCACCACCTCGATCCGGGTTGTGGGGCCTGTGCGGCTTTCTCCGCGGATCCGGTAGCCGACGCGGCCGCCTGGACGCTCGCCCAGAAGGGAGGCCATGCGTTCCGCCGCGGCGCGCGCTGCAATCCGGCGGGGCTCCAGCATGAGGATACGCCCCTGGGCCCAGGCCGCCTCCATGAGCGCCAAGGGGACCCTTGTGGTCTTACCGGCGCCGGGCGGGGCGACAAGCACAGCATTGGGGCCGGCATCCAGCGCCGCCATCAGAGCGGGCAGGGCATCCTCGATGGGCAGGCCGGAGGGCGACAGAAGCTCGGTCATGGACCTGGGATAGCGGTCAGGCGCCGCGCTGGCGAGACCAAGCCGCCCAGCCTCAGCGCCGGCGCAACACCGCTGTGCCGAAGGGGGTCTCGCCCATGGCACGCAGGAAGGCCCAGCCGCCGCCATGGCGCGGGGCATACCAGACGGTGAACGGGAAGTCCGGCTTCTTCATCATCTTCGGCTTGAACCCGGCGACGCGGCGATAGAGCGCTTCGCAGCGCCGAAGGGTCCCTTCCGGTTCCGCGGCGTGCAGCATCACCCCGTGGCGGCGGCGTCCGTCGAAGACATCCGCCTCTCGTCCGCAGGGCTCGGTGCCCGGCGCCGTCATCGCGGCGGCGAGGAAGGCGGAGAGCGGATCGGTGGCGCCCCGTTGCTCGGCGGGCTCGACCTGCCAGGGCTTTGGCTTGAACGGAGGGGTGGCCTTGACCGAGACGGGACGGTGACCATTGAACCGCATCGCCAACGCCTGAGCGCGGCGGCTGTCGCGGGTCTGAGCGACAAAGCGCTTGGGCCTCCAGGTGTGGCGACCGACGCGGCCCACGGCTTTGGCGTCCATTGCAAACCCGTAGAAGAGAGCGAGAACTCCGCGCGTGCCGAGTGTGGCCGAGGCTCGGTAGCGCTGCCCCTCGCGCTCGGCCTGGACCTGCAGTTCGCCGAGCCAGAAGCCGCCAAGGTACATGTCGTAGATCCGCGGTGCAGCCGTCGCAGTGCTTGCCACTGCGATTGCCGTGGCTAAGGTTGCGGCGCTTACCCAGCCGCTGCAATTGCGCATTCCTCTCGCCTCTCGTAATCCTGCCCTTCCTGCAACGGTGCCACGGACCGGGTCCGGCGGCCAGAGGAGTGGCGATGGCGGCGGCGGACACGGCACAGGTGGCGGATCTTGCGCGCGGGATCCAGGCAGGCGAGCGGCGCGCGCTGGCCCGGGCGATCACCCTTGTCGAAAGTGCCCGCGCCGATCACCGTGCTGCGGCGCGTGCGCTGACCGAGAGCCTGGCGCGCGGCGGGGCTCCGGATGCGCTGCGCATCGGGCTGACGGGCACCCCCGGGGTGGGCAAGTCGAGCTTTATTGAGCGTTTCGGCATGGAACTGGCCGAGGCTGGGCGCCGGGTTGCGGTGCTCGCCGTCGATCCGAGCTCCAGCCGATCGGGGGGCTCGATCCTGGGTGACAAGACCCGGATGGAGCAGCTCGCCCGCCATCCCAACGCCTATATCCGACCCTCCCCCAGCGGACAGAGCCTCGGCGGCGTGGCCAGACGCACCCGCGAGACGGTGCTGTTGGTGGAGGCCGCAGGCTTCGACACCGTCCTGGTCGAGACCGTGGGCGTCGGGCAGTCCGAGACGCTGGTCTCGGAGATGACGGACATCTTCCTGCTGCTGCTGGCGCCGGGCGGCGGCGATGAGCTGCAGGGTGTCAAACGCGGCATCATGGAGATCGCCGATTTCGTCGTGATCAACAAGGCAGACGGCGCGCTCGAGCCGCTCGCCAAGGCGACACGGGCGGACTACCAGGGCGCGCTCGGGCTGTTGCGGCGGCGCGCGGGCGATCCCGACGACGTGCCCGCGGCGCTGACAGCGTCTGCCGTCACGGGCGCAGGGCTGGAGACAATCTGGGGGCGCATCGCCGCTTTGGATGCGCATCGCAGGGCATCGGGCAGCCACACGACGCGCCGGGCAGAACAGGCGGTCTCGGCGTTCGAGCGCGCGCTGTCCGTCGGTGCTCTTGCGCGTCTATCGGACCACCCGTCGCTCTCGGCACGCCTGCCCGCCATGCGCGCCGAGGTCGCGGAGGGACACCGCCTTCCCGAGGATGCAGCGGACGCACTGCTCGACCTGCTTTTCCCTCGCTGAACCCCTTCAGACCGCGTTGGGCGCCGGATCCGGGTCCAACCCGTTCCGTTTGCTTTCGTGCTGTTTGCAAAAAGTGATGACCGTTGCGGCGGGGTGTGTAATAATTCTGTCATAATTCGATTTCAAGCTGAGGCAATGGGCATGCACATTCGACTGAGCGCCGTGATCGCTATTCTCCTGGTTGCCGCTGTGAGCGGTGACGGATACGCCCCGCCGCTCTCCTCGGAAGCCCGCGCGAGTTACGCCAAAGCCTGCACCACCTATGAGAACCGGGCGCGGTTTCTCCAGCGTGAGGAGCGACGCAGCTTCATCGGCGTCATGGCGGATGGATGCCTGGCGGCGCAACAATCTCTCGACGCCAAGAGCGGTGGTGAGCGGATGAGCGCGGTCGCCTATCTCGATCGCTTGGTTACGTTCCGGGACACCGTAATCTCGATCAATATGGATCGGCTTTATGGCGCCAACGCAAGCCCGTTTGCCCGACCCGTCTCGGGCACTGGGACCCTGCGGCCGCTCGGGGAGGTTTCAGAGGCAGGGGAATTTCTGATCGCCCACCGAATGGGGCTTCTGGACGCCTTCGACACCTGGCGCGCGCAGGCCCCCGCCGAGGCCTTTGCGCAGGGCGGAGCGCCGGTCCGCTGAGCCAGACCGAAACGGTGCGGGTCGCGGTCTGGTCGGGGCCGCGCAACATCTCCACTGCGATGATGCGGGCGTGGGAGAACCGGGCGGACTGCACCGTCTGGGACGAGCCGTTCTACGGGTGTTATCTGGCTGAGACGGGGCTCGCACATCCGATGCGGGAGGCGGTGCTCGCCGCCGAGCCGACCGACTGGCAGCTGGTCGCAGCCCGATGTGCCAGCCGCGCGGACGCCCCCATCGTCTACCAGAAGCACATGTGTCAGCACATGGTCGCGGAGGCACCGCTCGACTGGATGACGGCCTGCCGCCATGCGTTTCTCATCCGCGCGCCCGAGAGGGTCGCTGTCTCTTTCGCGCGTGGATGGCCGGAGATGACGGAGGCTGATCTCGGGTATGAGGTCCAGGCGCGGCTGTTCGAGCGCGTGGCGGAGACACATGGCACACCGCCGCCGGTTCTCGAAGCGGATGATGTGCTCGCAGACCCCGAGGGAATGCTTAGGTCCCTCTGTGCGGCACTTGAGGTTCCATTCGATCCCGCGATGCTGGCCTGGCCAGCCGGGCCTCGGACCAGCGACGGGGTGTGGGCGCAGCATTGGTACGCGTCGGTGCACCGATCCACCGGGTTTCAAGCGCCCTCGGGCCCGCCGCCTGAGGTGCCGGCCGCGCTCACCGGGATCGTCGAGGCCTGCAGACCCGCCTACGCCGCGCTGCGGGCGCATCGGCTCAAGCCTCTTTGACCGCTCACGGCCCTTGCAAATCCCCGCCCGGCTCGCTAATCCGGCGACGCTGACGGAGATGAGCGCTTGTCGGGACGCCCTGCAATGCGCAAATAGGATCGGTCAGGGATACAGGGGTGTAGCTCAGTTGGTAGAGCGACGGTCTCCAAATTTATAAGTGTGAAAGTATCGCTGACTTTTGCGGATTATAAGCCCTGCGTAAGTGTTGTTTTCTTAAGTATACTTGCTTCTTGGCTGGCGCCAAGCGCTGGGATGGTGAGGACTTGGGGGAGCTTTTTTCTGCGGCATCCCTAGAATGTCAATTTTAGTTGCGCTTGTAAGCGATTTTGTCGCCGTAAGCAGCTTTGGTTGTCATCAATCATTTAGCGTCCCGCTTTTTCGTCTGCTACTGGCCCGTTACGACCATCCATCTTTAACTTCGGTGCTTAGCGCGTTCGCGTTGCACACTTTTTGCTGCGCTTGCGAAGTGTTGACTAATGTCGAAACATACATTGCGGGCGAGATCTGTTGTGCCTGTTGCATAGACGACCATACGATCCGTCGACGGCTTGCTGCCGTCGGAAACGACCGCCCGGAAGAGTGATTTGTGCGGGTTGTGAGGCATTGATGCTCGTCATCGCAAAGACCGCAGTCAGCAGGCAGTGACCGGTCAGGATATGTAGTTAATAGCGATGATTGACGGCAGGAGGGCAAGAACGAGTCCTGCCCTCCCTCAATCGGTTACGACATCAATAGGATGAGGTGCACCAGTGCGGTTAGCACCGCACAAGCTCGGGGTGACCGACCAAAGGCAGCCCATAGCGCTATGCACGCAAACACGGCATTCAAGACCGACTCTTGCGCCAGCATCGCGCCAGCCCATTCGATGAAGAATTGCACGTACCACATCATAGGATAGTCTCCTGCAATGCGGCGAGGCCCCGCCTGGGTTTCAGACGTTGTCCGGACACGACAAATATGGAGGGTGGACCTCGCCAGCGCTGTCGCTCAAAGTTGACCGCGGAAGCAATGAATCGGCTTTCTTTTCCTTGGATTGATAGAACTTGCCTAAAATTGACCCGGACACTCTGAAGGACTTTGGCAGGGCCGTGAAACGGGCCCGGACCCTCAAGGGATGGGACCAGAAGTCCTTGGGTGGAAAGATAGACCCGCCCGTCGGAGCCTCCTTCATCTCCAAGATCGAGAAAGGTCGAAAAGATGCGCTGGACGCCCGGACCGTCGGGCGGTTCCGTATTGCGCTGGACCTTAATGAATCGTGGATCGACAAGTTTCTGGACGCAGAAGAAACCGCCGAGAGCCTTGAGACCGAAGCTGAACGGGACGCTGACCGAGTCATTGAACGTCTGCGCCGTGAAGGGAAGGCAGGGGTCGCCTCGGATGACCTGCTGATCCAACTGGCCAACAACTTCACGGAAGGCGACCACAAGGATCGCGAGACCGCCTATCGCAGTGTCGAAGCTGCATTGGAGAGATTGAAGGCCAGCGAACGTATCGCCCAACTGGCCGGCAACGCCGATGCGCAGTTTGCCGCGCTGATGGAAGAAGTCGATGCGCTGAACAACGAGGGCGAGTTCGATCTGGCGCATGACAAGCTCGCCCAGCAAGCAGAGTGGCTGCGGGAGGAGAAAGAGCGGCTGGCACGCCTGCCAGAACTGCAACTGGAAAAGGAACTCAATCAGGACCGCCTGCGCAACCGTCCCGACCTGGCTGCCGAGCGGATCACCCGAAACCTGCGCGAATTCCCGCAAGGACAGTTGTTTCTAGACGTGGATGCCAAGGCCATTCAATGGATGCAGGAAGGCGACAAGTCCGGTGACATTTTTTCCTTGCAGGTCGCGCTGGCGCTGGCACAGGGAAACTATGGCAGGGTAAAGGCCAAAAAGCCGATTGCTGCACGCGCGCTCTTTAGCCTTGGTTGGTCGCACTTTCGTCTGGCGGAACGGTCCACTGGGGATCGGCACACGGATGAGGCACGGCGCGCATTTGCTGCGGCTGTGAAGAAATCCAGCAAGACGAAAGAGCCAGAGAACTGGGCCTCCTGTCAGCAAAGTCTCGGTACGGTTCTTAGTGAGATAGGCGAACGCCAGAAGGACCCGGCTTTGATGGAGCAAGGGATTGCCACCGCCCGGGCAGCGCTCAGGGTTGGACAGCTGAGCAGATCGACCAATACGAAGCATTACCTAGACAACTTGGGGAATCTACTAAGGTTATCGGGTCAGTTGGCCAAAGATGCAGGCACGCTTCACGAGGCGGAGGAGGCGCTGCTCGAATGCCTTGCCCTCAAAAACAAGGAAGCAGATCCGCTCGATTGGAAGACAACTCAAAATAACGAGGC
Organism: Pseudomonadota bacterium; assembly: GCA_039816045.1. GTDB lineage: Bacteria > Pseudomonadota > Alphaproteobacteria > Rhodobacterales > Rhodobacteraceae > Thermohalobaculum. The sequence goes on from JBCBYB010000076.1 coordinate 11,746, forward strand.
CCTTACCCAGCGATGGTTGGGCGCCGTCACCAAAGACCCGGCTAAACTGCGAGAGGCCCGCGATGGCTATGCTGCCTGCGAAGATCTTGCATTTGAAAAGGACGCTCCGTTCCGGTGGGCGCAAATTCAATGGAACATCGCCGATCTGGCATTGGCGCGGTATCAACTTGATCCCGATCCGGCCTTCCTGGCTGAGGCACGAACGCACGTGACCCGCGCACGTGGCTTCTTTGTCGAGGGGTCAGACTATCAGACCGAACGCTGTGATGAGCTCTTGGCTCAGATCGACGTGGCCGAGGCGGATCTGCGGTGAAATCAAACTCTCCAACAGTCCGAGCGAGTTGACGACGACGCGACCATGCGAAATCCAGAGTAGCGAACAATGAAGCACCTAGTGGATTGATTCCAACGTTTGGAACCCCCTGTTTCTCGCGGCGATGATGGCGTCAGGGTCGGCGCGCC
>JBCBYB010000077.1:0-11447 GCA_039816045.1 Pseudomonadota bacterium
CTGCTCCTAGCCAACACCCTGCTCAGGCAGGACAGACTCTGGCAATCCAGAGATGCTTGACCATCACGGATACTCTAAGGATGGCGGGCACTGTTCTGGATCTTCCGCTCGCCGCCCTGACGCTCTGCTATGCGGGATGTCGGCACGGCCAACCCCAGCCTGGGCGCCGGGCCCGAAAGGTTGGGGGGCGGTGTCAACAATGTCGAAAATTGTAGCATTTCTCACAGACTGGGTCGGTGTGAGAGCGGCAATCAGAGCCGGTAATCCTTGGACCGTTATCTCAGGAGATGTCTTTCATGACACAAAGCCGTCGCCAAGCTGCTTTGAGTTTCCGTAAGGACGCGGCTGACCTCGCCGCATCCCGCCCGCATCCACAGCACCTCGCCAACAGTGACGAGCAGCGCTACGCGGGTCAGCGCTATGCCATGAGCTTTACCAAAGGTCTTCAGCACGACGCCACGACCGGGCTCTTGTCGAACTCGGCGGATTTCGTCGCGTTCCGCGCTGCGATCGACAACGGGTTCATCCGCGACTTCACGGAGAACGTGCCAGTCCCAATCGACGAGGAGCGTCGCCTTTGGGAGGCGCCCACGGCCGGGGTGGTCTTCGAACTCGAAGGGCCAGACCCGCAAGCCCTGACGATGCCACCGGCACCCGCTCTGGGGTCATCGGAGCTTACCTATGAGATGGCTGAGGTCTATGAACTCGCCGTCCTGCGCGACGTGCCGTTTACGGAGTTCGCGGCGGGCAATGGCAATAACCCCGTCAAGAAGGCCGCCAGCAGTCTCAACAAGCTCGACTACACCAAAGAGGGCTTCCCGGGCCGGCCGCGCCTGACTGACAGCAAAGGCGAGGTCGATCGCCAAACCGTCTTCCGAGGAGCCTCGCCGGGGGTCGAAGTTGGCCCCTATCTCTCGCAATTCATGCTGATCGGCAGTCCCAACAGCGGCAACCCTGCCGGCGTCTCGGGTGTCCAGGCGGGGCGTATTCAGTATGGCACCATCACGATCGACCAGAAGACCGCCGTTGCCACGCCCAAGAAAGACTTCATGCAAAAGAAGGAGGACTGGCTGCGCGTACAACGCGGTTTCGTCCCCTCCGAGCAGCAAAGCTACACCTGCGGCACGCGTTTCATCTCGACGCCGCGGGACCTCGCCACCTATGTCCATTTTGATGCGCTCTACGAGGCCTATCTGAACGCCGCGCTCATCTTGCTTGGCATGCCCGCGCCCTTCGACCCCGGCTTCGCTCAACTCTCGGGTCAGGGCCGCTTCGTCGACGGCGGCAAGCCGGTCCTCCGCGACCCGAGCGGCGCGTGGCCCTCACTGAACGCGGGCGGCTTTGCGTTGTTCGGCGGGCCCCACATCCTCAGCTTGGTGACCGAAGTTGCGACCCGTGCGCTCAAAGCCGTGCGTTACCAGAAGTTCAATGTTCATATCCGGCTGCGGCCCGAGACGCTGGCTGGCCGCATTGCCTGTGCAAATCAGATCAAGGGCGAGTTCCCAGAGTTGGCGGGCAAGTTCGCCGATATGGCGGGCGATCTGAGCGACACGCTGAAGGGCATTGAAGACCTGAATAATACCGCCACGGGACAGAAAACGCATTTCCTACCAATGGCGTTTGCGGAGGGCTCGCCCATGCACCCGGCCTATGGCGCAGGGCATGCGACCGTTGCAGGCGCCTGCGTCACCGTCCTCAAGGCGTTCTTCGACACAGACACCGTTTTCGTGAAACCCAAGGGTGGGGGGGAAGCGGTCTTCAAGCGCTTCGATACAAACGACACACCCGTCGCTTATGTGTCCGATCTCGGGTCTGGTGGCACGGGCGAGACGCTGGTGGAAAGCCCCAAACCGCCGCTGCTCACACTTGAGGGCGAGCTGAACAAGCTGGCAGCCAATATCTCCATTGGCCGAAATATGGCGGGCGTCCATTACTTCACCGACTACTACGACAGCGTGCGTATGGGCGAGGAAATCGCCATCGGAATTCTAGAGGAACAGGCGCTCGGCTATACCACCGATCCGTTTGTGCTGTCGGTTCCGACCTTTGACGGCGAGACCCGCCGCATAGGCGCACGCTGACCCGTCTACGCCCATGGTGAGCTCTGGGGCACCTGAGCTCGCCAGTTCACCCCGCAGGCCTGCTGTAGTCAATGGGTCCGCAGGCTTAATAAGTATACAGCGCGCAATGCGATCGCAGTGTGCTGTATGTAGGCGAAGAGCAGACTTTGGGGCCGTGTGCCTCCGGGTTCTGGGAAGTATTCGCCTTTTCGTATCTATCGGTCGCGGTTTGTGTGTTGGTTAGTTTATGTATGCGCAAAGTGGGGTGGGTTTTTTGCGCGCATTATCTATGATAACCTGAGCAGACTTGGAATCGCCCTAGAAGTTGTAGCGCCTTGAGGTTGTCCTTTTGGATTTTCTTCGTCCCAGAGCGGTCTATTTGGGTGCCGTAGGCTTGGAGAGCGAACATTGGATCATTCGCTGATTTCAGATCTCGTTCGTCTCGCTCTTGTCGGTTGGCTCATGGTGATCGTCGGCCTATTCGCTGTGCGCATGATGCAGGGGAGAATCAATGTCACGGGCCTTATGTCGGCGACACCAGGCGGGCGGGCCGACCCGGAGCGAGCGCTTCTGCTCACGGCGACACTGGCAGTCGCATTCTATTACACCTTAAAGACGATCACGACCCCGCTGTCGGCGTTGCCCGAACAAAACGGGGTCTATGCCATGCCTGATATTTCTGTCGACCTGCTGACGCTCTTGGGCGGAACGCAGGCCACCTATCTCAGCGCTAAAACTTGGCGCTTCCTCTTGCTTATGGGAGATCGGGATGCCTGATGAAAATCGTACCGAGAAGGAAGAGCGGCGGCTCCACCTGTTGTTTATCTTCGGCTTCGTTGGCGGTGTCACAGCACTTGCGAGCTATGCCGTGCATCGGGGAGCGACCCCGGGCGACATCGCGCTGATCGGGTTCACAGCTTTCGGAGCCATTATCATTGCGTTCGCCGCGGCGGTCCTTTGGCAGATCGTCGAAGGGCGGATCGATCTCTACGGCATTGTGTCGGAGCCGCAGGGGGAAGCCGACATCGACGGCAGGCCAAAGGCGAGCCTCTCGCGCTTTCAGTTTCTGATCTTTACCTTCGTTGTGGCGGGGCTGTTCCTTATGCTCTCTATTGAGGCGGGCGCTTTCGTCAAGATCCCGGAGAACGTGCTGATCCTTATCGGGTTGAGCGGCGGCAGCTTTATCGTCTCGAAAGCCGTTGGCCATGGAGACAAAACCGGAAAGCCCAAGAAGGACGGAAAAGGCGCGCGCAGCGATGCTCCCGTGGAGCCGTCATGAACCGTATCACCGCCCCGATGGCAGGGCTAATGGCAAGCCTCGCCGGCGCCGCTGTGGCAGACCCCCATGATTGCGAAGCGACCGTCAGCCCGTCGGTTCAAGCGGAGATCGAGGCGGCGATAGGACTGCCGATCTACCACAACGACGTGGTGGTGCCACAGGACCTCGACGTGATCTGCCAGGACCGGTTTTGTGCTCAGTTCAGCGAACCCGCGCGCGGTCCGATCTGGGTGGTTGAGCGACTGACACCGGCGATCGTCACCGGCGATCACAAGCGGCCAAAGAGCGAGAAGTGGCGCCACGACGCCAACATCGATCCCTCGATCGATACGGTTAAGGACGAAGAATACAAGAACAGTGGCTATTCTAGGGGGCACATGGCTGCCTCGAGCGACTTCAAGTGCAGCGAAGCCTGGATGCGGCAGACCTTTCGGTTCTCTAACGCCGTGCCCCAGGTTCAGAACGGATTTAACGGGGCGATCTGGTCGACACTTGAGAACCGAGTGAAGAAACTCGCGACGCTGCGCGATGAGATCTACGTCATCACCGGTCCCGTCCCTCTTCGCCCAGACGGCGCAGAGACGGTAATCTCCAGAGCGCGCAACGGCTGCGGTCAGGACGTGATCCTCGCCGGTCTCTCCAAGCTCGGCAAGCGCGAGCTTTGCAATGCGAGCGACAAGACCCCCTCCGCCGCGTGCCTCAAGGGCATCGATGTCCCCTCCGGTCTCTTCAAGATTGTCTTCGATCCCAGCAACGACCGGCGGTTTGGGTTCGTGTTGTCGAATGAGGATCACACGCCCTTCCGGGGCGACGAGACCTCTGACGAATATCTTGAACGCTGGCGTGTCTCCCTCGACGTCATCGAGGAACTGACCAGTCTCGAATTCTTTCCCGTGTTCAACGCCCGTGCGAACCGTGTTGCGGGCAACAACTGCACGGTGACAACCTGGCGCTGAGCCAGCGGTGCCCGCTGCGATGCCAGTGAGTTTAAGTCCAATGGCCGTCCGCGATTTACAGAATAACCTTTCCCACTTTCTCAGAGCAAGTGGCTTTGTCTGGTCACGCATCGCCATCCCTGCAGTGATCTCGATCGTTCTGACCATGATCCTCTGGCGCTTCGACCAGTTCCACGAGATCTACGCCGCGATGGCGATTGACGTCTTGTCGTCAGCAAGGTCTCCAGAGAGCAACTTTTTGCTGCCGATCGTCCGTGTGGTTCTGTCGGCAGTCGGGCTGTACTTCGCGTGTCGACAGCTTTGGTACTTCTCGCGGCTGAATCTGCTTGACGACGGCCCGGATGAAAGGCTGAAGACTGAAGACCCCGAGGGGGAAGAGGGCTGGGGCAGCCGCTTTGGGAAAGCGGTCGAACTGTGGCTGCCGCGTCTTGTTGGCCTGTTGCCTGCACTCGGACTGATCGGCGGGTCTATGCGAGCGGTCCACTATAAGACGCTCACGCTGGATTACTTCGCGCCAAATGAGACGATTTCAATCGCTATCCGCGACGAAGTCTTGGTGCTCTCGGCGCTCGGGATCGCGGCGGCGGGCATACTCTTTGCGACGCTCTTGCGCCAAGTTCTTCGACATAAGGGAGATGTTAGGTTTCTCACGCTGCGCACGACCGCGATCTTCGTCGCGGGACTTGCGTTGGCTGGGTTGTTGCCATGGCTCGCGCATCTTCCAAGCGCTGCCGAGGATTACACGCGGGATCAGGCGCTGGTCGTTGCCAATGCGCTGCTCGTCGGTGGGATTGGAGGGCTCATCATTTCCTTCCTGTGGGCCGTGCCCGGTGCAACGGGCTCGACCTTTGGCTGGCATGTCGGGGTCTTGCTGTCCGTCGGCGGGATGGTCACATCACTCTATCCAACCGCTACCGACGCGGTCGTGTCGCTGAGCGCCGCCATCCGCCGCTTCGATGAGGCGAGAGGCGGTTGGATCCCGGAGGTCACATTGAGCGCCGTTGCGCTCCTCGTCCTTATCGTTTTGGCGACGCGAGCGGCGTTTAACGCCGTGCGTGTCGCGGTCCGGAACCGTGATCTTTGGGACAGGGAGAGGAGCCGGCTCACCAAGTTGGGTCTGTGTTACGCGGCCTGCTTCCTGGGAATGGTGGTCTTCTTCTACGGTCTCGACCACGAAATTGCGGCAAAGACCGGTTGGCCAATGCCGTCCCAGATTGCGGGTCCCATTGCGCTGCTCGGCCTCTTCGCTGCACTCTTTACCGGACTTGCGGCGCTGTTAAGCGCACTCAGCCGCGCGTGGGGACTGCCGGTCTTTGGCGCGATCGTCGCGGTCTCAGTGATCGTCTCCGGCTTTGACTGGAACGAGCATCATTTGGTGCGCAGTGTTGCCCTCGGCGAAGCAACCGTGCCGGAGGAGCAAGCGTCGGTGAAGGCCGGTTTCCGAGCCTGGTGGACTGCAGAGCGGTCGGCGGACTGCAATGGAACTGTGGTGATCGCGACGGCACAGGGGGGCGGGCACTACGCTGCCTATCACGCGGCCAGCACGTTGGCACAGATTGAAGATACCAGCCGCGCGGCGGGGATCCGGTTCAGCCGCTGTCTCTTTGCCATGAGCACGATCTCGGGCGGATCGGTCGGCGCGGGTGTTTTCGCGGCGGCGCTCGAGCTGCTAGAGGGCTGCAAAGGGACGCCCGCCGACCCTGAGATCTGTCGCGATCCAATGCGAACCGTCTCCGCAGTAAACTGGGTGCTGCGCCAGGACATCCTCTCCCCCCTTGGCGGGCGGCTCTTCTTTACGGATCTCGCCGCTGATGTGCCGCCCTTGGGCCTTATCGGTAACGGGCTGCTCGGCCGCTTCAGCAGCATCGACCGCTCCGCCGCCATGGAGGACACGCTTTGGATCGGCCTGGATGCCTGGCGGGATGCGGCCTTCGGCGCTGGGGATGGCCCGCTGCTCTTCGACAGCGGGATTGCGACCAGCTGGCGTCCCGAGCGCGATATCCCCGCGCTCGTGCTCAACACTGCCGACGTCTCGACAGGCCAGCGGCTCGTCCTGTCTCCCTTCCGCGAAATCCGGATCGGTGAGCGGCCGGCCACAACAGGCATGCTCGCTCACAGCTGCGACCAAGGTGGTAATGGTCGCTTGCTCGTCAGCCCGACGGTTCAGGCCGCAATGGTTCTCAGCGCACGGTTTCCTGCGGTGATGCCGCCTGGACGGATTCCCGGTGCTGAGGGCGCAGGCTGTCCCAGTCCGCATGTGATCGATGGCGGCGCCTTCGAGAACTCGGGCATCGAAACCGCGCGCGACGTCATAGATGCGATTCTAGCGCCGCCTAAAGCGTGGCAAAAGGGCCATCCGGAGCCGACACGGATCGGTATGCTTGTGATCGGGTTCGAGGATGGCGACGCGCCGACCCCGCTCGGCGACGGTGCGTTGCCGATGGGTGAGGTCCTGTCGCCTGTGCAAGCCTTCTTTTTCTCCTGGCGGGCGCGAACCGTGCGCTCGAAAGAGCTCGCCATGGATCGATTCCGCTGGACAGCTGGGGCGGCGCCTTACCCGCCGGTGTCACTGCATCTCGCGCGGCTCGAGTCGAGCGAAGACAATGGATATCCGCTGTCGTGGATGCTGTCGGCTCGCAATTTCAACCGCATGTGCCGTGATGCGGGCGTGATCTCGGGCATGGCGCAAGGGCTGCCCGACGAAGAGCGGCATGCACTTGAAAAACGGCTCGAACGCCTTTGCCGGCCGCCGCCGGATCCCTCGACGCTTTGCCATGAGAATGCGAAGGACATTGCCGCATTGGCGGCAAACCTTGGAATCTTGACTGAGAAAGACAAGCCGTCGCCGACCTCGATTTGCCAGGTTCAGAGCAAAGACTGAGTCGGCTCGGCCGTTTCGCTCGTTGACTGAGGGGGGTGGCTCACAAGTCTTTGGATCCTGGCCCGCAGAACCGCTCCACCCGCACCGGCCGGTTAGGTGACGCCAGTTAACTCGCCCGCGGACATGCAGCACATCATTCAGAGCCTTTGCAAGAGAAGGATTGCGCGCGTCCAAGTCGAGATGGTGCCACGCTCCCAGCGGTCGCCGTTCGTTGGTCTCATGGTCGCGTGCCCGGAAACACGGCCCTCAAACAGGGGGGCGGATCGGTCCAGACCCTTCAAGCGGGACACGAGAGATGTCTTCAGATGCGTCGGTAGCCAGTGTTGCGTCTGCGCACCGCTTGAGAAGCTGGCGGCTCGGCGTGCTCTGACTGCGCCTGCATCCAGTGTGGGGGGTGGAACTCGCTTGTGTGCGGGACTGTTTCCAGTCACCAATCACGTCAGAAGGCGGAGCGATTTGTGGTTCAGTCGAGCCGCACTGCCATGAGCTGTGGAATGACCGGGCCAGTGACTGATTTCAACTGTGTCGGCGGTGCGCACTGGGACATCATCGGCCGAGCCGATGGACCTGTGCGGGCCGGAGATGACGTTCCAGGTCGGATCGAGCAAAGACCAGGAGGGGTTGCTCTGAACGTCGCGCTTGGTCCTGCCGAGCGGGGTTGCGCGGTGCGCCTCTGCGCCGTTGTTGGCGATGACGAGGCCGGGAGGTCCCTCGTCATCGCCAACAACGGCTCGAGCGTCTGGGCCGACAGCGCTTACCGTTCGAAGAAGAACGAGGCGTTCGTGGACCGGGTCGGCCTCGTCAGCCACATCCACCGTCGGCGGCGACCGGGCAAGCCGATGCCGCCCCATATCCGCCGTGGCAATGCCACCCGCCCCAAGCACCGCGCCCCGGTTGAGCATGTCTTCGCCGTCCAGAAGCAGGCCATGGCGCTGACGATCCGCACCATCGGTCTGGCGCGAGCGAAAACGAAGATTGGCATCGCAAACATCGCCTACAACATCCGAAGGCTCGTCCAGATCCGAAGGGCGGAGACGGCATGACCCCGAGACCGCGCACAAAGAACACCGCCGCGTAGGGACCGCCACCGCCCGATCCACTGAGAACGGCCACCCGACGCTCAAAGCCCCGCATCAAACCGGGTTGATAGAGGCCCTCAGCTGGCGTAGCTTGCCCCCGCAGGTCATTGATCGAATGGCAGACGCCAGTCTCGAGATAGCGCTGCCAGCGGTGTTCTTCCTCGGCGTGTTCGCTCATCGCGCGTTCCTCGAGCTCCACATAGCTGCGCAGGACGCGGTCCGTGATCTCATCCAGCGTGTAGCCGTCCCGGTCCCCGAGAGCCTCGAGGCGCTCATGGAGATCGTGCGGGACATTCACAGGGCGTGTCGATCTGTCCGCTAAATACCCCTATTACATCAGCAATACAGACCCAATTTCAACTGACGAGACCCCGATGGCGCAGCCACGTGTTATGTAAGCATTGAGCGTCTCCCGAGGGAAGGCTGATCTGTCTGTAGCCTCCACACAGTGGAAGGCGGATCAGCGGGGACGATCGCTTTAGGAGCTGGCGGCCGGTAGCCGAGAGAAGTGTGCGGGCGGACTGCGTTGTAGTGCTTCCGCCACCGCTCGATCAGCACCTCGGCTTCTCTGAGGTTATTGAAGAGTTCGAGGTTCAACAGCTCATCACGCAGCTTCCCATTGAAACTTTCGTTGTAGCCATTCTCCCAAGGACTTCCCGGTTCGATGATGAAGGGAGTCTTCGCCCCCACCCTGGTGACCCATTCCCTAACGGCGTTGGCTGCAAACTCAGGGCCATTGTCTGAGCGAATGTGACCCGGCACACCGCGGACGGCCATGAGATCGGCCAGGACTGTCAGGACGGCTTGACTGTCGAGCCTCCGAGCAACCTCGATCGCCAGGCACTCACGGGTGAACTCGTCTATGACTGTAAGCATACGGAACTTCCGTCCATCCCGTGTTCGATCCTGGACGAAGTCGTATGCCCAGACATGGTTCGGGCGCTCGGGCCGCAGCCGAACACACGACCCGTCATTCAGCCAGAGCCGACCCCGCTTTGGTTGCTTCTGCGGAACCCGAAGGCCCTCCCGCCGCCAAACCCGCGCAACACGCTTGTGGTTCACATACCACCCGTCTCGGCGAAGCAGCGCAGTGATCCGGCGATACCCGTACCGGCCGTATCGGCTGGCGAGCTCAACAATTGCGGCGGTGAGCGCGTCCTCGTCATCGAGCTTCTGCGGTTTTCGCCATTGGGTCGAGCGGTGTTGTCCCACGACACGGCAAGCTCGACGCTCGGATACGCCAAGTTCGTCGCACGCGTGTTCTATGAACTGACGGCGACGGGAGGGCCCTACCAGTTTCCCGACGCGGCTTCCTTCAGGATCGCCTTGTCGAGTTCCGCATCGGCCAGAAGGCGCTTCAACCTGGCGTTCTCCTTCTCGAGATCCTTCAGGCGCTTTGCCTGATCGACCTTCATGCCGCCGTACTCTTTCCGCCAGCGGTAGTACGTCACCTGGGTCACGCCTAAACGACTGACGATCTCTCCGACGCTGACGCCTTCTGCCAAAAGAACCTCGGCCTCACGCAGCTTCGAGGTGACCTCCTCGGGCTTGTATCGCTTCGCACCCATCACGTTTCTCCTTCGAACATGCCATTCTTCCATTATGGATGGCTGCGTTCAAAGGGGACGGGTCACCGCAGGTTTCCTTGTACGAGGCAGGTCAGACCCACTTCGTTGTAAAGCCACACGATCTCGTCGCGATAGAGCGCGTTAATCTGGTCGTTCTCGCGGGCAGGATTGTAGTATTTGTCTCGATCACTGTGATGTGCCTCTCGACTTGTTTCCTGTGGGGGAAGGAGATGAAAGGCCTTTCGGATGATCCATCTCAAACGAACCTTGTAGCTCTCAAAGTGGCCGCGCTTGAGCGTGGGGCCGTTAGGCTCAACTTCGTGGTAGTCGTCGAACCGTGAAACGATGGCAATTGAGAAACTCAACCGCGCGAGGCAGAGCGCAGCCCGGAGCGCTTGGACGCGGGTTGCCGTGTGTGGTGTTGCAAAAACGAAAGGCTCTCCGCGTGCTTCCTGATGGGGAATGTCCGGGTATTGGCTCAGGGCGACCAGCAGATCGCGCATGAAGCAATAGGACTCGTAACTCAGTCGCGGAAGCTGAGACGGCATCGAGGCATAAAGCGAGGGCGCGAAAGTGTTCGCTGAGACAGGCTCGGTCGTACGGTTCCCCAGATGATGGATGCAGTATTGCTGTGCAATGCGATGAAGCGCGAAGCGGAACTCGTTCCGGGGCGGCCAATGTGAGCCGTCGTTGTCCTAGCGTGAGGCGACGCTCCAGTGCGCTATGAGCCGGAAACAGAGGCCGCGCCGGGTGAGCGTGTAGAGTGCCCTGCTCACACGGCGACGCCGGCTGAGGAGGTCCTATTCGCCGAGAGTCTCGAAGTAATCGCGGATCTGCGGCACCCTCACTAGGACATCGGCCGATACCGGCGCTCCGATCACCGCGATGCAGCGGATGAGCCGCTGGTGCAAGACGAAGTCGTTCTCCGGATCGCCGTTGACATGGAGATCGCGGTAGATCGCGAATACCGACTCGAGAACCGAGTGCTCGCGCTCGTCGATGCCCGCGTTGCGGATTGCGTCTACCGCACGATAGATGAACCCCTCAGCCATCTTACCGCCCTCAGCTAGCGTATCTGCTGAGAGAAGGAGCCGCTGGGCCGCCGCGAGAAGAATTGTCAGCGAATAGCGGTTGGAGCCGAGGACACGTCTCACATGGGACCAGCTCTCGGTGCTCGTAGAGGGGTCGCGCTCATAGCGCTTGACCCTGCCCCCTTTGCGCCCTCACTCATAAGTTAGCTCTGTTCATGGTCTGGTCCGTTCTGGACCGGGTTGCAAATTCGTTTGGCGTGAGGCCACCGAGGCTCGTATGAGGGCGTGCTGCTTTTTAGTCGATCCGCCACTTCTCGATGATCGTCCGCGCATCGCGGAGGCCGTAGAAGAGGTGCTCGTTGAGGCGTTCGTCTCGGAGCCGGCCGTCCCCGTCCGAGACTGAGGATCGGCTTGTGATCGACCTAGTCGGGGACCTCGCGGGCCCTCTTGCGATTGCATCTGGCGAACAAAAGTCCCGTGTTTCCAGTCACCTGGACACGGTTTGGTCTGATCAGCAGGAATAGGTGGTTGCGGGAGGGGGATTTCGCCTATTCCTCAGGGGGTGGTAGGAATAGGTGGTTGCGGGGGCAGGA
>JBCBYB010000078.1:0-11336 GCA_039816045.1 Pseudomonadota bacterium
ACGCGCGAGAGGCCGGAGCATTTGCGCAAACTCTGAAGTCACCACCGAAGACCGTTGCACAGGCAGGGTGGACCATACATTTCGGAGTATGAACGGCGGCTGGCGAATCCGGAACAGTCCCACACCGAGCTGACCCAGCGAATCAGGGAGCTCGAGAAGCTTCTGGCGGACACGCCTCACGGTATCGGGGAGAACCGCCTGCGCTCGGCCCACGCGGCACTCGAACAGGGAGATTTCTCCGAAGCCGCGGAGATCTTCGCCGAAGTAAAGGCAGGGGCCAAGGAGCACGCCGCCGAGGCCGCCTATGGCGAGGGCCTGATCGCCGAGCAGCAAATCCGCTGGGCCAACGCCGCCCCCGCCTGTACAGAGGCCCTCCACTACATCCAAGCACTCGTCAATCTCTCCCGCCGGGAACCCGGCCCTGAGCACGAGAACACAGCCAACGCGCTGAACAATGCTGTCTTGATGCAGTTCACCGGCAGGCGCGAGGCCGCGAGGCCGCGAGGCCGCACTTCGCCCAGGCGGTTGCGACCTTTCAAACGCGGCTTGGGGACGAGCACCCTTTCACACAACTGGTTACACGCAACTACGCGCTTCTCCTGGCGGAGGGAGAGACGGCAGAGGACGCCAAGGCCCTCGCCGACCTCGAGGCGATTTTTGGTGAAGACATCACGAACCCCAAATTGCCGGGCCGATCAGGCGCCACCCCCGCGCGGACCGAGGCCTGTGGGGGAGGACGACGCCGCCTCCCCGCGACCGGCCTGCATGGGTGGGTGGGGCCTCGGTCCGCGCGGCCGAACCCGCCCGCTCAGTTGGCCGTGACGATCAGCGGGGCCTCGGACAAGAGCGCCCCATCCACCAGCGACACATAGCGGATCAGATAGCGCCCGGGCAGCCCGGGTGCTGCCATGGAAAACCGTGCAAATGGCGCCTCGGAGCCTGCGAGGCTCTGTTCGCGCACCGCCTCACCGTCCTCCGTCTCGATCCGCACCACATGGTCCGCCCCCCCCGGCCCGATGCGGCGAAGCTCGAACGGGGCGCCCGCCGGCACCACCGCCGAGGCCGCAATCAGCGCCTTGGTCGCATCCACCCGGAAGGTGCCCGAGGCCACCTGCCGTCCTGTCTCCCCGTCGAGATGGCTGAGCCGGTAGCGCCCGGTGCGCCCCGGCGCGATCACCGAGGCCCTCCCTTCGTCGGCTTCATCCGCCGTCACGCGGCGCTCCTCGATCACCTCACCACTGTCGGCATTCACGAGAACCAGCCGGTCGCCTTCGCCGTCCGCCCCGATGCTCACATCGAACGCCTCTGCCGCCCGCGCTTCGACCGGAAGCGCGAAGCCGGCGCGCGGGGTCGCCACCACCTCGAGAAAGGCGCGGTCGCGGTCCTCACCGCCCTCTTTGAGCAGAACGAGATAGGAGCCGGCCTCAGAAGGAGCCGATAGCTCCGCCGTCGCCGTCCCGGGCGCCAGCGTCTGGCTGTGCAGCGGCGGGCCGGAAACGGTTTCGGCCCCGGCCACATCCTTAATGGGCAAGATGCTGAGCACGGCCTCCGCCTGTGGTGCGGGGGACAAGGTCAGGGATACGCGTGCGCCCCGGTCGACCGCGCTCGGCAGATCGATCCCGGCGGCGGCGGCCATCGGCGTAAACACCAACGCGGCCGCAAAGGACGTGGACAGAACAAGACGGTGTCGCATGGCTCCGATCTCCTCTTTCTGTCCGGCTTTAAACGCCCACCGCCGCCGGTTCCGTTGCCACCCGGCCAGTTTCGACGGGAGGCGACAGAGAGGCGAGGCCCCCCGCCCCGGCCGCCGCCTCCGGATCGGCGCAGTTGGCGAGCAGCCAGCCCTGCAGCGCCGCCGGCACCACCTGAGCCGTCCCGATGGCACCTGCGAACCGGTCCGCCCGCGCGGTTTCGCCGGGGAAGAAGCGCAGGTAGAGCCGCCGCGCCGCCTCCGCCCCCACTGGTCCGAGTTCCACATGCACATCCGCCCGCCCCGGCCGGATCAGCGCAGGGTCGAGCCGCTCCGGGTGGTTGGTGGTCATGAAGAGCGCCCGGCCCTCCTGGGCCGCGATCCCGTCGATGGCGTTCAGGAGCCCCGAGAAGCTGACACCGGTGCGCGCCGCGTCGCTGCGGCCCTTGAACACGGCGTCCACATCCTCGAGCGCCACCAGCGAGCGAGCCGGCGCGCAGGCCAGCCCCTCGCGAAGTTGGTCATCGGTCAGCCCAGCCTGCCCGAGATCGAGCAGCGCGATGTCGAGCCCGAGCTCCGACGCGAGCGCCCGGATCGCGGTGGACTTGCCGGTCCCAGGCGGCCCGTGCAGCAGATAGCCGCGACGCCACGGCACCCCGCGGTCGGCATACCAATCCTGCGCACCGTAGAACCAACGGAGATCCGCGAGCAGCCGCTCCACCCGGTCGTCCTCCGAGAGCACGGTGTCGAGGCTGCGCCGCGTGAGGGCCCCGAAACTCTCCCAATAGTCCTGCTGGAAGACGAAGAGGCCAGGCGCCTTCTGGCGTGCCCGCTCGGCGACCGCGGCCCCAGCGTCGATCCAAGCGCGCACCGTCTCGACCCGTCCGAAGGGCAGCGTGAGCGTCACCGTCTCCATCGGCCGGGTGCCGCGATTGCCCTCGACCCGGGTCTTCTCGCTGATCTCGCGGATGAGCCAGGCGAACTGCCCGTCCTGGAAGAACCAGTGCCGTCCTGGTGCCGGAGCGTAGAGCGGATGCTGCGCCTCGCTGCGGGACAGATCGCTCACCCGGACCCGCCGTGCATGGGCGAGCGCGCCGCTCTCCTCGAGCCAGAGATGCAGGTGCCAGAACGCGGGCGAACGGTTGTCGATGGTCACACTGACCGAGAAGCGCCGCGCAAGCGTGCGCAGAGCAGCACTCCAAGCCGAGCGCACCGCGGCCGCCACGAGCCCGAGCAGCCCGAGGGCCAATCCACCGGCGAAAAAATCGTTCGAGAGCGCACGGGCGCCCCAGTCGAGAAGCGTTGTTTGCATGGGTCTGAGCGCCGGCGATGCGGCCGGCCTTTTGCAAGGGCGTCAAAGGGGAAAGCCCTCAGCGGGCTGCCGCTCAGGGGAGCCGCAGATCGTCCCGCGAGGGCGCGATATCGCGATTTTGTCTCATGCGCCCTCCTCAGTTGCGGGTTTCAGACCAGGGCTGGATACGCGAATCGCAGCGCACGCGCAACAGCGTCGCAGACGAGCCACGGCAGGCGCGGCCCTTCTGCCACAGATCACGGCATTGGGATCTCACCCATCACCTTCGGCACGTGGTAGCCCTTCTGCACGGCGGGACGCTCGGCGATGCGCACATACCAGTCCCGCACGCGGGGGAACTCGGTGAGGTCGACCCCCTGCCACTCGAACCGGCTCGCCCAGGGCCAGATCGCCATATCCGCAATGGAGTAGCTGCCGACCACATAGTCCCGTCCCTCGAGCCGGCGGTCGAGCACCCCGTAGAGCCGCCTCGCCTCTTTGCCGTAGCGCTCCTCGGCATAGGGCGCGACGCCCTTGTTGAACCGCAGGAAGTGGTGCGCCTGGCCCAGCATCGGCCCGAAGCCGCCCATCTGCCACATCAGCCATTCGAGGGTTTGGACGCGGTCATCGCCCATGAACTGGCCGTGTTTCTCGGCCAGATAGAGCAGGATCGCCCCGGTCTCGAACACGCTCTGGCCGGTGTCGCGCTCGACGATGGCGGGGATCTTGTTGTTCGGGCTGATCTTCAAAAACTCCAGCGCGAACTGCTCATCGGCGTTGATGTCGATGCCGTGTGCTTCATAGGGAAGCCCAAGCTCCTCAAGCAGGATCGAGACCTTGCGCCCGTTCGGCGTGGTCCAGGTGTAGAGATCGATCATGGGGTCCCCCGTTGCTGCTGGCGCCATCCTACAGAGGCCGCGGCGGCGCGCCAGTCCGAAGGCGCTTTTCAGCCCGCCCGCTCACGCGTATGAGAGGGGGAAAGGACCCTCCATGCTTGCCATCATCGGCCTCATCACCCCCTATTTCGGACTGATCGCGCTCGGCTTTCTGACGGCGCGGATCACCCGCCAGCCGCTCGAGGCGCTGGGGTGGCTGAACACCTTCATCGTGTACCTGGCCCTGCCGGCGTTGTTCTTCATCTTGCTGTCGAAAACACCAGTCGAACTTCTGACACGGTGGGATTTCATCTGGATCAATGTCGGTGTGACGTTCGCAATCCTGTGCCTCACTTTTGCGCTTGCCTGGGTGACCAGCCGCCGGGTGGATGAGAGCACGATCCAGGCGCTGGCCGGGGCCTATGGCAACATCGGGTATATGGGCCCGGGCCTCGCGATCCTGGCCTTCGGGCGCGACGCGGCGATCCCCGTGGCGCTGATCTTCTGCTTTGAGAACATCATGCATTTCTCGCTGGCGCCGGCGATGATGGCGGTGGCGGGAAAGCGGCGCGAAGCCCCCTGGCGGCTTGTGCTGAGTGTCTTGCGTCAGATCGTGACGCACCCGTTCATCATCGCAACGGCGGCCGGGGTCGGTGTGGCGGTGAGCGGGCTGACCCCGCCCCTGCCGGTGGAGCGGCTGATCGAGACGCTGGCGGATGCGGCGGCACCCTGCGCGCTGTTCGCCATGGGGGTCACGCTGGCGCTGCGCCCCCTGCGCCGAGTGCCGGGGGCTTTGGGCTATATCGTGCCGATCAAACTGCTGGTGCACCCGGCGCTGATGTTCTTGGCCCTGACGAGCTTGGGGAGTTTCGATCCGGTCTGGGTGCTGACGGCGGTGCTGTTGGCTGCCTTGCCGACAGCGACGAATGTGTTCGTGATCGCGCAACAGTATGGGGTTTGGGTGGAGCGGGCCTCCGCCTCGATCCTGCTCACAACGGTGCTGTCGGTGGCGACGGTCTCCGGGCTGTTGGCGGCGATCGGAGAGGGCTGGCTCCCTGGGATCGAGGCCGGGCTTCTTCGCCCCTGAGGCAGGCCGCCCCGAGACAACGCCCGCCCACCCACCCCGTTGTCTCGGGGCGGGCCTTCGGCGTCAGAGCAGACCGGGCGGAATCGCCGTTCGCCCCGTCAGATAAGCCGGCACCCGGTCCTCCCGCCCCGAGACGCGGGCAAGATCGGCGACCTTCTCCCACGGATAGGGAACCGCGATGTGCTCCACGGTCCATCCTTCGGAGCGCCGCTCGAGGATCGCATAACGCGCGTGCGGGCTGCCGGCCTCGACCTTGTGGACCACCGGATCGTCGTTCCAATAAGCCTGCCAGCCGACGCTGCCGGGGTTCACCACCAACTGCCCTGTCGGCAGCCAGACCGCGCGCGGCACATGTTTGTGGGCGCAAAGCACGAGCGGGTGCGTGAGCCCGCCGAGGCGCGAAAGGATCACCTCCGGCGGCGCGATCTCGACCCGGCCGGGAGAAATGTCCTCGATCAGCGCCTCAGTGTCCGAGGCCGGCGTTCCGTGGCAGCAGTAGACGTCACCAAGGTCGAGCCCCTTCGGCAGCCCCTCCAGCCAGGCGATCTGATCCGCGGTGAGCTGCCCCGGCCGGTGGGTCTCGTAGTTGCCCGCGATGCTCTCGACCCCCGCCTCCATGACGAGCGCAATCGCCCCGCCCGGGTCCATATCCGCATCCGCCGTGTCGCCTAGGTTCACGATCCGGTCGACGCCGCGCCCGCGGATGTCCGCCAGCACCGCCTTAAGGGCCCAGGAGTTGCCGTGCACGTCCGCGAGGGCCGCGAGACGGGTCACTGGGCCCGCTCAGACATGCTGGCCGCCGTTGATCTCGATCTCCGTGCCGGTGACATAGGCGCTTTCGGGCGTGCAAAGGTAGTAGATCGTGCGCGCCACCTCCTCGGGCCGACCGAGCCGGCGCATCGGGATCTGCTCCGCCAGCTTGTCCGTGCCGGGGCTCAGGATCGCCGTCTCGATCTCGCCCGGCGCAATCGCGTTCACCCGGATCCCCATCGGTCCGAAATCATGGGCCATCTCCCGGGTCAGCGCCGCCAGAGCCGCCTTCGAGGTGGCATAGGCCGCACCCGCGAAGGGATGGACCCGGGCGCCCGCGATCGAGGTCACATTCACGATCGCACCCTGGGCCGCCTTCAGCTCCTCGGCCAGTCCACGCGCCAACACCACCGAGGAAAAGAAATTGACATGAAAGACATGGCCCCAGGTCTTCAGGTCAGTTGTGATGGTGTTCAGCCGTTCGCCCTCCGGCCCCTTCGGCGAAATCCCGGCATTGTTCACCAGCGCCTCGAGCCGCCCGCCGGAACCTGTGGCCAGCCGTTCACGGATGTCCTCCACCGCCGCGATGGTGCTCTTGGGGTCGGAGAGATCGACCTGCACATGGTCCTCCGCCCCCGCCTCCCAGGGACAATCCTCCGGGAAGGGTTGGCGCGAGCAGGTGATCACCCGCCAGCCGGCCGAGGAAAAGCGCTTGACGGTCGCGTGGCCGATGCCGCGGCTGGCACCGGTCAGGAGAAGCGTGCGGCGAGGGGTGTTGTCGGTCATGGGGCACCTCCGGCTCCCGCTTAGCACGGGCGCGCAGAGCCCGCCATGGGTCTCACGTCCACGGGGTGGGTGCGGTCTCCCGGAAGCTCTCGCGCTCAGCCACCCGCGCGGCGATGGCGGCAAGCCGGGGGCGCCCCTCGGCCCAGGGGATCGGCTCGCGCGCCTCGGTCCAGAGCACCGAGGCCGCCACCGCGAAATCCGGTGCCGAAAGCGTGCCCGGGCGGAAGCTGTCGTCCGCCTCCGCCTGTCGCTCCAGCCAGTCGAGGATGGAGACCGCCCGCTCCATCTCCCGCTCCGCGATGTCCACGCCGAGGCGGCCGACGCCGTCCTGCTCGCACCCCGCCCACTTCATGTGGAAATGCAGGCCGAGCGCTTCTTGCAGCGTGTCGGCGGCCGAGAGCACCGTGAGGTCGTGCCAGTGCCGCTCTGCCCGGGTCAGCACCGGCGAGAACGCTCCCTGGCGCCCGTGCTCTGCATGCAGATAGCGCCGGATGACATCGGAGCCGAAGAGCGGCCCCACAGGCGTCTCGAGCACCGGCACCTGCATGGCGGGGTTCAGCCGCTCAACCCCCGCAGGCGGGAACCCCCGGATCAGCACAGCCTCGAACGGCACGCGAAACTCCAGCATCGTCGCCCGCACGATCCGCGCCGGGGGTGAGCCGTCGATATAGTGCACCCGGTGCTCCGGTTTCGGAGGCAGCACCAACTTGCCGAAGGATGCGGTCGCGCGGTGTGTCATGGGGTCCTCCTGGGCTGGCACCACTGGCATAGCACGCAAGGCCGCCCGGCCCCTAGCGGCTCGCGCACCTGTCACGTGATCGCGAGCCCCGCTAGAAACTCGCAAATAAATACGCAATTGTTTTTGAGTGAAGAGCGAGATCGGAGACTCACAACAGCGTTATTACACTGTGATCGAGGCTTTTTTACGAACGCGCCGAAACTTGTCAATCTATGAGAGGAATTACACCATGCCCAATAACCCGCAAACACTGGATGCGATCAAGCGCGACGCCAAGATGATGGCCGCCTATATGGCCTATGCCAAACGGCGCGTGATGCTGAACGAGGTGTTGTTTTACTTTAACAAGGGCAATGCCCGCTCGCTCTATCCCCGCTACATCGACCGCAAGGCCAAGGATGCCGTGAACATCAGCGCGAAGCCGATGAAAGCAGCGACAGCCCTCGCCGAGCGGGAAGACTGGGACAACAAGGGGTGGGCCGCGGTTCTGGCGTCCGCCAAGAAAGATGTCGGCTCGGCCCTCAACCTGGACATCCCGGCCTTCTGCCTCTCCCCCGAATACAAGACCTATCTCGCCAAGACCAAGATGGGTGATCCCAAGAAAGCGGCCAAAACCCTCGGCATTGACGATGTCAGGACCCTGACCAAGGCGATGGAGGCCCAGGTCACCGGCGATAAGGCGCTGGCGAAGAAACTGTTCGAAAAGCTGGTCAAAGCCGAGAAGCTCAAGGCCAAGCCCATCGTGTTGATGCAACAGCTCGAGAAGGCCGGCCTCGCCTGAGAGCCCGATGCGGCGCCTCAGGGGTTGAGGCGCTGCACCACCCAGTGGCTGGCATCGGCCGCCTCGCGGCGCCACTGGAACCGGTCGTGCAGGCGAAAATCGCCGTCCGCCCAGAATTCGATCTCGACAGGGCGGATCCGGAAGCCTCCCCAATGCGGTGGCCGCGGCGGGTGGATCGGATAGCGCGCCGCGATCTTGGCGACCTCGGCCATCAGATGCGCCCGCGAAGAGAGCGGCCGGGACTGCTCGCTCGCCCAGGCGCCGATCCGGCTCTTATAGGCGCGGCTGTCGTAATATTTGTCCGCCTGGGGACCATCGACCGTCTCGACCACTCCGCGCAGGCGCAGCTGCCGGCGAAGCGACTTCCAGTGCAGCACCATCGCGGCCTTCGGGTGCGCGGTGAGCTCCCGGCCCTTCGCGCTTTCGGTGTTGGTGTAGAACACAAAGCCGCCCGCAACCGGATCGTCCTCGACTTCCTTCAGCAGCACCATGCGCACATTCGGCATCCCGTCCGCATCGATGGTCGAGAGCGCGACGGCCGTGGGGTCGTTGATCTCGCTCTTCTCGGCCTCCGCGATCCAGGCGCGGGCCAGCGCAAACGGATCCTCGCCTGCGAACTTGCCCGTGCGCGTTTCCGACTCTGCAATCTCGATCGTGTCCATCTCGTCCTCCGCCCCGTCCTTCCGGGCATGTAGATCCGAACGCCGCCCCTGCAAAGTCAGCGATTTTGGTAAACGCCACCATTTGCGGTAATGTTTCGCCGCATTCGCAGGTCACCAGCCCGGAGTTTTCCATGAACCGTATTATCCAAGATATCCTGAAGCGGATCGGCTCCATCGAAGTCACCTTCAAAAAAGAACCCAATATCGCGACGCCGAAATTCGATGCTCTGCGCAAGCTCGGCAAAACCGTGATCAAGGAGGACAAGGACAACAACACACTGAATGACAACGCCGAGAAAGCTTATAAATCCTGGAAAAAGAAAAGAGAAGAATTCAGCACATACCTGAACGTGCTCGACAAGATGTATAGCAATGCCATTCGAAGTGGTGACTCCTTGGTATCGAACTGCGATCGGTAATTGGCCAGAATGTCGTCGAACATGGGCAACATGCACAAGTTGCACCTGCAGTTTGGCCGGGAAAGCGACGAAAAAAAGAAACAGAAGATCGCGAAGCAGGTCGAGTCGTTGGCGAACGACGTGCAATCCTCAATGAAAAAGGTCTCAAACCTGCTCCAAGGGGCAAAGATGCAATACGACATCGTCGAGAAGGGTTGCAACGCCTTCAAATTCCCGAAGTAACGAGACCTGGCGGAGTTGGCCCATCGGCTCCCGTCCGCACCGAAGCATGCAGCCCGACTGCCTTTGAATGCCGCTCGCGGTTTTGCTACCGTTCAACCGGGACGCGAGTGATCAGCAACGGAGGTTCACCGTGAGCAACAGCATGTCTCAAAACCTATTTGACAGCATCCGCATGCTGCAAAAAATCTACAACGCGCGAAAGCCACCAAAGGTAAAGCCCAACTTCTCGCGTCTGAACTCACTGACCACGAAGCTCAAGAACGAAGAAGGACTGAGCGGCACGGCCGGCGACAAGGCGAACCAAGCGCTTGCGGCCTGGAAGAAAAAGAAGGCGGCCTACGTCAAACGGCTCGACGAGTTCGAGGCCCTCTCCGCACAGACCTTAAAATCTGCCAACGATATCAACTCCAAATCTGCCACCGCGCTCAAACAGACCGGTGGCATTGCCACGGAAATGGCCAAGCTTGGCAAGAAGCTGGAGGAAGCGCAGAAGAAAGGTGACACTGCCGCGGAGAACAAGCTCGCCCAGGCCATCGCCGCGCAGGGCAAGAAGCTCGAGAGCAAGCTCGGTGAAGTCACGGGCAAGATTTCGACGGCCAAGATCCAGTACGATTTGGTGAAGACGACCTGTTCCGACTATCCCTTTCCAAATTAGCCGGGGCGGCGTCGACGGCAGCCGCCTGACCGGGCACCCGCTTTGCCCTCTGCCTTGTCCCTGGGCGTACCCTTGAGCGCTCTCCGATTTTGGCCTAAAGCGCGGTGACCAGCGGAGCGAAGGAGGACGAGCGATGACCGGCGGAGTGATGGCGGGTAAGCGCGGCCTCATCATGGGCGTGGCCAATGACAAATCCATCGCCTGGGCGATCGCAGATGCCTGCCACAAACAGGGTGCGGAGCTTGCCTTCACCTATCAGGGCGATGCGCTGAAGAAGCGGGTCGAGCCGTTGGCGGCTTCCGTGGGCTCAGACATCGTACTGCCCTGCGATGTGACCGACACGCCCTCGCTCGATGGGGTGTTCACGGAGATCGAGGCGCGCTGGGGGCGGCTCGATTTTGTGCTCCACGCGATTGCGTATGCGGACAAAGCCGAGCTCAAGGGACGCTATGTGGACACGAGCCCCGAGAACTTCCGCCGCTCGCTCGACATCTCCTGCTACTCGTTCACGGCCGTGGCGCAGCGCGCCGAGAAGCTGATGAGCGCGGGCGGCAGCCTGCTCACGCTCACCTATTACGGCGCCGAGAAGGTCATGCCCCACTACAACGTGATGGGCGTGGCGAAGGCAGCGCTCGAGGCGAGCGTGCGGTACATGGCGGCCGATCTCGGACGTGACGGGATCCGGGTGAATTCACTCTCGGCCGGACCGATCAAAACGCTGGCGGCGAGCGGCATCGGCGACTTCCGCTACATCCTCAAGTGGAACGAGCTGAACGCCCCGATGCGGCGCAATGTGACCCGTGAGGATGTGGGAAAATCCGGGCTTTATCTGCTCTCGGATCTTTCCTCCGGCGTGACGGGTGAATGCCATCATGTGGACTGCGGCTATCACCTGGTCGGCATGAAGGCCGAGGACGCCCCCGATATCGCCCTCGACAAAGGCTGATGGGGGCGCCCCACCACCGGGTGCGCGCGAGCGCGGTGGTGATCCGCGACAGGCATCTTCTGGCGGTGCGCCATGCGCCGGACCTCTACTGGTCCGTGCCCGGAGGCGCAATCGAGCGGGGCGAGCTCAGCCAGGACGCCGCTCTGCGGGAGCTGATGGAGGAAATCGGCGTTGCCGGTCGGGTTACCGGCTTGATCGCGGTCATTGAGAACCAGTTCGATTACGATGGCGCGCGGATGGAGGAGATCGGGTTTCTGTATGCGATCGCGGCGGATGGTGCGCTGCCGGCGCCTCCGGCGACGTTCCCGGGTGCCGAGGCCCGGCTGACTGCGCGCTGGCTGCCCCTGTCGGAGCTTGTGTATCGACCCAGTGGATTCCTGCTCATGCTACAAGGGAGACGATGTAGCGATGAGCGAGACAGTGACAGAAGAGA
>JBCBYB010000079.1:0-10833 GCA_039816045.1 Pseudomonadota bacterium
GTGCCGGGACGCGAACGGCGTTCCGTAATCTCTCCGGTGGTCTCAACGATTGTCTCAAGGCTTGTCTCGGTCATGCTCGTCTCCAGGTGCCAGCGGGCCAATCCCGCCGCCGCTACCGAGACGAGCCCGGATCTCCCCGGGCCTAAGCACTGCCTGAGCCGCCTCATCCGACTCACCTGACCGCCACGCCATGCACGCTTCCCCCGCGCACAAAGTCCAGTCCCAACGCGTGCAGCACAGTACAACGCGAGCAAGAAGGGCGTCGCGCCAATCCCCGACTCGCTATGTAAGGGGCGAATGCCGTTAAAAAAGTCGATGTTGAAGTCGCCGTGCCCGCCTGATTCACTTGTTGGAAGAACAGGGAGGATCAGGCGATGATGGGACCGCGGCAGGTGGCGCAAGTGTCGCTTTTCTAGGGGTTCTCGATTGAGGATCATGTCCCGGGGGATCATCTCGTCCGTAAGATCGACCGGTTTCTCGACCTGTCGGAGATCCGCGGCTTCCTTGCTCCCTACTACAGCGCGATTGGCCGGCCGTCGATCGACCCGGATCTCATGATCCGCATGTTGCTGGTCGGCTTTTGCTTCGGCGTGCGCTCCGAGCGGAGGCGTTGCGAGGAGGTCCACTTCAACCTCGCTTTCCGTTTGTTCTGCCGGCTAGATCTGTCCGATCCCGTGCCGGATCATTCGAGCTTCTCGAAGAACCGCCACGGCCGCTTCCGCGACAGCGATCTCTTCCGGCACTTGTTTGAGACCGTGCTCGCGCGGTGCATCGCCGAGGGGCTCGTCGGCGGCGAAGCCTTCGGTGTTGACGCGTCGATCATCCCGGCGGACGCCAAGCGGCTGAACAAGGTGGAGGCCGCGGACTGGACGCCGGAGAGGGTCAACCGCGCAGTCGAAGAGTATTTCGAAACCCTCGACGATGCGGCCTTCGGGGACGCGACCCCGGTCAAACCGAAGGTCCTCTCGCCGGTCGATCCCGCGGCGCGCTTCACCGGAGCCCGGAAGGCCTACTCGATCTTCGCCTACTCGACGAACTATCTGGTAGACCTCGAGAACGCGGTCATTGTCGACGTCGAGACGACGGCTCCTTCGCCCGTGCCGACTTCATCTTCGAGGCGCGCAAGGACCGCTACCTCTGCCCTGCCGGCAACGAGTTGCTGCCGGCCCGGCGCACCTTTCAAACGATCCGACCGCGGCCGAAAGAAGACGAGACAGTCCAATACAGGGCCGCGAAAGCCGACTGCTCGGCCTGCGCGTTCAAACAGCGCTGCTGTCCGAAGACACCGAGCTGGAAGGTCGCGCGGATAATCCATGAAGGCGCGCGCGAGTTCGCTCGGGAGATCGCCAAGACCGACGCCCTCGTCGTGTCCCGCCGTGTTCGGCGAAAGGTCGAGATGCTGTTTGCCCACATGAAGAAGATCCTCGGCCTCGACCGCCTGCGCCTGAGAGGGCCAAACGGCGCCTAGGACGTATTCACGCTCGCCGCCACCGCCCAGAACCTCCGCAAGATGGCCAAGCTCCTTCCTGTACCAGCGTGAGGGATCTGTTTGGGCTCCCTCTTCGAGCCGCTGCTACCGCGCCGCAACACGATGTTTTTCCACAGAAGGGCGGAGAGCAGACCTCTGCGGCACGTGCGAGCATGCAAAGTCTTGAAATGTGAAGCCGACGTTCACGCTACGCAACTTACGTGTTCCGTGGTGCAAGGTGGCATTCCGGTTTGGAGGCATGGGCCGTCGTTTGATATCTGTCAGCGGATGCATATTCTCGCGGAGAATAAGGGATAGTGCCGGTGCGAGCGAAGCGCGTCCCGCGCTCGATAGCAGGCGTTCGATCTGGGAGCCAAATGGTCCCACGCTGAGCGGCTCGTCTTCTGTGCGAGGTAGAAGAGCACATCGGTCCTCTCTGCGCGCCACGGCGATGGCCCGGCTGCTCAGATCATCTTCGCAGGCACAGAACGCCACGTCGGCGTTTACGGGCCCGTGTGCCAACGGACAGCGCTTCCGACACGCTAAAAGGAAGAGGCTACTCTATGCATCGGTCCACCGAGGGCGTGCTCGGCCGCGGCGGCTGCGCGTAGTACCTGGGCCTCTCCTAGAACGGGTCCTGCGATTTGAAGGCCGATGGGCATGCCTGATTCATCGGTTCCGCAAGGGAGTGAGATGGCCGGCAAGCCCAGCAGATTCCAGGGATAGGTGAGGCGCCACGACACAGCCACGATGCTCTCGAGCTTGTCACAAATCCGGACCTCCCTTTCTCCTGAACGCCATGCCGTCAGCGGCATCGTCGGTCCGGCGATTACGTCGACCCGGTCGAACACAGGAGCCAGACGCTCAGCCAAATGACGCCTGAACCGCTCTGCTTGGAGGTAGTCGGCACCGCTGACAAGCCGCCCCATCTCCACGAGCAGCCGGACATCCGCATCGAAATAACTAACGGCGCCCGAGCGGAGGCGCTGGTCGTGGTAGTTGGTCGATGAGGCGAGTTCGATGGCAAAGATGGCGCCGAGGCCTTGGCCAATCTCCGGCAGATCGAACTCGACGATCTCGGCGCCGGCACGCCCGAGCGCGACGATCGCCTCCTCAACGCTGTCGGCGACCGCTGGTACGAGGTTCTCGAAGAAGTGCGTCCGGCACACGCCGATGCGCAGCCCTCGAGCCCCGGCCGCAAGGGCTTCGTGCCAGTCCGGCGCGTCGCATCCGAGGCAGCCCGGATCTGTCGGATCGGTTCCAGCCATGGCCTTGGTAACAATCGCCGCGTCGCCGACCGAGGCCGTCAACGGCCCCGCGTGATCGAGCGACCAGCTATGCGGCACGATCCCGCTCCGCCCAATCAGGCCGAAGCTCGGCTTGAAGCCGACGCAGCCGCAGAGGCTCGCCGGGATCCGGATCGAGCCGCCGGTGTCGGATCCGAGCGCGGCCGGCGCGAGCCCTGCAGCGACGGCGGCCCCAGAGCCGCCGCTCGAACCGCCCGGGACGCGCTCCAAGTCGTGCGGGTTTCGCGTCGGCGGCGTTTCCATCCCCCAGGCGAACTCGTGCATGCGGGTCTTGGCAAACGGGATCGCACCGGCAGCCCGCAGCCGGGCGACGGCGTGAGCGTCTTCGAGCGGGAATGCAACGCCCGGCGCCGCGGTCCCGGCACCCGTCGGCATGTCGGCGGTCGTATGGTTGTCCTTGACTGCGATCGGGACCCCGTGGAGCGGGCCCTTCCAGTCACCGGCTGCAATCTCGGCATGGGCATGTTCAGCCGCGATGCGGGCGGTATCGGACAGGTGGACGAAGGCAGAGAGGCGGTGATCCTCGGTCCTTGCCCGGTGCATGACGGCTTCGAGAAGGTCAACCGGTGACAGGCGGCCTTCACGGATCAGGGACGAGAGCGCGCCGATGGTCGTGCGGGTCGGATCGTCGAGCGCGCTCATCGGCGGCCACGGAACGGCTGAAAGACCACCGCGGGATGTGTCTCCCCAAGGTCGAGGGCGCGGAGTTTCTCGATCTCGGCGCGGATCTCGGCGAAGGCCGCCCCGACCTCGCGGAGCCGGTCCGGCGGGAGATCGAGGCCGATCAGGACGTGGGGGGCGAGCGGATCGTCAGGCGCATCGGTCATAGGCTGATCCTCACGGTAACTCGGAACCGCCGCCGCCCGGGCGCTGTGGCGGCGGCCTCAGAAGCATCCTGGTCACCTCAGCGGGGGCGGCCGCAGCGGGACCGTCACGACGCGGCATGCCGGCAACGAAGGGCGCGAGTTGCTGAGCGGCAAGGGTGTGAATGCGGCGCAGTTCCGCGATGGGGTCGTGGTGTTCGTCGACCCGAAGATCGACCCTGGGATAGACCTCCGCGCCCATCACCACGAGGCCGGCGGACTGACGCCCACGCTTGTCGCCGCCTATGGCCTGGCCCGCCTCAAGCGCCGCGAGGAGCCGCAGATTGAGCGGCGCCGCCGGCTCTGCAGTGAAAGCCTGCGACATGGCTTCGAGCAGATCGACGCCGGTTAGCATGTTCCCCTGCACAGCGTGATCGGCCGCCGTTTCGTGTCCACAAGCTGCGGTACAGTCGGCCCCGGTGAAGGCGGCGCTGGGCCCCCGGGCCGCAATCGCGCCGAGCTGACGAACGCTCGCGGCCGGGTCGTCGGCGAGCGCCGCGGCAACCGCCTCAGGCGCCTCGGCTCCTTTCGTGAATCGGTCAAGCACCTCGACCGCCAGATAAGGGTTCACCCAGGACTGGGTGCTGACCGCGCCGATGCCTGGTCTCACATAGGGGCAGATTGCACCGACCGCAGGCACGGCCGAGGCGACGGCGACGCCGAACTCCCCGCTCCGCTCGCAGCGTGCGACGATGGAGTAGGTGTGCGCCCAGACCCCCTCCATCGCCTAGACCTTCAGGTGCTCGGCGAGGGCTGCACTCGAGCTCGGATCGCCCGCAGGCCCCTCCTCGACAATCTGTCCGAGCTTGAGCACCGCGAACCGATCCGCGACAGAAAGGGCGAAGGAGAGATGCTGCTCGACCAGCAGGACCGCGGTTCCGTTCGCAGCACGGGTGGCGCGCAGGACCTCGGCCATCCGTTCGATCATCGTGGGCTGCAGGCCCTCGCTGATCTCGTCGACCAGCATGAGCCGCGGGCGTGCGAGCACCGCGCGAGACATGATCAGCATCTTCTGCTCTCCACCGGACAGCGTTCCGGCGCGTTGCCTGAGGCGCTCGAGCATCCGCGGGAAGACATCCTTAAGGCTGTCGATCCGGTCCTTGAATACCCGGTCGTCCGGCACGCCCACCCGTAGGTTCTCCTCGACGGTCAAGTCCTGGAAGATCGTGAACTCCTGCGGCGCATAGGCGACGCCCGATCGGGCCATGGCATGGGGTGCGCGGCGGGTCACATCCTCCTGACCTAACGCAATTCGACCGGACTGGGCGCGGACAAAGCCCATAATGGTCTTCATCAGCGTGGTCTTGCCCATGCCGTTCTTGCCGAGGACGGTCACGATCTCGCCCTGACCCACTGACAGGGAGACGTCGTTGATCACCGTGGCGCCGCCATAGCCGGCGCTGACCCCGCGGACCGAGAGCAACGTCTCCGGCGCTGGGTCTTCCTTCTCCGGGGTCATGGGGCAGGCTCCACGGTCTGCCCCGAATAGACCGCCTTCACCAGCTCCGAGGCGATCACCTCGTCGACCGTTCCCTCCATCAACAATGCGCCTTGATGCAGCACAACAATCCGGTCCGAGATGTCACGGACGAAGTCCAGATCATGCTCGATCAGCAGGATCGACAGCCCATGCTCCCGGGCGAGCGTTATCAGCACATCACCAATCGCGGTGCGCTCGGCCTTGGTGAGGCCAGCAGTCGGCTCGTCGAGCAGCAGCACCGATGGCTCGGTGGCCAAGACCATCGCCAACTCCAAGCCCCGCTTCTGACCGTGGCTGAGGTTACGGGTCTCGGTTGCAAGTGCCTGGTCAAGCCCCGTGGCCTCGAGGATCCCAACCGCCGGGCGCGGGAGCGCGATTTCGGATCGGCGCGCGAAAAGACTAGCGCCGTCGATGCGCCAGCGGGCAAGCATCAGGCAGTCTGCAACAGTGAGCGTCTCGAACAGATTGGTGTTCTGAAAGCTCCGCCCGATGCCGAGCGCGACGACGGACTGGGGGGTGCCGCGGCCGATCTCGGTGCCATTGACAAAGACCTGCCCGCTAGACCGTTCACCCCCGTCCGAGACACAGCGCATGAGCGTGGTCTTGCCGGCACCGTTCGGCCCGACGATGGAGAGGAGCTCCGAGCCGCGGCTCTCGATCGCGATGCCGTCCAGAACCTTCAGACTGCCATAGTGGCGCCGCAGTCCTTCGGTGCGCAGGGGCGCCGAGGGCGTCTCCCCATGCGGTGTCGTGGGTGCAAAACTGTGCAGGGCGACCTCACTGGCAAGCGCCGGCCGGCGCCAGGGCCATAGCCGTCGCAGCCCCTGGCCAAGGATCGGGATCAGCCCTTGCGGCAGCAGCACGATCACCACAACGAAGGCCACGCCCGTGATCAGCTTCCATAGGAACGGCAGCGAGCCGGAGAGGTAGGAGGCGGTCACGTCGATCCCGATCGTGCCGAGAACCGGGCCGATCAACGTGCTGCGCCCGCCGAGGGCCGTGAAGATCAACAACTCGGTGCCGAGCAGGAACCCCCCGAGCTCCGGCGCCACGACATTCGTGAAGGCGGCATAGCCGAAGCCCGCGCCGGCGCCGATCGCACCCGCCGCCATCATCAGCAGGATCTTGACGCTGCTGACCGGCACTCCGAGATAGGCGCAGCGCTCCTCATTCTCGCGGATCGCGACGAGGACGCGGCCGAAGTCGCTCTTGACCAGAAGATAACCGAGCACGGTCACGGCGATCAGGTAGCCCCCGGCGATCCAGAACCACGTCTCGAAGGACCAGTAATAAGAGGGGAAGGACGAGATCCCGGACGATGAGCCCGTGAAGCGGCCCCCGGCAAAGATGAGTTGCACGAAGACGATGGGCAGCGCGAGCGTCACGATGGAGGCATAGAGCGGCGAGGCACCGTGGTAGAAGGCCAGCCAGCCGATCAGCCAGGCGACGGCGACCGCCGCGAGCAAGGCGATTAGGAACGAGCCGGCGAACCAGAAGGGGCCAAAGCCGTAATGCGTCGCCACCAGCGCACATGCATAGGCGCCGATGCCGAAGAAGGCCGACTGTCCGAAGGTCAGGATCCCGGTATAGCCCCACAGCACATCCACCGTCATGGCCAGGGCTGCGAGGAAGAACGCCCGGATCAGCACATTCTTAGTGTAGATGTCCAGTTGGAACGGCGCGGTGACAACCACCACGGTCGCGACCGCGGCCCCAATGAGCGCCGTGCGCCTCACCCGTCGCGTAGTAAGGGATGTGCCGACAGGGCCGCTCCCGTCACATGCCACGCCCGAGCCCTTTCGGATAAAGCCGCAGCAGCACCGCTGCCAGGACCACGATGGTCAGCCCGCCGATGATGGGGCTCACATAGGTCGAGACCGCGACTTGCGCGCTGCCAAGGATGAGCGATGCGACTGCAAGGCTTGGGATAGAGACCCCGGAAACCAGCACCAGCATAAAGGAGTTCACGAGCCATGGCAGCCCCATGTTCGGGTCGACCGACAGGAGCGGCGTGATCAGCGCACCGGCCCCGCAGGCGAGCCCTGCGCCGAGCCCAAACGTCAGCGAGCGCACCCGAGCGCTGTCGATCCCGACGCCACGCGCCAGCGTCTCGTTCATGATCACCGCCCGCGCATTCAGCCCGAAGCGCGTAAGATAAAGGAGCGCGGTCAGCGCCGCCCCGATCGCAATAGCAAAGGCCGTCAGCGTCAGACGGTAGGCCGAGTACTCGACCCCGCCGAGGTCTAGGGTGCCCGTCATCGGGCTGGCGGCGAACTGAACCTCGCGCCCGAACCCGAGGGTGATGAGCTGCCCGATGATGATCCCGAGCCCCCAGGTCGCTAGGATCGCGTCGAGGGGTCGGTGGTAGAGCGGGCGGACGATGATCCGCTCGACGATGATGCCGGCGCCAAACCCTGCCGCCACGGCCAGGAGCGGCGCGAGCCAAGGGGAAAGCCCGGCCTCGGTCGTCAGATAGGCGGCGTATCCGCCCACGGTGAGAAAGGCGCCATGGGCGAAGTTGATCAGCTTCATCACGCCGAGGATGATCATTAGCCCCGAGGCGACGATGAACAGGATCGCCGAGGTCGTGATCATATCGAGCGCGAGATTGGCCATGAGCCCTCCGGAGACAAGACGCGAGGCGGCAAGCCGCCCCCCGGCGGTCGTCAGTTGGCGAACTGCGGGCATTGCTCGCCCGGGTCGACATTCTCAAAGCTCTGGATCACGTTGACGGTTCCGTCCGACTGCACCTGGCCGAGATACATCGTCAGAGCCGCATGGCGCTGGGCGTTCATGGTGATCGTGCCGCGCGGGCCAGTCACCGAGACATCGTCGAGCGTGTCGATCACCCCCTGCGCGTCCGTGGAGCCCGCCATCTCGACCGCCGCCTTATAGGCATAGATCGCCTCATATTGCGGCACCGAGAGATCGTTGGGCGTGATCAGATCGTCGCCGAACATAGCCGCCATGCCCTCGAGAAACGCCTTGTTGTCGGCGCTGTCGATGCCGGTGACGTAGGAGGCCGCGATGTAGATGCCAGTCGCGTCGCCGCCCATGGACTTGGCCGTGCCCTCGTCGACGGCGAGGTTGCCATAGGGCAGGTCAACCCCCGCGGCGCGCAGCTGTTTGGTCAGCGTCACATTGGGGGCGCCGCCGGCCGTCGAGGTGATCAGCGCATCCGCACCTGAGGCCTTGAGCTGAGAGATGATCGCCGTCCAGTCCGAGCCGTCCATGGGCAGATACTCCTCGCCCAGAACCTCGCCGCCCTTGCTCTCGACATAGGTTCGCGTGAACTCTAGCATGCCGCGTCCGAAGGCATAATCGGAGCCGATCAGGAAGTAGCTCTTCGCCTCGTACTCCGACATGAAATGATCGACGATCGGGGCTACCTGCTGCTCGGGCACCCAGGCGTTTATGTACATCCACGGCGAGCAGGACCGTCCCTCATAGAAGGAGGTGTAGATGTATGGCGTGCGCCCACGGTTGACGATCGGCAGCCCCGCATTGCGCGCGGCCGATGTCTCCATGGAGATCAGCACATCGACCTTCTCTTCATAGACGAGGCTCTCGAACGCCCGCTGCGCGCCCTGGGCACCGGAGTTGTCATCCGCCACCACGAGTTCGATCTGCTTGCCGAGGATTCCGCCGGCCTCGTTGATCTCCTTGGCGGCAAACTCGGAGGACTGCACCACCGAAGGTGCGACCACGCTATTGGCACCGGAGAGGCCAACCGGGATCCCGATCTTGATCGTCTCTTGGGCCGCGGTGGGCGCAGCCAAGAGGGCGGCCGCGATCGCGGCGATAGTAAGGGGTCTGAGCATCATCGTCTTGTCACCTCTTGCTTGTATCGCACTTGGATTGTTGCACTTTCTGTCAGTACCAGCCCGGCTGCGCATCCGTGCCGAGCATCTCGCCGTAGAGATCGGTGCGACGGTCGCGCAGAAGCTGGTTGAAGTCGTTGAGACGACGCTTGCGCCGGGCATCGGCCAGGTTCAGGCGCGCCGTGAGCATTTCCGTTGCGTCCTCGGAGGCAGGTCCCGCCACGGGCCAGCCTTCGTGGTTTACGATCAGGCTCTGGCCGATGAACGGCTGGCCGCGCTCGGTGCCGACACGACAGGCTGCCGCCACGCAGAACGAATTCGAATGTGCCGCACCCATGCAGAGCATGTTGGACATCGCCGGCAGAGTTTTGGGCTGCGACGGCATCGGCACCCAGTTCGTCGGAACACAAACGATGTCCGCGCCCTGCATCGCCAGCAGTCTCCAGGCCTCGGGAAACCAGCCGTCGTAGCAGACAAGCACGCCGATACGGCCGAGCGGGGTGGCGAAGACTGGATAGCCGCGGTCGCCGGGGTCAAACCACAGATTCTCCGCATCCCAGAGATGGGTCTTGCGATAGACACCAATAAGACCATCCGGCCCGACAACAGCGGCCGAGTTGAAGAGCTTACTCCCTTCGCGCTCGCAGAAACCGCCGATGATGTGGAGACCATGCCCTCGGGCAATCTCGGCCCAGCCTTGAACGGTGTCGGACTCCGCCGCCGTGCCCGATAGCGCGAACGCCTCCGCACGGGTCTCAAAAACGTAGCCGCTATCCGAGAGTTCCGGCAGCACCACCATGTTCGCACCAGCGGCCGCCGCCTCCTCGATCATTGCGAGACCGGTCGCACAATTGGCAGACAGGTCGCCGATCTTGGGCTCGAACTGCAGGCACGCAACGGTGACCTCGGCTTCGCCGGCAGGCATCTCGGTGGACACGTTGGGACTCCCGGATCTTGGCGGACCGGCTGAAAACAACATCAGCGCGTCACTATGCTCCGGCTTCCAGCATCTCAGTCAAGAAACTTTATTCAGAATGCTTACTCCACCTCATGCAAGCGCCCTTAAGCTGCATAAGAAGCGTGCAGTTGACTACTCGTGCGTCATCAATTCAGAACGTCGGTGGGGTATTTACCCAAAGCACCCGCGCCTCGGAGCTGCCAAGATTGCGGTACCCGTGCGGGCGGTCGGACGAGAAGTAAAACGAGTCGCCAGGCCGGAGCTGGTACCGTTGGCCGTCGACCTCAAGCTCCAACTCTCCTTCGAGGAGGAAGCCCACCTCCTCCCCCAGATGACTGATGACACCGTCGCTTCGTCCGCCGGCGGCGACGATGTGGATGTTCGCCTGGAGCATGCAGCCCTCGGCATAGGGCGCAAGCCGTTCCAGTGTTATGCCGTCGCCGCGACGAAGCGCGTCCGTATCCAGCCGCGGGCGGGTGCCTGACCGCATGACGACCTCGCTCAGCTGTTCGTCGACAAAGAACGTCGACACGTTGATGCCAAGCGCCTTGGCCAGCCGGCTGAGCATCGTGAGCGACGGGTTCACGCGTCCAGTCTCGACTTTGGACACCATGCTCTCGGAGCACTCAGCCTTCGCCGCTAGTCCCTGGAGAGTCATGCCACGCAGGCGCCGCTGGTAGCGAATCTGCCCGCCAATCTTCGATGTACCGCTGCTGCTCACGCCCCACCAATCAAGTTGCTAGAATCTTGCTCAAAGTTGACCGCTTCGTGCGGCGGGTCAAGCGATGGCGCGCAATCCAGGTGGAGTGCCCCCAATGAAGTGGTCCACCCACTGGAATGGGTTATCCCGTTCTGAGGAGGACCAGAGATGGCTGGCAAGCAAGACAAGCCGGAGGCGCTGAGCCCGCGAAAGCCATTGGTTCGAGAGAGCGGATG
>JBCBYB010000007.1:0-161250 GCA_039816045.1 Pseudomonadota bacterium
GCACCTGATCGGCGACGATCCGCTTCAGCCGCGCGTTCTCGGCCTCGAGATCACGGAGCCTCGATGCATCCGACGCTTCCATGCCCCCGAACCACGCGTCGCGCGCGCCGCTTCGCGACGTCCGCCAGGCGTAGACCGTGGCGCACGAGATACCGTGTCGGCGGCACAGCTCATCGACCTTCGCTCCCGCCTCGTTCTCTTTGATGACCGCGATGATCTGCTCATCGCTGAACCGGCTGCGCTTCATGGGACATCCTCCTTCGTCCGTTCAAAGGCGGAAAACCCCAGCCCGCAATGGCCCCGATCTTGGGGAAAAGGTCATTTCCACGGGCCGACGGCGCGGTCGATTGAGCTCACATGGCCTCGTTGAACGGCAGCGCCAAGCTCAACAGCGCAAACCCCGAAGCCAATCTCGAGCACGCCCTCAACCGGATGCTCAACCAGCATAAGCAGAGCCATATCATCGACCTCATGTCTTGGAACTCCCAGGCGCAATCAGTTCAAATCCCCAAAGGCCGTGAACCGGCGCTCACGTTTGCTTCAAAGCGATCCTATGATCTTCGGTGTTTGCAACCAGGCTTTTCGCATTGGTTAAAGCTGTCTGAAAAAGGGAGCTTAAGGCGGTGGACCTCCTTTGCATCTCGGGTCATGGCTCCGTCTCACGAACGTTGGTCATCCTATTCTGCCTGCGGGTGCTGACCTCAGGTGTTCATTGGCGGGTCAACGATCACTCAGGGAACTGTTTCTCGAGTTCCGCAAAGCCCATTGCGTCGGCGCCAAATCCAAAGGATCCATTCTCGACCATCTCACGTGCCGCGCGCACCACATGACCGTAGGCCAGCCGCGCGAGGCCTGATCCGACGCTGATCCGCGCGACCCCAGCTTCCGCCAAGTCGGCAACCGTAAGCGTGACACCCGGCAATCCCATGATCACGTTCACAGGGCGAGTGAGCGCGGAACAGACCGACCGGATCGTGTCGAGATCCCGTAGCCCTGGCGCATAAAGCACATCTGCCCCCGCCGCCTCGAAGGCTTGAAGCCGCGCAATCGTGTCATCCAGATCCTTGCGCCCCCAGAGAAAGTTCTCCGCACGCGCTGTCAGGACGAAGCCTCCGGGCACAGCGCGCGCCGCCTCGACCGCAGCGGCAATCCGTTCCGTGGCGAGGCCGCGGTCATAGATCGGATCGTCACGGCGCCCCGTATGGTCCTCGATCGAGGCACCTGCAAGACCCGTTTCCGTTGCCAGACGGATGGTTTCGGCTGCACTCTCGGGGCTGTCCCCGAACCCCTTCTCAAGATCAGCAGAAACCGGCAGCGACGTGGCCCCGGCGATCCAGCGACAGTGGTCGAGCACATCGTGCTGTTCGAGGCGTCCCTCTCTCCGGCCAAACGAGAACGCATGGCCAGCGCTCGTGGTTGCCAGCGCTCCGAAACCGGCCGCCTCCAGGATTCGCACGCTGCCCAGGTCCCACGGGTTCGGGATTACGAACGGCTGTCCGGGAACATGCATGGAGCGGAAGGCAGTCACCTTTGCGTTGTCAGCTTGCGCCATTGTTCGATCTCACTGTTGCAGGACCGCCAATGTGCCATGGGCGAGGCACGACTGACATGGGGAATTCACTTGCGCCCGCCCGTATCGTCGCGCAGGGTCAAACTCAGGATACAGGGATTTGCGAGACTGTCGCGCGTGAGCACCGCCCTTTGGAGAGCATGACCCCCGAAAACACCGAAGCAGGTGTGGACGAGACGGTGGTCGAATTCCCCGACAACCGTTTGTTGATCGATCTTTGCGGCCAGTACGACCGCAACCTTGCACAGATCGAGGTGGGTTTCGACATCGCCATCCTCCGTCGCGGCAACCAGCTCGCACTCCACGGCGGCGCAGAGGCGCGAGAGCGTGCTCTGGCTGCGCTGAAGGTCCTTTATCAGCGCTTGGAGGAAGGCCGGGATGTCGAGCCCGGCGATATCGATGCGGCCATTCGGATGGGGGATACGGCGCCCGAGGATGTGGCGGCCGGCCCGGCCGATCAGCTCGATATGTTCCCGGAAGGCCGGCTCGAGATCCGCACCCGCAAGCGCACCGTAGAGCCGCGGACGCCGGCTCAGAAGCGCTATGCGGCAGAACTTTTCCATCGCGAGATGGTGTTCGGCATCGGCCCTGCTGGCACGGGTAAAACCTATCTCGCGGTTGCAGCAGCGGTGTCGATGTTCGTCGATGGTCAGGTGGACCGCATTATCCTCTCGCGCCCTGCGGTGGAGGCGGGCGAGCGGCTCGGTTTCCTGCCCGGCACCGAGAAGGAGAAGATGGATCCCTACATGCGCCCTCTCTACGACGCACTCGGGGATATGTTGCCGGGCAAGCAACTGACCAAACTGATGGAGGAGGGTAAGATTGAGATCGCACCGCTCGCCTTTATGCGCGGACGGACGCTCTCGAACGCCTTTGTCGTGCTTGACGAAGCCCAGAATACCACAGCGATGCAGATGAAGATGTTCCTGACGCGCCTCGGCGAAGGCGGACGGATGGCGGTGACGGGGGATCCAACCCAGATCGATCTGCCGCGCGGCACCCCGTCCGGCTTGGTGGAGGCGATCCGGGTTCTCGAAGGGGTGAACGGCATTGGCTTCGTGCGCTTTGCCGCAACCGATGTGGTGCGCCATCCGCTGGTCGCGCGGATCATCGAGGCCTATGGCGCGGACGAGGCGCGCGAGGGGTGACCAACCAGGAACGCTTGGTGGATTTGTTGACCGAAGATCCCGACTGGGCGGTTGCAGTGCCGGACCTCGCAGGCCTTGCCGACAATGCTGTTTGTGCTGCGCTGGAAGGGGCAGGACGCAGGCCGGAGGATTGGCAGGTTGCCTTGATGGCCTGCTCGAACGCGCGGATCGCTGCCCTCAACGCCAGCTTCCGCGGCAAATCGGACCCGACCGATGTTCTCTCGTGGCCGGCTTTTGAGACCGCGCCAGATGTGGCACCAGCGCCGCGAACACATCTCGGTGACATCGCTTTGGCATTTGGGGTCTGTCGAAAGGATGCCGACGCGTTAGGGATTGCCTTGAAAGATCATGCGACACATCTGATTGTTCACGGATGCTTGCATCTTTTGGGATTCGATCATTTCGAGCCAGAAGAGGCGGCGAAGATGGAGGGGATGGAGGTCAGGGCATTGGAGACCCTTGGCATTCAAGACCCCTATAGGCGAAGAGACGCGGGCGGTCCGCGTCCGGACAGGTAGGAATGGACGCTCGTCAAAGTGCGACGCCCGCAGAGGCGGGTGAAGGGGCAAGCGGAACGCGCGAGAGCCGCGCCGAGCCCTCGGAAGACGCCGGCCAACCCGGCTCTAGGTTGGGGAAGCCCCCCGCTTCGTTATCGGAGGGTGCTTCCCCCAGGTCGTCCCTTTTTCGGAGCTGGCTGCGGCGGGCAACGGGAACGTTCCGCGCAGCAGAGGCACTCCCTGCCGAGGAAGACTCGGAGGACGGGGACATGGCAACGGCCTTCGAGACCGCGTCTCCGGCCGAACGGGCGATGGTCGCAAACATTTTGCGTTTGCGCGACCTTCGGGTCGAGGACGTGATGACCCCCCGCGCAGACATCGTCGCAGTCGCTGTGGATGCTTCGCTCGAGGACGTGATGGCAGCGTTGTCGCGCGGATCGCTCTCCCGGGTTCCGGTTTATCAGGAGACCCTCGACGATCCGCTTGGTTTTGTACACCTCAAGGATCTCGCGCTCACCTACGGCGTTGGATGCGCGTCCAACGCGCCTGACTTCGAGCTCGGCCCACATGTGCGCACAGCTCTTTTCGTTCCGCCCTCCATGCGCATCGCAGCGCTGATGCAGAAAATGCAAGCGGAACGCGTGCACATGGCCTTGGTCATCGACGAGTTTGGCGGCGTTGATGGGCTGGTGACAATCGAGGACTTGGTCGAACAGATCGTTGGCGATATCGAGGATGAGCACGATGCTCAAGAAGGGGCGCAGTGGCGTTCCGAGGCCCCCGGCGTCTGGCTTGTCGATGCGCGTGCGGATATTGCGGAGTTTGCAGAGGCGGCGGGTTTATCGCTATTGCCGGAAGATTGGGAGGAGGATGTCGATACGCTCGGCGGTCTCGTCTTCATGATGACCGGGCGCGTGCCCACGCGCGGCGAGGTTATCACCCATCCGATGGGGCACGAAATCGAGGTGGTGGACGCCGATCCTCGCCGCATTCGCCGTCTGCGACTGACGGCCGCCGGCGTCGCGGGCCTCGGCGCATCCTCTTTGGCGCGGCGTCAGGCTGCTGAGTGAGCGCCTTCGCGTGAGCCAACCACTGGCGGACCTCCGTCTGAGAGAGCGAGTCGCGGCATTGGGCTTGTGGCAAAGGTTGTTGCTTGCGGTTCTCGCGGGCCTCGGCTTGACCCTCGCACAACCCCCTGTGTCTTTTCCGTTCGCCCTCTTTATCGTGGTGCCGCTGCTGGTCTGGCTGGTCGATGCCACCCCATCCCCGCGCGCCGCAGCCCTCACGGGGTGGGCGGTCGGCTTCGGCATGTTCGTCAGTGGTCTGCATTGGATGGGGCACGCCTTCCTGGTGGATGCTGAGCGGTTCGCCTGGCTCCTGCCCTTTGCCGTGACCCTTCTACCCGCAGGCCTTGCTGTGTTTTGGGCAGCAGCTTTCTGGCTCGCCAAGAAAGTTTGGCATGACGGCTGGGGCCGCGCTCTCCTGCTCGCGGTTATGATCGGCTTGGCAGAGTTCGCCCGTTCGACGGTGCTAACCGGGTTCCCTTGGGGATTGCCTGGTTATGCCTGGGTCGAGACGCCGGTCATGCAAGCTGTGCGCTACGTGGGTCCCCACGGCATGACTTTTCTGACACTCGCACTCTGCGCACTCCCTTTGATCGCTGGCCTGCAACGCCCGGTTGCTTGGGTCGCCCTTGCCGTTCTTGCGGGCCTGTGGGCCGAAGGCGCAACGCGGGCGCACCCTCCCGCCCCTATCGATCCTCCGGTGCTTCGCATCGTCCAACCCAACGCCGCACAACACCTGAAGTGGAAGCCCGGTCACCGGGAGCGTTTTGCAGCACGGCTCGAGGCGCTCTCGTCTGCTCCAGCTGGCTCGTTTGGGCGTCCCGATGTGGTGATATGGCCCGAGACTGCCATCACCTTCCTGCCGCAAGACGCACCGAACTTGGTTGCCCGTATCGCCGCCTCAGCGCAGGGGCCCCCTCTCATCACAGGTGCACTGTTCTATGAGCGCGACGCGGAGGGACAGCGGCAATGGTTCAACAGCCTTATGGTCGCCACCGAGGATGGGCAGATCACGGATCGCTATGACAAGCACCATCTCGTTCCATTTGGTGAGTATTTGCCCGGCCGCTGGTTGCTCGAAAGCATAGGCCTTGAGGCGATTGCAGGCATGGGCGGTGCCGGATTTGTCGCCGGGCCCGGCCCACGCACCATCACGGTTCAAGGTCTGCCGCCGTTCGCTGCTGCCATTTGCTACGAACTGATCTTCCCTGGAGGCTTTGTCGCCGACAACACTCGGCCAGGCTGGATCTTGCATCTCACCAACGATGCCTGGTTTGGAGATTTCGCTGGCCCCCAACAGCACCTCGCCCAGGCCCGTATCCGGGCAATTGAGCAAGGCCTGCCCGTTGTACGCGCGGCCAACACCGGGATCTCCGCGGTCATCGACGCGACCGGACGGGTCACGCATGCGCTGCCGCTTGGCACCCACGGGGCGATCGATACCCCTCTTCCCGCGGCTCTCGCGCCCACAATTTATTCACGCTCAGGCGATACACCCGTCCTTGCGTTGCTGCTGCTCGGTGCCGTTGGCTTCCTGGTTCGCCCCAGCATGCTCCGACGACCGGACTGATGCCGCCGCTTGACCGGCGCGGCCTGACCGTGCCACTCAGACGCCCGCGCGCCCGAAGGCCCGCATGACACCATAAACAGCGGGAGCGCCCCCCATCATGGCGATGCAGGATTATCTCTTCACCTCTGAGTCCGTGTCCGAAGGCCACCCCGACAAAGTGTGCGACCAGATCTCTGACGCGCTTGTCGACCTCATCCTCGCGCGGGAGCCTGAAGCGCGGGTGGCAATTGAGACTGCGGCGACCACCAATAAGGTCGTTCTGATGGGTGAGGTGAAGATCTCCGAAGACAACGCCGTAACCCCTGAGGAGCTTTGCGCCGTGGCGCGGGATACGATCCGCGACATCGGCTACGCTCAAAAGGGATTTCACTTCAAGACAGCATCCATCGACACTTATGTGCACGAGCAGTCGGCGGATATTGCGCAAGGTGTCGACGCTGGCGACAACAAGGACGAAGGCGCCGGAGACCAAGGCATCATGTTCGGCTATGCAACGGACGAGACGCCTGAGTTGATGCCAGCCCCGATCCTTTACGCTCACAGGATCCTGCGCCTGATGGCCGAGGCACGCCGCGACGGCTCGGCGCCCCTTCTCGGGCCGGATGCCAAAAGCCAGGTCACAGTTGAGTACCGCAACGGCCAACCCGTGCGTGCTGACACCATCGTGGTCTCGACCCAGCATCTCGACCGCGACCGGCAGGGTCGGGAGCTGTCCTCGGGCGCAATCCGCGAAATTGTCGAGCCTTTTGTGCTGGAGGCGCTTCCGGAGGGCTTTATCGATGCCAAAACCATCTGGCACGTGAACCCAACGGGGCGTTTCGTGATCGGCGGTCCTGACGGGGATGCCGGGCTTACCGGTCGCAAGATCATCGTCGACACTTATGGAGGGGCCGCTCCGCATGGTGGCGGGGCTTTCTCCGGCAAAGACCCGACCAAGGTGGACCGGTCCGCCGCCTATGCGGCGCGATACTTGGCCAAGAATGTGGTTGCCGCAGGTCTCTCGAAAAAGTGCCTGATCCAGCTTTCTTACGCCATCGGCGTGCCTGAGCCGCTCTCGATTTATGTGGATACCTATGGCACGGGCGAAGTCGGCGAAGGCGCGATCGCAGACGCAATTCGCAAGAGTGTCAGTCTGACACCGCGCGGGATTCGGACGCATCTGGGCCTCAACCGCCCGATCTATCGGCGCACCGCGGCCTATGGTCATTTCGGCCGGTCGGCGGAGACCGATGGGGGCTTCTCGTGGGAACGAACGGACCTGGCCGAGGCATTGAAGGCTGCCGTCTAGCGCGCACAGTCTCCAACGGCGCCGTGACTGTCAGGTTCGAACTCTGAGTTGAGCTGGGGTCGGTCGGTTTCCAATCATGCTGGACTGTCCCACCGCGTGGCTCGGCTGACCCGTTAATCGATAACGCGCCGGGGATCGAGCGGCACGATTGCCTCTGGGGCCGGCGGTTGGTAGCCGAGAGCACTTTGAGGCCGGACGGTGTTCTAGGCAGCCAACTCCTACGCATCGCACCAGATGGGTGGCGGCGAGTTTGATGAAGGCCAGGACGGCGTCTGACGTCTTGTTGTATCGCGTGGCGATGCGGCGGAAGGAATTCTTGATGCGTCCGATGAATTGCTCGACCTTTTTGCGCTGACGATAGAGGTCTCGGTCGAAGGGGATCGGGACCTTGTGGTCGGCCTTGGATGGAATCGCCGCCTCGGCGCCCTGCTCCCAGATCAAGTGGCGGATCCAGTTGGTATCGTAGGCCTTGTTTACGCACAGCTTGTCCAGGCTGGAGCCCGCGCGGCATGATATCCGCCGCTGGCCAGTCATGCGTCTGGCCGGGTGTCAGATGGATCTTGAGCGGTAGCCCCGCTTCGTTCACCAGAACGTGGATGTTCGTGGTCAGACCGCCTCAGGAGCAACCCATGCACCGCCTGGGGTCGTTTTTGAGCGTTGCTGCGGCGTGGTGGACCGGCACCGAGGTACCGTCGATCATCACCACGTCGCCGTTGTGCGCATCGACGACGGCGTCTGTAATCCGGTCTCACATGCTCGCACGGGTCCAGCGCACGAAGCGGCTCAACGCGGTCATGTTAGGCCCGTAGCGCTCAGGCATGTCGCTCCATCGGCAGCCTGCCCGCAGCACGAAGAAAATCCCGCTCAGAACTTGCGGGTCAGCCCGCCGCAGGACCGGCCCATGCGGCAATCGTTCGGATCCCCCTTTTTTGCGCCGCGCCATGCTGGTGGACACGGACGCAAGAGCTGTCGATGATCACAATGTCTCTGTCGTAGGCCGTTGAGATTGCGATCACAATCCGGTCCGAAACCCTGCAACCCGCCAGCGGACGAACCGGTCCGGGAGCGTGGGGCTGGGCCCGTAACGGTACGGTACGTCCCACCAGAGCGCCCCCGTTCGGACGCGCCAGAGAATACCGTTGATCACCCGGCGGTCGCTCCCCGCGAAGTCTTCGCCAACAGCGGTTCAACTATGGATGGCCCATCCCTTGTCGGTCAGTTCGTGGCGGCGCATCAGTGCCTCCTTCCATTGCGCAGAAGGAACCAGAACTGCGCCACTGAGTTCGTGCTAAGCAACACTTGAAGGGTACGCCCCTTCGGGGGCGTCATCCGCGCAGTTCTGGACGACGCCATATTATCCCGCTGCGCGGCAGGCGATTTGGCTAAGCCAAATCTGCCGAGAGGGGGCCAACCGTCTCGCTGGAGGAGGGCCGTGATTTTGCCCCTTGCGGCGTTTGCAGGCGAACGCCGACCGGTGGGTGCTCGTCGTGCCCATCGTCGCGGGCATGCGCGATGATGTCCTCAGTCAACAGTTTCCAACCGCAGCGCCCCTTCTCGGCGATCAACAGGCACGCCGATCGTCTGCCGCGCGCTCTCGATGCAGCGTCGGCTCAGCGGAAGCTGCGTGAGCTTGAGGTCGAGCAAACGCGCCTGAAGAGGAGTGTTATCGAACCGATGCTCGATATGACGGCGATGAAGGGCCCGCTGCAAAGACATTGCTAGGCCCATAGCGAAGCGCTGGCCCCTGATTTTTATCGCGATGTGCAACGGGTTCAGGTGACGCGCAGTCTGACATCGCGCCCAAAGCCATCATCCCCGTCGACCAGAAGCTGGTCGCGCTCGAACAACTCAACCAAGCAATTTAGATGGGGGCAGTCCGGCATCGCTACGGCGCGCATCCCCCCCGACGGTCCGACCCTCCACAGATCGGAGCCGTCACTTTGGCTAAAGACGCTCTTCAACCTACCGGTGACGCAACAGGCGGAAAGCGGAAGCGTCCCCAAGCAAAGCGGCACAGACACCCCTCAGCGTCCCGTTACCTCATGCGGGCGCGTGGCCGCGTAGGCAGTACCCCTCTTCGAAAAGCCATGGAAGTTATGCCCATCTCAAAGTCAGCCTTAACATCCGCCATTGGGGAGCCAAACCAGTCCGGGCGACCCATGCAACGCCCTTGTGGCTCTCCTCGGCTGGGAAGCGCGCTAGCGAGATGCATCGGCCGTGAGGCCAGCAACGAGCCGGAAATGTGCGACCGCCCGCGCCCGCGTCTCGTCGGGCGCGTAGGGCCTCGCGGCCGAGCGTGCAAGCGCGCTCGCCTGTGCATAGGAATCATCATCGTCCCATAGGCGAACCAGCGCGCTCCACCAGCGATCCACCGTCTCCGCATCCGGAAAAGCGTAGTGATTGTCGATGCATTGCTGTGGGACCTGGAGTGGTTGCGGCCCTTCACCAAGCGCTTCGGGCAGCCCGCCTCGGGTGCTCGCCAAAACGGGGATCCCCGAGAGTTGGGCCTCTACCACGGATCGCCCGAACCCCTCGGCCCAGAACGATGGAACCAATAAAACCGACGTCCTGGCATAGACGGCGGCCATGTCCTGCTGCTCCGGCAGAAACCAGACGTTCGGCAGCGCCGCGATGTCGATCTTCATGTTTTGCAGTATGCGCCGTGGCATCCGCCCCTCAAGCACCAGGAAGCGCATGTCCGGACGCTCGGACCTGGCCCTTTGGATCAGGCGGGCCAGCAGGGTCAGGCCTTTGTGGGGAAGCGGATTGATGAATGTGACGAACCCGAGCTTACGGGTCTCAGCCTGCGCTGCTAAACCCGCGCCTTCGGGGACAAGGCGGCTAGGATCGATCACTGGATTGATGACCGCGGTTTCGATGCCAAGACGCTCTTTGTAGTGC
The DNA here is from genome assembly GCA_039816045.1 of Pseudomonadota bacterium. Lineage (GTDB taxonomy): Bacteria > Pseudomonadota > Alphaproteobacteria > Rhodobacterales > Rhodobacteraceae > Thermohalobaculum. The sequence continues at coordinate 10,039 of JBCBYB010000007.1, forward strand.
GCCGCGAGGTGCTTTGACGGGCTCACACCGGTGTCGCCGGGCCTCACGAAATCGGTTTCCTTGATCTCTTGGTTGCCGAGATAGAACACGACCTTCGCTCCGGCCTTGCGGGCGGCCGTCTGCATGGCGCGGGAGAGCGGACTGGTCCCGTAGCTCAGGACGATGTCAGGGCGGAGCCGCTCCAGCTGGGCCTGCCACTTGGTGCGCATGGAGCGCTGCTCTTCGGCATTCAAGCTCGTCCCCCGGCTGCTCTTGGTCAGGAACACGATGTGCTCGACGCCATTGCGCGTTGTCCTGAGCAATTTGCCAGGCGCGTCGGGCGCGCTTGCGTTCTTCCCGAGAAACTGGGCCAACGAGACCTCGTCGTTGCTGTCGAACAGCGAGGCGGTGTAGGCGAAGGACGAAAATCCGTTCTGCGCCAGGGTTTCAAGGATTGTCCGAACGGAATGAGCGGCGCCGCTCACCGGGTCCAGGAGACACATCGACGAGACGAAGCAGATGGTTGGCTTGCGGGGGGGCGATCCGGGAGTTTCCATGGGCCCGTTCTATGCCCGGCGCTCCACGTTCCCGCAAGCGCCGGGTTGTCTGCACTTAGACCGCATGAGCCGCAAGGGTTCAGATGACCTTCGCGAGGTTCTTGGACGCGCGGCCCCAGTCCTTCTCCAGCGACTCCAGCTTCTTAAAGTGCTTGCGCTCGGTCGAGACCTTCTTATCGACCTGTTTGCAGACCGACGAAGCCTGGCTCGGATCTGCCTTCTCCAGCGACTTAAACTGGCCATGCTTGACCGTCAGTTCGCGGACCAGGCGTTTCCACGCGAAAAACTCTTTGTCCCAATCCTTGCGGATGGACTCGCATTCTTTCGCTTCATCGATTGTTCCGGGCGCCTTGCCAAGGGTCTTGGCGATCTCGCGGTTCAGAGAGTCGTAGTCCTTCAGCTCTTTTTTGGCCATGTTCTGATAGTCGGGATGCGTCCATTTGGCTGGCTTCCCACCGCCGCTCGAACTCTTGCCGCCCTTATCCTCACTCTTGGACTTCTCGTCGGCAGGGGCCTTGCCGTTCAGCGCCGCAAGTGTGTTCGGACCGGCAATGCCGTCGGCCTTGAGCTTCTTGGACTTCTGAAAGGCTTTTACCGCCGTCTCGGTGCCGCCGCCAAAGGCGCCATCTTCCTCGACCTTGGGTTTGGCCTTGTTCTTGTTCAGTTTCTTCTGAAGATCCTTGACGCCGCTGCCCTTGGATCCCTTCTTGTAGACTGCCATCGGTTGTCTCCAATCTTCTCTTTCAATAGCAACCAAGCCCGGCCAATGGAAAACCCAGGGGCCGTATCCTCTGTACTCAGTGCAAGCCTGCCGAGGGTACCCGATACCGGACCCAAAGTCAGTGCCGCCACCTGTGGAAATCGTTCAGATGGCGGCACGCTTCAAGTGTGCGACAAGCCAGAATTTTCTTTGTCAATGCAGCCTTACAGGTTGCTTGCCGCCTTATGGGGTGACCCCCGAGATCAGTTGCAGACGGTCCTGAACCTTTGCTTTGAGTGCATTGGTCTCGTCGATGGTGGCTGACACCTGGGTCGAATGGGCCGTCGCAAGCTTCTCGAGATCCTTGATGTCCTTCTCGAGGTCTTTCACCTTCGCTTTGTCCTTAGCCTTCACGGCCGCCTTCAGCTCAGTCTGCTTGGCGATGATCTGATCGGCCACGCGTACCCAGTCGTCGGTTTTGGTCGAGGCAAGCTTGGCGTTCACCTTGAAGGTGGTTGTCGCCTCGTTGAAAAACGCCTCAAGCCCATCAATGCTCTTCAAGCCGTCTTTGATGTTCTTGCTGATATCTTTCCACGAAGCGATGTTTTCACTGCGGGTTTTGGTAACGGTTTTCTTCAGTTTTGAGTAATCTTCGGTCGCCATGAGATCTATCCTTCTCCGAGTTGAAACATCGCAGTCGGATATGGGCGGTCCATGCTTCAGATGAACCGCGTCTTTCGCTTCAATTGTACCAGGGACCGCTACATTGTATCAGGGCTGCCCGGCAATGTTGACCATGGCCTCTTTGATCGCCGCTTCCGCGCCCTCGATGTTCTTATCGACCGCCTTCTTTTTCGCGACCAGGTCCGACCATTGGTCGATCATCTTGCGGGCCTTGGCGTCTTGCGAGGCGGCCAGCTTCAAACAGAGTTCAGCGCGAGCCCGGTCCCCTGTTTCCTGCGCAGTCTCAAATTCGGTCTGCTTGTCCACGATGCCGTTCGCAAAGGTAAGCCATCTCTTGTATATATCGTTACAATGCGTGTCGTGCTTTATGTAGGCTTCTTTGATTTTCTTGTAGTCGTCGGCTGACTTCACCTGAGTTGTAACCTCGGCAGGTTTCTCATCCTTTTCTTTCTTATCTTTTGAGTCGTCACTTTGACTCGATTTGTTCTTCCATGCTTCTCTCTTTGCCTTCTCTTTAAGGTTGGCGTTTAGCTTTTTGATGGCATCTGGACCAAGTTCTTTTGAGCGTCGAATAATTGTATCAAGTCGTACGCAATTCTTCTCAAATATGCGGTGGTTCTGTTCCCTGACGCGTTCGTTATCCTGAATATATCTCTTGTAATCCGAGATCGTCATATCGAGGCCTTTGATCTGCGCCGCTCTCAGCGCCGCAAAGACCTTTGGCGTGGCCACTCCGTCCGGCTTCAACTTGTTCTTTTTCTGAAAGTATTTTAGTGCCTCCTCTGTTGGCCCATCAAATTTTCCAGTCGCTTTAATCTTTGGTTTGGCTTGGGCGGCAATCAGCATCTCTTGAAGTTTTTTTACTTCTCCACCTGATGAACCATTCTTGAAGTCTGCCATGATTATCTCCGATATATCAGTCCGCGTTTGCGCAACTTTGCTTCTTAGTCTTTCTTAAGATCGTCGTCGTCATCCAATACGTCGTCGTCGCCGCTACCCCAGTCGTCGTCATCGTCACCATCAGTCACCGCATCATCATCCGTGTCGTCGGTATCCTCGTCGTCGTTGTCGTCGTCCTCGTCGTCGTCGTCGCTGCTGCCCCAATCGTCGTCATCATCGCCCGAGTCATCATCGTCATCGTCCGTGTCGTCATCGTCATCGTCCGTGTCGTCATCGTCGTCGCTGCTGCCCCAATCATCGTCATCGTCGTCATCATCGTCGTCACTGCTGCCCCAGTCGTCATCGTCGTCATCGTCGTCCCCCCAGTCGTCATCGTCGTCATCTGGAGGCGGTGGTTTGTCTTCGACGTATTTCTCGTGGAACGCTTGCCGAAGCTCGGCAGCCTCCTGCATCAGGCTCTTCATCTCTTCACAAAGATCCCGGTGGACCGACATCAAGTCCCCAGCTTCGGCTGAGATCACCTCCGTGGCATTCGGATCCTCACGCTTGGCAACCTTGAAGGCCTCGTATGCTGCGGCAAGGGCGGCAAGGCTCGCAGTCATTCTCGTCGCGAAATCCGTCACGCGACCGCCGAGGTCCTTCACGACTTTCTGCTTTTCGACGTAGAACTCATCTTCTCGTGTGGCGCCAATCCCGGACAGCAGTTCGAGCTCGCGCACCAGCAACTTCATCGATTGGCTGTCCCGGCGCTGCAGATTGCCGATATCCGGATGGGGCCATCGGGCGCGTTGGCCGAACTTGTCCAGATCTTGATACTTGCGCTCGATGGGCTGGAGCGCGGATCGCAACCCAGACGCCTTGTCGAGCGCCACCAGATAAGGACCGACGAGCGGCATGGCACGGGCCACCACCTTGGGGGCCGCCTCTTTGTCGTTGCGCACGCTCTGATGCTCGACCGCGAGTTTCACGAGAGAGGTCGCGATGCGTTCATACTCCGCGAGATCACCGTCCAACTGGCCCAGTCGGGCTTCGTACTCATCGGCTATGGCAAGGAAGTCCGGCGCCGGCCGGGTCCGCAGCTTGTCCAGCTTCGCCAGACACGCATCGTGCTCGCTTTCGGCCTTCTTCCGGATCTGCTCGATGGTGCGCTCTGCCACAGTCACGGGAAAGCGCATCGGCGAGGCTTTGACCGCGCTAAAGGCATCGAGCGTCTTCGCGACGATACTTGTGTAGACGCCGGTCTGTGGGAGGCCGGCCTGCGACTGAAACGCCTTGACCGCGGTTTCGGTGGCCGCTCCGAACTGGCCATCCTGAGCCAGTTCCGGGCTGGCTCCCGCCTTGTTGAGCTTCTGCTGCAAGGATCTAACCCCGGAGCCTTTGTCCCCGTTCGAGAGGTCCGCCATGTCGTCACTCCGCAATTTCGAGCAAGGAATGCGGCAAACGTACCGTGGTTAATCGCGGGGCACAACGCGGCTGCTGGGCTCAGGGGCGCGTGCTGAGGGTGCGCGAGACGGCGTCGCGCCATCCGGCATAGAGAGCGTCGCGTCGGTCCATGGCCATCGACGGATCAAACCTGCGATCGAGCGCCCATGAGGCGGCAAACCCGGTCATATCGGGGCACACCCCGGCCTTCATCCCCGCGAGCCAAGCGGCGCCGAGGGCCGTTGTCTCCGCAACCACCGGCCGATCAACGGGGGCGCCCAGGATGTCGGAAAGGAACTGCATGGTCCAATCGGAGGCCGTCATGCCGCCGTCGACACGCAGCACCGTTTCGCCGGCCCCGGTCCAGTCGGCGCGCATGGCATCCAGCAGGTCACGGGTCTGGTACCCGACGCTTTCCAATGCGGCGCGAGCCAGCTCAGCTGGACCCGTGGCCCGCGTGAGGCCGTAAAGGGCGCCTCGGCACTCCGCATCCCAATAGGGTGCGCCCAGGCCGGTGAAAGCCGGGACAAGATAGATCGACTGGGCCGCGTCGGCCTGATCCGCAAGCGCCTGCGTCTCCGCTGCGTCCCGGATGATCCCGAGCCCGTCGCGCAACCATTGCACCACCGCACCGGCGACAAAGATCGCCCCTTCGAGAGCATAGGTGGTCTGCCCGTCGAGGCGATAGGCGATTGTGGTCAGCAAGCGGTTCGAGGAGGCGACCGGCTCTGGCCCCGTGTTCAGGAGCGCAAAGCAGCCGGTGCCATAGGTCGATTTCATCATGCCCGGCTGGAAGCAGGCCTGGCCAACGGTCGCCGCCTGCTGGTCGCCCGCCACGCCGCGGATCGGGAGCGCTCCGCCGAAGAGGTCCGCCCGCGCCGTGCCGAAATCGTCGGCGCTGTCTCGGACCTCGGGCAGCATCGCCACGGGCACCCGCAGCAGACGGCAGAGATCCTCGTCCCAGGCGCCGCGGCGGATGTCGTAGAGCATTGTCCGAGAGGCATTCGTCGCATCGGTCGCGTGCACCGCGCCGTCGGTCAGCCGCCAGATCAGCCAGCTGTCGACGGTGCCGAAGGCGAGCTCACCGGCTTCCGCACGAGCCCGCGCGCCCTCCACATGATCGAGGATCCAGGCGACCTTGGTGCCCGAGAAATAGGGGTCCAGCAGCAGCCCGGTCTTGGCCGTCACCTCAGTCTCGGCACCGTCCGCGCGCAGGGCGGCACAGGTCTCTGCGGTGCGGCGGTCCTGCCAGACGATGGCGTTGTGGATGGCGCGGCCCGTCTTGCGGTCCCAAACCACGGTGGTCTCACGCTGGTTGGTGAGGCCGATGGCCGCGACATCGCCCGCGCGGACCCCGCCCCGCTCCATCGCCGCCCGGCACGTCGCAACCGTCGAGGCCCAGAGGTCCTCGGGATCGTGTTCCACCCAGCCCGAGGCGGGGAAATGCTGCGGAAACTCCTGCTGCGCCATCGCGCGCACGGTCAGATTGGCGTCGAACAGCATCGTCCGGCTCGACGTGGTCCCCTGGTCGATCGCGAGAATATGCCCGGTCATGCCGTCCCCCTTTGCGGCGCCTGTGTCGGCGCTCTCATGCAACCCTAGCCTCGGGAGGCGGGCATTTGAACCGGTCTACTCCGCCGCGGCCCGGGCGTGGCCGCCAGCCATGAACGCCTGGAGCCGCGCAACGTCGTCAGGGCCGACCCGCAGGCCGAGCTTGGTCCGCCGCCAGAGCACATCCTCTGCCGTCTCCGCCCATTGCGTCTGCATCAGGAAGCGCACCTCGCGCTCCGTCAGGTCGGCACCGAAGACTTCGCCCATATCCTCCGCGCTCTCTGCATCGGCGAGGAGCGCCCAGGCCTCGGTTCCATACCCCCGCACGAGCCGCATAGCCGTCGCCTCGGACAGGAATGGATAGTCGCCAAGCAGCCGTGTCCGCAGCGCCCCGATCCCGTCCCACGGGAAGTCGCCGCCGGGCAGCGGGACGCCTGCGGTCCAATCGCCACCGGCCTCGCCATAACAGGGCGCGAGCTTGGCCAGTGCTGCCTCGGCCAGCCGGCGATAGGTTGTGATCTTGCCGCCGAAGATGTTCAGGAGCGGCGCCTTGCCGTCGCGGTCCTCCACGGTCAACACATAGTCGCGCGTCGCGGCGGAGGCCGACTTCGTCCCGTCGTCATAGAGCGGGCGCACCCCGGCATAGCGCCAGACGATCTGGTCGACCGTCACCGACGTCGCGAAGTATTCCGACACGGCGTCGCAGAGATAGGCCGCCTCCTCATCGGTGCATTGCGCGGTGCTGGCATCGCCTTCGTGCTCGGCATCCGTCGTGCCGATGAGGGTGAAGTCCTCCTCATACGGAATGGCGAAGGCGATCCGCCCGTCGGCATTCTGGAAGATATAGGCGCGGTCGTGCTCGGTCAGCCGGGGCACCACGATGTGGCTCCCGCGCACGAGCCGGATGTTCGCGGCGCTGTTCTCGCGCAGCCGCCCACGGATGATATCGTCGACCCAAGGACCGCCCGCGTTCACGAGGCCGCGGGCGGTGACAACCCGCTGCGCGCCGCTGTCGCTGTCCGCCACCGTGAGATGCCAGAGCCCGTCGCGGCGCTCGGCGCTCTCGAGCCGAGTGCGGGTGTGGATGGTGGCGCCCCGATCGGCGGCATCCCGCGCGTTCAGCACCACGAGCTGGCTGTCCTGGACCCAGCCGTCGGAGTACTCGAAGCCCTTGGTCAGGCTCTCCTTCAGCGGCGCGCCCACGGGGTCACGGCGCAGGTCCACCGTGCGGGTGCCGGGCAGGATCTTCCGCCCGCCGAGATTGTCGTAGATGAACAGGCCGAGCCGCAGCAGCCAGGCCGGGCGCAGGCCCTTGTGATGTGGCAACACAAAGCGCATCGGCCAGGCGATGTGGGGCATGGCGCGGATCAGTAGCTCGCGCTCGATCAAACTCTCGCGGACCAGGCGGAACTCGTAGTGCTCAAGATAACGCAAGCCCCCGTGGAACAGCTTCGTGGAAGCCGAGGAGGTTGCGCCGCCCAGGTCCGCCATCTCGAACAGAGCGACGCTGAGCCCGCGTCCCGCCGCATCCCGCGCGATGCCGCAGCCATTGATGCCGCCGCCGATGATGGCGAGGTCGACAGGCGCGCCTGGGGGTGTGTTTGAGCCGCCGCCGTTGATTTCGACCAGTTCGGTCATGCCCGCCCCGATGTTCGTTTCCCGTTCGATCTGCGAAAAAAGGAAAGTGCAAAGGGGGCTGTCTGTCAAGGAACGGGCGTGCCGAAGCGGTCACGCACCGCCCGCGATCTCAATGGCGACGCCGTGGTTGCGACAAATTGCCGTAAAGGCGGGGGGCGGTGGTTGGTCAGTCACGATCCGTTCGAGCCGGGAGACATGGGCGATGCGCACCGGCGCCGCGCGGCTGAATTTGAGGTGGTCAGCAACGAGGATGGTGCGGCGTGCGTTCTCGAGAATCGCCTGGGCCACCTTCACCTCGCGGTAGTCGAAGTCGAGGATCGAGCCGTCTTGGTCCAACGCCGAGGCACCGATCACCGCGAAGTCCACCTTGAACTGCCGGATGAAGTCGACCGTGGCCTCGCCGACAATGCCGCCATCGGTCGGCCGCACCACCCCGCCGGCAATGATCACCTGCTTCTCCGGGGATCCGCTGAGCAGGTTCACCACGTTGATATTGTTCGTAATTACGGCAAGATCGCGATGATCGAATAGCGCCCGCGCCACCTGCTCGGTCGTGGTGCCGAGGTTGATGAAGAGCGAGCAGTGCTCCGGGATCAACCGGGCTGTCGCCTCACCGATTCGCCGCTTGGCGTCCGCGGCCAGCGCCCGCCGCTCCGCATAGCCGAAATTGGAGACCGAATGTGCCGGCACTGCGCCGCCATGGACCCGGCTGAGCAGCCCGCGGGTGCAGAGCTCGTTCAGGTCCCGCCGGATCGTCTGCGGTGTCACGGAATAGTCTCCGGCCAAGCCCTCCACGCTTACGCGGCCCAGGTTGCGCGCGGTCTCCAAGATCTCTCGCTGACGGTCGCTGATCTCCATTGCCTGTTCGTGCCGTCCTTTGCTTGCCGATTTTCGGTTGACGTTCGCTCTGAGCCCGGATGATAAATAACGACGGTCGAAAGACAAGAACCGGGAGGACATTCATGCGAACGACCCTACTGGGCGCGTCTGCGCTCGCTCTTTTGCTTGCCTGGCAGCCGGCAGCCGCCGATATGGCCGCGGCCGAGCGCTGGATCGACAGCGAGTTCCAGCCTTCCGCGCTCTCGCGCGACGATCAGGTCGCTGAGATGCAGTGGTTCATTGATGCCGCGGCGCCCTTTGCCGGCATGGAAGTGAACGTCCTGTCGGAGACGATCCCGACGCACTCCTACGAGAGCGAGACGCTGACCAAAGCGTTCGAGGAGATCACTGGGATCAAGGTCAATCACCAGCTCCTCGGCGAGGGCGAAGTGGTTCAGGCCGTTCAGACCCAGATGCAGACCGGCCGGAACCTCTATGACGGCTATATCAACGACAGCGACCTGATCGGCACGCATGCGCGGCTGCAGCTCGCGTACAACCTCACAGACATGATGGCCGGCGACTGGGCGGGTACGACCAACCCAGGGATCGATCTCGACGACTTCATCGGGATCACCTTCACGACTGGCCCGGACGGCAAGCTCTATCAGCTGCCTGACCAGCAGTTCGCCAACCTCTACTGGTTCCGCAAGGACTGGTTCGACCGCGAGGATCTGCAGGCCGCGTTCAAGGAGCGCTATGGCTACGACCTCGGCGTGCCGGTGAACTGGTCGGCCTATGAGGACATCGCCGAGTTCTTCTCCGTGCATGTCAAAGAGATCGACGGCGTCACGGTCTATGGCCACATGGATTATGGCAAGCGCGCGCCGGATCTCGGTTGGCGCATGACGGATGCCTGGCTCGCGATGGCGGGTGCCGGCTCGGTCGGTGAGCCGAACGGCGTGCCGATCGACGAGTGGGGCATCCGCATGGAGGCTGGCTCCTGCAACCCGGCTGGCGCCAGCGTCTCCCGCGGTGGTGAGGCGAACGGCCCTGCCTCGGTCTACGCGATCCGGAAATGGGATGAGTGGCTGCGGAAATACGCACCTCCGGGGGCGGCGTCCTATGACTTCTACCAGTCGCTGCCGGCGCTCTCCCAGGGCAACGTGGCTCAGCAGATCTTCTGGTACACGGCGTTCACCGCGTCGATGGTCGCGCCGAAGTCCGAGGGCAACAACACGGTCGATGATGAGGGCAACCCGCTGTGGCGGATGGCGCCGTCGCCGCATGGCCCCTACTGGCAGGACGGTCAGAAGGTCGGCTATCAGGACGCAGGGTCCTGGACCTTCCTGAAATCGACCCCCAGCGAGCGCGCCCAGGCGGCTTGGCTCTACGCCCAGTTCGTAACCTCGAAGACGGTCGACACCAAGAAGTCCCATGTGGGTCTGACCTTCATCCGCGACAGCTCGGTCAACCATGAGAGCTTCACCGAGCGGGCGCCGAAGTTGGGCGGTCTCGTGGAGTTCTACCGCTCGCCCGACCGCGTACGCTGGTCGCCGACGGGCATCAACGTGCCGGACTATCCGAAGCTGGCGCAGATCTGGTGGCAGCAGATCGGTGACGTGAACTCGGGCGCCTTCACGCCGCAGGAGGCGATGGATCGCCTCGCGCAGGAGATGGACACCGTCATGGCCCGCATGGAAGCGGCCGACAAGGCGGGCAATGTCTATGGCGGCTGTGGCCCGCGCCTGAACGAGCCGAAGGATGCATCGGAATGGCTCGGCCGTCCCGATGGCCCGAAAGCCAAGCTCGCCAACGAGAAGCCGCAGGGCGAGACCATCGCCTATGACGAGCTGATCAAACAGTGGGCGGCGCAGTAAGCGCCTCCCAACCCGCCCCCTCCGACCGTGGAGGGGGCCTCTACTCTCACGGACAGCCATGACCCTCGAGCTCAAGCGCATCGCCAAGCAGGTGGGCGGGGAGACCCATATCCACCCGACCGACCTGACCCCGGTGGAGGGCGGCTTCAACACGCTCCTCGGCACCACGCGAGCAGGCAAGACCACGCTGATGCAGCTGATGGCGGGGCTCGAGCGGCCCACAGGCGGCGAGGTCTGGTTCGGCGGCAAGAACGTCACGGGTGTGTCAGTGCGCCGCCGACGCGTCGCCATGGTGCACCAACAGTTCATCAACTACCCCTCGCTCTCGGTCTTCGAGAACATCGCCTCGCCGCTGCGGGTTGCGCGGATGCCGGCGGCGGAGATCGACAAGCGGGTGAACGAGGCGGCGGAGCTTCTGCGCCTCTCGCCGATGCTCCAGCGCCGACCGTCCGAGCTCTCTGGTGGGCAGCAACAGCGGACAGCGATCGCACGGGCGCTGGTGAAGGACGCCGATCTGGTGCTGCTGGACGAGCCGCTGGCGAACCTCGATTTTAAACTGCGCGAGGAGTTGCGGGACGAGCTGCCGCGGCTCTTTGCCGGGCGCGGGGCCATCGTGGTCTATGCGACCACCGAGCCGACCGAAGCGCTGCTGTTGGGCGGGCACACCGCGACGCTGTTCGAAGGACGGGTGACCGGCTTCGGACCGAGCTCCGAACTCTACCGCGCGCCCGGGGATCTCACGACCGCGCAGGTTTTCTCCGAACCGCCAATCAACATCGCCCCCGTTGAGAAAGCCGGCAGCGAGATCCGCCTCGACGACGGCTCCGAGGCCGGGCTCACCTGGCAGGCGGACGCGCTCGCGGGCCAGCCGGACGGACACTACACCCTCGGACTGCGCCCGCATTTCGTGCTGCCAGGCGGCGGGGACGGCCCCACGGTCAACGGACGCGTTCAGGTGACCGAGCTGTCCGGCTCGGAGTCGGTCGTGCATTTCGACATGGGCGGGCAGTCCTGGGTCAGCCTCTCCCACGGGGTGCATGGCCACGAGGTCGGCGAGGCGGCCCGCTTCCGGCTCGACCTCTCCCGGGCGTTCTATTTCGCGGCGGATGGCCGCCGGGTGGGGGGCTGAGATGGCACGGATTACCCTCGACAAGCTCCGCCACGCCTATGGCAAGCGCCCCTCCAAGCCTGAGGACTATGCGCTCCAATCGGTCGATATCGAGTGGCGCGATGGCGGGGCCTATGCGCTGCTGGGCCCGTCCGGCTGCGGAAAGACCACGCTGCTCAACATCATCTCCGGCTTGATCCGCCCCTCTGAAGGCCGCGTGCTGTTCGACGACCGGGACGTGACCCGCCTGCCGCCCGACCGGCGCAACATCGCGCAGGTGTTCCAGTTCCCGGTGATCTACGACACCATGACGGTGCGTGAGAACCTGGAGTTCCCGCTTCGCAACCGCGGTGTGTCGGAGGACCAGATCACTGCCCGCGTCGCGGAGATCGCGGCGATGCTGGAGCTTGAGGAAATGGCGGACCAGCGCGCGGCGGGCCTGACGGCGGACCAGAAGCAGAAGATCTCGCTCGGCCGGGGCCTCGTGCGCTCGGACGTCGCGGCGATCCTCTTCGACGAGCCGCTGACCGTGATCGACCCGCATCTCAAATGGAAGCTGCGCTCGAAGCTCAAGGAGCTGCATGCACGCGTCCAGGCGACGATGATCTATGTCACCCACGACCAGACCGAGGCGCTGACCTTCGCCGATGAGGTGGTGGTGATGTCCGCCGGGCAGATCGTGCAGGTCGGCACGCCGGATCAGCTTTTCGAGCGGCCGTTGCACACGTTTGTGGGGCATTTCATCGGCTCGCCGGGGATGAACCTGCTGGCGGCGACCCCGGCCGAGGGCGGCGCGCGGGTCGAGGGTGCCGACATTGCCATTCCCACCGCCAACCAACCGGCGGGCGAGGGTTCCTATGAGCTTGGCATCCGGCCCGAATTCGTTCGCTTCGATGCGGGTGGTCTGCCGGTGGAGATCCAGACCGTCGCCGATGCAGGCCGCTTCCGGGTGATCGAGACGCGGCTGGGCGCGCAGATGGTGCGGATGCTCGCCCCCGAGGGCACAGAGATCCCCGCCGAGCCGCGGATCGGGTTCGACCCCGCGCGCACCTTCCTCTACCGCGACGGCTGGCTGGCGGGAGATCGCCCATGACCACGAAGACCATGGACCAGCGCGGCTGGTGGTTCGTCCTGCCCGTTCTGCTGCTGGTGGCGTTCAACGCGCTCGTCCCGCTGATGACGGTGGTGAACTACTCGGTGCAGGAGACCTTCGGGAACAACCAGTTCTTCTGGTCGGGCGTGCGCTGGTATGAGGAGGTGCTGACCTCTGAGCGCTTCCACGCGGCCCTTGGCCGGCAACTGATGTTCACCGCGATCATCCTCGCGATCGAGATCCCGCTCGGGGTGGCCATTGCGCTCTGCATGCCGAAGAAGGGCATCTGGGTGCCGGTGTGCCTCATCCTGATGGCGCTGCCGCTCTTGATCCCGTGGAACGTGGTCGGCGCGATGTGGAACATCCTGGCGCTGCCAGATATCGGCCTGCTCGGCTACACGCTGAACGCCAGCGGGATCGCCTATAACTTCACACAGGATCCGTTGGACGCCTGGATCACCATTGTCGCGATGGATGTCTGGCACTGGACCTCGCTGGTGGTGCTGCTCGCCTATGCCGGGCTCTCCTCGATCCCGGATGCATTCTATCAGGCGGCCAAGATCGACGGCGCCTCGCGCTGGGCGGTGTTCAAATACATCGAACTGCCCAAGATGAAGCGCGTGCTGACCATCGCGATCCTGCTGCGCTTTATGGACAGCTTCATGATCTACACCGAGATCTCGGTGCTCACCGGAGGGGGACCGGGCAACGCGACCACCTTCCTGTCCATCGATCTGGTGAAGATCGCGCTCGGCCAGTTCGACCTCGGCCCGGCGGCTGCGATGAGCCTGATCTATTTCCTCATCACGCTCCTGGTGAGCTGGCTGTTCTACACGCTGATGACGCGGGGGGAGGAGTGATGCGCTACGTCTCCTGGCTGGTCCCGACGCTCTATATCCTGTTCCTGATGGTGCCGATCTATTGGTTGGTCGCCATGTCGTTCAAAACGACGAACGAGATCCTCGGCGGCTTCAGCCTCTACCCGCAGGAGTTCACCTTCGAGAACTACGCGGTCATCTTCACCGATCCGACCTGGTATTGGGGCTACATCAATTCGCTGATCTATGTGTCGATCAACACCGTGGTCAGCGTGGGCGTGGCGCTGCCGGCGGCCTATGCGTTCTCGCGGTATCGCTTCCTGGGTGACAAGCACCTGTTCTTCTGGCTGCTGACCAACCGGATGGCGCCGCCCGCGGTCTTCGCGCTGCCGTTCTTCCAGCTCTACTCGGCGGTGAACCTCTTCGACACCCACCTGGCCGTGGCTCTCGCCCATTGCCTCTTCAACATCCCGCTGGCGGTGTGGATTCTCGAGGGGTTCATGCGCGGCGTGCCGAAGGAGCTGGATGAGACCGCGTTCATCGACGGCTACTCCTTCCCGCGGTTCTTCCTCAAGATCTTCCTGCCGACGATCCGTTCGGGCGTGGGCGTGGCCGCCTTCTTCTGCTTCATGTTCTCCTGGGTGGAGCTGCTGCTCGCCAAGACGCTGACGGCGGTGGAGGCCAAGCCCATCGCGGCCACCATGACCAAAACGGCGTCCTCCGCGGGCTACGAGCTCGGGCTTTTGGCGGCGGCCGGGGTGCTCACCATCGTGCCTGGAGCAATCGTTATATATTTCGTGCGCAACTATATCGCAAAGGGCTTTGCCCTGGGTCGGGTGTGATGAAAGGCGCGCGGCATGGGCGAAAGGCGGCTGGAGATCCTCGTGACGGTGTTGCTGGTCGCGGCGCTTGCGGGCGTGGCGGTCTGGCGGTTCGATCTGTGGTCTTCGGACCCGGCCGAGGCGGCGCGGGACGACCCGTTCCAGATCCTCGCGATCTGGCAGGATCAGGGTCAGCCACGCCAAAGCCGGGTGGTGCTGCCGCGGTCTCAGGTGGCGGCGCGGGCCGAGGCGGGCGCGCTTTTCGAGACCATCGCCGGGCTGCCGGGCACGCCGTTTGCCGAGCGGGATTTCCTGGTGTTTCGCCATTCGGACGAAGCGCTGGTCACCCGCAGCATCCAGCCGCGTGCCGTCGAGGCCGGCAATCGCTGTCTGATGGTGATCGAGGCGCGTTCGGTCTCGGCACTGGGTGGGCCGCTGACCGCGATCGTCACGCTGAAGAGCCAGTTGCCGGAACAGCCTCTCTGCGGCTGACCCTCGGGCGGCTGACCTCCAGGAGGGAGCACGCATGAGCACAGCCCGCATTCTCGGTGGCGGGGTCGCCCTGCTGGTCGCGACGGCCGCGGCCGCCGGGGCCGCCCGCCTGGTCGCCCCTGCGGAATGGCTCGCGGCCATCGGCATTGCTGCCGAGCCCGAGAAGCCCGCAACCCAAGGTTGGGGCGGCGTCGCGGCAGCCCCCGAACCCGCGCCGCTCATCGACCTTTCTACCCTCGACTGGATGGCCTGGACCCCGGCAACCGGCGCCTTCTTCCTGTTCATCCTGGCTTGCCTCGCGACCATGACCGCGCTCGAGATCTTTCGGCCCGGCGGCGCCCCGCGTGACGGGGTGCTGGGCCTTACCACCACCCGCGGGGACCGGCTGTTCATCACGCTGCTGGGCTCGGGCTATATCTTCCTCGCTTGGCTCGGGCTCTTCGGCATCCCGCTCTGGGGCGGGCTGGCGCTGGCGCTCGCCTGGGGCGCCTTCGTTTTCTGGAAGGCGTAACCCGCACTTTCGCGAACGCGGCAACGTCACTACCCTCGTGGGCGGACTTTGCCGGTCACAACGGCAGTAGGGGAGCGTACCGATGTCCGCTGGAAGCAAGACAATCGCGAAGAAGGCCTCTGGCGAGGTTGGCAAACTCGAGGGGGCCATCTCTGACATGGCCAAGCTCGCGAAACAGCTTGAACGTGCCCGAAGGGACATTGAGAGCGTTGGCGAGGCGGACAAGAAGGCCTTTACGGTCTTCAAGAAGATCCACGACGATCTTCTAAAGAAGAGCAAGACCGTGCAGTCGGAGCTCGGGTCCATCGGCCAGACGGTGAAGAAACTCGGCGTCAATTACTGAGCCGGCCACTTCGCGCTCATCGCGACGCGTCGTCCTTGACCGACTGCATGGAAACATGGGTCGCGGTCTGCCCCACATGCGGGAGCGTTGAGATCCGCTCCCCCAGCACCCGGCGATAGGCCGCGATATCCGCCGTGCGCACCTTCAGGAGATAGTCGAAGGCGCCCGCGATCATGTGGCACTGTTCGATCTCCGGCACCTCCTGCACCGCGCGGTTGAAGGCCGTCAGCGCTGCCTCCCCGGTCTCCCGCAGCTTGACCTCCACGAAGGCCACATGGGGTTGGCCCATCGCCACCGGGTCGAGCACGGCGCGGTAGCCGAGGATGATGCCCGCCTGTTCGAGCCGGCGGATCCGGGTGAGGCAGGGGCTCTTGGACAACCCGACCTGGGCCGCAATGGCCGTCACCGGTGCCCGCCCGTCCGCCGCCAGAACCGCCAGAATGGCCCGATCGATCCGATCGAAACGCAATTCGGTCTGTGAATCCGCATCGGGCATGGCAAATGTCCTGCAGGGTGACTAAACTTCAGATCATCAGACTTCCAGATTCCCTGCAATCGGGAAATAGGGCGTCTCGCTTCGTGTTAGACTTCGCGGAACAGCCGTTCGGAGGATCCCATGAGCGTCTCAGCAAACCTTTCCCTTGCCCTCTCCCGGCGTGAGCGCATGGCAGCGGCCTTGTTGGCCGACGAGACCACCGCCGCGGCGGAGGCAGAGGCGCGCGCCGCCCTGACGCCCGCCCAGCGAACCCGCATCACCGAGCGCGGGGCCGATCTCGTGCGCGCGGTCCGTGCCTCCTCCGATCCGGGGCTGATGGAGAGCTTCCTTGCCGAGTACGGGCTCTCCACCAAAGAGGGCGTGGCGCTGATGTGCCTGGCCGAGGCGCTGCTCCGCGTGCCCGATGCCGAGACCATCGACGCGCTGATCGAGGACAAGATCGCGCCCTCGGACTGGGGCCGGCATCTCGGGCACTCCCACTCCTCGCTGGTGAACGCGTCCACCTGGGGGCTGATGCTGACGGGCCGGGTGCTTGGCCGCTCCGAGGACAGCTTGGCGGGCCTCCTGCACGGCGCCGTCAAGCGCCTTGGCGAGCCGGTGATCCGGACCGCCGTCTCCCAGGCGATGCGCGAGCTCGGGCGCAGTTTCGTGCTCGGGCGCGAGATCGGCGAGGCGATGAAGCGCGCAGAACCCGATGTGCAGGCCGGCGTCACCCAGTCCTATGACATGCTCGGCGAGGCCGCCCGGACCGAGGCGGATGCCCGGCGCTATCAGCTTTCCTACTCCGCCGCCATTGCCGCCATCGCCAAGGCCGCCCGCGCCGCAGACTGCCGGGACAATCCGGGGATCTCGGTCAAGCTCTCGGCGCTCTTCTCCCGCTATGAGGAGGCGCAGCGCGACCGGGTGATGGCCGTCCTGGTGCCGCGGCTCCGCGCCCTGGCCCAGCTCGCGCGCTCCGCCAATATCGGCTTCAACATCGACGCCGAGGAGCAGGACCGGTTGGACCTGTCGCTGGACGTGATTGAGGCGGTGCTGTCCGAGCCTTCACTCGCCGGTTGGGACGGGTTCGGCATCGTGGTGCAGGCTTACGGGCCGCGGGCGACCCATGTGATCGACTGGGCGCACGAGGTCGCCACGCGCTATGACCGCCAGCTCATGGTGCGGCTTGTGAAGGGCGCCTATTGGGACACTGAGATCAAGCGCGCGCAGGAACTCGGGCTCCCAGGCTTCCCGGTCTGGACGCGCAAGGCGATGACGGATGCGAACTACATCGCCTGTGCGCGCCAGCTCTTTGGCCTCACGGACCGGCTCTACCCGCAATTCGCCACCCACAACGCCCACACCATGGCGGCGGTGCTCGAGATGGCGGGCAACGCGCCCTTCGAGTTCCAGCGCCTGCATGGCATGGGAGAGCGCCTGCACGCCATCGTGCGCGAGCGGGAGGGGACGCGGCTCCGCATCTATGCGCCGGTGGGCGCGCACCGGGATCTCCTGGCCTATCTGGTGCGGCGGCTGTTGGAGAACGGGGCGAACTCCTCCTTTGTGAACCAGCTGGTGGACGAGGATGTACCCGCCGAGGAGATCGCGGCCTGCCCGTTTGCGCGGCTCGCCGAGGCGGGCGGGCCGAACCCCGCGATCAGGACGGGGCCGGGGCTGTTCCTGGGCCGGCGCAACGCGCGCGGTTGGGACTTGACCGACCGGGCGGAGCTGGCGGCGCTCGATGCGGCGCGGGCGCCCTGGCGCACCCATCGGTGGGAGGCCGCGCCGCTCATCGCCGGGCCGATCCACGGCAGCCACCGCCATGACGTCACCAATCCGGCGGATCCGTCGGACATGGTCGGCCATGTCACCGAAGCCGGGCCGGGCGAGATCGAAGCGGCGCTGGCGGCCGCGGCGCAGTCCGATTGGGGGACGCGCCCCGTTGCCGAGCGGGCCGCGGCGCTGCGACGGGCTGCGGATGCCTATGAGGCGGTCGCACCCGAGCTCTTCGCCCTGCTGGCGCGGGAGGCGGGCAAGACTCTGCCCGACTGTGTGGCGGAGCTGCGCGAGGCTGTCGACTTCCTCCGCTTCTACGCCGATGAGGCCGAGCGGCTCGCCCAGCCCGTGCCTCCGCGCGGCACCTTCGCCTGCATCAGCCCCTGGAACTTCCCGCTCGCGATCTATACCGGCCAGATCGCCGCGGCGCTGGCCGCCGGCAACGCCGTGCTGGCAAAACCCGCTGAGCAGACACCGCTGATCGCCACCCGTGCCGCCCATCTCTTGCATCAGGCGGGGGTGCCGCGCGACGCGCTCCAGATCCTGCCGGGTGCGGGGGCGGTGGGCGCGGCCCTCACCTGCGATCCGCGCGTGGGCGGCGTGGCCTTCACCGGCTCCACCGAGACGGCGCAGAAGATCCACCGCGCGATGGCTGAGCACCTCGCCCCCGACGCCCCGTTGATCGCCGAGACCGGGGGACTGAACGCCATGATCGTCGACAGCACCGCGCTGCCGGAACAGGCGGTGCGGGATATCGTGACCTCCGCCTTCCAGTCCTGCGGTCAGCGCTGCTCGGCCCTGCGGATGCTCTATGTCCAGCAGGACGTGGCGGAGCGGCTGCTCGAGATGCTGTTCGGTGCGATGGATGCGCTGCGCCTCGGAGACCCCTGGGCACTCTCCACCGATGTCGGGCCGGCGATCGACGCCGAGGCTAAGGCGGGGATCGAGGCCCATGTGGCACGTCTCTCCGCCGAGGGCCGCCTGCTGAAACGCTTGGATGTGCCGACGGAGGGCCACTTTACGGCGCCCGCCGTGCTCCAGCTCTCCGGCATCGAGGCGCTGGAGCGGGAGATCTTCGGCCCCATCCTCCATGTCGCGACCTTCGCGGCCCATGAGATCGACGCCGTGGTCGATGCAGTCAACGCCACGGGCTATGGGCTCACCTTCGGGCTCCACACGCGCATCGACGACCGGGTGCAGCAGGTCGTGGGGCGCCTGCGCTGCGGCAACACCTATGTGAACCGCAACCAGATCGGGGCGATCGTCGGCTCTCAGCCCTTTGGCGGCGAGGGGCTGTCGGGCACCGGGCCCAAGGCGGGCGGACCGTCATATGTCAGGCGGTTCATGGGGGCGCATCGCTCGGGCACAGCAGCGCCGGAAGGACGGCATGTCCCGGCGGAGGAGGCCGAGGCGGCCCTCGCACGTCTCGAATGGCAGACGGAGGCCGTGGCTGCCGAAACCCTGCCCGGTCCCACGGGCGAGTCGAACCGCCTGACCGACCTGCCCAAAGGCCGGGTGCTCTGCCTCGGCCCGACGGTGCAAGCTGCGATGGCCCAAGCGGCTCGAGCCATACAGGTCGGCAATGCCGCGTTGATGATTGCTCCAGGGGCCCCGGACGCGGAGATCACAGCGCCCGGGCGGGTGCAGGCGCTCGACGGAGTGCTCGACGCTGCAGCCCTGACGGCGCTCGATGGCGTCGATGTGGTGATGAGCGATGCGGCAGGCGATGCGCTGCGGGCCCTCCGCCGGGCCCTGGCAGCGCGCCCCGGACCGATCCTGCCGCTGGTAACAAAGGACGACCCGGACAGCCTGCTAACCCGGGAGCGCCATCTCTGCATCGACACCACCGCGGCCGGGGGCAACGCCTCGCTCCTCGCCTCGGCTGAGGAAGGCTGAGGCCAGTTTCGCGCGGTCAGCACCGCCCTTCGGGCGTTTCTGCCCTTCCGATCCAGCCCCACCCCCACCCCCCATCGACAGAGATCGTGGTGCCGGTGATCTGGGCAGCATCGTCCGAGCAAAGGAACGCCACCACGCCGCCCATCTGGCCGGTGGTCGCGAACTCCTTGGAGGGTTGGCGCTCCAGCATCACCTGCTTGATGACCGTATCCCGGTCCATGTTGTACTTCGTCATGGTGTCGGGGATCTGCGCCTCCACCAGCGGGGTCAGCACATAGCCCGGGCAGACGGCATTGCAGGTGATCGGCTCCTCGGCGGTCTCGAGCGCTGTCACTTTCGAGAGCCCCACCACCCCGTGCTTGGCCGCCACATAGGCGCTCTTGAACGGTGAGGCTGTGAGCCCGTGCGCGCTCGCGATGTTGACGATCCGGCCCCAGCCCTGCGCGCGCATCATCGGCAGCGCCGCGGCCGTGGTGTGAAAGGCCGAGGAGAGGTTGATGGCGAGGATCGCGTCCCACTTCTCGGTCGGGAATTCGTCGATGCCGCTGACGAACTGGATGCCGGCGTTGTTGACCAGGATATCCACTTGGCCGAGGGCGTCGGAAGCCTTGGCGATCAGGACGCGGCACTGATCGGGTTTGGACATATCCGCCTGGACATACGTGACCTCTGAGCCCGTGGCCTCGGCGATCTTGGCCGCGAGCGCGTGGTCCTCCGCAGTATCCGTAAAGGAGTTCAGCGCGACCTTTGCCCCCCGTTTGGCGAGCTCTTCTGCAACGCCCAGCCCGATGCCCGAATTAGACCCGGTGACGACGGCGGTTTTTCCTGCGATGGACATAGTCGGTGCTCCTCGGCTGCGGCGGCCCCTTGCGGAATGCGGCGGCTGGACCCGGACACCCCGCCCGGGCAATGCTGCGGCGCGACATTACGACAGGGAGGCCCCCGCAATGAAGGCCGTTTGGAGCCGCATTGGCCAAAAAAAAGCGCCCCGCAAGCGGGGCGCATCAAGTGTTGAGGCAGGTTTCATACAGGCAAGAAACCTATCGAGCAGTGGCCCTAGAATACGCAAAATAATCGGATGCGGCAAGTGGCTTTTCCACAGCTTGCCCACCAATCGATCCACGGCGCTGGCACTTGCCGCGCTGCTCGGCTCGGTTGTCCCGTCTTTCGCAGAACCGACCCATGGTCTCGCGATGCACGGTGCGCCGGCGCTGGCTCCGGGCTTTAACGCGCTGCCCTATGTCAATCCGTCGGCGCCTGTCGGTGGCCGGGTGGTTTGGGGCGAAGTCGGCGGCTTCGACAGCCTCAACCCCTTTATCCTGAAGGGCCGGACGCCTTGGGAGATCCGGGCTCACACGGTCGAGACCCTGATGGCGCGGAGCTGGGACGAGCCCTTCACGCTCTACGGTCTGCTCGCTGAGAGCGTCGAGACCCCGCCCGACCGGTCCTCGGTCACGTTCACGCTGCGGCCGGAGGCGCGGTTCTCCGATGGCAGTCCGGTCACTGTCGAGGATGTGATCTGGTCCTTTGAGACGTTGGGCGAGGAAGGCCACCCGCGCTACCGCAATGCCTGGGCCTCGGTCGCCTCCATCGAGTCGGTCGGTGAGCGCTCGGTGCGAATCGCGTTCTCCGAGCCGAATCGCGAGTTGCCGCTGATCATGGGGCTGCGTCCCGTGTTGCAGCGCAAACAATTCGAGGGTCGGGCCTTTGCCGAACCGGCGCTCGAACCGGTTATCGGGTCGGGCCCGTATGTGGTCGCGGATTGGGAGCCGGGCCGGCAGATCACCCTCCGGCGCAACCCGGACTGGTGGGGGCGCGATCTGGCCGTCAACCGCGGGCTCTACAATTTCGAGGAGCAGCGGACGGAGTACTTCCGCAACGGCGATGCGCTCTGGTCGGCGCTGCGGACAGGCGCGGTCTCGATCTTCCCCGATCGCGACCCGGTGCGCTGGGCCGAGGGCTACGACTTCCCCGCCGCGCGAGACGGACGCCTCGTGCGTCACGAGATCCCGCATCAGCGCCCTACGGGGATGGAGGGGCTGGTCTTCAACACCCGCCGGCCGGTGTTCGCCGACCGACGCGTGCGTGAGGCCCTGGCGCTCGCCTTCGACTGGACCTGGATCAACCAGCGCCTCCATGGCGGGGCTTATCAGCGGATCGAGAGCTACTTCGCCAACTCCTCCCTCGGCTGGCAGGCGACGGCGGAGGGGGAGGAGGCCACGCTGCTCGCTCCTTACGCGGATGCGCTGCCTGCGGGCACGCTGACGGAGGGGTGGCGGCCCCCGATGGGTGACGGCGGGCGGAACCGGCGGGCTTTGCGGATGGCAGGGCGGCTCCTGGATGCTGCGGGCTGGGCGATCGTCGACGGCACGCGGTCGCGTGAGGGACAGCCGCTCGCCTTCGAGGTGCTGGTGGCCTCTGGCGACCATGAGACGATCGCGAGCCTCTGGGCCGATGCGCTGAAGCGGCTGGGTGTGACTGCGACGGTCCGGCGGGTGGATGCCGCTCAGTATCAGGCGCGGCGGCGGGACTACGACTATGACATGACCGTCAACCGCTGGTGGCTCAGCCTCTCGCCCGGGACCGAGCAGTGGCTCTATTTCGGCGCCGAGGGGCGGGAGCGGCCGGGCACGCGCAACTATATGGGCGTGGCGGAGCCGGCGGTCGATGGGATGATCCGGGCGCTGCTGGCAGCCGAGGCGCGGCCGAGCTTCGAGGCGGCGGTGCGGGCGCTCGACCGGGTCCTGTCGGCGGGGGTCTATGTGATCCCGTTCGGATACCTTCCGACCGACCGGGTGGCGGCGCAGGCGGGCTATCGTGGTCCCGACCGCCCCGCGCTCTATGGGTTCCGCCCCGAGACCTGGTGGCTCGAGGCGGAGTGAGGCTCAGAGGTTGACGATCTTCTCGGCGACCTTCACGCCTTTCTTGATGTTGGCGTCACCCTTGATCTTGGTGACCGTCTTCTCAAATTTCTGCTTGGGCTTGCCGAGTTTGCCCTTCAGCTTCTCCATCATTTCTTTGATCTTGTTCTTCTTTTTGCCGTCTTTTTCCTTCGTCTCAGCTTTCTTCTGCTTGATCAGCTCGTCGAGCGCGGTGTCCAGGCCACCATGTTCCGCTTCGACGTCCTTCTTGCAGCCGTCGAGCTTCTGATCGAGCTTTTCGAGCTTGCCTTTCAGCACCTGGGCTTTGTCGCGGCCTTTGCGCAGGGTGGCGTTGTCCTTGTCCCACAGCGAGAGGTTGCCTTGGGCGATCTTGGCATTGGAGTCTTTGAACGCTTTCGCAGCGCCCGGTTTGATTTCAACATCCGTCATTTTGAAAACCCTGTTCTGTCAAGAGATGCGAGACGCTGGTCTCAGAGGCTGGCATAGGCGCCGGCGTCTTTGACGGCCTTCTGGCGTTCCGGCGTGTCATATTGTTTGACGATACGCTGTTGGGTCTCGATCACTTGATTGATCTCGCCGTGTAACGCCGAATAGCGCGCCTTCATTTCTTCGACCTTCTTCTCGCCGGGTTTGTTCTTCTCAGCGTTCAGAATATAGGCCTCGAGCTTGATCATCTCGTCGCAGAGAGTGTTCACCTTGGCGTGGTTTTCTTCGTAACGTTTCTGAAGACCTTCGCCGGTCGTCATATGGTCCTCGAAGCGGGTGATGTCTTTCCCCGCTCGTTCGGCGGCGTCACAGCAAGTCTTCTTTTGTTTTTCGACTTCGTTGTCGGTTTTCTTACGCGTTTCAGCGCAAGCCTTCTTTTGAGATTCAAAATCCTCTGACATGGTAACTTCCTTCGGTTCAATGCTCTACGGGTAATCCCCGTGAATACTCAGGAGGTGGGGTGCGCCTTCGCATGTTGCAACAGGCACCGCGATACATTTGAAACAAATTTTCGCGGCGGGCTTGGCGCAACAATCTTTCGCGTCGGGCTGGGCGCGCGGCCGGCGGGCGCTCAGCTCCGGCCGCCTGCTGCCTTGGCCAGGGTCTGCTTGCGGGCCTGAATGCGGCGGGCCTCGGCCTCGGCCTCTTCCTTGCTCATGGGCGTCACGAGCCCGGCGGAGATCACCAGTTTGGCGGCGTCCTCCACGCTCATGTCCAGGACGATCACATCCGCCGTCGGCACGAACAGCAGAAAACCCGAGGTCGGGTTCGGCGTCGTCGGCAGGAAGACGCTGGTCATCTCCGGCTCCCCCGCGCGGCCCGGGATCTCGCCCTTTGTGTCAGTCGAGACGAAGGCGATCGCCCACAGCCCTTTGCGCGGATACTCGATGAGACAGGCTTGGCTGAAGGAGCTCTTGGACTGGCTGAGCACCGTCTCCACGATCTGTTTCATCGCGTTGTAGATCGAGCGCACCAACGGCAACCGGTCCACCATGGTCTCGCCGAGGCGGATCAACTGTTTGCCAAAGACCTTCTTGGCGAAATAGCCGACGGCGGTTGTGAACAGCAGGAACACCACGACCCCGAAGCCCGGGATGTCGGCCTCGATATAGGTGGCCGGGTTGTAGGGCGCCGGCACCAGCGGAACGATCTGCCCATCCACAAAGGTGATGAAGGTCCAGGTGAGGTAGAGGGTCACCACCACCGGGGCCACGACGACCAGCCCGGTCAGGAAGTTGGCCCGCATCCGGGGCCAGAACCGGCTCTGGCGACGGCGCTTTATGGGTTGCGGGCGGGCAGGGCGTTTCTGACGCGGCGCTTGGGCCATCGGTACTCCTCTCGACGGCCTGAAGCTAGTAGCCGCGCACGCGGTCGACAACGCCGATCAGCGGCTCACCGGCCATATCCCGCGCGATATTGGCGATCAGCGCCTCGCTCGCGGTCTCGGGGCGGGTCGCGGAGGCGATATGCGGGGTCACCGTGATCTTCGGATGGCCATGGAAGCGGTGGGTGGCAGGCAAGGGCTCTTCGTCGAAGACGTCGAGGGTCGCATGGCTGAGATGCCCGCGGTCGAGGGCTGCGATCAGCGCGTCGTCGTCGATCAGCGGCCCGCGCCCGGCATTGATCACAACAGCCCCGCGGGGCATCTGCGCGATACGCTGAGCGTTGAGGATATGCACCGTCTCGGGCGTTTGCGGGAGCAGAAGCACCAGGATCTCAGAGCGCGCCAGCACCACATCGAGCCCCGCGGCCCCGCTGTGGCTCTCGATCGCGCCGGCCTCCTTGGGGCTCCGCGACCAGCCAAGCACCCGGAAGCCGAGCCCCGCCAGTGCCTGCCCGCAGGCCTGCCCGAGCGCGCCCAACCCCAGGATCCCGACCGTCCGGTCCCGCGCCAAGGGTGGAAACGGCACATCCCATTCCCGCGTCGCGTCGCGCCCGATGAACTGGTCGAGGCTCATGTGGTGGCGCAGCGTGTGGGCCGCCACGTAGTCCACCATGCCGAGGGTCAGCCCCGGCTCGATCATCCGGCAGAGCGGCACGCCCTCGGGCATCGGATGCTGGAGCACCGCTTCGACCCCAGCCCAGAGGTTCAGAACCGCCCGGAGATTGGTGTAGCCACGCAGGTCGTTGATCGGCCCGTTGCCAGCATAGATCACATAGTCGACCGCCTCGGGCGCCACCTCGGAGGGGTCCATCACCAGACGGATCGTGACCCCTTGCTCGGCCTGGGCGCGGGCGAGATGCCGCGCGTAGTCCTCGCGCATGCTCTCTTTACCGGCATAAAGAACGGTCGGCGTCTCGGTCATGGCGGCTCCCTCGCACTGCACAATGGCTGTGGTCGCAAAGCTGGAGCGCTTTGGCAAGCCGCCCTTCAGCGGCGGTGAATGTGGGCCGACTGCATGAGGCCGAAGCCGAGCATCAGCACCAGCATCGCCGAGCCGCCATAGCTGACCAGCGGCAAGGGCACGCCGACGATTGGAATGAGACCCATCACCATCGCCATGTTGACCCCCCAGAAGAAGAAGAAGGCCGCCGTCAGCCCGCCCGTCAGCAGCGCGCCGAAGCGGTCGCGGTTCGCCGCCATGGACGCAAAGCCGAACACGACCACCAGCACGTAGAGGATCAAGAGGAAGATCGAGCCGACCGCCCCGAACTCCTCGGACAGGGTGGTGAAGATGAAATCCGTGTGCTTCTCGGGCAGGAAGTTCAGCCGGCTCTGGGTGCCTTGCATGAAGCCGCGCCCGGTCAGCCCGCCCGATCCCATGGCGATCTTCGACTGGGTGATGTGATAGCCGGCGCCGAGGGGGTCTTTCTCAGGGTCGAGGAACGTCTCGATCCGGCGGTACTGATAGTCCTTGAGGATCTGCCAGTCGGTCCCGCGTGAGGTGAGCACCGCCCATACCGTGCCCCCGGCCGCGGCCGCCGCCGTGCCGAAATACCACCACGAGACGCCGGCGAGGAACATCACCACCCCGCCGCCCAGCACCAGCATCAGCGCCGTGCCGAGATCGGGCTGTTTCAGCACCATCGCCGCCGGCAGAGCGATCAGCGCCAGTGGTGGGATCAGCCAGAGCGGGCGGGAGACGCGGGCCGGGTCGAGCCAGGCATAATACCGCGCCAACGCCATCACGAGGGCGATCTTCATCAGCTCCGAGGGTTGGAGGTTGAGCGGCCCGATGCGGATCCAGCGCTGTGCTCCCATGCCCGTCTGGCCGATGAACTCGACCGCCAAGAGCAGGGCAAACGTCCCGAGATAGGCCCAGGGTGCCGCCCATCGGAACACCCGGATGTCAATCAGCGCGACGATTGTCATCAACATCAGCCCGACACCGAAGCGGCTCATCTGCCGCCCGGCCCAGGGGTCCATGCTGCCGCCGGCGACCGAGTAGAGCATCAGGAACCCGATTCCCGAGATCGCGCAGATCAGCAGCACCAGCGCCCAGTTCATCCGCAGCAGTTTTCCGGAGATGCTGAGCGGTGCCGCGCGGGTCTGCTCGGCAAGGCTCATGTGCGGATCCGGGATTGGCCGGGCTGGTCCGGACCGGGACGCGGCTCCGGCGCGGGGACCGGGCGTTCCGGCGCCTCACCGGGGGCATAGGCCGAAGCCGGCGGCACCGGGCCATAGAGCACCCGCATCAGGATGTCGCGCGCCACGGGGGCTGCCGCCTTCGATCCGCCGCCGCCATGCTCGACCACCACCGAGACCGCATAACGCGGCGCCTCATAGGGCGCGTAGCCCACGAACAGCGCATGGTCGCGCCGGTGCCAGGGCAGGTCCTCGTTGCGGAAGACGCCGCGGGCGCGCTCGGCGGCGGTAATGTTGCGCACCTGGGAGGTGCCGGTCTTGCCGGCCATCCGCCGCTCCTGGTCGACGATGCGGGAGCGCCGCGCCGTCCCGCGCCGGCCGTTGACCACATCATACATCGCCTTGCGCACGAGCCGCAGATGGGTCTCCGAGATGCCGAGGGAGGGCGCTTCCTCCACCCCTTCTGGCCGCCCGTCGCGGGCCCGGATGAGCCGCGGGGTCACCGCCCGCCCGGTCGCGATCCGCGCCGTCATCACCGCCAGCTGGAACGGCGTCGCCAGCACGAAGCCCTGGCCGATCCCGGCGTTCAGGGTGTCGCCGACGAGCCAGGCCTCCTCGCGGTTGCGCAGTTTCCAGTCCTTGTCCGGCATCAGGCCCGATTTCTCCTCGGGCATGGCGAGGTCGGAGCGCACGCCGAGGCCGAGCCGGCGCGCCATGGCGGCGATCGCTTCGATCCCGACCCGCTTGGCAACCTCGTAGTAATAGACGTCGCAGGACTGCTCGAGCGAGGCGTTCAGCGCCACATGCCCGTGCCCGCCGCGGCTCCAGCAATGGAACCGCCGGTTGCCGAGCTTGTAGCCGCCATTGCAGAACACGGTCTCTTCGGGGCCCACGACCCCGGCCTCCAGCGCCGCCAGTGCCACGACCATTTTGAAGGTGGAGCCGGGCGGGTACATCCCGCTCGCCCATTTGTTGTGGAGCGGGCGGTACTGATGCTCGAGCAGCGCATTGTAGTCCGGCGAGGAGATCCCGCGCACAAAGAGGTTGGGCTCAAAGCTCGGCGTCGAGGCGAGTGCCAGCACATCGCCCGTCTGCACATCCATCAGGACCGCCGCCGCGCTCTGGTCCTTCAGCCGGTCGAGCGCGTGCTGCTGGAGCGCGAGGTCGAGGGTGAGATGGAGGTCGGGGCCTTGCTTGCCCTCCTGCCGGTCGAGTTCGCGGATCACCCGGCCGAGCGCGTTCACCTCGATCCGCCGTGTGCCCGCCTGGCCGCGGAGATCGCGCTCCAGCCCCCGCTCGAGCCCGCGCTTGCCGATCTGGAACTCCGGGATCTGCAGGACGGGGTCCTTGTCCTCCGCCCGGTCCAGATCTTTTTGCGTCACCCGACCGACATAGCCGACCACATGGGCGATCTCGGGACCGTAAGGGTAGTGGCGCGAGAGCCCGACCTCGGGCCGGATGCCGGGCAGCGCCGGAGCGTTCACATTGACCCGGGCGAAATCCTCCCAACTCAGGTGCTCCGCGATCATCACCGGCACGAAGGCGGATTTCTGGCGCATCTCCTCCAGCACCCGCTCGCGCTGGCGGCCTGAAATCGGGATGATCCGTGCCAGCCGCGCGAGTGTGGCCTCTGGATCGCCCGCGAGTTCCCGCACGATCACCACGCGGAAGTTCTGCTGGTTGATGGCGAGCTGCATGCCGCTGCGGTCGAAGATCTGCCCGCGCGTCGGCGCGATCAGGTGGAGGTTGATCCGGTTCTCCTCGGCGAGCAGGCGATAGTGCTCCCCCTCGACGATCTGGAACTGGTGCATCCGCCAGCCGAGGGCGCCGGCGACGCCAAGCTGCGCGCCGAGCACGAAGAGCCCGCGCCGCGTGATCAATCCGCCATCGCTCGGGGCTGCCTGCTGGCTGCCGAAGCGCATCTTCTGTCCGGACCGGCGCGCGCTCATCGCTCGGCTCCCGCGGCCCGGCGGGCCCGTCCGACGGCGAGGGGTAGGACGACGGCCACCGCCGGATAGACCAGCGCTGTGGCCAGCACCTGAAGCGCCAACGGCCCGAGCCCCGGCGGCTCCGCAAGGCTCACGGCCACGCCGATCCAGAGTGCGGCTGCCATCCCGGTGGCCACAAGCGCGACCCAGCCCCAGGCAATGCCGAAGGGCTGGCGCGTCAGGGTCGGCTGGCGGCCCTTGAGCACCTCGGCCCCGAACACCAGCGTCAATGCGCCGAGGCCCACCGGCAGGTCCGTGAGCAGATCCCGCATCAGCCCCAGCGCAAAGACCACCAGCACGGGGACCGCTTGAGGCGCCCGCAAGGCCCAGAACGCCACCACACAAAAGAGCAGATCCGGCGAGGGCCAGGCAGCGGCGCTGATCCCGAGGGGAGCGGCCTCGACCGTCACCGCCAGCATCCCCACAATCCCGAGCCCCGCCATCCGCAAGAGCGTGCCACGGTCGAGCCGGGACGGGTGCAGCGCCTCCGCCATCGCGCGACCTCAGTCGAGACCCGAGGTGCGCGGCCCACCCCTCGGCGTCGTGCTGGCGTCCCCTGGCAGGATCAGATCGCCCGGTCGCTGGATCCGCGTATCCGGCCGGTAGCTCAGCAGCCGCACGAATTCGAGCCGGGCATAGTCGGAGTGCAGGATCACCCGGTGGTCCTGCTCACGCGCGACGATGACGCGGCCGACCGGGATGTCCGGCGGGAACACGCCGCCATCCCCCGAGGTCTCGACCAGCTCACCGGCTCGCACCGGCTCGGCCGCATCCAGGAACTCGAGCCTCGGGGCCGCCGTGCCATCGCCCGCTAGCACCGCCCGCCGCGCACCGGGCTGCACCAGCACCGGGATGCGCGAGGAGAAGTCGCTGAGCAGCAGGATCCGCGAGGCCCGCTCACCGACGCCCGAGACCCGGCCCACGAGCCCGAGACCGTCGACGGCGGCGGAGCCGTCCGCCACCCCGTCGAGCGCGCCTACGTTCACCAGTGCCGACTCGCGGAACGGCCCGCCCGAATCGGCGATCACATCGCCCGTCACGAAGGTCGTGCGCGTCGGCAGCTTGAGATTGTTGAGCGCCCGGAGTTGGGCGTTCTCTTCTTCGAGCTGGCGCGCGGTCTCCCGCCAGGCATGCAGCCGCTGGATGTCGCGGCGGAGCTCTCGGTTCTGGGCGCGCACGTCGAGGAAGCTCTCCCAGTCCCGCGCGAGGCCCGCCACGAACCCGAGCGGCTCACCGACCGCGCCGACCGCTGGGACCATGCTGTCGGCCACCCCGGCGCGCAGGCTCTCGACCCGCGGATTGTCGGTGCGCCAGAGCACGAAGAGCACGAGGGCGGCGACGATCACAGCGCCGAGGACCATGCGCCGAAGCGTGCGGGCGAGGCCCTCTTCCTCGTCGCCCCGATGCCGCCCCAATCGCTCCTCCTCAGACGCTGATCTTCATCACGTGGTTCAACCGGTCGAGATGCTCGAGCGCCTTGCCGGTGCCGAGCGCCACACAGTGCAGCGGCTCCTCCGCCACCGAGATCGCAAGCCCCGTCTGCTCCCGCAGCGCGAGATCGAGATCCCCAAGCAGCGCCCCGCCTCCTGTCAACATAACGCCGTTGTCGACGATGTCAGCCGCAAGATCTGGTGGCGTCGCTTCAAGCGCCACCATAACCGACTCCACGATCTGCTGTACAGGCTCCGCCAGCGCCTCGGCGATCTGGGCCTGGGTGATCTCCTGCTCCTTGGGCACACCGTTCAGCAGATCGCGCCCGCGGATCACGATGGACTGGCCGACCCCGTCCGCGGGCAGCCGCGCGGTGCCGATGGTTTTCTTGATCTTCTCGGCCGAGGCTTCGCCGATCAGCAGGTTATGGCTGCGGCGCATATGGGAGATGATCGCCTCGTCCATCTTGTCGCCGCCGACGCGGACGGACTTTGCATAGACGATGTCGGAGAGAGACAGCACCGCGACCTCGGTGGTGCCGCCGCCGATGTCCACGATCATCGAACCCGTGGGCTCCGTGATCGGCAGGCCCGCACCGATGGCCGCCGCGATCGGCTCGGGGATGAGATAGGCCTTGCGCGCCCCCGCCGAGAGCACCGATTGCTCGATCGCGCGCTCCTCCACCGCGGTTGCGCCGAAGGGCACGCAGACCACCACCTGCGGGCGCGGCCAGAGCGAGTTCCCGTTCACCCGCTTGATGAAGTATTTGATCATCTCCTCGGCGACGTCGAAATCCGCGATCACCCCGTCGCGCATCGGCCGGATCGCCTGGATCGAGCCTGGCGTGCGGCCCAGCATCAGCTTGGCGTCCTCGCCGACGGCTTTGACGACCTTCTTGCCGTTGATGGTCTGGAAGGCGACCACCGAGGGCTCGTTCAGCACGATTCCCTTGCCCTTGACGTAGACGAGCGTGTTCGCCGTCCCGAGATCGATCGCCATATCGTTCGAGAAGACGCTGAACAATCCGCCGAGCATGCCTGCCGTCCTTGGGCTCCTCGCGCGGACCACCCGCGCCGTTGGTGGGCGCTTATAGGACTCTCTCCGGGGCGGCGCAAACCCCCCGACGCGCCTTTCCCCGCAATGAGGCCGCTTGCCGGCTCAATCCGAGGAGAAGCCGTGGAACTCGGTGACGATCGGGTTTGCGTCTCGCACGCTCTTGAGACGTTGCTCAGGCGTGCCCGCGATCTGCCGCTCCTCGAGCGCGCCCACGCTGAACGTCACCGTCGCCACCATCCGAATGCTCGGCTTCGGGACCCGATAGAGGTGTTGGCGCCGGCTGACATTGTGATCGTAGGAGATCTGGATCACCTGGATCTCGTCCTCCGGGAAGCGGGCCTCGATATGCGCGCGTGCCGCGGCCTCGGCCTTCCTCTCGAAGTCCAGGATCAGCTGGTTGCGATCTGAGAACCAATAGCGTGCTTCTGCGGACATGGTGATGTCTTCGAGGTTTATGTTCGCCAGAACGGGCGCGAAATCGATCACCGTCTCGAAACTGTAAGCCATCTTCTGATCGAACGCGATGTGCGTTTGTTCTTCAGATCCAGTGCCCGCCAAACTGCGAAGTTTGAAGTCTTCATGCGCGATGTCGTGCACCTTGTGCCCGGCGGCCTCGAACGCTTGTGCCAGCGCGCTTACTTTTGTTGCCACCGCATAGGATGCCTCCTGTCCGTTTGTCCCCTGTTCGGTGAACGTCACGATCAGACTGCTGCGATCGGTTGGGACGTTCTCCTGGATAAGGACGTCGAACGCGTGGACCTGAGGCGCGAACCGGATGCGCTCGGGAGCACTCTTCGAAGACGCGCTATGCCGCACAGTGTGGTGGCCGCTGTCGTCGAGCCTGAACGGTCCCAGCCAAGAGGCGGCGGTGGGGCTCGCAAGGATCCAGGCAGCGCTCACGATTGCGGCGCCAAGGATTGCCGCACTCAGCACGATTGCGACTGCCCGCGTGATGCTCATGCCGCGCTTTCTGACCTGGTGAAACCGCGCTGAGCTTAAACTAGCTCCGAGTTTATCGGAACCGCAGCGGACCGCTTTGCGGCGATCCGTCATTTAGGCGGGCGGAGTGTTACTCGCCCGCGGCGGCGGCGGGGGCGGTTTTGGCCCTGCGCACCATCAGCTTGTTGAGGCACCGCACATAGGCGCGTGTCGAGGCGACCACCGTATCGGTGTCGGAGGCCTGGGCGGTCGCAAAGTGCCCGCCCTCGCGCATCCGGACCGAGACCGTGGCCTGTGCATCCGTGCCCTCGGTCACCGCATGGACCTGATAGAGCTCAAGCACCGCTTTATGCGGCACAAGCGCCGAGACCGCGGCGAAACAGGCATCCACCGGGCCGTCGCCGGTTGCCGTATGCCGGTGCTCGACCCCGTCGATCTCCAGCACAATGTCCGCGGACTGGGGCGCCTCGGTCCCGCAGATCACCCGCAAGAAGCCGAGCTTCACCCGCTCGGCGCTCGCCTCGGCCGCCGCCTGGTCGACCAGCGCGATGAGGTCGTCGTCATAGACCTCCTTCTTCTTGTCCGCGAGCGCCTTGAACCGCACGAAGGCATCCGCCAGCGCATTGTCGCCGAGATCGATGCCGAGCTCGCTGAGCTTGGTCTTGAAGGCGTGCCGGCCGGAGTGCTTGCCCATCACCAGATTGGTCTGGCTGAGGCCCACATCCTCGGGCGCCATGATCTCGAAGGTGCCGGCGTGCTTCAGCATCCCGTCCTGGTGGATCCCGCTCTCGTGTGCAAAGGCGTTCTTGCCGACGATCGCCTTGTTGAACTGCACCGGGAAGCCCGAGACCTGAGACACGAGCCGCGAGGCCGCCATGATCCGCGTCGTGTCGATCTCCGAGGCGTAGGGCAGGATGTCACGGCGCACGCGCATGGCCATCACCACCTCCTCGAGGGCGGTGTTGCCCGCCCGCTCCCCGAGGCCGTTGATGGTGCACTCGATCTGGCGGGCACCCGCCTCAACCGCGGCCAGGGCGTTGGCCGTCGCCATGCCGAGGTCGTTGTGGCAGTGGGTCGAGATCGTGCAGCCCTCGATCTCCGGGATCTCCCGGCGGAGCATGGCGATTAGGTCGGCGCTTTCTCGTGGGGCCGTATAGCCCACCGTGTCGGGGATGTTGATCGTGGTGGCCCCGCAGGCGATGGCCGCCCGCACGGTCTCGCAGAGATAGTCGTGCTCGGTCCGGGTTGCGTCCATGGGCGACCACTGCACATCCGTACAGAGGCTGCGGGCATGGGAGACCGTCTCGCGGATCTTGGCCAGAACCTGCTCCTTGGTCATCGAGAGCTGGTGCTCACGGTGCAGCGGAGAGGTGCCGATGAAGGTGTGGATGCGCGGGTGCTTGGCGTGCTGCAGCGCCGCCCAGGCCCGGTCGATATCGCCCTTGGAGGCGCGGGCGAGCCCCGCGATGGTCGCCCGCTCGGTGACCTTGGCGATCTCGGTCACCGCCTCGAAATCACCCTCCGAGGCGATGGGGAAGCCCGCCTCGATGATGTCGACCCCCATCTCGTCGAGGAGTCGGGCGATCTCCAGCTTCTCGTCGAGCGTCATGGAGGCGCCGGGGGATTGCTCACCGTCGCGCAGGGTCGTGTCGAAGATCTTTACGCGCGCCATCTCGGTCGCGGATGCTGTGTCGGTCATGGATTTGCCTTTGTGCCGTCTTGCCTCTCGGAGCGCGTCGCCTGTCCCCTGAGCGCGCGCGCCGCCGGTCTCGGCACGCTCAGGGGCGGCTAAGGAGGAGGCCCAAAAGGGCGGCGCCGAGGCAGCGCTGGGTGACCGGTGCGGTCGACATGTGCGTGCTATAGCGCAATTCCCGTCCCGCGCAAACGGGTCATTGAGAGCGACGGCTTCTCATCCTGTTCCGAAACGATAGGGTGTGGCTTTCCTTGGCAATCGAGCGAGTGTCCGCCATGCATCCCACCGAAAAGATCGTCCGACAGTTCCACGAGTCCTGGGACATGCGCGACCCAGAGCGCGGCGCGGCGGTGATCGCGGAGGACTGCGCCTTCGAGGACGTCGCACGGGGCGAGCAGCTGCCGGGCAAGGAGGCCTACAAGGCGGACTACCACCGCTGGCGCGAGGCCTTCCCGGACGGGGTGTGCAAGGTCGAGACCGTCATCGTCAGCCAATGCGGCGCTTGGGCGACGGTCGAGTTCCGCAACACCGGCACCCATACGGGCGTTCTCCGCTCGAGCCTGGGCGATTTCCCGCCGACCGGGCGCCGGGCCGAGGTGCGCTATTGCTCGGTCTTGCGGGTCGAGAACGGCATGGTGGTCGAGGGGCGGGACTACTACGACAGCGCCACCATCGCGCGGCAACTCGGCCTGGTGGACTGAAAGGGCCCGCTGCGGAGCAACCGATCGGTCAGTCGTCGGTCGAGGTCACGCAGCGCCACCTGCCCCTGCGCTTGAGAAGACCGTAGAGGATGACCGGTCTCGGCGTCCGGCCATCGGGGGCAACGGGCTCCCAAATCATTTGGACTGCCGCCTGGGCGTGGCGCGCCGTTCGCGTGGGCAGGGGCGCACGGCAACAGTGGCTCCTCGGGAGGGGGCGATCCAACCGATGCCAGGTTTCGGTCTCTTCGTCCCATACGAACAACGCCGACCAATCGAGCTGGGGCAAGCCACGCCGGGAGCCGGGGCCACCACCGTAACCGGCCGGCCAGGCAAAGCCTCCCGCGGCCGCCCAGCGGGTCTGATGCGGACGCACCCACCGCGAGCAAGCGCCAAGCCGCAGCGTCACGGGGCGCCTCGGCCGCCCCTCGGCGATTTGGGCTTCGAGGTCGGACAGCAAGACGGTGACAGCCTCGGCCCAAAACGTCGGATCATCGTCGTCCGTGAGGTGCGCAGCGATGATCGCATCGACCTCAGTTCTGCCGTTTGTCAACGGGTCGGTCACGCAGCCTGTCGGGAGAGATAGCGGGCGAGGCGCTCTTCGGGGGTGCCTTGGTTCGAGAGCATGGTGTCCCGCCAGGCGGCCATTTCGAAGGCGACCACCTCCGTTTCCCAGACGCAGCCGAGGATCTCCGCCACGCCGTCGCCAAAGACCGTTGGATTTGCCCAGTCCGCCTTGATCTGAGGGATGCGTGAGAGCACGCTGCCCCACTGCCAGTAGAAGCTGGGCGAGACCACCGCGGTTTCGGCAAAATGGACGATCTGGAAGCCGATCCCGTGGTTGCCATCGGTGTGGGAGAGGTCTCCGGGAGCGGGCAGGCGCGCCATCGTCTCACGGGTCGCGGCCTCCACCACGGCGCTGTCCAGCTGGCGTCCCTCGGCGATCACCGCATAGCGTTTCAGCTGCCATCCGGCCTCGCGCGCGAGCGGGAGCGCGTGGATCTCCCGCCTGCGATATGGCTGCAAGTGCATCATGTGAGGGTCCGCATGCCCTGAGGGGTTTCGATCTCGGCGCTGTATCGCGGCTCGGGACCCGCGATGATCCTGGGAGGCTGGTCAACTGCGAGTTCTTTGTAGAGCGCCCCGATCCGCTCCGGGTCCGGATGCGACAAGCTCCAGGAGCGCAGCCGCGCGCCGAGATCGGGGATCGCATCGGGCGGCTCTTCGACGCCTCGGCGGTCGATCAGCGACGGCGCGGCACCGTCCAGCGGCAGCGAGCCGTGCTCGGGGATGGCAAAGGAAAACTCCGGCGCCTCGGGCGGCAGCGGGACATTCGCGCCAAAGATCTCAGGATGCGCCGCAAGCACCGGCTCCATCGCCTGCACGCTCGCCACCCAACCGCGCAGGCGCCGACCCGCGTCCCAGTCCGCGCGGACCCGCGCCGCGTCGTCGACCCCGAACCAGCGGGCCCGGCCGGGGTCTATGCCATCGGGGTCGCGCGCCACGATCTCGAGGTAGACCCGCCCGCCGAGCTGCAGCCGGTGGTTGTGTGTGCCCATATAGAGGTGGCGCGTTCCGAACGGCACATCGAGGCCCAGGCACGCGCGAACATGGGCTACACCCTCAGCCAGCGTGGGCGCGATCACGGTCAGATGGTCGAGCGTCAACATTGGAGCTCCTCGGGGAATTGGCGATTCTGGTGGTTGCCCAAGACAGGCTCGTGCATCCTAGGCGTGATCGGATCGAAGAGGGAAGGCGATGGACACGGTTTTGAAGACGCTCGACGAAGTGCACGCGTTGGCCAAGGGGGTTTTGGAGGCGCATGGCTGCGATGCGGAGAACGCAGGCGCCGTCGCGGACACGATGCGGGCGGCCGAGCGGGACGGGGCCAAGAGCCACGGTCTGTTTCGCCTGCCGGGGCATGTGGCGCTGCTGAAGGCGGGCGCTGTGAACGGGCAGGCACGGCCGGCGGTCGAGGAGGTGGCGCCTGCGGCCTTGGCGGTGCGGGGCGATGACGGGTTTGCGCCGCTCGCGCTGGCGACCGGGCTGCCCCAGCTGGCCGAGCGGGCGAAGGCGCAGGGTGTGGCGGTTCTGGCGCTCACCCGGGTGGTGCAT
Source organism: Pseudomonadota bacterium (assembly GCA_039816045.1). GTDB lineage: Bacteria > Pseudomonadota > Alphaproteobacteria > Rhodobacterales > Rhodobacteraceae > Thermohalobaculum. Next base: position 46,316 of record JBCBYB010000007.1, read on the forward strand.
TACGCAGCGCTCTGGCCCGAGGCGGAGGCGCTGGCGGCGGACGGGTTGGTTGCCATTGCATGCACCTCATCGCCTCCTTATGTGGCCGCCGCGGGGGGCAAGCGGCCCGTCTTCGGCACGAACCCGATGGCCTTTGCCTGGCCGCGCGCGGGGCGCGCTCCGATGGTCTGGGACCAAGCCTCGGCGGCGATGGCCCGTGGCGAGGTGATGTTGCACGCGCGCGAGGGGCATGCGGTGCCGGAGACAGCGGGGATTGATGCCGAGGGGCGTCCCACGACGGACCCGCAGGCGATCCTCGACGGCGGGGCACAGCTGCCTTTCGGTGGCTACAAAGGCTCCGCGATTGCGTTGATGGTGGATCTGCTGGCCGGACCCTTGCTCGGAGAGGTCACCAGCCTCGAAGCGGGGGCGTCGGCAAGCATCGGCGGCCCGCAACTCGGCGGAGAGCTCGTGCTGGCGATTGCGCCGGAGCGGCTCGGCGGGGATATGGCCCGGGCCGAGGGGCTGTTCGAGGCGCTGCTCTCAGAGGAGGGGGTACGGTTGCCGGGCGACCGGCGGCTGGCGAACCGGGCGCGGACGCCGGCAGAAGGCGTTGCGGTGCCGAAAAAGCTCATGGACGAGATCGCGGCGCTCTGACGGGACCGGCGCGGCGGGGGCGTGCTTCAGCGGATGCGGTCTCCGTTCACGCGGATCTCGCCGGGCGCGATGGCGATGTCGGTCACCAGCTTGTCCGGCCCGTCGCCGGCGCGGGTGTAGAAGGCGGCCAGGGTGGCAAGCGACTGGAGGCTCTTCTCGGAGATCAGCCCCGCCTCGTGCAACCGGCGAAGCAGCCCCAGCGCACCGGTGAGCTGCAGCGTGAAATCGCCCACCGGCTCGTTGACCGGCTGCAGGAACTCCACATCGCCCCGCCCGGTCGCGGCCGCACCGAGGCCCGAGAGCTCGAAGGTCGAGAGGCTGAGATTGCCGAGCTCAAGCGGCACAGCCTCGCCCGGACGCATCTGACCCGGCGGCTTGGTGTAGCGCCCGGTGCCCTGGATCTCGATGGCGGCGCGGCCTGGAGTGCGGGGCAGCTTGCTCTCCGGGTCGAGCCGCTGCCAGAGGGCGGTGTCCGGTGAGAAGGCCTCGAGGGTCGCCGCCATCCGGACCGCGCGCATCTGCGGCCCCGGCGCGACGGGTGACAGCAACGTGGTCTCCAGCGTCTTGGCCGTGACCCCGCCGCGATAGGGATTGCTGGCATCCGCCGGAGCGAGCGTGATCTCCGGAGCCGTGAGGCGGCCCTTGGTCTCCATTCCGCCTTTTTCGATGGCCAGGCTGCCCCAGAAGGCGCGGCCCGACGCATCCAGCCGGCCATCGGTGGGGCCCGTGCCTGCGACCACCAACGCCCCATCCAGCGCACCGCTCTCCAGCGTCAGGGTGCCGCTGTCCCCCGGCTCGCCATTCAGCACGCGGCGCAGCGTTTGCTCGTCCTTTGCGGTGCTCTCGACCCCGAGCTTGGCGTTGGACAGCCCGAGGGTGACCCGCGAGTGCTCGCCGCCGCCGGATGTGGTGTACTCCAGCGCGAACGCGGCGGCGGAGAGGCGGCCTTGGCTGAGGCCCACGGACCCGCCAGGCATCGCATCCGGTTCTCCGAGCGCGCCGTTTGCATCGAGCCCGACCATGCGCAGGGAGAAATCCGTCCCCAGATCCGCATCGATGGGGCGGATCGAGAGACGTTTCGCGGTAAGTGCGCCAGAGCGGGGCGGCGTGCCCTCGAGGTTGACCGGCAGACGGAGCGCGATCTCCTCGCCCTCCAGTTCCAGCGTCAGGCGGGGCGGCAGCCCAGGGATCGTGGCCCGCAGAGACCGGTCGAGCGGCAGGGTGAGGGTGAACCGGTCCGGCAGTTCGGTGACGATCTCGCCGGGGCTGTCGAGGCCCACCCGGGTCGCCAGCGCGGGCAACTCGGTGCGCAGGCCCGTCGCGGGATCGGTGAATGTGACGTCCTCGAACTCGGCGGCGAAGGAGAACGGAAATCCCGAGACCCGCTTTGCCCCGACCTCGACGGCAAGTCCGCCTGCGCGGATCCGATCCAGCCCCGCATCGAGCTTGTCCTCGATCTGACCGCGTGCAAAGGCCCAGAGCCCGCTCCAGCCGAGTGCAAGCACCAAACCAGCGCCCATCACGACCCGGCCGAGACCTCGCATGGCACCCTCCCTGTTGCAGTGCCGCGATCATGGCGGAGCAGCGCCCGCCGGGCAATGGGGCAGACCGGGTCAGACCCGGTTTGCTGGACACAGAGATGTGTGCAGACGGGTTCGTCTAGCGCGTTGACCGGTTGATGTTCCGGGTGGACCGGTCTGCGCCGGGGTGCCTTTGGCGTGTAATGCCAATGTCACGGCCATAAAGGAGGTGGGGGACCAGGTGGAGGGTCGGGGCGTGCCCCCGATGCACGCCCCTAGATGCCCCACGTATATGGATCACCCCCCGTTCAGTCGCGCGCTCCCCAGTGCGCGACTCACCCCGGTAAACTGATACCCGTGGTCTCAGGGGCTGTAAAGCATGTTTCCGCGAAGGGAAGCGCCGGTTTAGCGCCAGGCACGGCGAAGGCGGAGAAAGGCGCGGTAGAGGATCTCGCCGATGGTCCGAAACGGTTCGCGATCCGTCAGCTTTCCGAGCAGCCGCGTCGGTCCAAGCGCGCGCCACAGGGCGGAGAACCCGGCGGCGCCGGTCGCCTTTGTCCCGTCGCGGCGAAGCACGGTGAACCGGCCGAGCAGCTGCGCGCGGTCGGTATCTGGTGGGATCTGGGTCGCGGGATCGGAGACGTCCTGCCAGAGGACATGCTCAGCCCCGGCCATGCCCCTGTACCACCCCACCTCACGTCGGCAGACGGGGCAGGCCCCATCGAAAAAGACTGTCCTAGCGGCCCTGGGGTCGGCGCTTGCGGTCGGGCGATCTTGCGGTAGAACCTCGGTCATAGTCTGCGAGTTAGGTGTCTTAGCTGCAGGTCAAGGCGGTTCGGAGCAGGTCGAGGAGTTCGCGATGGTGGAGCAGCCGAAAGAGATGCCCGGCACGGCGGTGCCGACGGCGGCTGTCTGGTTGGGGGGCGCAGGGCTTCTGCCCTTCTTCGGCTCGGCCGTTGTGATGCTGCTTGGCCCGGCGGATATGCGGGAATTGGCCGAGGTCGCGCTGCTGACCTACGGGGCGATCATCCTGTCTTTCATGGGCGGTTGCCGCTTCGGGCTCGCAGCGGCGGGGATGGGCGAGGGGCCGGATTTCAGCAGCCTCACGCTCGCGGTGGTGCCGGCGCTCTATGCGTGGATCGCGGCGATGATCGGCGGCTGGGTGGCGATGATGCTGCTTGCGATGGCGCTGTTGTCTCTGCTGGCCGCCGACATCGCCTTGACCCGCCGCGGTGGGGCGCCGCTCTGGTGGCCGCGTCTGCGCTGGCCGCTCACGCTGGGCGCGGTGACGGCGCTCTTGATCGGTGCTGCCGCCTGAGCGGTTTCAGTGCGTGTGCCGGCGGATCGAGAAGCCGGCAAGGCGGAGCAGCGTCACCATACCGTCCGCCCCAGGCAGATGAAGCGCCCCGAAGGCGGCAAACACCCCGCCCTTGGCAATCTCCGGCACGATCCGGTCCATCCACAGATGGTTGCGGTCGCCGATCAGGGCCCGCTGCAGCGCCTCGGCCCCGGCGCGCGGCTCGGCCACGGCGCCGGTGTTCTCAGCGAACCAGACGTTGAACTCGGTGATCGCGGCGATCTCTCCGCGGGCGTAGAGCTCCTCGAGTGTGCGGCGCAGGTCTTCCTCGCGGTGCGCGGCGCTGAAACCGTCGACCAGGAGCCCTGTCATCTCCGCATCGGTGAGCCCGTCAAAAGCGCGGAAGGTCTCCTCATAGGTCTCGAGCCCCAGCACAGGGATGCCGCGTTCGCGCGCAAGGGTGGCGATGGCATCGTCGAGCACCGGGCGTCCGGCGGCGATCTCGGCCTGCTCGCAGCGCGGAACGGCGATCATGGAGACAATCAGCCAGGGCTTCAGCTTCTCCGCTGCGGCGAGCGACAGCCCGCGCGAGCTGAGCACCCCTTCGGCGAGGGCGCGCTCATCGGCGCTGAGCCGCTGGGACAGCGTCGGGCCGGAGCGTTGGATGGCATAGCTCGGGTCTGTGGTGAGGCGCTTCTCCAACCGTTTCTGCTCGGTGGGGGTGAGCTCGACCATCAGCACCCGCGCCTGGCTGAGCGCCTCACGCGCCGCGGGCAGCAGACCGCGCTCCGCCGCCTCGGTGCTGTGGAGCGTGCCGTAGAGATAGGACGGGGCCACCCCTGGCGCACGCACCTCCCAGAACCGGCCGCTGCCATTGGCCACCGCCTTGGCGCGGGCGAGGATTTCCTTGTGGGCACTGGGGTCGGAGACGCGCAGATCCGACATCATATCGCGTCCGAGGCAGCGGGCCTCTGCGGCGCCCGGCGCTCCGAGCGCGGCCGTCAGCGCCAAAAGCGGGCCGAGGCCCCACCCGAGCAACCGGCGGCGCAAACTCACCCTAAAACACCCCTTAAACATGAGACCCTCCGAGCCGGTCGAAATATCCCGACCTCCGTCACTCCATCACACCGTCTGTCGTCTCCCCGAAATCGTCCGCCGAGCCTAGCTGCGTCCGGGTTAAGCGGAAACCCGCAAATGCCGGGTTGCACATCAGACAGCGACGCTTATTTGTCGATACGTTGTCAGCTTGGCGAAAATGCGGCGCGCAAACCGCAAATTGCTCTGGCCTCGCTTGACTCTCCACAGACAGCACCGTATGTCCGCGCCGGGTGTTGGCACTCGCTGCAGGTGAGTGCTAGCAGCTCGCGGAGACCGGGAGGCTTCGCGACAAACCAGACACAGCTAGTGGGAGCTCAGAGAATGAACTTCACGCCGCTTCACGACCGGGTCCTGGTCAAGCGCATCGAGTCCGACGAGAAAACCGCCGGTGGGCTCATCATCCCCGACAACGCCAAAGAGAAGCCCCAAGAGGGTGAAGTCATCGCTGTCGGCGCGGGTGCGCGCGACGAGGACGGCGAGCGGATCGCGATGGACGTCAAAGCCGGCGACCGGATCCTGTTCGGCAAATGGTCGGGCACCGAGATCAAGATCGACGGCGACGACCTGCTGATCATGAAGGAATCGGACATCCTCGGCATCATGTCCGACAGCGCTGCCTCCCAGGCCGCGTAAGCACCCGTTCACCGGTTTAGACTGAAGGAGACTGCAGAATGGCTGCGAAAGACGTAAAATTTAACACCGATGCCCGCGAGCGCATGATGAAGGGTGTCGAAACCCTCGCCAACGCCGTGCGCGTGACCCTCGGCCCGAAAGGCCGCAACGTCGTGATCGACAAATCCTTCGGCGCCCCGCGCATCACGAAGGACGGCGTCTCGGTCGCCAAAGAGGTCGAGCTCTCGGACAAGTTCGAGAACATGGGTGCCCAGATGGTCCGCGAAGTGGCCAGCCGCACCAATGACGAGGCCGGCGACGGCACCACCACCGCCACCATCCTGGCCCACGGCATCATGAAAGAGGGCCTGAAGGCTGTCGCCGCCGGCGCCAACCCGATGGATCTGAAGCGCGGTGTCGACAAAGCCGTGAAAACCGCGATCGACAGCATCCGCAACCAGTCGCGCGCTGTGTCCGGCTCGGACGAGGTTGCACAGGTCGGCTCCATCTCCGCCAACGGCGAGAGCGAGATCGGCAGTCAGATCGCGGATGCGATGCAGAAAGTCGGCAACGAGGGTGTGATCACCGTCGAGGAGAACAAGGGCCTGGAGACCGAGACCGAGGTCGTCGAGGGCATGCAGTTCGACCGCGGCTACCTCTCGCCGTACTTCATCACGAACTCGGACAAAATGATCACCGAGCTCGAGGATTGCTACATCCTGCTGCACGAGAAGAAGCTCTCTTCGCTGCAGCCGATGGTGCCGCTGCTCGAGGCCGTGATCCAGTCCTCGCGCCCGCTGCTGATCATCGCCGAGGATGTCGAGGGCGAGGCCCTGGCCACCCTCGTGGTCAACAAGCTGCGCGGCGGCCTGAAGGTTGCTGCGGTGAAAGCGCCCGGCTTCGGTGACCGCCGCAAGGCCATGCTGCAGGACATCGCGATCCTGACCGGCGGCCAGGTGATCTCCGAGGATCTCGGCATGAAGCTCGAGAGCGTCACCACCGACATGCTTGGCTCCGCCAAGAAAATCCGCATCACCAAAGATGAGACCACCGTGGTCGACGGCGCTGGTGAGAAAGCGGAGATCGAGGCACGCGTCGCTCAGATCCGCAGCCAGATCGAAGAGACCACCTCGGACTACGACCGTGAGAAGCTCCAGGAGCGTCTGGCCAAGCTCGCAGGCGGTGTCGCGGTGATCCGCGTCGGCGGTGCGACCGAGGTCGAGGTGAAAGAGCGCAAAGACCGCGTCGACGATGCCCTGAACGCCACCCGCGCTGCGGTGCAGGAGGGTGTGGTCCCGGGCGGCGGTGTGGCTCTGATCCACGCATCGCGCGGCCTGGACGGCCTGGAGGGTGAGAACCCCGACCAGACCACCGGTGTCTCGATCGTGCGCAAAGCGCTGCAGCAGCCGCTGCGTCAGATCGCCGAGAACGCCGGCATCGACGGTGCCGTGGTCGCTGGCAAGGTGCTCGAGTCCGACGATGCCAACTTTGGCTTCGACGCGCAGGCGGAAGTCTACGGCAACCTCATGGAGAAGGGCATCATCGACCCGGCGAAGGTCGTGCGCACCGCTCTCGAGGACGCAGCTTCGGTCGCCGGTCTGCTGATCACCACCGAAGCGATGATCGCCGACAAGCCTGAGGACAAAGCATCGGCTCCGGCCGGTGGCGGCATGCCCGACATGGGCGGCATGATGTAAGAAGGCCAAAGGGCCAAGACGTACACTGAGGGACAGTGAGACGAGGCCGTGCCCCCCGGGGCGCGGCCTTTTTCGTGCCGGTGGATGCGTCAGAGCGGCCGGAGCAGCCAGGCGGTCTCGTCGACCGGTTGATGCCCCTTCAACCCGCCCTCAATCCGGGTGCGCGAGAGCAGCGAGGGCGCATAGGTGCGGCCATGGACTCGCGCAATCTCAGCGCCGTCCACAGCGAAGGGCGGGCCCGCCATCATCGCCTGATCATACTCGAAGCAGACCAGAAGCTGCGGCGCGCCCGCAGTGATCGCCGCCAGATGCGCCGCATAGCGCCCGCGCATCGCCTCAGGCAGCGCAACCAAAGCGGCACGATCGAAGACGGCATCGACGGGGCCGAGCTGCTCGGCGGTCAACGCGAAGACGTCCCCAACAAAGATGTCGAGCCCCGGCGCCGCGTGGTGTTCGAGCTCTCCATCTGGGGCGATCTGCGGCGCGGTCCCAAGCTCATCGAACAGCTGCGCGATCGCGAGGCCGCTGAGTTCGGCGCCGACCACCCGGTGGCCATGGGCGAGCAACCACGCGATGTCTCGGGTCTTGCCGCAGAGGGGCAGGAAGATGCGGCTCGCCTCGGTCAGCGCAAGCGCCTCGAAATGCTCGGCCAGCCGCGCGTTCCCCTCACGCTCGTGGAAGGCGATCTGATTCTGCCGCCACCGTGCATGCCAGAATTCCGCGTCCATCGCCTGCCTACCTGAGTGTGCGCGCCGGAGTGAACCGACTTCTCGGCACTCTGGCAACCGCGCGGCGCCTGCCATGCTCTCGGCACTGTGACGTTTGCGTTGCGCCCGGATCGTGCAAGGCTGGGGGCAAATCGATGTGTTAGCCCTGAGGAGCAGCCCATGCCCCGCTTCGTTCTGGCCCTTGCGGCCGCCTCTCTGATCGCCTTCCCGGCCGCCGCCCAGACCGTCGATCCGGCACCCGATGCGCCCGAGATCGTGCCCGACGCTCCGGACGCCCCGGTCGACCGCGGTGGCCCTGAAGGCTCCATGACCATCGAGCGGATCGGCACGCTCATCCAAAAGCTCGACGCCGACGCCGAGCCCGCCCGCGGCGGCAGCGCCTGGCAGTTCACGATCGAGGACACGACGCTCATGCTGGTCTCGGACACGGCGGCCAACCGAATGCGCCTGATGGCCCCGATCAAACCCGCGGGCGAGCTCTCGGCCGAGGAGCTGCTGCGGCTCTCCCAGGCGAATTTCGACACCGCCCTCGACGCCCGCTACGCGGTGGCCAACGGCGTGCTGTGGTCGGTCTTCATCCACCCGCTGGCAGCGCTGCATGACCGGCAGTTCGTCGAGGCGGTCGGGCAGACCGTGAATGCCGCCAAAAGCTATGGCACCACCTATTCCTCCGGCCTCCTCAGCTATGGCAACGGCGACAGCCGCACCATCATCCAGCGTGAGCTGATCGAGAAGCTGCTGCGCCAGTCAGGCGAGGACATCTGAACCCTTGCACGCACGCGCCGCCCGGGGCATGTCCGCGCCATGGACACGCCCGCCGCAATCGCCGTTCGTGATGCCGCCGTCGCGGATGCCGCCGCCGATGCCGAGGCGCTGGCCCGGATGATGAACACCTTGGCCGTCGTGACCGCAGGGCGCCCCGGGTCGATGACCGCGGATCATGCGGTGGATCTGTCCCGCCAGCCGGGGGTGGCAGGGCCGCTGGCCGAGGGCGCCCGCCGCTCTCAGGCCCTTGGCGGGCGGTTCCTGTGGCGTGTGTCCAACCCCGAGGACGTGCGCGCAAAGGCGTTCTATCACGGGCTGGCCGCCACCCGGGACCTGCGCCTTTGCAGGGCGGTGATCGATGCCGACCTTGCCGCGCTTGCAGGCTGAGCCGATGCAGGACCTCCTCGACCAGATCGCCCGCGAGGCGCGCCCGACCGCCGCCGAGGGGCGCGTGGCGGACTATATCCCGGCGCTTGCCCGGATCGACCCGGAGCGCTTCGCGTTGGTGGTGCGCACGGTCGACGGCCAGGAATGGGCCACCGGCGATGCCGATACGCCCTTCTCCATCCAGTCGGTCTCAAAACTTTTCACCCTCGCGCTGGCGATGGAGTGGGTGGAGGACGGCCTCTGGTCCCGCGTGGGGCGCGAGCCCTCCGGCATGCGCTTCAACTCCCTGATCCAGCTCGAGACCGAAGGGGGCATCCCCCGCAACCCCTTCATCAATGCGGGCGCCATTGTGGTGACCGATGCCCTCGTCGAGCACCGCTGGAACTTCGAGACGGCGTTTCGCGCACAGATGCGGCTGCTCTCGGGCAATCCAGCGCTGCAGTATGACGGCGAAGTGCACGCCTCCGAGAAGCGCACCGGGGATCTCAACCGCGCCATAGCCTATGTGCTCAAGGCGTCTGGCAACCTGCGTGAGGATCCCATCGCCGTCACCGACACCTATTTCCGAGCCTGCTCGCTGGCGATGTCGGCGCGGGATCTGGCGCGGGCGGGGATGTTCCTGATCGCCCCACAGGACGGCCCCGCCGCCTGTGCCTCTGGCAGGCACGCGCAGCGGCTGCGCGCGATCATGCGCACCTGCGGGCTCTATGACCAATCGGGAGAGTTCGCCTACCGCGTCGGGCTGCCAGGCAAGTCGGGCGTCGGCGGCGGCATCCTGGTGGCGCAACCCGGCCAGTTCGTCGCCTGCGCCTGGTCACCGCCGCTCGACCGCTTCGGCAACTCGGTGGCCGGGCAAGCGGCGCTCGAAGCGCTCGCCCGCCATCTCTGCTGATGCGCCGCGCTCGCGGCATCCCAATATCGCTGATATCGCAGCAATGTCGCTTTGGAATATCGGTTGTTTATCCCGGTTTATGCCCACGATATCGCATCAGGATATTGGGTCGGGCGCGGCCCCATTTTGCAGCGCACGCAAACAGGTGAGCGCCGCCTCTGCACGCTCCACCGGCACGAAGAGATGATCGTGATGGGCGGCGGCCACCACGTTGCAGGGGATGCCTGCCTCGGTGAGAGCGGCTGAAACCGCTGCTGTCAGCCCCACCGCCTCGAGCGCCGAATGCACCCGCAGCGTGATCCAGGCGGCGCGAAATTCGCTTGTGCCACAACCCTCTGGCAGGATCGCGGTCAGCCCTTCCGCCTCTCGAAAGGTGCCGAGCGCTTCGGCCGGAACCGTCGCCCCGTCCGGCAGCACGGCAAAGACCCAGACGCCGGGATTGAGCACCGGATCCATCCCCTGCAACAGTGCGCTCAACTCGGTCACTGGCCCGTCGGTCATCCCCATTCCCCCGTTTTGCTGCACCTGCGTTGCCCCACAGCGTCTCTTGCGCTATAGTTATGCCGACGCGTCAGTCGCTTTCCCGCAATTGTTATTGAGAGGTGATCCACTCGGTTCAAGGAAAACCGACATGGCAAAGCAAACTCTGTTCGCTTTTTTGCTTTCCCTGACTGTCTCACACCTGTCTTTTGCGGTGACACTTAACGAAACGGACCTCCTGCCTGACGGTGACTTCAGTGATGATTTCATGGCGCCGACACCTGTCGGTGCGGGAATTGATCAGCTGTTGATTGGCCGAAACGAAACGGAGCCGTTCGATTACTTCGTTTTTACGGACCTGCCCGCTGGTGCACAGGAGTTCACGTTCGATTTCGCCCCGGCCGATCCGGTCGGGCCGGACGAGTTCTCCTATAACGCCGGGGGCGGCTTGCGTGTTGATTTCGATGGGTTTTCCAACGGGTTCGACGGACAGTTCGTTGGCCAGGCTGTGTTGGGTTTTAATCAGCAGACCGACCAGTTGACCTTCCAGACGCCCGGTGACTTCGACGGTGAGCTGTTCTTTTCGTTCAACTACACAAATGGCGAGAACATCGCGTTTTCGGTGGCGGCGCCGTCCAATCTGGGCGATGCGGTGATCCCTTTGCCAGCGAGCGTGGTGTTGCTGGCGACCTCGATGATGGGGCTCTGTTGGGTCGGCTATCGCCGGAGGTTGGCGGTGCCGCTCTAGCGCGAGACCCTGGCCACGAGGGGCCGCGGGTGATCCTGCGGCCCCTCTCCGACAGGGGGCTTAGGCGTCTTCTGGCGCGGTGATGCCCTTGTCGGCAAGCTCTTCCCGCGCGGCGTCTGTCTTGGTGAGGGCCTCGGCTCCCAGATGCGCCAACACATTGCGATCCTTGAGGAATTGGATGTCCGCATAGGGCACGATCTCGATCCGGTTGCCCCAGGGGTCGAGGAAGTCCAACCGCCGTTCGCTCACGATCTCGACCCCGTCGGCGGCCAGCCGCGCACGCAGCCCTTCGCGGTCATCGACCACCAGGCCGAAGTGCCGATCTGCGTCGCGGTCGGGCGTGTCGGTCTTCGAGAGCGCGAGGAACTGATCGCCCAGATCGATGAAGGCCATGCGCTCGCTCCGCCCCCGCAGGGTGAAGGCGAAGTAGCGGCCATAGAACTCCAGCGCCGCGTCGATGTCGCCGACTTCGAGGGCCACGTGGTTGATGCCGATGAGGGTGGGCTTTGCAGGGTCGGTCATCGCGGTCTCCTTGATTGCCTCTTCGGAGTATGGGCGCGAGAAACACCAAGGTCCCATGACAATCTGTCATCGTCTCGATCATCGGGCTTTGCTTGGCGCGGGCATTGCGAAGGCTTAGGCTGATCACGCCCGGCAGAGGAGGTTCCCCCATGGCCCATGACACGCTGACCAACACGCAGATGCGCGACATCGAGGCGTTGCTGCACCCCTACACCAACGGGGTGACGCACCGGAAAGTGGGGGCGCATCTGATCGAGCGGGGCGAGGGCGTCTTTGTCTATGACGACAGCGGGAAGCGCTTCATCGAGGGGATGGCGGGTCTCTGGTGCTGCGGTCTCGGCTTCGGTGATGCGGAGCTGATCTCGGCCACGCAGGAACAGCTGGCGAAGCTGCCCTACTACCATCTCTTCGGCGGGCGCACCCATGAGCCCGCGATCGAGCTGGCCGAGAAGATCAAGGACCTCTTCCCCGTGCCGATGAGCAAGGTGTTCTATTGCTCCTCGGGCTCCGAGGCGAACGACACCCAGATCAAGCTCCTCTGGTATATGAACAACGCGCTCGGCCGGCCAGAGAAGAAGAAAATCATATCCCGTAAAAGGGGTTACCACGGGGTGACGCTGGTTTCGGCGTCGCTGACGGGGCTGCCGCTGAACCATGGCGGCTTCGATCTGCCGTTCGATTTCATCAAGCACACAGGCTGCCCGCATCACTGGCGGGAGAGCCACGAGGGCGAGAGCGAGACCGAGTTCTCCGCGCGTCTTGCAGCAGAGCTTGATGCGTTGATCGAGGCGGAGGGGCCGGAGACGGTGGCCGCCTTCATCGCCGAGCCGGTCATGGGCGCAGGCGGTGTGATCGTGCCGCCTGAGGGCTATTTCGAGGCGATCCAGCCGGTGCTCGCCAAGCATGACGTCAACCTGATCGCGGACGAGGTGATCTGCGGCTTCGGGCGCACGGGCAACTGGTTCGGCACCGAGACCATGGGGATGCAGCCGAACTCCGTCAGCATGGCCAAGCAGATGACCGGCGGCTACTTCCCGCTCTCGGCGGTGGCGATGGACCGGCATATGGCCGAGGTGATCGAAACCGAATCGGGCCGTCATCCGGCGCTCGGGCACGGCTTCACCTATGGCGGGCACCCGGGAGGCTGTGCGGTCGGCGTCGCAGCGCTCGACATCTATGTGAAGCGCGACATGATCGGTCATGTGCGCCGGGTGTTGCCGCTGTTCCAGGAGAAGCTGCACGCCCTTGCCGAGCACCCGCTGGTTGGAGAGGCCCGCGGTGTCGGCCTAGTCGGCGGGTTGGAGCTCTCGCCCGATCCGGCATCGGCGGCGATGTTCGCCCAGCCCGGCAAGGTTGGCCCGCGCTTGGCGGCAGAGCTGCTCAAGCACAACGTGATCCTCCGCGCGATCGGCGACACGCTGGCCTTCTGCCCGCCTATGATCATCAACGAAGACGAGATCGAGGCGATGTTCGCACCCATCCCCGAGGCGCTCGACGCCACCTTGGCCTGGGCCAAAGCCGAGGGCCATCTGGGGTGAGACGCATCTCCCGCGGGCGCCTCGCCCTCGGGGGAGGCATCGGGGTGGTGGTTGGGCTTCTCGCGTTCGCCCTCGTCACTGCGCCTGTGCCGGAGCTCGGGTATTCTGGAGCCTTCGGTATGGGAGCAGCGCTCTTCGGCAAAGGAGCGTTGCTTCTTATCGCGCCGTCTGCGCTCATCTGGTGGCGTGTTGGCTACGTCACACCGGCCGATATCGTGGCGTTCGCGTCCCTGGCGGTACTGCTTGGTTGGGTGCTTGCGGCGCAGGCGCTTCTCGGCGCGAGCGCACCGCAGTCCCGGATCGAGGCCAACTGCGAACCCCCGCACAGCTTTGTGCGCTATGCCAGCATCGAGCGTCCCTCCGCTGCGATCGGCGCGTGCGTCGAGCGGTCGCGCCTTTTGGTAGTCCGCGAGGATCCGACCCTGCGTCTCATCAGCGAACGCTCACCGACGGAAACGCGCGAGCGCCGAATGCTTGTGATGCAAGCCGTTCTCGAGACGCGCCCGGTTTTGAACGCCGCGCTCTTCGGTCTGGTCGCAGGGAGTGTAGGGTGGCTGTTGACCTTTGGTCAGGTCTGGCGGGGCGCGCTCCGTCGACGGGGTGACACGATCCAGTGAGGCAGGGGGCATGGCGCCTTTGGTCTGGATCGGAAGTGCTCTAGGTACTCCTCAGTGAACAAAGGAGCCGTCCCATGCGCATCTGGCCCATTCTGCCCATCCTCGCCCTCGGCGCGTTTGCACCGCTCGCGACCTCCGCCCAAGACGTGCCGGGCCTGCCCAGCTTCTCGGCTCAGGTAACGGGTGACTGGGTCGATCCGCGGGTGCATCGCTGCGGCCAAGTGTGGGTGCGCATCGCGGTCGAAGGGGGCTCGGTTCAGCACTACACGGTCACCTATGGCAATGCGGTGCCCGGCATGACTGGCAAGATCCTGGAGATTGGCGAGGACGGCGATGCGAGGATCTACAACTCCACTCTCGCGGCCGAACAACGCGTGCGCTTTGTGACGCCGGACGCCCATGTGCTGGAGCGCTTGAACGGCGCGGGGGGTGTGACCTTCGTGCGCTGTCCCGGGAGCGGCGATGGCACCGGAAGCTGATGCCGCGGCCCTTGAGGGCTGGACCTTTCGGCGTGTGCCAAACGCCCTTGCGCGAGGGCTCGCGGCGGCCTCGGTGGTGTCCGTAGGGCTCTTCGGCTTGCATATCGGCGGCTGGGGTCTCACCGACCGGCTGGGCTGGGACCTGATGGGAGCGGCCTTTTTGGCAGGTCTTCCTGTCGCGTTCCTGTTCACCTTCCTGATCGCGGCCCCACTGCTGCGGGCGATCGCCCGGGAGCGGCTCTCGCGTGTCCGGACGGTCCGGCTCGGGGCGCTCGGTTATGGCGGGATCGTCTTCCTCTGGATGGCTCTTGTCCGACCGGGGCCTCCACCCGTGCTCGAACCGCTCACGCTGGAAACCGGGTGGACCGGTGATGCCGTCCTTCTCGCCTATCGCCAGGTCTTCACGCCGGCTGCCTTTGCGCTCTACGGCGGACTTGCCGCAGCGGCCGGCTGGTGGGCCGCCTTTGGTGCACGGACCGAGGTTCGCGCATAGCTGCCTTGCCCGCCCCACGCTTGGCAGGCCGCGCCCGACCCCCTAGGCAGAACGCATGAACCCCGTCCGAGGGATCCTCCTCAAGCTCGCCTCCATCGCTCTCTTCTCGATTATGGCTGCCTGTGTGAAGGCGGCGCGGATCGAGGCGCCGGCGGGAGAGGCCGTGTTCTTCCGTTCCGCCATCGCGCTGGTGCCGGTCCTTGCCTACGCGGCCTGGATCGGGCCTTTGCGGGTGGCCGTCACGACATCGAACCTGCGCGGCCATGCTTGGCGGGGGCTGATCGGAGCCTCTGCCATGGGTCTTTCCTTTGCCGCCCTCGGGTTGCTGCCTCTGCCCGAGGTCATCGCCATCGGCTTTGCGGCGCCGCTTATCGCCACCGTGCTGGCGGTGGTGCTGCTTGGCGAGGTGGTGCGCCTCTACCGTTGGAGTGCGGTCTTCATCGGCCTGATTGGCGTTCTCATTATGGTGTGGCCGCGGCTTACGGTTCTGAGCGAAGGGGGCGAGACGCTCTCCGAGGGTGCAGCCCTTGGTGCGGCCCTCATGCTTGGGGCGGCCTTCCTCATGGCGCTTGCGCAGATCCATGTCCGCTGGCTCACCCGAAGCGAAGCGACACTGGCCATCGTTTTCTATTTTCACGTGAGCTGTACGCTTGCGAGTTTGGCAACGGCGCCCTTCGGGTGGGTCTGGCCGTCGGCCCCAGTGCTGGGGCTGTTGGTGGCAGCTGGTTTTTTCGGCGGGGTTGCGCAAATCCTCGTGACCGAGAGCTATCGCCATGCCGAGGCTTCGACCATCGCGCCGTTCGACTACTCCTCCATGCTGTACGGACTGTTGATCGGTTGGCTGGTGTTCGATGAGGTGCCAGCGCCGATGATCCTAGTCGGCGCCGCCATCGTGATCGCAGCGGGGTTGCTGATCCTCTGGCGCGAGCGCCAGCTAGGGATCGCAAAAGAGAAGGCGCGCGCCCGGCCCTCGATGCCGCTTCAAGGATAGGGTCGCTGCCCTTGACCTTTGCGAGGCAGCCTGTAGGTCAGGGCCCATGCTCATTTATAAAGTCCTGTCGCCTCCGCAATACGAGGATCTGCAGCTGCATGGCGAGATCCCCGGCGCTCCCGTCGATATCGCGGACGGGTTCGTGCATTTCTCGACTGCTGAGCAGTTGGCCGAGACGCTCGCCAAACACTTCGCAGGCCAGCCGGATCTGTGGCTCCTTGCGCTCGACAGTGAAGCGGAGGATGTCGCGGCCGCGCTTGAATGGGAGCCGTCACGAGGCGGGGCACTGTTTCCGCATCTCTATGCGGCCTTGCGTCTCAGCGATGTGGTCTCGGAGCAGCAGATCGCCGCAGGGCCAGATGGCGTGCATCGTTTGCCGGACGGATTGGCGTGAGCCTCACCGAGCGGGCTGGCCTGGCGCTTCTGCGCGCGGTTGATCCCGAGACTGCACATGGCTTGGCGCTTCGAGCCTTGCGCGCAGGGCTTGGGCCTTCGGGCGGTCCCGTCACCGATGTGCGACTGGCAACCACCGTCGCAGGCTTGGCGCTGCCAAACCCGGTCGGGATCGCTGCGGGATTTGATAAAAATGCCGAGGCGCTCGGGCCGCTCCTGCGCGCGGGGCCGGGGTTCGTTGAGGTGGGAGCGGTCACGCCGCGCCCCCAGCCCGGCAATCCGCGCCCGCGGCTTTTCCGGCTGCGAGAAGATGCGGCCGCCATTAACCGCTTCGGTTTTAACAATGACGGGATGGAGGCGATTCGGCCCCGGCTTCTCGCCGTCCGCGGACAGGGTGTTGTCGGCGTGAACCTTGGCGCCAACAAAGACAGTGCCGATCGAGCCGCAGACTACGCGACGGTGCTCGCCCATCTCTACGACGCTGCGGACTTCTTTACGGTCAATGTGTCTTCGCCAAACACGGAGAAACTGCGCGTTCTACAAGAGCGGGCGGCGCTCGAAGGTCTGCTCGAGGGGGTGTTGGAAGCCCGCGCGGGTCAAGCGGGCCCTGCCAAACCAGTGTTCTTGAAGATCGCACCGGATCTCGACGCGGCGGCACTTGCCGACATTGCTTTTGTCGCGCGGGGGCTCGCTCTCGACGGGATCATCGCGACCAACACGACGCTTGCTCGGGAGGGTCTACGGAGTCGCCATGCCTCTGAGGCCGGGGGCTTGTCCGGCCGTCCGTTGTTCGCGCGCTCGACGGAGGTACTGCGGACGCTTGTCCGTCTGACGGAGGGTGCGGTTCCACTGATTGGGGTGGGCGGGGTAAGCTCGGGCGCCGAAGCTGTCGCGAAGATCAGATCAGGGGCGAGCGCCGTGCAACTCTACACGGCAGTCGCCTATCGCGGGCTTTCCCTCACGGTCGAGATCGCTCAAGCCTTGTCGGATCACGTCCGTGCGAGTCAGGTCTCGACGATCGCCGGTCTCGTCGGCGTGGATGCGGGCTGACGCGTAAAGCGTCAGCGCGAGTATTCGAGCCCAACGGCCTCGCCGAAGACGGTTCCATCATCGTAGAAAACGGTCAGATCGCAGATGAGCTTCCCACCATCTCGAGCACAGCTATAATCGCGCCGAGCGAGTCGGAACACTTGTTCTTCCTGGCGGCAAGCTTCCTCTTGGAAAGGAACGGTGAAGGTCACTGCGCCTTGTTCTGTCCCCTGAACTTCAAGCAAACCGTTACACGAGCCCTTGACCAAGCCTTGTTGTTCGTCTTCGACTGCATAGTCGAGATTGAACGTCCCCGAGCCTGGGTCAGTTAGACAAATTGTGGAAAATACACTTCCATCGCTGTAGTGCCAACACCCATTGAGTGATTGGCTATGGGCCGGACCGATTAAAGCGAAAACCCCCGCTACGATGGCCAGCACAACATTCCATCTCATTGTCATCCCCAGCAAACATCCCTCACGCGCCTTAAGTGTAGAACACTCCGCTAGTCAATTCTAGTGATGAGATAAACCAGTTTGTGCCCGGGCCTCGAGAGCGGGATATCGAAGCCCGAGCGTTGCCGCACGGATGATCATCAGCGCCCAAAGAGAGGCCCAGAGCCCATGATTTCCATAGGTTTCGCTTAGCACCCAACTCAGCGGTAGGAACACTGCGGTCGATACCAGCATCGCATTGCGCGTGCTTTTCCCGTCGGCGGCGCCGATAAATATACCGTCCAGTTGATAGGCGATGACGGCGATCACAGGCAGACAGGTGGCCCAAAGCGCATGGGCGCCGGCGTTCTCGCGAACCGCATCCACATTGGTGAAGAGATTGATCATCGGCTGGGCAAGCAAGCTGGCCAAGAGTGCAAAGACCGCCGCAAGCGCCAGTGCTGCCAAGCCGCTGATCACGACCGAGCGACGCAGCCTGTCTCTGTCCCGCGCACCGAGTGACTGACCGACGAGCGTCTCTGCCGCCATCGCGAAGCCGTCGAGCGCATAAGCCGAAACATGCAGAAACTGGAGCAACACGCCGTTTGCCGCCAACACCAGATCGCCTTCCAGCGAGCCGAGCCGCGCAACCCAGAGAAAGCTCCCCGTCAGGCAGAGCGTCCGGATGAAGAGATCGACGTTCAGCGCGAAGAGCTGGCTCAGCTCCTCCCGTTTGAGGATGCGCTGCCAGTCCAATCGGTAACCCGCAGGCATCATCACAAGAGCGCGTTCTCGCACCCGCCAGAGTCCGAGGGCAAGGCCGCCCCAGGCCGCAAGTGCGGTGCCCAGGGCGACCCCCTCGACCCCCCATCCCAAGCCGAGCACGAAGAGGAGGTTCAGGGCGATGTTCAGCAAAGAAATGGTGATCTGAAGCTCGAACAGCCGCCGTGTGAGTTCCTGGCCGACGAACCAGCCCATGATGGCCAGGTTCGCGAATTCGGCCGGCGCTCCCCAGAAGCGGATGAGAATGTAGCTGCGGGCCTCCGCCTCGGCGGCGTCGGATCCTTCGAAAATCGCCAGTCCGACCGCCGCGATGCCACCGGATGCAAACATCAGGACCACCGAGAGGGCTGCTCCGATGAGGAGCGCGCGAACCAGCGTGTTCATGACGCGCCGACCGTCGCCGGCGCCAAGGGCCTGTGCGGTGAGCCCCGAGCAGCCGATCTGGAGGAAATTGAATGAGGAGAACACCATCGTGATGACGGTGGCACCGAGGGTGACCGCGGCCAGGTAATGGGCGGCGCCGAGGTTGCCGATGATCGCGGTGTCGATAGCCCCTTGAAGCGGTACAGCAGCATTCGACAGAACGACGGGCAGGGCAATGCCTGCGACGCGCCGGAACGTGACGGGCGCTTGCGGGGTCATGGAAGGCGTGCGCGGTTGGCCTCGATCCCGGCTTTGAGGGCATCGGCCCAAACCGCGTAGACCTCAGGCCCGGGGTGGAAACCGTCTTCTGCCATCGCATCGATCCCCAGAGTGAGGTCGAGCGGCACATGGCGCACATCCGCAGTCTCCGCGGCCCAGTCGGCGAGAGCTCGGTCATGGGCCTCGGCTTGCCGTCCGAGGTACCAGCGCAACGGTTGCGGTAGCGCCGGGAAGGATCCCATGGGCGGCATAGCGGAGGCGAGGATCAGGCGAGCGCCCCGGTACCGGAGGTCCTGGGACAACCCGACATAGCTGTCCAGCCATCGGGCTATCCCGGTCTCTGTGGTGATGTCGTTCACGCCGAGACAAAGCACGACGAGATCCGCCTTGAGCGAAGGGTCATCGGCGAGGGCAGAGCGCGCGTCCGCTGTCGTCCAGCCGGTTCGGGCGATGACAGTCCAGGCGGTGCGATACTCCGGAGAGAGTTGCGCGACGAGCTGACCCACCAACGCATCGGACTGCGTCGCCGCCCCCACACCGGCGGCGGAGCTGTCGCCGAGGACCAGTAGCCTCAACGGTGGGCCCTCCCCGACAATGCCTTCGCGCGGCCCCTCGGCCTCTGGCAATCTCAGGATGTCGCGCCGGACACGCCGCCCTTGGGTGAGCAGGAGAGGCCCGAGGGCAATGCGGATCGCGGCGAGGCTCACCGCTCAGTCCCGCATCAGGAAATTGCCCCGCAGCATGGCGATCGGGCGGGCGCGTTCCTCCTGCCAGGCCTCGACGTGGATATGGACCACGCGGCGACCGGCCTTCTGGACGTTCGCGCGGGCAAAGCTTTCCCTCGGGCGGCCCGAGCGCAGATAGTCGATGGTAATATCAATGGTCTTCGGCATGGGCGGAAAGCGGCCCTCTTCGATCGCTTGGGCGCGATCCGCTCCCGCCTCCATCTCGATCAGTGCACGATCCCAGGCGAGTTGCATCAGCGCCGTCATCTCGAGGAAAGCCCCAATCGCGCCGCCATGGAGTGCGGGCAGAATCGGGTTGCCAACGAGGGCATCGGCGAAGGGCATTCGGGTGGTGAGTTCGTCCCCGAGGCGGTCGGCCACCACGCCGAGAAAGCGGTTGTACGGCACGGCTTCGATCAGCCGGGCCAGGGCCCGATCGCGCGCGGTCTCCCGCTCGAGGGGCGTGGGGGTCAAGGGGTTGCCTCCCCATCGGGGCGGGTCAGAACGAATGCGCCGGCTGCCGAGGCTATCGGGTCGTCCGGATCCTCATGATAAGCAACGGCACGAGCGAACGCGATGGCCCGAGTGAGCCGATAGCATTCGGCCCGCGCCCAAACTCGGAGCGCCTTCCGGGCAGGGCGCATATAGTCGATCCGCAGGTCCAGCGTTGCCGTCGCCACGAGTGTCTCTGGAACAGCCATCACCGCAATTCCGCAGGCTGTGTCGAGAAGCGATGTGATGACGCCGCCGTGCATGACCCCGGTCTCCGGATCTCCTATGAGCCGGGCGTCGTAAGGAACGGAGAGCAACCCAATCCCTTGATGGGCCATGTGCAGGCGCATTCCAATCTCTCGGCTATGGGGCAGACCGCTCAGCAGGCTCCCTTCAACGTCGACCTCTGCTGAGCCGCGCATGATTTCTGCGAGGCGGCCGTCGCCATCTTCCGGAGTGTTGCTGGTGTTATCGCCGCCCATCGACCGATCCGCTTTACAGAACGCATGCGGCGGCCCTGAGGCCACCGCGGTTGTCAGGCTGTCTCAGGCCCCGTCTTTGGCCAACAGATCGCGGATCTCGGCCAGCAGGACTTCCTGTTTCGGCGGTTCGGGCGGCGTTTCCGCTTCCTTCTCCGCTTCGGCAGACCGCTTGAGTTGGTTGACGCCCTTGATGATCAGAAACAGCACCCAAGACACGATAAGAAAGCTAATCACGGCGTTGATGAAAAGGCCGTAGTTCAGGGTGGCCGCGCCGGCATCTTGGGCCGCCGACAACGACGCATAGTCCTGTCCGCTCAGGTTGATGAACAGGTTCGAAAAATCGATGCCGCCGGTCAGCACCCCGATGATCGGGTTGATGATGTCGGCGACGAAACTGTTAACGATCGACGTGAATGCCGCGCCGACAACGATGCCAACTCCCATATCGACGACGTTGCCCTTGACGGCGAACTCTTTGAACTCGTTGAGGATGGACATGCTTCTCTCCCTAAGGTTTCCCCCACATGCGCCGCGCTGAATATCACGGCGAGAGCCCATGCAGCGAGGCAATTTCGCACCGGAGCTCTCGGAGGGCGTTTAGTTTACTCTTGCGTAAACGTCAACCTGCGTCTATATGCGTGACCAAGATGAGCACGCACCAAGGATTGGCGGACGCGAAGATGGACGGCATAACAGATCGACAACCTCCCGAACCGTCGAGGATATCCATGGGAACGCAGACGCATACTATCCGCCAGCTTTGCGACGAATTCAGCGTCACCCCCCGTACGCTGCGGTTTTATGAGGCCAAGGGTCTGCTAGAGCCGATTCGCCAAGGCCAGAGACGGCTCTTCACACCAAGGGACCGGGCACGACTGATTCTCATCCTGCGCGGCAAGCGGTTTGGCTTTTCGCTCTCAGAGATCAAGGACCTGCTTGAACTCTATGACTATGGCGACGATCAGGTCTCGCAGCTTTCCGCGACGCTCGCTGCAGCGAAGCGCCACCATGCCGAGCTGACCGCCAAGCGGGATGAGCTCAACGAGGCGATCAATGAGCTCGAAGCGCAAATGTCGACCGTGAAGAAGCTGCTCTCCGAGAAATCTGCTGACCAGGTCGCAGAATAGCGACCGGTACGACACCAACCGAACCGGAGGTTACGCCCATGTATGCCTATACCCCACCGCTTGAGGACTATAAGTTTCTGTTCCATGAGGTTCTGAAGCTGCATGAGTTTTCGGAGATCGAGGGCTATGAGGAGCTGACCCCCGATTTCACCGAGGCGGTTCTGGGCGAGGCGGGGCGGATTGCCACCGAGGTTCTGCATCCGCTCAACGCCATCGGCGATCGCGAAGGCTGCAAGCTTGAGAACGGTGTCGTTCGAGCTCCGACCGGGTTCCGCGAGGCCTATGACACGATGCGCGAAGGGGCTTGGCCCGCGCTGGAATGTGATCCCGACTATGGCGGGCAGGGGTTGCCCTCGGTGATCAGCTTGGCGGTGGGGACTATGAAGTCCGCCTGCAACATGGCCGCGATGATGTATCATGGTCTGACCCACGGGGCTTACTCGGCGCTGCATCAGTATGGCTCCGATGAGCAGAAGCAGATGTACCTGCCGAAGCTTGTCTCGGGCGAGTGGATGGGCACGATGAACCTGACCGAGCCGCAATGCGGCACGGATCTCGGGCTCGTAAAGACCAAAGCGGTGCCAAACGGCGACGACTCCTTCGCGATCACGGGTACCAAGATCTGGATCTCGTCCGGCGAGCACGATCTGGCGGACAACATCATCCACTTGGTGCTCGCGCGCATGCCAGACGCGCCGGAGGGCACCAAGGGGCTCTCACTCTTTGTCGTGCCGAAGTTCCTGGTGAACGACGATGGCAGCCTCGGCGAGCGCAACACCACGACCTGCATCGGGCTCGAGAACAAGATGGGCCTGCATGGCAACTCGACCTGTGTGATGAGCCACGAAGGCGCTAAGGGCTGGCTGGTCGGCGAGCCGAACCAGGGCCTGAAAGCGATGTTCGTGATGATGAACGAGGCGCGGCTGCTTGTGGGCATGCAGGGGCTCGCGCAGGCGAGTGCGGCCTATCAGGAGGCGGTGCAGTTCGCGCGCGAGCGGCTTCAGGGCCGCGCGGTCACGGGAGCGACCAACCCGGACGGCCCGGCAGACCCAATCATCAGCCACGCCGATGTGCGTCGGATGCTGATGGAGCAGAAGAGCTTCGTCGAGGGTGGCATGGGGATGCTCGCCTGGGTCGCGATGCTGCTCGACGCCGAGAAGCGCCACACCGACCCGGCCGAGAAGGCGCGCGCCGCCGACATGGTGGCGCTGCTGACCCCGGTGGTGAAGGCGTTCCTGACCGACGAAGGCTTCCGCCTCTCCACGGTTGCGCAGCAATGCTTCGGTGGCGCGGGCTATGTCGAGGACACCGGGCTCAGCCAACTTGTGCGGGATGCACGGATCACCATGATCTACGAGGGCACCTCGGGCGTGCAGGCGCTGGATCTCGTCGGCCGCAAGTTGGCGCTCAAGGGCGGCAAGCCGATGATGACCTTCTTCGAGTACATCAAGGGCTATATCAAGGACAACGAGGACGATCTGGCGCTGGCTCGGAACTTCCTGGAGCCGCTGAAGGACGCGTCGAAGGACCTGCAGAAAGCTGCAATGTTCTTTATGCAGGCGGGGATGAAGAACCCCAATGCGGCCCTGGCCGGTGCGGTCGATTTCCTCCATCTCTTCGGCCACGTGTCGATGGGGCTGGCCTGGACCCGGATGGCCAAGGCCGCGTCCAAGGCGCTTGAGGACGGCACCGACAACCCGGACTACTATACCGCCAAGCTGACGACGGGTCGGTTCTACATGTCGCGCGTGCTGCCGGCGACCAAGCTCCACCTCGCGCGTATTGAGACGGGTGCGGACCCTGTGATGGACCTCGCCGCCGAAGCCTTCTGAGGTCGGCATTGGCCAAGCGCCTGGAAAAGCCGGTCAAGCTCCGGGTGGGTCTCACCGAGCCCGCCTATGCCCGGCTCCGCGCGCTGAATGCCGAGTATGGCCTTGGGAACGACTATCTGCTGGTGGTGCTGCTGGAGCATCTCGACGAGTATGCGGACGAGGGTCGGCTGAAGGCGGCCTTTGAGACGTTCATCGCCGAGTTCGGCGCGCCACCTGCGAAAGGAACGAAAGATGGCTGAGTTCAAGCTCCACTGCTTCGCCCAGTCCGGCAACGCCTACAAAGTTGCGCTGATGCTTGCGCTCGCCAAGGCTGACTGGGAGCCGGTCTTCGTCGACTTCTTCAACGGCGAGACGCGCGCCGAGCCGTTCCGCAGGCTGAATGTCATGGGCGAAGTCCCTGTGCTTAGGCACAAGGGCGAGGTGATCACACAATCCGGCGCGATCCTCGACCATCTCGCGGCGGTCACGGGCCAGTTCGACCCCGGCTCGGAGAATGCCCGCGAGGCGATGCGGTGGATGCTGTTCGACAGCCAGAAGCTCTCGGGCCAACTCGGGACCTGGCGCTTCATGTTGAACTTCCTGCCCGAGGACAAGCGAAACCCGGACGTCATCGCCTTTCTGGAGAGGCGGGCCAAGGGCGCGCTGGAGGTGCTGGACACCCATCTGGCCGACCGCTCCTGGATCGCGGCGGAATGGATCACGATCGCCGATCTTGCGGCAGTAGGGTATCTCTTCTTCGAAGACGAATACCCGGTCGACTGGCCAGCCGAATATCCGAACCTCACTGCTTGGCGGGAGCGCATTCGCGCTGAAGACGGCTGGGCCCATCCCTATGACCTGATGCCGGGGCACCCTTTGCCATGACCGGGGAGGCCATCACCGGTGGGTGCCAATGCGGCGCCGTCCGCTATCGCGTGACCGGCGGTCTCGGTCGGGCCAATTTCTGCCATTGCCGCATGTGTCAGCGGGCCACAGGGAATGCCTTCGCCCCCTTGGTGAGCGCGGCGGGCGTCGTTTTCGATGGGCGCCCTGCGAGGTTCGCAAGCTCGGATGTCGCCGAACGCGGCTTCTGTGCGGTGTGCGGGACCCCA
The DNA here is from genome assembly GCA_039816045.1 of Pseudomonadota bacterium. Lineage (GTDB taxonomy): Bacteria > Pseudomonadota > Alphaproteobacteria > Rhodobacterales > Rhodobacteraceae > Thermohalobaculum. Next base: position 70,846 of record JBCBYB010000007.1, read on the forward strand.
CTGTTTTACGCCGCGCCGGGGGCCGAGACGGATGTCGAGTTGATGATCGGCAGTCTCGACGCGCCTGACCTGATTGAGCCCGCTCTGCACTACGGTGTGGAGAGCCGGCTCCCCTGGCTGCATCTCGCTGACGGATTGCCGGAGTACGAATGCCGGCCTGGCGGCCTCTCCGGTAAGGGGCCCGCCACCATCATAAGCCACCAGAGCCCCAGAGGCGCCTGAGCGCCCAAGGAGGAGACATGACAGAGGCCTATATCTTCGACGCCGTGCGGACGCCGCGGGGCAAGGGCAAGAAGGACGGCAGCCTGCACGAGGTGACCTCGCTGGCCATCTCGGCCGGGGTGCTGAACGCCCTCAAGGAGCGCAACGATCTCGACACGGCTGAGGTCGAGGATGTGATCTGGGGCTGTGTGGCGCCCGTTGGCGAGCAGGGCGGCAACATCGCACGCGGCGCCGTGCTGGCCGCCGGCTGGGATGAGGGCGTGCCAGGGCTCCACATCAACCGTTTTTGCGCCAGTGGGCTCGAGGCTGTGAACCTCGCGGCGAACCAGGTGAGCGCCGGGGCGGGGGATCTCTATGTCGCGGGAGGCGTCGAGATGATGAGCCGCGTGCCCATGGGGTCCGACGGGTTTGCTATGGCGGTCGATCCTCAGGTGGCATTCTCGAGCTACTTCATCCCACAGGGGATTTCGGCGGATCTGATCGCGACGGAGTTCGGTTTCTCGCGCGACGATGTGGACGCCTATGCGGTCGAGAGCCAAGCGCGCGCGGCGACCGCGGTTCTGGAAAACCGCCTCGACAAGTCGATCGTGCCGGTCAAGGACCTGAACGGGATCGAAATCCTCGGCAAGGATGAGTTCCCGCGCCCCGGCACGGATATGCAGGCGCTCGGTGCGCTGAAGCCGTCCTTCCAGATGATGGGTGAGCAGATGCCCGGTTTCGACGCCGTGGCGCTGGTCAAGTACCCACATCTCGAGCGGATCAACCACGTCCACCATGCGGGCAACTCCTCCGGCATCGTCGACGGGGCAGCCGCCGTGCTGGTCGGCTCCAAGGAGGCGGGCGAGCGGCTCGGCCTGCGCGCACGCGCGCGCATTCGGGCAACGGCGAGGGTCGGCACCGACCCCACGATCATGCTGACGGGTCCTGTGCCCTCCACCGAGAAGGCATTGAAGACCGCCGGTATGGAGATCGGCGATATCGACCTGATGGAAGTGAACGAGGCATTCTCCTCTATCGTTCTGCGCTTCATGCAGGCCTTCGACGCCGACCACGGCAAGGTCAATGTCAACGGCGGCTCCATCGCCTATGGCCACCCGCTGGGCGCGACGGGTGCGATGATCCTCGGCACGCTACTCGACGAGCTTGAACGATCGGGCAAGTCAACCGGGCTCGCGACCCTCTGCGTCGCCTCTGGCATGGGCGCGGCCACCATCATCGAGAGGGTCTGATGCCCAAGATCGACATCCGCACAGCGCCGGTCACCGAGGGTTCGGATTATCCGGCCCCCCATGCGGCGGAGTTCGCGGACCGGGTGCGCCGGCGTTTGGGCGATGCGGTAGGTCTGAAGACGATGGGCGTCAACATGACCACTCTGCCGCCTGGCCAACGCTCGTCGCTGCGACACTGGCACGAGGTCGAGGAGGAGATGGTCGTCGTGCTCGCCGGTCAGCTGACGCTGATCGAGGACGGCGGCACCAGCACCCTCGGCCCCGGCGATGCCGCGGGCTTCCCCGCCAACAGCGGCAATGCCCACCATTTTGAGAACCGCGGCGAGCGGGATGCAGTCTATCTCGAGATCGGCACCCGCCCCAATGAGGACCGCTGCCACTACGCCGAGGTGGACCTGATCGCCCACGACAAGGACGGCCGGACCTGGTTCACCACGCGCGACGGCACGCCGCTCAGCGACACCAAGGAGCGCTTCGAATGACCGAGATTTTCACCTATGCCGCCGAAGCTGGCATCGCGACGATCACCTGGGATCTGCCGGGCGCCAGCATGAACGTGCTAACCGAGGAAGGCATCCGCCAGCTCGACGCGCTGGTCGACCGGGCGCTGGCCGATGAGAGCGTGCGGGGCGGGATCATCACCTCCGCCAAGGCCGATTTTGCCGGGGGCATGGACCTCGGCACGCTGGCCGGGATCAAGGCGCAGGCGGCGGCCAAAGGTGGCAACCCAGCCGAGACACTGTTCGGGTTCGTGATGACGCTGCACGGGGTGCTGCGCAAGATCGAGCGCGGTGGGGCCGATCCCAAGACCAACAAGGGCGGCAAGCCCTTTGTCTGGGCGACGCCGGGTACCTCGATGGGCATCGGGATGGAGATCGCGCTCGCTTGCCATCACCGCATCGCCGCCGACAATCCCAGGGCGCGGCTCGGCCTGCCCGAGATCAAGGTGGGGCTCTTCCCCGGCGCGGGCGGGACCACGCGGCTGATCCGGATGATGGGGATGATGGCGGCGGCACCCTTCCTGCTCGAAGGCAAGACACCGGATGTGCACAAGGCCAAGGCCGGAGGCTTGATCGACGCGGTCGTGCCGGCGGATGAGCTGATGGCCGCGGCCCGCGCCTGGCTGGCCGAGGGCACCGAGGCCAAAGCGGTGAAACCCTGGGACCAAAAGGGCTTCAAGATCCCCGGCGGGGCGCCCTACACGCCGCAAGGCTTCGAGATGTTCCTCGGCGCCTCGGCGATGACCCATGGCAAGACGCAAGGCGTCTATCCGGCAGCAAAGGCAATGCTTTCGGCGGTTTACGAAGGCGCGCTGGTGCCTTTTGACGCCGCGATCCGGGTCGAGGCGCGGCACTTCACCTCGGTGCTGATGGACCCGACTTCGGAGGCGATGATCCGCTCGCTGTTCCTGTCCAAGCAGGCGCTGGAGAAGGGGGCCTCGCGCCCCGCCGCCGAACCCGATGCGCGGGTCAAGAAGCTTGGCGTTCTGGGGGCCGGCATGATGGGCGCTGGTATCGCCCAAGTGGCGGCGCAGGCAGGCATCGAGGTCGTGCTGATCGACCGCGACCAGGACAGCGCCGACCGCGGTCTGGCCACCATCGCCAAGGATCTCGACGGCGCCGTCGCCAAGAAGCGCATGGCCGCTGCCGACCGCGATGCCGTTTTGGCTCGGGTGACGGCAACCCCCGATTACGGCCAACTGGCCGGCTGCGATCTGGTGGTCGAGGCGGTGTTCGAAGACCCCGGGCTGAAAGCCACGGTGACGCAACAGGCTGAGGCCGCAATCCCGGAGACCGCGATCTTCGCCACCAACACCTCGACCCTGCCGATCGGCGAGCTCGCCAAGGCCAGCATCCGGCCCGACCGCTATATCGGTATCCACTTCTTCTCGCCGGTGCCACGGATGATGCTGGTCGAGATCATCAAGGGCGCCCAGACGGGCCCGGTGGCGGTTGCCAAAGCGCTCGACTTCGTGCGCCAGATCAAGAAGACGCCCATCGTGGTGAACGACGCCCGCTTCTTCTACGCCAACCGCTGCATCATCCCCTATGTGAACGAGGGGCTGACCATGGTGACCGAGGGCATCGCGGCTGCGCTGATCGAGAATGTGGCCAAGGGAATGGGGATGCCGGTCGGTCCGCTGCAGCTGGTTGACGAGACGTCGCTCGAGCTTGGCCACAAAATCCAGCAGGCGACCAAGGCCGCGATGGGTGATGCCTATCAACGCACCGGGGCCGACGATCTGCTCGAGCGCATGGTGGCCGATGGCCGGCTCGGGCGAAAATCGGGTGGCGGTATGTACGCGTATGACGACCGCGGCAAGCGGCAGGGTCTTTGGCCGGGGCTTGGGGAGATCTGGGCGCCGGCGGACCCGCAGCCCGATCCCGGCTCGGTGCGCGCGCGGCTCCAGATGGTCCAAGCGCTTGAAGCTGTCCGCGCGCTCGAGGAAGGCGTGCTCGAGGATATTCGCGAGGGCGACGTGGGCGCGATCCTCGGCTGGGGCTTCATGCCGTGGTCGGGCGGCCCGTTCGCTTGGCTCGACCGCATCGGCACGCCGGCCGCGCTGGCCTTGGCCGAGGGCCTGGCGGCCGATGACGGCGCCCGCTTCGCACCCCCGGCCTTGCTGCAGGAAATGGCGGCGAAGGGGGAGCGCTTCTATGTCCGTTTCGCGCCTGCCGAAGCGGCCTGAGCCTCTGGCGCCGGCCATCGCGCGCCCTTAGGCTCACACCGAGGCAAGGGAGGGCGCGATGGCAGGACCTGTTTTGATCTATGCGGAGGAGGCGGTCGAGATCGCCTCCCATCTCGAGCCAAAGCTCCCTGATGAGCGCTTCCTGCCTGTCACGCGCACCGACGCCCTGGACGCTGCACTGGCCGAGGGGCCTGATTGCGCCTTCACCATCAAGGCACTTGGACTGGCGGGCGAGAGCCATGCCCGCGTGCTCGCGGCGCCATCGCTGCGATGGTTCCACGTGGGTGGCTCCGGTTACGAGCACATCGCAGGGCGTTGGGATGGCACTCAGGTGCAGGTGACGAACTCGGTCGGAGTGTTGGCGCCGTTCCTGGCCGAGACCTGCCTTGGCGCCATGCTCGCGCTCAATCACGGACTGATCGCTTACCGTGACCAACAGCGGCAGCGGCTGTGGCAGGGCATCCCGTTCCGGCCGCTCATGGGTCAAACGCTCTTGGTCGTCGGGGCGGGCGCAATTGGTGGAGAGCTCGCCAAACGGGCCGCTGCTGTGGGGTTGCGGGTGATCGCCCTCCGCCGATCGGAATGCCCGGTGGAGGGGGCCGAGACCCGCCCGGCCAGCGCGCTGTGGGAGAGCCTTCCCGAGGCCGATATCGTGAGTTGCCATCTGCGCCTGACGCCCGAGACCACGGGGCTCTTCGATGCTCGGGCCTTTGCGGCGATGAAGCGGGGGGCGTTGTTCCTGAACACGGCACGCGGCGGACATGTCGTGGAAGCCGATCTCAGAGCCGCACTTGCCTCGGGTCATCTCCGCGGCGCCTATCTCGACGTGACAGCGATCGAGCCCTTGCCCGCGGAGGATCCGCTTTGGGAGACGCCGAACCTGCTCATCTCGCCCCACAGCGCGGATGGGGTGGACGATTGGCCGCTGCGGTTTGCCGATCTGTTCGCTGAGAACCTCGCGGCGTTCCGCTTAGGACAGACGATGAAAAACCCCGTCGAGCCGTAGGACCCGGCGGGGTTGGACTGCTCAGCGCTCGCTGAACTGGTGGACCGGGGGGCGGCCCGTCACCGGGTCTTGGCGGTTATAGCCGGTCATCGGATCCCAAGGATCGTGGGTCATCTTGCGCCGGGGATAGCGATTTTCCCCTACGTTCCGGCGCCAGCGATCACCCCGGCCCCGGTCGGCGACCCGGTCGCCGCCACGTCCGCCCCGGCCCCCGCGGGCGACGCCGTCCCGGCCACCGCGTCCACCGCGGGCGCCATCGTCTCCGCCTCTGCCGCCGCGGGCGACGCCGTCGCGCCCGCCTCGACCGCCGGCCCGTACTCCATCTCGGCCTCCGCGCCCGGAACCAGCCCGCGGGCGGTCCCGATCTGGCCTGCCGCGGAGATCGGCGTGGCGCACTCTGTCCGCACGGCCGTCGAGGGCATGCCAGCCGACATTCTGCGTCCCTCTACGGTCCCGTGTGCCTGCGCGGTGACGATCCTTGCCCGCTAGCACGCGCCCGCGCGCTTTGTTCCCGTCCCGTGCCCGCTCGCGCTCCCGCAGACGGGCGAGTTCACGGGCCCGGCGGTCGGCGACTCCATCGCGGAAGCCTTTGCCCTTGCCATGCGCGTGGTCTCGCCGGCGGTCATCCTTGCGGTAGACCGGACGATGTCGGCCGTGATCTCGATAGACGTCTCCGCGCGGGCGGTGTCCGTGGTAGCCCTTTCCCCGCTTCGGACGATGGGGGCGGTGCTCGTAGTAGTCCGGTCCATCATCGTAGATCGCGATGTTGAGCGAGGCGCCACCGACCGCATAGGGCTCAGCATAGGCCGGCTCATAGCTGTCGTAGACGGGCGTGTCGTAGACCGGCGCGTCATAGAGGTCCGGCCCGCCGGCACTCGCATGAACAGGCACACCATAGCCCGTTGCCGCATAGGGCGCATAGCAGCCGCCGAGCAGCATCATTCCGCCGAACGCGCCGAGAATCGCACGCAGTGTTCCCCTTGCCATAGCTGGCGTCCTCCCAGGTTTCGTCATGTCCTCTGAACGCGCGGTCGCAGGACTTCCGGCGACCAGCTCACGGAACTGTCAGAGAGAGGGTGTCGCGCGGCAAATGCGACATGCCGAGTTCGCATTCTGGCGGGATGGCTGGGGCTTTCGGGCGTCAAGCTGCCATGAGAGATGCGAATGAGGCGATCCATGACACTCAGCCCCCAGGACCTTCAGGCCGTCGTCCAGCCGATCCAAGACGCGCGAGGGCTTCCCAATCCTTGCTATGTTGACCCCGAGTTTCACAACCGCGAGAAGTCGTGCCTGTTTGGTGCGGGCTGGGCAGGCTTCGCCTTTGCCGCCGACGCACCGGAGCCTGGCAGCGTGCGCCCGATCGAGTTCCTTGGCCAGCCGCTCCTGCTTGCACGCGACCGTCAAGGCGAATTGCGGGTGTTCCACAATGTTTGTCGCCACCGCGGTATGATCCTGGTGGAAGAAGCGGGGACGCTCTCCCGCGCGATCCGCTGCCCGTACCACTCCTGGTGCTACGAACTCGACGGCAAGCTGCGCACGACCCCCCATGTCGGTGGCCCGGGCACCAACCGCCATGACTGCATCGACCGGGAGTCCCTTGGTCTTCTCGAGGTGCGCAGCCACCAATGGATGGGTGTCGTCTGGATCAATCTCGATGGCAAAGCCCCGCCCTTTGCCGAGTATGCGAGCGGTTTGATCGGACGTTGGGCGGAGTTTGACCGGCCGTTGGCTGCGGTCGAGGACGGCTTCTTCGATCTCGAGGTGAACAGCAACTGGAAACTGGCAGTGGAGAACTATTGCGAGAGCTACCATCTGCCTTGGGTGCATCCGGGATTGAACAGCTACAGCCGGCTCGAGGACCACTATCACATCGAGGAGCCGGGTGAGTTTTCGGGCCAGGGCACGCGGGTCTATCGTCCGTTGCTGGCGGAGGATGGGCGCCGCTTTCCGGAGATTGCCGATCTTGCGCCGCACTGGGCCGAGGGCGCGGAGTACACCGCGCTCTATCCGAACGTACTGCTCGGCGTGCACAAGGATCACTGCTTTGCGATCCTGCTCGTGCCTCAGGGCACCGAGCGCACGGTGGAGCGGGTCGGGATCCATTATTTCGATCCGTCAGTTGCCGGTCCCGACTGGAAAGACATGCGCACGAAGAACACAGACATGTGGCGCGAGGTCTTTGAGGAGGACATTTTTGTGGTCGAAGGCATGCAGCGCGGCCGTCACGCACAGGCTTTTGATGGAGGCCGATTTTCACCGGTGATGGACAATCCAACCCATTGCTTCCACGCATGGGTCGCCGGGCGCATGAGTTCGTGATTGTACTGCAGTTCTTCGATAGGGTGCTCCGATCCAACTGGCGATGATCTGCGGAGGACACGAGAATGCTGGACGGGATGACCAAGAAGTTGTTGGCCGAGGCGTTCGGCACGTTTTGGCTTGTACTCGGTGGCTGTGGGAGTGCGGTGCTCGCGGCCGGGGTCCCGGATGTCGGTATCGGGTGGCTTGGTGTGTCGTTCGCGTTCGGGCTGACGGTCATGACGATGGCCTACGCGGTCGGTCCAATCTCTGGCGGCCATTTCAACCCAGCCGTATCGGTCGGGCTCGCGGTCGCTGGCCGTTTCGATAAGGCGGAACTCGGACCCTACATCGGAGCACAGGTCGGGGGCGCGATCGCCGCCGCCTTCGTGCTCTACGCCATCGTTTCAGGGCAGGCCGACTTCGAAGGCACGGGAGGGTTCGCCTCAAACGGTTACGGTGAGCTTTCGCCTGGTGGCTATGGCCTTGGCGCGGTCCTGCTCATGGAGATCGTGATGACCGCTGCATTCCTGGTCATCATCCTCGGCGCGACGGCCAAGGGCTCTCCGGCCGGGTTTGCCCCGATCGCCATCGGCCTTGGGCTGGTGCTGATCCACCTCATCTCCATCCCGGTCAGCAACACCTCGGTGAACCCGGCGCGCTCGACCGGTGTGGCGCTGTTGGCTGAGACCGGGGCGTTCAACCAGCTCTGGGCGTTCTGGGTTGCGCCCCTCATCGGTGGGGCGCTCGGTGGCCTTTTGTGGAGCCGCCTCCTTGCTTCGGATGACAGCTGACCCGTCCTCGATCGATCTGGACAAGCAGGGCCTGGACCGGGCCTTGCTCGATGCCCATGCCCGAGACGACGGTTCGGCACTCGTTGGCCTCTACGCACGAGCTGCTGACCTTGCGAACGACACAGAGGCGGCAGCCTTCTTCCTCACCCACGCTTATGTCTTTGCGCTAGAGACCGGAGACCCAGCGTCAGAGGAGCTTCATTGCCGGTTGAGAGCTCTAGGTCGCGAGGAGTAGCGGCCTTTCTTTTGACCCGCTTATAGGCCGATCCCTGCAGTATTGGATCTAAATTGGGTCAATCTCCACGGTCCGGACGCCAAAAAATGTCGGATTCCGCGCCCCTCATGCCGCCAGAGGCAAGCGGGCGGGTTTGAAACCTGCTTGAGTGATGAAAGCAAAACCCGGGAGGCCCGCCATGAATTCCACCGCACGCGTCGTCGTCATTGGGGGCGGCGTCGTCGGTTGCTCCGTTCTCTACCATCTGGCTCGTGCCGGCTGGACCGATGTCATGCTGATCGAGCGCTCCGAGTTGACGAGCGGCAGCACCTGGCACGCGGCGGGCGGTTGCCACACGATCAACGGTGATCCGAACGTGGCGAAGCTCCAGAAGTACACCATCGACCTCTACAAGGAGATCGAGGAGCTCTCGGGCCAAGCGACGGGCTTCCATATGACGGGCGGCGTGATGCTCGCGGCCACCGAAGAACGGTTCGACTGGCTGAAATCGACGGCCGCCAAAGGGCGCTACCAAGGCATCGAAGCGGAGGTCGTCGGCCCCGACCGGCTGCATGAGGAGATGCCGCTGCTCGACCCGAGCCAGTTCGTCGGCGGGCTGATCACCGTGGTCGACGGCCACCTCGACCCCTCCGGCGTGACCCATGCCTATGCCAAATCGGCGCGCAAGCTCGGGGCTGCGATCCACACGCACACCATGGTCTCGGGGCTCACCCGCTCGCGTGAGGGCGGGTGGATCGTGCACACCGACAAGGGCGATGTGGCGTGTGAGCATATCGTGAACGCGGGCGGGCTCTGGGCGCGCGAGGTGGGCCGCATGGTGGGCCTCGAGCTGCCGGTGCTCGCCATGGAGCACATGTATCTCCTGACCGAGGACATGCCCGAAGTCGCTGAGATCAACGAGAAGACCGGCAAGGAGGTCGTCCACGCGGTCGATTTCGATGGCGAGCTGTATCTGCGCCAGGAGCGCGGCGGCATGTTGATGGGCACCTATGAGAAAGCCTGTGTGCCCTGGTCGGAGCGTGAGACGCCGTGGGAATTCGGGCACGAACTGTTGCAGCCGGATATCGACCGGATCGCGCCGAGCCTGGAGGTGGGCTTCGAGCACTTCCCCGCTTTCCAGAACGCCGGCATCAAGCAGATCATCAACGGGCCCTTCACGTTTGCGCCCGATGGCAACCCGCTTGTGGGGCCGATCCGTGGGCTGCCCGGGTTCTGGTCGGCCTGCGGCGTGATGGCGGGCTTTTCCCAAGGCGGCGGCGTGGGCCTTGCGCTGGCGAACTGGATGACCGAGGGCGATCCGGGCTTCGATGTCTGGGCGATGGACATCGCGCGGTATGGCGACTGGGCGACCATGGCCTACACCAACCCGAAGGTGCAGGAGAACTATTCCCGGCGGTTCTCGATCAAGTTCCCGAATGAGGAGCTGACGGCGGCGCGTCCTTACAAGACCACACCGATCTATGACCGGCTCTCGGCATTGGGGGCGCAATGGGGGGACAGCTGGGGCCTCGAGGTGCCGCTCTGGTTCTCGCCTGACGGCACGAAGGACCAGTTCTCCTGGCGCCGCTCGACCGATTTCCCGCATGTGAAGGCCGAGGTCGCCGCGGTTCGCGAGGGCGTGGGCTGCATGGAGATCTCCGGGTTCTCCAAGTTCTCCGTCACCGGTTCGGGGGCGCGGGCGTGGCTCGACAAAATGCTCGCCTGCAAGATCCCGAAACCCGGCCGCATGACCTTGGCCCCCATGCTCAAGCAGGACGGCAAACTGATCGGCGACCTCTCCGTCTCATGCTGGTCCGATGAGGGCTTCTTCCTAGCAGGCTCCGGCATGGCGGAGGAGTACTACCTCCGCTGGTTCCATGATCATCTGCCGACCGACGGCTCGGTCAGCGTGCAGGCACTGGGGCTTTCCTACTCCGGTCTCTCCATCGCGGGGCCGAAATCGAGGGAGCTGCTGTCGCGCTTGACCAGGGACGATGTTTCCAACCAGGCGTTCCGGTTTATGGCGATCCGCGAGATGGATCTCGGATATGCGCCCTGCCAGGTGGCCCGTGTGAGCTTCACCGGCGATCTCGGCTATGAGATCTGGATGAAGGCGGAGTATCAGCGCCATGTCTTCGAGCGGATCCGAGAGGCGGGCGCCGATCTGGGCCTGAAGATGTTCGGTCTGCGCGCGCTTAATGCCATGCGGCTGGAGAAGAACTTCGGTGGGTGGGCGCGGGAGTACCGTCCGCTTTACGGCCCGCTCGAAGCCGGGCTCGACCGCTTCGTCGCCTATGAGAAACCAGCGGACTTCATCGGCAAGGCCAGTGCGCTTGCCGAGCGCGACAGCGGCGGGACGCTGCGGCTCAAGACCTTCGTGCTGGAGGCCAAAGACGCTGATGTGATCGGGGACGAGCCGATTTATCTCGGTGGCGATTGTGTCGGCTGGGTCACCTCCGGGGGCTTTGCGCACAACTCCGGCGCGTCGATGGCGATGGGTTATGTGCCCAAGGAGCATGCTGCGGCGGATGGCCCGTGGCAGATTGAGCTGCTGGGTGAGATGCTGCCGGCGGCGCTCCAGCATGCGCCGATCTGGGATGCCAATGCAGAGAGGATGCGCGGCTGATGAAAGGCTACTCGCTCTGGCAGGTCATCAAGAACGGCTTGAACGGTCAGTCCTATTGGGACCCGGTCTGGGGCCGGCCCGAGCCGAAGGCTTATTACGACGTCATCATCGTCGGCGGCGGCGGGCACGGGCTCGCCACCGCCTACTACCTCGCCAAGGAGCACGGCATCCGCAATGTCGCGGTGCTCGAGAAAGGCTGGCTAGGCGGCGGCAATGCGGGGCGCAACACCACCATCGTCCGCTCCAACTACATGATCCCCGGGAACACCGAGTTCTACGAGCACTCGCTGCAGCTTTGGGAGAACCTGAGCCACGAGCTGAACTACAACGTCATGTTCAGCCAGCGGGCCCATGTGAACCTGGTCTTCACGCCCGGGCAGCGAGACGCAATGGCTCGGCGCTACAACATCATGCGCCTGAACGGGATCGACGGAGAATATTGGGACCAAGACACGCTGCGCCGCCGGGTGCCGGAGATGTCCATCGACCAGGGTCGCTATGAGGTTCTGGGCGCCTATGTCCAACCGCGGGCGGGCACAGCGCGCCATGACGCGGTGAACTGGGGTTTTGCTCGGGCCGCGACGGCGCTGGGGGTCGATATCCTCCAGAACACGGAGGTCACGGGGTTCGTCCGCAAGAACGGCGCGGTGGTCGGGGTCGAGGTACGCCGCGGCGCGGCGACCCACGAGATCTATGCCGACAAGGTTGGGCTCGCGGTTGCCGGGCACACCAGCGTGCTGGCGCACAAGGCGGGTCTCGGGAAACTGCCGATCGAGACGCACAAGCTCCAAGCCTATGTCTCGGAGCCGATCAAACCGATCCTCGATTGTGTGGTCGTGTTCGGCGGCCCGGGGCACTTCTATATCAGCCAGTCCGACAAGGGCGGCATGGTCTATGGCGGCGATCTCGACGGCTACAACTCCTATGCGCAGAAGGGGAACCTGCCGGTCTATTCGGATGTGGCAGCGAACTGCATGGCCGTGATGCCCTGCCTCGGACGCGTGAAACTGCTGCGGCAATGGGCGGGCGTGATGGACATGTCGATGGACGGCTCGCCGTTCATCACCAAGACCGACGTCCCCGGGCTCTACCTGAACGCCGGTTGGTGCTATGGGGGGTTCAAGGCCACGCCGGGCTCGGGCCACGTGTTCGCCCACACAATCGCAAAGGACGAACCGCACTCCGCGAACCGCCGCCTGACGCTCGACCGCTATCGGGCGGGTCGGCAGATCGACGAGTCCGGCCACGGCCCGTTCCCGAAGGCGCATTGATCCATGGCGCTTGAGGTGAGAACCGCGGGGACGGAAGACCGCCCGCTCCTCGTGACCTTGAGTTCGCAGCTCTGGGAGGACGAGGGCGGCGAACGCATGCCTCGCACGTTTTTCGAGCGGCGGATGGAAACGCTGCTTTCCGACGGCTACGCGGCGGAGATTTTCACCGAAGCCGGCCAACCGGTCGGCTACGTCCTCTGGCGTGACGATGGCGACCGGCTCTATCTCCGTCAGGTGTTTGTCAGCCGTGACCACCGTCGTCAGGGCATCGGTCGCGCAATGTTTAAAACGCTGCTCGGAGGACGCCTCCCGCAGCGGGACATGATCAAGATTGACGTCATCGACGGCAACGAAACCGCCCTCGCCTTCTGGCAAGAGCTTGGCTTCATGCGGATGGGGGCGGCGATGGCGCTGCCACTGCGTTCGCTCGGGGAGACTTGATATGCTGCGCATCCGGTGCCCGATCTGTGGGCTGCGCGACCACACCGAGTTCGTCTATGAGGGCGATGCGACGGTGCAGTACCCGGCGCTCGACGCCTCCGAAGACGCCTGGTTCGATGCGGTTTTCCTGCGGGAGAACCCGCGCGGGCCCCATGCCGAACTGTGGCATCACACCGGCGGCTGCCGGTCGCTGTTGGTGGTGGAGCGCGACACGCTGACCCATGAGATCCGCTCTGTGCGCCTCGCGCATCAGGCGACGGCGGAGGCGATCGAATGACCGGACAGAGGCTCGCGACCGGCGGGGTGATCGACCGTGCCCACCGGATCAGCTTCACCTGGGACGGTCGGCGCATGAACGGCCATCCGGGCGACACTCTCGCCTCGGCGCTGATTGCGAATGGCGAGAGGGTGGTCGCCCGCGGCTTCAAGTACCACCGTCCACGGGGTGTTATGGCTGCGGGCCCAGAGGAGGGCGGCGCGCTTGTGACGACCGGGACTGGCGCGCGGCGTGTGCCGAACGTGAAAGCGCCGGAGGTGGAACTCTACCAGGGTCTCACCGCATCCGGTCAGAACGCCTGGCCCTCTGTGCGCTTCGATCTCGGTCAGGTGAATGACCTGATGGGGCGCTTCTTTGCAGCGGGGTTCTACTACAAGACGTTCTTCGGGGCCTCGGGTAAGGGCACCTGGGAGTGGATGCAGTTCGAGAAGGTGATCCGACAGGCTGCGGGGATGGGCGCCGCCAGCCGGGAAGCGGATCCGGACGCCTATGAGATCGTCCACGGGTTCTGCGATGTTCTGGTGATTGGCTCTGGACCATCCGGTCTTGCTGCGGCCGAACAGGCGGCCAGTGACGGGCTCGACGTGATCCTGGCGGAACAGGACTTTGCGCTCGGCGGGCAGCTGATCGGTTCCGCCGAAACCGTGGAAGGCGCGACGGCGGCAGGTTGGCTCGAGGCCCATAGCCGTCCGCTCGCCAAAGCCCGGGTGCTTTCCCGGACGACGGCCATCGGGCTCTATGACAGCAATGTCGTCGGGCTCTACGAGCGCGTCACCGATCATATGCGCGACCCGGACGAGGCGCTGCCCCGCGGGCGGCTGCACATCATTCGTCCCGGCGCAGTCATCTTGGCGACCGGTGCGATCGAACGGCCCTTTGCTTTTGGGAACAACGATCGTCCTGGGGTGATGATGGCCGGTGCCGTCGCCCGTTATGCTGAGCGCTTCGGAGTTGTGCCCGGCAAGAGTGCGGCCATCGCCACGACGAACGACAGCGGTTACCGGGCGGCGCATGCGCTGGCGGCTGCGGGGGTACGGACCACGGTGCTCGACGCCCGAGATCGGCCCGGTGCCGCAGCTGAAGAAGCCCTGGCAGCGGGGGTCGAAGTCCACACGAGTGCGCTGCCCATCGAGGTGACCGGACGCACCGGAATGGACGGGCTCGACTGGGGGACAAAAAGCGCCGGTGCGTTGCGTTCAAAGGGGCGGATTTACCGGGATTGCCTCGGGGTCTCCGGCGGCTGGTCCCCGGCGATCCACCTTGTTTGTCATCGTGGGGTAAAGCCCGTCTGGCACGAAGAGCTGCAGTGTTTCCTCTCGGGCGCACCACCGGAGGGGGTCTCGCTGACCGGTGCAGCAGCAGGCGTGTTCGAAACCGACGCTGCGGTGTCCCATGCCCGTGCCGTGACAGCGGAGGCCGTCGGCCGTCTCACCGGGCGCCGCCGGGCCGCGCCTAACTTGCCGGGGCCGAGCGGCCTCGGCGAGATCGCGCCCGTGTTTGAGGTGCGCGTTCCTGGCCGTAAGCTCAAGAGCTTTGCCGATCCGCAGCACGACGTGACCACCGAGGATGTCCGTCAGGCGGCGCGCGAGGGCTATGTCAGCGTCGAGCATATGAAGCGCTACACCACCCTCGGCATGGCCACCGATCAGGGCAAAACGGGGGGTGTGCTGGGTCTCGCGGTTCTCGCCGACGCGCTCGGCCAGACGATCCCAGAGACGGGGATCACCACCTTCCGCCCGCCCTATACGCCGACGCCGATCGGGGTGTTCGCAGGCCGGGCACGGGGCGCGCATTGGCGGCCGACCCGCCGCACGCCGATGCAGGCGGAGCAAGAGGCGGCGGGTGCTGTCTTCACCGATGCCGGGCTGTGGAAGCGTGCCTGGTACACGCCGCTTGACGGTGAGACGCTCGCCGAGGCCTATGTCCGCGAGGCCACCCTCGTGCGTGAGAGCGTCGGCATGGTCGATGTCACCACCCTCGGTAAGATCGCGGTGCAAGGACCCGATGCGGCGGAGCTCTTGAACCGGGTCTACGTCAACGGATTTGCCAAGCTGCCGGTGATGAAGTGCCGCTACGGGGTGATGCTGCGGGATGACGGCATTGTCTATGATGACGGGGTGACCTGGCGGCTCGGGGAGCACGAGTTCCTGATGACCGCGACCACGGCCCAGGCCGCAGGGGTCCTCGCTTGGCTCGAGACGCTGCTGCAGACCCGTTGGCCCGAGCTTCGGGTGAACGTTGCCTCCACAACCGATCAATGGGCTGGGATTGCGGTTGCCGGGCCAAAGGCGCGGGCGGCACTGGAGCCCCTGGTCGCCGATGCGATGGACAATGAGGCGCTGCCCTTCATGGGCATTCTGCGCAGCCATGTCACCGTTGAGGGCGGCCAGATCCCGGTTCTGATTGCCCGGATCAGCTTTTCGGGCGAGATGGCCTATGAGGTCTACACGCCATCGGACTACGGCCCGGCCCTCTGGCGCGCGATCCACACGCGGGTGGCGGCCGAAGGCGGAGCGCCTTACGGCATGGAGGCGCTCGGTGCGCTCCGGATCGAGAAGGGTCATGTCACCCATGCCGAGCTGGACGGACGGGTGACGCTGGAAGATGCTGGGCTCGGTCGCATGGCGTCCACCAAGAAGCCGTTCATCGGCCAGGCGTTGCGCCAGCGTCCCGATCTCGCGCGTTCCGACCGTCCGCAGCTCGCGCATTTCGAGCCGGTCGACCCGGATCAGCGCTTCTCTATCGGTGCCATCGTCTGCGAGCCCGAGCATGTGGAGGGCCACGGCATCGGCTGGATCACCGGCGTGACGGTCGCACCGGCCTTTGGGGGACGCTGGATCGGCATCGGACTGGTGAACGGTGGCCCGGAGGCTTGGGATGGCCGCGAGGTGGTCATCGCCGACCCGGTGCGTGGGAAAGAGTGCCGGGCGCGGGTCTTCCCAGCCCACCGATACGATCCGAAAGGGGAGCGGATGCATGGCTGAGCGTGTCTCTGCATTGGAGGGCCATCTCGGGGCGCGACGCCTCGGCAGCGTAGGCGAGGCGGGTGCGGGCGTCGTGCTTTCCGAGCAGCGGATCGGCAGCCTCTGGCAGCTCGCTTCCTGGCCGGATCGTCTCAGCACGGTCGGCGCAACCGCAGCGGCGCTAGCGGGTGCTGAGAACGCTCCCGCGCCCGGACGTGTCGCAGTCGGATCGCATGGTCGGCTGATCCGCGTCGAGGCGTTGAAATGGCTGCTGGAGCGCCCAGCGGGTGCAGAGGATCCGTCGCTGCCGATTGAGAATGGTACGGTGCTAGACCTCACCCATGCCCGCACGCTGATCCGGATCGAAGGGTCGGCCGCCTCTGAACTGATCGCCCGCCTGGTGGCCATCGATATCCGGCCCGTGGAGTTTCCGGAGGGTGCTGCCGCGCAGACCGCCTACCACGGCGTCGGTCTGACCCTAATCCGGCGCGGCAAAGGCTTTGATATCCTGGTCTTCCGCAGCTTCGCGCTCACGCTTTGGGAGGAATTGGCCGAGATCGGCGCGCAGTTCGGCTGCGAGATCGCCTGACCGCCCTTGTCGCCTGGGCATGGGCCGGGCTATAGGGCGAACGGTTTATCAGCGCGAGGGCGTCCCTATGGCCAAGATCAACGGCAACGAGATCCGCCGTGGCAACATCATCGAGCACAATGGCGGTCTGTGGGTCGCGGTGAAGACGGATCACGTGAAGCCCGGCAAAGGTGGAGCGTTCGCGCAGGTCGAGCTCAAGAACCTCCGCAACGGCTCAAAGCTCAATGAGCGCTTCCGCTCGGCGGACAAGGTGGAGCGGGTGCGCCTTGAGCAGAAGGACCAGCAGTTCCTCTACGAAACAGACGGCATGCTGACCTTCATGGACAACGAGACGTTCGAGCAGATCGAACTGCCGGCGGATCTACTCGGTGACGGACGCCCGTTCCTGCAAGACGGAATGACGGTGACCATCGAGTACTATGAGGAAGAGGCCCTGTCAGTGACCCTGCCCGAGCGCGTGACCTGCACAGTTGCCGAGACCGAGCCGGTGGTCAAAGGGCAGACGGCGGCAAACTCCTACAAGCCGGCGGTTCTCGACAATGGCGTGCGGGTGATGGTCCCGCCCTTTATCGCCCAGGGCGAAGCGATCGTCGTGTCCACCGAGACCCTCGAATACGCTGAGCGTGCCTGAGCCATGGACCGCGCGCCAGCCACGCCGACCGTGATGGTGGACAACGACCGCGTCCGGGTTACCGAGTGGCGGTTTGCCCCTGGGGCGGCGACCGGCTGGCATGTGCACGCGTTCGACTATGTGATCACACCGGTGGCAGGGCAGCCCGTGGATATCGTGGATGGCGCCGGAGCGGTGACGCGCGTCGAGATGGTTCCGGGACAGTCCTACTACCGCGAGGCCGGCGTTGCCCATGACGTCATCAATGCAGGTGCCGGAGAGTTGGTCTTTGTCGAGACCGAGCTGAAAGAGCCCGCGCGCGGCTGAGCCGCCCAAGGGGGTCGCGATCGCGCGCCCACCAATCCTTGCCGCCGCTCCCGCGGATGGCCCCAATCGGAGCGCCTCCATGGCCAGCGCATCGCCGACCCTCAACATTATGATCCGGGCAGCACGCCATGCTGCGCGCCGACTGGTGCGCGATTTTGGCGAGGTCGAGAACCTCCAGGTCAGCATGAAGGGCGCCGGGGATTTCGTCTCTAACGCTGATCGCAAGGCCGAGGAGACCCTCCGCGAGGACCTGATGGAGGCTCGGCCGAACTATGGCTGGCTGGGCGAGGAGAGCGAAGAGGTTAAAGGCACCGATCCGACCCGGCGTTGGATCGTCGATCCACTCGACGGCACCACCAATTTTCTGCACGGGATGCCGCATTGGGCTATCTCGATCGCGCTCGAGCACAAGGGGCGCATAGTTGCGGCGGTCGTCTACGATCCGGTGAAAGACGAGATGTTCGTGGCCGAGCAGGGCCAGGGCTGCTGGCTGAACGACCGTCGTTGCAGGGTGTCGGCGCGGCGAGAGCTTGCGGTCTCGGTCCTCGCAACCGGTGTGCCGTTCGGGGCGAAGAAGACCTTGCCGCTTATGCTGAAAGATCTCGCGGCGCTTATGCCGCGCTCGGCGGGCGTGCGGCGCTGGGGGGCTGCGTCCCTCGACCTCGCATATGTGGCCGCCGGACGGTTCGATGCGTTCTGGGAGCGCGAACTCAGCCCCTGGGATATCGCGGGTGGGATGCTTCTGGTGCAGGAGGCGGGCGGGCTCGTCAGCACCATCGGTGCCCTGCCGGGAAAGGCGAACCCGCTCGAAACCGGATCTGTGCTTGCTTGCAACGCGGATCTGCGCCCGGCCGTGGCCGAGCACTTGGCTTGAAATCTAACCGATCAACACCGTGAACTCGCCGACCGTGATTGCTCCTCCGTGGGAACACGTGTCGCTCGAGCGGGCCTGCGGCATGTTGCCCACAAGCGTGCTGGTGGAGCCCTTCACGATCGTATCGGGCGGGCCGGTGCATAAGACCGTATCGCCCGAGCGCGCCGGTGGCTTGTTGCCGATCAGGACGGTGAATTCGCCCTTCACGATGGCCGCTCCCACATGAGGGACGGTGCCTGTCACCATGGGGCAGGTATGCATATCACCAATACGGGCGGCTGGCAGGGTCATGTCTCGCGCCTCTCGAACCTCAAATCCAATACGACAAAGATCGGGGCTTGCCTCCCCGCTGTCAACCGCGTCAGGTCCCGAGGGCCAGTTTCGGAGAGATCACGTTGATCCCGAGCGCTTTGCCAACCGCGTAGTTGGTCAGCTTGCCTGCGTGGGTGTTGAGGCCGGCCAGCAGATGCGGATCGTCCCGGCACGCTGTGACCCATCCCTTATCGGCGATGGCGAGCATATGTCGGAGTGTAGCGTTGCCGAGCGCGATGGTCGATGTCCGCGGCACCGCGCCGGGCATGTTGGCGACGCAGTAATGGACGATGCCATCCACCTCATAGATCGGGTCATCGTGGGTTGTGGCACGCGAGGTTTCGAAACAGCCGCCTTGGTCGATGGCGACATCCACCAGCACGGCGCCCGGCTTCATTTCTGACAGATCGGCGCGGGAGACCAAGCGTGGGGCGGCAGCCCCGGGGATCAGCACCGCCCCGATCACCATATCGGCACGGCGGATCTCTTCCGCGGTCGCGGATTTGGATGCGTAGCGCGTGCGGTAGAGCCCGCGGTCCACCTCGTCGAGATAACGCAGGCGATCGATCGACAGATCGAGCACGGTGACATCGGCTCCCATCCCCGCAGCGACTCGCGCGGCGTTGGCACCGACCACCCCGCCGCCGAGCACCACAACCTCGGCAGGACCAACCCCCGGCACGCCTCCCATCAGCACGCCACGCCCGCCATTGGCCTTCTGCAGCGCCCAGGACCCGGTTTGCGGCGCCAGCCGGCCAGCAACCTCCGACATTGGCGCCAACAAGGGCAAACCGCCCCGGGCATCGGTCACGGTCTCATAGGCGATGGCGGTGACCCCGCTTTCCAGCAGATCTCGGGTCTGATCCGGATCAGGGGCCAGATGAAGATAGGTGAACAGCACCTGACCTTCCCGCAGGTGGGCCCGTTCGGGCGCCTGAGGCTCCTTGACCTTCACGATCATCTCACCTTCCGCGAACACCGTCTCCGCGTCGGGAGCAATCTCCGCCCCTGCTGTGAGGTAGGCGTCGTCGGGGAAGCCGGCACCTTCCCCAGCGCCTGTCTCGATCACCACCGAGTGGCCATGGGCCACCGCCTCGCGCGCAGCCGAGGGCGTCATTCCGACCCGATACTCGCGCGTCTTCACCTCTTTCGGACAGCCGATCCGCATCCTGAGCTCCTGCGACAGTTCCCCACGGGCGCGCCTCTGCGGGCCGCCTCGCCGCTCTAGCCTAGGGTCCAAACCGCAGCCGTGATAGATCCAACGCAAGTGCACTGAAAAGGTCACTGGAAAAAGCCTGATACGCCGGTATTCTGATGCGGTCGTTGCGAGGGAGAACGCATGGATCACGACGCCCACCAAGTCGATTTCTCGCAACCGACCCGGCAGATTTTCCTGATGCTGACGGTGCTGATCCTGGTCAGCACCGGTGCGACGCTTTTGGCCGCGCAAATCCAGACCGTGTTCTGGGCGAACCCCTACCTCAACGGCTTCATTTTCGGCGTCTTCGTGTTCGGTGTGCTGGCGACCTTCTGGCAGGTCAGTCAGCTGATTTCTGCGACCAACTTCCTGCGCGATATCCAAAGCGGGGAGAAGGGCGAAGATCTTGGCCGCCCGCCGCGGCTCGTGGCGTCCCTCGGGCCGATCCTCAGCGACGGCCGTGTGAAGAAGCGTCTCGCCGCCTCGACCACGCGCTCGATCCTCGACAGCATCGCGGTACGGTTGGACGAGGCGCGGGACATCACCCGCTACATCACCAATCTGCTGATCTTCCTCGGTCTGCTCGGCACGTTCTGGGGGCTCGCCAACACCGTCCCGGCGGTGGTCGATACGATCCGGTCGCTGGCGCCTTCGGGCGGTGATACCTCGGATGTGAGTGTGTTCGAGCGGCTGATGAGCGGGCTCGAAGATCAACTTGGCGGCATGGGCACCGCGTTCGCCTCCTCGCTGGTGGGCCTTGCGGGCTCGCTGATCGTCGGGCTCTTGGAGCTCTTCGCAGGGCACGGTCAGAACCGTTTTTACCGGGAGCTGGAGGAATGGCTCGGCGGGTTCACGCGGCTTGGCCTTGTCTCCGAAGGGGAGGGGCCGGACGGCGCCCTGGTCGCCCTGCTCGAGCGGGTGGATGAAGGGCTCGAGCGCACCTCCGACAGTGCCAAGAAGGCCGAAGATGCGCGCGTCGCAGCCGAGACGCGCCTCGGTCAGGCGGCGGATGTGGTGGCGGCGATGGCTGGCCAGATCGACCAACAGCGCGACATCGTCTCCGGGATGTTCCGAGAGCTGAAAGAAGCGCGCGACCAGGAAGCCGCCCGCGACCATGCCATGCTGACCTCGCTGAAGCGGCTGGAGCAGTCGAGCAGCCAGATCGCCCACAGCCAGAGCGCCTTGGTCGATGCGCTGGAGAAGGTTGCCTATCTCGGTGGCCCCACGGGCGGCGGCGGCGCCGACCCCGAAGTGGGGCAGGCGTTACGCAGCATGGACAAGCAGTTGCGCGCCCTGGCCGACGATCTTGCCGTCGGCCGCCATGAGACCACGCAGGCGCTGCGCTCTGAGCTGCGCGCGCTGATCGCCCTCATCGATGCGCGCACCCGCGGCGGTGGCGGGCCGGGAGGCGCCTGATGGCGCTGGCGCGGCGGGGCACGGGGCGGTTCGACACCAGCATCTGGCCGGGGTTCGTCGACGGGCTGACGGCGCTCCTGCTCATCCTGATGTTCGTGCTGTCGATCTTCATGATTGTGCAGTTCTCGCTGCGGGAGACCATCCTCGGCCAGGACGAGCAGTTGCTGGAGCAGGAAGAGGTTATCGGCGTCCAGCAGAAACGCATCGAGGTGCAGGACAAGACGCTGTTCGCCCAGAAGGAAACGATCGACCTCCAGACCCGCGAGCTCGACATGCAAAAGAACACCATCCGCGAGCAGGGCATCCGCATCGGCGCCCTGTCGGCGCAGATCGAGAACATGGCCGACATCCTTGCGATGGAGCGGGGGCGCGGGGCACGGCTGGAGAGCGACATCGGCTCGCTCCGGGCGTCGCTCGTGGAGACGGAAGAGGCCCGCGACAGCGCGCTCTCGGAGGCGGAGGCCCGTGCGGCGGCCATCGCGGAGCTGCGCGCCCAGGCCGAAGAACGCCAGGCCGAGCTTGCGCGCCTCGAGGGGGAGCGGGCCTCGGCGGCGGATCTGGTCGCGAGCCTAAAGGCCCAGCGGTCCGAGCAGGAGGAGACGCTCGCCGCGCTCGAAGCCGAGCGGGACCAGCAGACGGCGGAGCTCTCGGCTCTGGCGGCGGAACGCGCAGAGCTTTCCTCTCTGCTTGCGGCCATGACCGAAGATCGCGACGCCGAGGCGGCCCTCGCCCAGGACCTCACCAACGCGCGCCAGAGCGATTTCGAGCGGTTCCAGCAGATGCAGGCGGAGCAAGCGGCGCTGGAGCAGGCGGTGGCCGCGCTCGAAGCGCGCCGGACCGAACAGGATGCGGAGCTGTCCCGTCTGGCGGACACGGCGGATGCGGTGACTGCCGAGAAGGCCCGGATCGATGCGGAACGGGCGGCGGCGCTCACTTTGATCGGACAGTTGCGCGAGGGGCGTGCGGTCGACCAGGCGCGGGCCGAGGGGCTGCGGGCGGAGCTATCCGAGACCGAGGTTGCGCGGGCCAGACTGGCGGAGGAAGCGGCGACGGCGTTGGCGCTCGTCTCTCAGTTGGAGACCGAGCGCGATGCGCTCGCGGAGGCACGGTCCGCGGCGGCGGCAGAAACCGAGGGGCTGTCCGCGGATCTTGAGGATCTCCGCCGCCAGCGCCGGGAGGTGGAGGCGTTGAAGCTCGCGGCTCTTTCGCGCATCGAGGCCCTGGAAGCATCGCTCACGGAGGAGGAACGCGCGCGCCGCCAACTCGCCGCTGACCGCCAGATCGCGCTTGCCCGGATCGATGCGCTGGAGGCTGATCTCAGCGCCGAGCAGACCGCGCGGCGTCAGACGGATGCGCTGCGTGCGGCTGCGGAGGAGGCCCTGGCCGCCCGTGGCTCAGCGCTCGACGAGGCCGAGCAGGCGCTCTTGGAGGAAGCCGCGGTCGCGCAGTTGCTCCGTCGGAATCTCGAAGCCCGCAACCAAGCGCTGGAGGCCGCCGGCGCCGAGTCGACGGCGCGCGGCGCCGAGATCGAGCGTCTGACCGCTCAGATGCAGGCCCTCACGGATCAGATCGGCGCGCTCCAGCGTCTGCTTGGCGAGGCCGAAGCCGCCGACGCGGCCAACCAGGTCCAGATCGCGCGCCTCGGGGAGCAGCTCAACGCGGCCCTGGCCCGCAAGGTCTCGGAGCTCGAGCGCTTCCAGTCGGAGTTCTTCCAGCGCATGGAGAGCGTGCTCGGCGGGCGCGAAGACATTCAGCGCTCGGGCGACCGCTTTGTCTTTCAGTCCGAGGTGCTGTTCGGCTCGGGCTCTGCGGTCCTCAACGGGGCGGGGCGGACGGAGCTTGCCAAACTCGGCGCGGTGCTGCGCCAGCTCGGCGACAGCGTGCCCGACGATCTCGACTGGGTGCTCCGTGTCGACGGGCATACGGACAAGATCCCGATCAGCGGCGGGCGCTACCGCGACAACTGGGAGCTCAGCCAGGCCCGAGCGCTGTCGGTGGTGCGCTATCTGATCGATGCGGAGGGCGTGCCGCCGAACCGCCTGGCGGCTACGGGGTTTGGCGAATTCCGGCCGATCGATCCCGAGGACAGCCTGCCCGCTTATGCCCGCAACCGGCGGATCGAATTCAAGTTCACCCAGCGCTGAAGCGCCGGATCGCGTCGAGCACCCGCTCGAAGGCCGCGGCGGCGCGGGCGCTTCGGTGGCGGGCACGAAGCCACATATGCGGCAGTTCGGGCTCGGTGACGGCCTCGGCGGTTCCTCCCGCCGCCTGCAGGCGCTCGGCCCAGAGCGCGCAGTCGTCGCGAAGCGGGTCTACCCCCGCGGCCGACGCGAAACAGGGGGCAACACCGGTCAGATCTCGTGCGGCGAGCGGCGCATAGCTCGGGTCGTCCCAAAGCGGACCGCCCGGTGCGCGCAGCTTTGCGTAGTGTGCGAGATCCGCCGTCCGGAGCAAAGGCGCTTCGGCACAGTCGGTATAGGAGGTGAGCCGCAACCGCTCTCCGCCGAGCCCGGGATAGATAAGGACCTGTCCGCGGAGCGCCGTTTCGCCGCGCAGGGCCACCGCCACGGCCGCCGCGAGGTTCCCGCCCGCGCTGTCACCCACGATAATCACCGGCCCGTCCGCCAGCGCGGCCCGAGTTGCCGCCAGCGCGTCCTCGAACGCCGCAGGGTGGCGATGCTCCGGGGCGAGCCGATAGTCCACCACGGTCACAGGGCAGCGGGTCTCCGCGGCGATCTCAGCGCAGACATCATCATGGCTCTCGAGCCCACCGACCACCCATCCGCCGCCATGGAAATAGATCACCCGAACGGGAGAGGGATCGCCTGGCACATAGTGTCGTGCAGGGATCTCCTCCCCTGTCAGGAGGCCGTCCGTCACCGTCAGGCCTTCGGGCCGCGGCGCGCGAAAATGCGCTGACATCGCATCATAGGCCGCCCGCTCGGCAGCGATGCTGTCATCTGTGGCGGCGGGCTGCGCTGCCACCTCAGCGATGAAGGCGAGGATGTCCGGGTCGTGGATCAGGGCATCGGTCACAACTGGCTCCGATCAGATGTCACTGCATTCGACGAAAACTTAACGAATATTCGATGGAGTAAACGCTCTGTTAACCATTCTGCGCCGATCCTTACGGTAACTTAGGGATGTACAGGATGACCACGGTGCGTGTGAGCCTGGGTGCGGCGGTCGGGGCGTTGGTAGTGGTGAGCCCCACCGCTTCGCTATCGGGCGCTTGGACGCAGAAGCCCGGCTCTGGGCAGGTTATCGTCTCTGCCAGCACCAAATCTGCGCAGGTCGCCCCTTTTGGCAGCGGTCGCATTGACGACGACAGCAGCTTTGCGTCGTTTTTCTGGGAATACGGCCTGCGCGAAGGCCTGACGATTGGTGGCACGGTCTTCGCCGAGATCGTCACCGATGGGGACGACGGCGATTCGGCAGATGTCGGGTTCTTTGCGCGGCAACGGCTCTGGACCGGTGAGGATGGCGACGTTGCGTCGGTCCAGCTTGGCGTCAAACAGGAGATCAACCCTCTCCTCGGCGGTGATTTTGGCGACCCGGGTGCCGACCCAACGAACGAGGTCTCTCTCCGCCTGCTTTATGGGCGCGGTTGGGGCTTCGATTGGGGGAGTGCTTTTGTGTCCACCGAGGGTGGCTATCACCTCCAGACCGACGGCGATGAGGACGAGGTCCGCCTCGACATCACGGTTGGCGCACAGCCAGATCCCTGCTGCATGGGGCTGTTGAGCCTCTTCACCACCGTCCCTGTGGGCGATGAGGATGTGGCCGTGAAACTCGCGCCCTCCTTCGCCTACAGCTTCCGGGGGGAGGACGGGGAGATCGAGAAACCGTTCACGCTTCAGGTCGGCCTCAGCCAGGACCTCAATGATTTCGACGATGGGCTTGGGGTGCAGGTCAGCATCTGGAAGCCTTTCTGACGTTCTGAGCGGCTATTTTGAATTTTTCTTGCGCCGATGGTGAACCCATCGAGAGCATGACGGCACTCAACCAGTACCGAACGAGGTAACAGTGCTGGGAGGCCAACATGCTTATTCGTCACAAAGTCGCCAAGGGCGAGACCTTCGACAAGATCCTGAAGAAGTACGGTGTGAAAGATGGCAAGGGTCTTTGGGCTCTGCCTGCCAACAAACAAATTCGTGCCAAGTATAAATCCCCCAATGATGTTTCAAAGGGCGATGATATCTGGGTTCCAGATCCAAAGGCAAAAATCTACGAGTTCAAATACAAGGGCAAAACACAGTTCTACTCAGAGCGGGAGTGGGAAGAATTTCAAGCGATGTTCATGAAGAACATGAAAGATCGCGTTTTGAAAGAGGCGAAGATCCGGAAGCTGAACCTGGACATCCGCCACCGCGATCTGAAGAACATCAAGAAGGAATTCGGCTTTACAACCTGGCTTTATGAGACGGTCGCGTGGAACGAGTTGTCCGACGCCGAGAAAGCCAAGGCTGACAAGGCTGTAAAAGCGCTGGAGGCCGCGATCTCCAGCGGCAAGGTCGCGCTGGTGCAGCCTGCCGTAAAGGCCACTGAGAACGCGCTTGCGGCCTATGCGGCGGAGGTCAACGAGTACACCGAGGACCTGATCGGCACGGGCGACACGCTGATCTTCGCGACCGAACTGACGCGCGACGGCAGCTTCGCGATCGCCGGGGTCATCGCCGGCACCATGGCGGCGCCGGCTGTCGCGACGGTCGGTGCAATGGCCAAAGCCGGGTTCGTCGTCGGCTCGTCGGTGGCTTTCACCAAATCGGTGGCGGGCGAAGTGGGCCAAGCTCTTGCCGGAAAAGCAAATTCACCGAAGAAGATCGCTTGGAACGTGCTGCGGGATACGCTGACGGGGGGGGTCTCAGACGCGATCACCGGGCCGCTTGGGTCGAAAATCACAGGGGCTCTCGCGCCGCGGCTTGCAGGCTTCTTCAAGGGCCGGCCCTTCGCCCGCAAGCTGGCGACCGCGGTGGTGAAATCCGACATCAACATGGTCAACAAGCTCACCGGTGGTGCACTGAAGGAACTGGTCGCCAAGCACGGATCCAAGAAAGCGCAGGAGATCCTGATCGACAGCGTGGCCGAGATCCTGGTCGACATCCCCACCGGCAAGGCCATCGGCCTTGTGCAGGACTGGCTCTCGGGCGAGACCAAGGCGCTCTCGGCGGCAGCCAGCAAAGCGATGAAGAAGACCAACGGCCAGGAAACGGTCGAGGACTTCGCCAGCAAGATCGAGCGCGAGATGAAGACCGATGCGCTCTACAACGACGTTGCCAAAGGGTGGATCGCGAAACAGGGCAAGCAGCTCCAAACCGCGATGGAAAAGCGCGCAAGCCAGCTCGAATCCGCCTAAGCCTCTCGAAAGACTGGTCGGCCCCGCCGCTGGGGCCGGCCTTTTCAGCTGCTGACGCCCGGGAGTTTCCGCAGGCTGACACCCCGGATGCGCCATTCACCCTCGGTCAGGCCCATGATGTAGTCGGCCTCGAACTGCTGCCCGGCGGCGTCCTCGAACAGCACGGTCTTCACAAAGAACCCGGACTCCGGCTCCTCCAGCCCGCGATACTCATAGCGAGAGGGCCGCCAGATCATCGGGTAGCCGTGGCGCACCATGTGGCCGAAGTTCTCAGGCGAGCCGAACTTCCGCTGGATCTGTGGGGCGGCGTGGGCAAAAGCCGCGTCCAGATCGTTGCGTTGAAAGGCGGCGAGCTGGTCCTCGATCACCGCGACGATGGCGGCGTCTTGGGCCGCGGCCGGGCGGGGCAGCGCGACCCCGACCGCCACCACGATGGCGGCCGCAAATGCGATAAACCGTGCGATAAACGGATGCGACATTGGTGCGATATCAGCGATATTTCTGGTCATGCGGGGCTCCACTCTCGGTGCATCCCTTTGAGGGTGGTCCGGAGGGTCAGCCGGTCAAGTGCCCTATCGCAGTGCGGAATGCTCGCGTACAGTCCGCCGCCGCGTGAGACGGGACGGAGAGAGCATGGCAGTGGAGCTCTGCATCGAGCGGCTGGGCGCCCGCGGCGACGGGATCGCCGAGGGAGGGAGCGTCTATGTGCCCTTTGCGCTGCCGGGAGAGCGGGTGCGGGCGGATCTCGACCTCGGTGACCGGGCGCGCCATGTGAAGGTGCTCGAGCCCTCGCCCGAGCGGATCGCGCCGGTTTGCCCCCATTACAAACGCTGCGGGGGATGCGTTCTCCAGCACGGCTCGGATCGGCTTGTGGCGGCGTGGAAGACCGATATGCTGGTCGAGGCGCTTGCTGCGCGCGGGATCGAGGGGGTGCCCGTCCGCTCCATGGTCACCGCGCCTGTGGCCAGTCGGCGGCGCATCGCGGTCACCGCACGGCGCACCCGCTCGGGGATCCTGGCGGGGTTCCTCAGTGCCGGCAGCGCCGAGATCGTGCCGGTAACCCATTGCGATGTGGCGGTGCCGGGGCTCGTGCAGATCCTGCCGGCGCTCGAGGAGATCGTGCGGTTCGGTGCGAGCCGGAAGGGCTCGGTGCGCCTCACGCTGACCTCGGCGCGGGCCGGGATCGATCTGGCGGTCACGGAGGCGAAGCCGCTCCAAAACTACGAGATGGCGCTGCTGGCGGGGATGGCGGCGCGGGCGGGGCTCGCGCGGCTTGCCTGGAACGGCGAGGTGGCGGTGACCATCGCACCCCCTACGCACCGGTTCGGGATGGCGGAGGTGCTGCCCCCGCCCGGCGGGTTCCTACAGCCGACCGCGGAGGGTGAGGCGGCCTTGGTCGCGGCGGTCTCCCAGGCGGTGGCGGGGGCACCGCGCATCGCAGATCTCTTCGCCGGATCGGGGACGTTCACCCTGCCGCTGGCCGAACGCTCGGAAGTGCTGGCGGTCGAAGGCGAGGCTTCGGCGGTCGACGCGCTCGATGCCGCCTGGCGGGCGACCGAGGGGCTGAAGGCGGTCCGGGCGCGGGCCCGTGATCTGTTCGCCCGACCGCTCCGGCGCGAGGAACTGAAAGGGCTGGACGCCGTGGTGCTCGATCCGCCGCGGGCGGGTGCCAGGGCGCAGGCGGAGCAGCTCGCCGAGCACGGGCCGCCCCGGATCGCCAGCGTCAGCTGCAACCCCGCCACCTTTGCCCGGGATGCGCGGATCCTGATCGACGGTGGCTATGCGCTCGACTGGGTGCAGCCGGTCGATCAGTTCCGCTGGTCCGCGCATTTGGAGCTGGTCGGCGCCTTCCGCCGCTGAGCCCCCAGCAGCACCAGCGCTCCGGCCAGGAGCCAGACCGATGCGGGCAGCGGCACGGGCGTGCTCGTCACGAACCCCTCGGCGGAGGTCACGAGGAACACCTCCCCTGTCAGATCCAGCAGATAGAGATTGCCGTCGCCGTCCAGGCCAAAGGATGAGAGTGCCGCGATGTCACCCACATCGATGTCCAGATCCCAGACGGTGAGCGGCCCGGCCTCGCCGCCTTCGATTGCAAACGAGAACACCTGGTCGCTGAAGAAATCGCCGAAGAAGTATTGCCCGTCGAGCTCCGCGACGTCCCCGCGATAGATCTCGCCCCCGGTGACCGAGCGCCCCTGGATCGGGTCGGTCTCGTGGTCGTATTCGAAGATCGGGTCGGTGAAGACCGTTCCATCCGGGAAGGCGCTGGCGGCAAAGGGCAGGGTGCCCTCGAAGGCCGGCCAGCCATAGTTGGCGCCATCGGTGCCGAGGTTGATCTCCTCGCGCCGTCCCTCGCCCACATCCGCGATGATCAGCGTATCGGTCGCTGTGTCATAACCCGCGCGGTACGGGTTGCGCAGGCCGTCGCCGATGACCTCCGTGTCGCCGGTCTCGGGGTCGATCCGCAGCACTTTGGCCAGCAGTGAATTGTTCGGGTCGTTCACCGCACGTGAGCCGCTGTCCCCGGTCGTGAGGATCAGATTGCCATCCGTGTCGGTGCCGAGCCAGCCGCCATAATGGTTGCCCGTGCCGTCGTCGGGGTGCTGGATCGCGAGGATCTCCCGCAGCGGCGCGGCGTCGACATCCGAGGCAAGCGTGTCGATCTCCACCACCCGGTGCACGTCGCCGGTGGTTACATAGCTCAGGTAGAGCTGGCCGTTGCTGGCGAAGTCCTGGTCGAAGGCGATGGCATAGGCCCCGCGTTCGCCCGCCTGGGACACATCCGACGGCCCGGCATAGAGCGGGCTGAGCCCCCCGGTCGTGCGATCATAGACGCTGATGTCTCCGCCGCGGCCGAGGATGAACAGCCGCTCGCTGTCGCCCGGGGGGGCTGCGGCGTGGATCGGCGCAGCGATACTCGGCCCATCGACGATGCGCGTGAGCCCGAGTGTTGCGGCGGAAACAGGGGTTGCGGCACTCACGAAGCCGAACAGGACGCTGAAGACGGACAGGACTACGCGCAGCATGGCACCCTCCCATCAGCAATTTTGCGAGAGGGTCGCCGAGAATCGCCCTCGGTTCAAGCGCCGTCAGTCGACGGGGACGACCTGTCCCGTGCCCGCCCCTTCGACGCATTTGGCATAGGCCCGGCCGACGCGAGCGGAGGAGACCGTCTCATGCCCCGGGAACCATGCGCCGTAATGGGGCGCGGAGACCTCGAGCAGTCCTGGGCTCACCACGTTCACCCGCTGGCGTTTGGGCATGTCGATGGCGGCGGCCCGGACGAACCCCGCAAGGGCACCGTTCGCGATGGCAGGCCCGATGCCGGCCAGGATCGGGTCGCGGTCGAGAATGCCGCTCGTGAGGGTGAAGGAGCCGCCCTCCGCCACCCACTCCGCCCCCGCCAGCACCAGCAGGATCTGGCCCATCAGCTTCTGGCGCAGGCCCAGCATCAGGGTGTCCTCGGTGTGCTCGGCAAAGCGGGCGAAATGGGCGTCTCCGGCAGCGGAGACCACGGCGTCTACGGGGCCTGCCTCGCGGTACATCGCCTCCACCGAGGCGCGATCGGCCATGTCGGCGCGGATGTCCCCGCTGGTGCGCCCGACACGGATCAGCGCATGCCTTGGCTCGAGTTCAGCGCAGACGGCCTCTCCGATGGCGCCCGCGGCACCGATGACGATGATCTTCATGAGGTCTCTCCGAGAATGGTGTCATAGAGCGAGAGTTTGTGCGCCAGGAGCGCTTTGCACTCGGCGATCCGCGCCGCTTGGGCGTCGAGATGGCGGGCATGGTCGGTCAGCACCCGCTTGCGCTCGGGCACGGTGGCGTCGCCCTGGGCGTAGAGCTCGGCGAAGTGCTTCATCCGGCGAAGCGGCATGCCGGTCTCACGCAAGGCGGCCAGCAGCACCAGCCAGTCGAGCACCTGGGGTGAGAAGCGGCGCTGCCCGTCAGCCCCACGCGGGATCGGCGGGCAAAGGCCTTCGCGCTCATAGTAGCGGATGGTGTCGATGCTGAGGCCGGACTGCGCGGCCACTTCGGCGATCTTCATAAGGTAGGCTTCATGCGGCGGCCCCAAATCGGTGCGGATCGGGGGAGCCTACCGGCCTGGAGCAGCTCCAGGTCAAGGGCGATTGCGTCAGTCGGGCGTCCCGTGCACCGCGACCTGCACGAGATCGGCATCGCGGGTCTTGATCGCGCGGAAGCTCTCGGAGACGCCGGCCTGCACCAGCGTGCGCTCAACGCAGAGGAGCGTGTTCGGCAGGTGGTCGTCGCACATCTCCTGCATGAACCGCATCTCCTCGGCCGCCGTCGGCAAAGCGGTGCCGATGTCCGGCGCGCCGTAGCGTTCGACGAAATGCCGGGCGAGTTGCTCCGTGGCGGCGGCGAACTCGGCCTCGGTGATCTCGGCGACCGCCACAAAGGTTGCGCGCCCAAAACTGCCGAGCGCGAGCCAGCCATTGGCGAAGGCCTGGCGCCCCTTGCCGGTCAGGTCTTCCTCGCTCCAGTTGGAGAACTCGAACGACCCGGAGATCGCCCACTCGCCGGGTTCTGCCGGGGTCTCGAAGATCCGCTCGTCGCTTTCGTCGAAACGCAGGGTGCGGGCCAGTCTCATGACGCCTCCAGCAGGTCGGTGAGGGGGCGGGTGGTGGTGCCCTCGGGGCTGCGCAGAAGCTGTCCGCCATGCTCGTCGAGGCCGAGGAAGACCATGTCGGTGCCGGGCAACGGCTCGCCGAGCCCCCAGGTCTTGCCCCGCCAGGCCTCATGCACGGGGCCGAGCCCGCGATCGGTCCAAGTGTTGATCCAGACCAGCGCGTGGCGCGACCAGCTCCCGAGCAGTCCTCGGGGGGTGATCTCGGCGCAGCCCTCCTCGTGGAGCCAGGTCTCCTCGGGGTTGCGGCCTGGATCGTCCTGGGGTGGGGGGACGAAGCGCATCTCGAGCCCGATCACCAGCCAGTCCGGCTCGGCATCGGGATCGGCGGTGTTCGCCGCCGCCCTGAGCCGCCCACAGCGCGCGCCATTCACGCGCACGGTGCCGGGCCACTCGAAGTGCACCGCGACCTCGGGCGGGGCCAGCGCCCCAAGCGCATCCGCGAGCCCGAGCCCGACCGCCATGCTCACCGGCAGCGCGTCGCGGAGCGCCACCTCTGGGGCCAGCACCAGGGCGGCCTCCAGCACGCTGCCGTCCTCGGCCCAAGTGACCAGCCCCGGATCGGTCCCGAGCGCCGCTTTGGCCATCGCGCGTGCAAAGGGCTGGCCCGGGGCCACCGCCTCACCGCTCAGGAGCGGGGGCAAGCTGACGGGCTCAGCCAGGTTCATGCAAACGCATCCGTCTCGCGGAGCTTTGCCGCGACATCGAGGAAAGCGCGGGCCTGCGGGCTCTGCGGTTTGGCGGCCACGATGGGCGCGCCGCCGTCACCCGCCTGCCGGATCTCCAAGTCGAGCGGGATCTCGCCGAGGAAGGGCAGCCCCAGCTTCTCGGCCTCCGTCTTCGCGCCGCCATGGCCGAAGATATGCGCCTGATGTCCGCAGTTCGGGCAGCAATAGGAGGACATGTTCTCGATCATGCCGATCACCTTGGTGCCGGTCTTGTCGAACATGTCGAGCGCCTTGCGGGCATCGAGCAGCGCGATGTCCTGCGGGGTCGAGACCACGACGGCGCCGGTCACCTCGGCCTTCTGGCTGAGCGTGAGCTGCACATCGCCCGTGCCCGGCGGCAGGTCCACCAGCAGCACGTCGAGCCCGCCCCACTGCACCTGGCGCAGCATCTGCTCGAGCGCGCCCATCAGCATCGGACCGCGCCAGACCACGGCCTCACCCTCGGCCACCATCATACCGATGGAGATCGCGGTAACTCCGTGGTTGCGGAGCGGCAGGATCGTGGTGCCGTCCGGAGAGGAGGGCCGGCCCGAGATCCCGAGCATCCGGGGCTGCGACGGCCCATAGACATCCGCGTCCAGCAGTCCGACGCGGAGCCCCTGGGCCGCCAATGCCACGGCGAGGTTCGCTGAGACGGTGGATTTGCCGACCCCCCCTTTGCCCGACGCGATGGCGAGGATCCGATCCACCCCCGGTATGCGCTTGTCCGCCGGCGCCGAAGGTTTGCGCTTGCCGACCCCGAGATCGGGTGGCGGGCCCTTCGGCGTCGAGGTCCGCGAGGGCTGTGGGTCAGAGCTGTGCGCGGTCAGGATTGCCGAGACCCGGTTGACCCCCGGCAGCGCCTCGACCGCGGCAGCGGCGGCGGCACGCACCGGCTCCATCTCCGCGCCGATGGCCGGGTCCACCTCGATCACGAAGCTGACCGAGCCGTCCTTCACACTGATCGCGCGGGCCATGTCGGCGGAGATCAGGTCTTTGCCGGAGCGCTGGTCGACGATCCGCGAGAGGGCCGCGACCACATCCTCGCGGGTGACGCTCATGAGGCCTCTCCCGTGTCGATCTCTCCCTCGACCACATGCTCGAGGCCGATCTCCGGGCAGCTGATCACTGCCCTGACCTTGACCGAGCCTTTCGGGCCGGCGTCGCGGGCGGCGGCTTCGATCTGCTGCTGCGAGGTGACGCCCACCTGCTTCAGGAACTTCCGCATCGACATGTTGAAGGCGTCGTCGCTCATGCCTGACCTCATCACTAGGAATTACGTTGCGTCTTAGGTCATCGCGTCGCGCGCGATGTCAAGGGCGGGCTAGTCGTCGCTGCCGCCGAGATAGTCGTCGGTGGTGCGCACGCGCGGACGCTCGCCAAAGCTGAATGGCGCGCTGTCGGAATGGAACTGTGCTTTCACCCGGCAGTCATCGCACATCTGGATCAGCTTGGCGTTGTCGGAGTTCTGGAACATCGCGTGCGTGGAGAGCTTCTCGGTGATCCGCTCGATGGTGGATTTTACGCCGAAGAGCTTGCCGCATTCGATGCAGGCGAAGGGCTCTTCCTCTTTCAGCGTGCGCGGGGTGAGGGCGGCATCGGAGAGCTCGAGCTGCGGAACGAGGGTGATTGCGCTCTCGGGGCAGAGCCCGGCGCAGAGCCCGCACTGGATGCAGGCCTCCTCGCGAAAGGTGAGCTCCGGGCGGTCCGGGTTGTCGCCAAGGGCGCCGGTCGGGCAGAGCCCGGCACAGGAGAGACAGAGCGTGCAGGCATCGGGGTTCACCACAACCGCCCCGTAAGGGGCGCCGGTGGGGAGGGGCACGGGCGTCTCCGTTGCCCCGCCCGCCAACGCGCGCGCGGCGAGCCGGACGGTCTCGCGGCGGCCGCCTGCCGCGAGGATCGGGTCGGCACCGTGCGGCTCCGGCGCCTCGCCGTGGAGCAGCTCCATCAGCGCGTCGGGGTCCTGTTCCTCGACGAGCCGCAGCCGGGTGCCGCCCGCGGTGCCGGCGACGATGGCCTCCGCGACTGCCATCTCGGCGCGCATCGGCTCGATCTCCGCTTTCGGCCCGGCCAGAAGATCCACACCGGAGAACCCGAGGCCGAGGGCTGCCAGCTGCTCCGCATGACCGAAGGCCGCGAGCGCCGTCACCTCCAACGGGATCACATCGGCTGGCAAACCCCGGCCGAAGCGTGCGCCGAGTCGGATCATCTCCGCCCCGTGGCCGTCATGGACGAGCAGCCGCGGGGCTTCGCCGCCGGCCGTGCGATAGGCCTCGGCGAGTGTGCGCATCCGGCGGAAGAGGAAATCGACCGGCGGCTCCACGCTGGCCGCGGCTCCCGAAGGGCAGACGGCAGCGCAAGCACCGCACCCGGCACAGACCCGCGGGTCGATGGAGATATGATCCCCGTTCGGCGTGATCGCAGAGGTCGGACAGACCGAGAGGCACCGGGTGCAGCCGGTCTGCTCCGCACGCGAATGGGCACAGAGCGCCTCGGTCACCGCGATGTGCAGCGTCTTCTCGAAGGTGCCGACCAGCTGTGACGCATCGAACAGCACCCGCTCCAGACCGACCGGGTCGCTCGGCTCGGCGCGGATATAGCCGTCGCGCTTCCAATGGGCGGGAACCAGCGGCTGGTCCCCCGACAGGTCCACCACAATGTCGCATTCCGACCGGGCGCCATTGGTCGCAGAGCCAAAGCTCCGTGCGCCCCGTCCGCCGGGTTCGAGGGTGGCAAACCCATCGACCTCGAGCGCGAAGGCTCCGAGCGCGCCGGTCAGCCGGGTGATCCGCCCCCGCACGATATCCATGGTGGCGGCGGGGGGCAGCACATCCTCGCCGTCGGTCACCATCGCGGTGACGCTGAGCACGCCAGCCAGTCGCTCCGCCGCGGGCATGACCACTGCGGCAGGGCCGTAGACCAGGCAGACGCCCTCGCTCTCCACATCCATCGCGGGCACGACCGGCGGCGTGAGCTGCGCCTCGGCCACCAGTGCTGCCATCTTGGGCCCAGCCGGCGCTTCGGCCCAGCCCGCACGGTCGCGGATGTCCACACAGGTGAGCCGATCGTCGGCGCCAAGATCCTCGGCGAGTTCGGCGAAGGCCTCCGCCTCCTGCCCGCAGGCGATCACGACCCTGCCACCCGAGGACAGCGCCGCTTCCGCGGCCGCGGCCTCGCCCCGACAGAGATGACGGTGCACCGTGTCGCAACCGACCCCCGTGGCCGCCCGGATCGCCGCTGCATCCGGCGTCATTGTTCCGAGGCAGTCGCAGAGCAAGAGCCGCGCAGGCGGCTGGTCGGGGTCGGCCATGCATGTCTCCCTTGGGTCCTGTGGGCGCCGGGCGCGCCTCTGACCTGGATGCGAGCCTAGGGGTCATTCGCGGTCTCATGCAAGAGCACCGGGGCATTTTGGTCGGATATTCTAACCAGTGGAAAACACATGGTCTTGGCAAGGGCCATGCGTGGGGCCCATAGTCTGCGCAAGGCGACGCAGAGCGCCCCCATATCCACAGGGAGACGCCGCATGACCGAGAGATCGCAGTCCATCCGCATCGGTGTGGTGATCCGGCGCCAGCCGGGGGCGACACGCTGGGCGCGCTGGGTCTGGCGGGCGGTGGCGGTGCTGCCGGGGGCTGCGGACGCGGACTGGGTCGAGATGCGCCGCGATGGCGAGGCGATCGAGTACCACGCGGCCACCGTTCCGCTCGAGCTGCACCGCGCCGAGACCGAGGCCTACCGGGTCGCGCTCTCGAACGAGCCGCCGGTGGTCTATGCGATTTTGCGTCCGGACGAGGATGAGGACAGCGACCGTGAGCTCTCGGTGCATCTGGTGACGGCCTCGCCCTTCGAGGCGCAGGATTATCAGGACAGCGGCGAGGAGATCGTCGAGCCCCTGCCGATGCCGCCAGCGCTGGTTGCCTGGATCAGCCGTTTTGTCGAACAGCACCACGTCGACGAGGAGTTCAAAAAGCGCAAGCGGCGCGGGCTCGATGAGGGACCGCGGGAGGACGGCCGGGGCGATCCGCGCATCCGCGGCGTCTCCGACATCTACCGCAGCCCTGCGGGGCAGAAGGCCCGGAGGCTCCATTGAGCACGCGGGATCGCGAGGAAGGCTTTCTCAGCCGCTGGTCCCGGCGCAAGCTGGAGCCGGAGCTAGAGCCGGAGGGTGTTGAGGCGCCCGTCGAGGCCGAACCGGCCGAGGCCGCGCCCGAGCCCGAGAAGACTGAGGCCGAAGTTCTGGAGGAGCTTGGTCTGCCGGAGCCCGAGAGCCTCGGCAAAGGGGATGATTTCAGCGCGTTCATGAAAAAGGCGGTGCCTGAGCAGCTGAGGCGCCGGGCGTTGCGGCGGCTCTGGCTCACCGATCCGGTGCTCGCCAATCTCGACGAGATGGTTGACTACGGCGAAGATTTCACCGATGCGGCGACGGTCGTGGCCAATCTGACGACCGCCTATCAGGTCGGGCGCGGGTTCAAGCCCGATCCGGCGGAGGAGGTGCCGGAGGAGGCCGAGGCGGAGGTTGCAGAGACCGAAGCGGCGCAGGAAGCGGAGGAGGTCGAGGCTGCCCCCGCGCCTGCCCCGGAGCCTGAAATCCAGCAGGAAGAGCCCGTTGCTCTGGCTGAAGCGGGTCCTCCCGAGCGTGCGCCTGCCCCCCAACCGGATCCCCGGCCCGAGGCGGCGCCGCAATACGCTCGGCCCCGCCGGATGCGTTTTGTGTCCGGGGCGGATTAGGATGTCACCAAACGGGACGGCCTTTCCGCGGAGTGAAATTCCCCTGCGGCAATGGGTCATCAGCCCTTGATCGGCGGATAAACCGATTGACCGCCTGTTTTCTTTTGCTAGCCTGAAAAAAAAATTTAATGCCGGCGTCACGCTAATGCCGGTTCGGGAGAGACGATGACCAATCCGGAGTCCTCGGGGCTTCCCCCTTCCGTTGTGGAGGAGGATCGCCTTCGAGCAGACCTCTACGACATCCTTGCGGCGCTGCTGGCGCGGCCGCCGGAGCGGGATCTGATCGACCGGGTGTCGCGGTTAGACGGCGACGAGACGCCGCTTGGATCCGCGATCGGCGCCCTGTCGCGGGTTGCCAAAGCCAGCACCGAGAAGGCGGTCGAGCGCGAGTTCAACGCGCTGTTTATCGGCCTCGCGCGCGGCGAGCTCCTGCCCTATGCCAGCTACTACATGACCGGGTTCCTGCACGAGAAGCCGTTGGCGCTGCTGCGCGGCGACATGAGCAAGCTCGGCATCGCCCGCTCGCCCGACACCAAGGACCCCGAGGACAACATCGCCAGCCTCTGCGAGATGATGGCGGGGCTGATCCTCGGCCGCTTCGGAGAGCCGGCGGATTTGACCACGCAGCGCGACTTCTATGCCGCGCATATCGGGCCCTGGGCGGGCCATTTCTTCACGGATCTGGAGGGGGCCAAGGGCTCGGTCTTCTATGCGCCGGTGGGAGCCATCGGGCGCATCTTTATGGAGATCGAGCGCGAGGCGTTTCGGATGGGGGCCTGAGGCCTCAAAGAGCCGGCGGCGCGGGGCAATCCGGCCGCCAAAACAGGGGAGGAGAACCCGATGACCGACGAGAAGGCGCGCGAAAGCCGCCGCGATTTCCTCAAGCTGGCCGCCACCGGTGCGCCGGCTGTGGCAGTTGCGGCCGTGGCGGGCGGCACATCTGCCGAGGCTGCGGTGCACGGAGGCAACGCGGACGGCAAGGCGGCCGGTCTGCGCAAGACCGAGCATGTCGAGAAGTATCTGGAGAGCGCCCGGTTCTGAGGGGATGCGCCAAGGGTGACGGTTGCGTAGGCCCCGATCCCGGCGACACCCCCTGGCCTGGTCCAAGGGAGAGACGGAATGCTTAGGAAAAAGACGAACGGGGTTGCGGGACGCCCCCGGAGCGCATCGCCGCTGGCCCAAATGGCGGCAAAATCGGTCGACCGGCGGAGCTTCCTCCGCGGCTCGGGTCTCGCGGTTGGCGGGTTGGCAGCCTTGGGCGCCACCGGCGGCACCGTGACCAAAGCCGAGGCGGCGACCGCCACCGGCAATGTCGAGATCATCAAATCGGTCTGCACCCACTGCTCGGTCGGCTGCACGGTTCTGGCGGAAGTCAGCGACGGTGTCTGGGTCGGCCAAGAGCCCGGCTGGGACAGCCCGTTCAACCTCGGGGCCCACTGCTCCAAGGGTGCGGCTGTTCGTGAGCACGCCCATGGCGAGCGCCGGCTGAAATACCCCACCAAGCTGCAGAACGGCGAGTGGGTCCGCATGTCCTGGGAGGACGCGATCAACGAGATCGGCGACGGGATGCTGAAGATCCGCGAAGAGAGCGGACCGGACAGCGTCTACTGGCTCGGCTCGGCGAAGCACAACAACGAGCAGGCCTATCTGTTCCGGAAGTTCGCGGCCTATTGGGGGACCAACAACGTCGACCACCAGGCGCGGATCTGTCACTCCACCACGGTCGCAGGTGTTGCCAACACCTGGGGCTACGGCGCGATGACGAACAGCTACAACGACATCCACAACAGCCGCGCGATCTTCATCATCGGCGGCAACCCGGCCGAGGCGCACCCGGTCTCGCTGCTGCACGTGCTGAAGGCCAAGGAAGAGAACAACGCGCCGCTCATTGTCTGCGACCCGCGCTTCACGCGCACCGCGGCCCATGCGGATGAGTATGTGCGCTTCCGCCCCGGCACCGATGTGGCGCTGATCTGGGGCATCCTGTGGCACATCTTCGAGAACAACTGGGAAGACAAAGAGTTCATCCGCACCCGCACCTGGGGTATGGACCAGATCAAGGCCGAAGTCGCGAAGTGGACCCCGGAAGAGGTCGAGCGCGTCACCGGCACCCCGGGCTCGCAGCTGCGCCGCGTCGCACGCCAGATGGCGAACAACCGCCCCGGCACGGTGATCTGGTGCATGGGTGGCACCCAGCACACCAACGGCAACAACAACACCCGCGCC
This sequence comes from Pseudomonadota bacterium, assembly GCA_039816045.1. Lineage (GTDB taxonomy): Bacteria > Pseudomonadota > Alphaproteobacteria > Rhodobacterales > Rhodobacteraceae > Thermohalobaculum. The sequence goes on from JBCBYB010000007.1 coordinate 109,867, forward strand.
TACTGCGTGCTGCAACTCGCCCTCGGCAACATGGGCAAAACCGGCGGCGGCACCAACATCTTCCGCGGCCATGACAACGTGCAGGGCGCGACCGATCTCGGCGTGCTGTCGCACACGCTGCCGGGCTACTACGGCCTCAAGACCGGGTCCTGGAAGCACTGGGCGCGCGTCTGGGCCGGGCCGGACAAGGGCACCGATGCCTGGAACAGCGAGTACGAGTATGTGCTCGGCCAGTTCCAGTCCAAGGAGATGATGGAGAGCAAGGGCATTCCCGTCAGCCGCTGGATCGACGGTGTGCTCGAGGACAAAGCCAACATCGACCAGCCGGACAATGTCCGTGCCATGGTGCTCTGGGGCCACGCGCCGAACTCTCAGACCCGCATGGTCGAGATGAACCAGGCCATGAACAAGCTCGACATGATGGTCGTGATCGATCCGTATCCGACGGTCTCGGCGATCCTGCACGACCGTAAGGACGGGGTGTACCTGCTGCCGGCGTGTACGCAGTTCGAGACCCGTGGCTCGGTGACCGCGTCGAACCGCTCGATCCAGTGGCGCGACAAGGTGGTGGAGCCGCTCTTCGAGAGCAAGTCGGACCACGAGATCACCTATATGCTCGCCGAGAAGTTCGGCTTTGCCGAGCGGATGTTCCAGAACATCTCGATGGACACCGAGACCGAGCCGAACATCGAAGACATCACGCGCGAGTTCAACAAGGGCATGTGGACGGTCGGCTACACCGGCCAGAGCCCCGAGCGCATCAAGTCCCACATGGCGAACCAGCACACCTTCGACCGCACCACGCTGCAGGCGGTGGGCGGCCCGAACGACGGCGAGTACTACGGCATGCCGTGGCCGTCCTGGGGCACCGCGGAGATGGGCCATCCGGGCTCGCCGAACCTCTATGACATCTCGAAGCCGGTGGCTGAGGGTGGCATGGGCTTCCGCGCACGCTTCGGCGTCGAGCGGGACGGCGACAACATGCTGGCGGACGGTGTCTATCCGGTCGGTTCGGAGATCCAGGACGGATATCCCGAGTTCACCATGGCCATGCTCAAGGAGCTCGGCTGGGACGGCGACCTCACGGATGCCGAGCGCTCGATGATCGAGAGCATCGCGGGCGACAAGACCAACTGGAAGACCGACCTCTCGGGCGGCATCCAGCGCGTCGCGATCAAGCATGGCTGCTGCCCCTATGGCAACGCCAAGGCTCGGACCGTGGTCTGGACCTTCCCGGATCCGGTGCCGCTGCACCGCGAGCCGCTCTACACCAACCGGCGTGATCTGGTTGCCGACTACCCGACCTATGACGACCGGAAGGCGTATCGCCTGCCAACCCTTTATGCGTCGATCCAAAAGAACGACTTCTCCAAGGACTACCCGATCATCCTGACCTCGGGCCGTCTTGTGGAGTATGAGGGCGGCGGCGACGAGACCCGCTCGAACCCCTGGCTGGCCGAGCTCCAGCAGGAGATGTTCGTCGAGGTGAACCCGTTCGATGCCAACGGCCTTGGTATCCGCGACGGCGAGCAGGTCTGGGTCGAGGGCCCCGAGGGCGGCAAGGTCAAAGTGATGGCCATGGTCACCGAGCGGGTCGGCCGCGGCGTTGCGTTCATGCCCTTCCACTTCGGTGGGCACTTCCAGGGCGAGGACCGGCGCAGCCACTACCCCGCCGGAGCCGATCCATATGTGCTCGGCGAGAGCACCAACACCGCGCAGACCTATGGCTATGACTCGGTCACCCAAATGCAGGAGACCAAGGCCACGCTCTGCAAGATTATGAAAGCGTAAGGGAGGACTGAGACATGGCACTCGGAGGACAGGCTCGCGCCAAGTTCTTGTGCGACGCCGAGCGGTGCATCGAATGCAATGCCTGCGTCACCGCCTGCAAGAACGAGCACGAGGTGCCCTGGGGCATCAACCGGCGCCGCGTTGTGACCATCTCGGACGGCACGCCGGGCGAGCGGTCGATCTCGGTCGCCTGCATGCACTGCTCGGATGCGCCTTGCATGGCGGTGTGCCCGGTGGACTGCTTCTACCAGACCGATGACGGTGTGGTGCTGCACTCCAAGGATCTCTGCATCGGCTGCGGCTATTGCTTCTATGCATGCCCGTTCGGCGCGCCGCAGTATCCGCAGGCAGGCAACTTCGGTTCGCGCGGCAAGATGGACAAGTGCACCTTCTGCGCCGGCGGCCCGGAGGAGGACACCTCGAAAGCGGAGTTCGCCAAATACGGGCGGAACCGGATCGCAGAAGGCAAGCTGCCGATCTGCGCCGAGATGTGCGCAACCAAGGCTCTGCTCGCGGGTGATGGGGACGACGTCTCCGACATCTACCGCGAGCGTGTGGTGGCCCGCGGCTTCGGCTCGGGCGCCTGGGGCTGGGGCACCGCCTACGATCAGAAAGCCAACTAAGGCTTTCGGCCGGACTGACATTCGGGCCGCGCGGGGGAAACCTCGCGCGGCCTTTTCCGTGGTTTGTCGCGTTTGATCGGCCACAGTCTGGGTAATCAGGCCGAATCCATCGGGTTCTCCTTGCATCTGTCACAAAACCGCCGACCATCACAATTTCGTGAGGCGGCCTCGGCCGTCAGCGCAACGCTGCTGGGGAGCAGGGACATGGCGAAGTTCGGGGGAACGGCCTCACCGCAGGCAGTGTTGAAGCAGGCTATGGTCTTGCACCAGGCCGGGCGTCTGCAAGAGGCCGTCGCGCATTATCGCCAGGTGCTCAAGAGCCATCCGAATTCGGCGCCGGTGCTCACCTATTGCGGGGCGGCGCTGCTGGGTCTCAAGCAGAGCTTCGAGGCGCAACAGATGCTCGCCGCTGCGGTTGCCGCCGATTCGAAGAACGCCGATGCGCATACCTATCTCGGCAATGCCCACCAGATGGCGGGGCGGTTGGAGCAGGCCGCGCAGTCCTATGCGGCGGCGCTGGAGATCCAGCCCAACAACGCGGCGCTCCAGAACAATCTGGGGGTGCTTCTGCAGAAACGCGGGTGCTGTGAGGCGGCGATAGGGCATTTCCAGAAGGCCGTGACGCTGCAGCCGCGTTATGCGCAGGCGCTCAACAACCTCGCCCAGGCGGAGGTAAAGCGGGGCCAGCCGGCGGCGGCACAGGCCGCAGCGTCAAAGGCGGTGGAGATCGAGCCGTCCTATGCGGAGGCGCACAACACGCTGGGCTCAGCGCAGAGCGCCATTGGCGACCATGCAGCGGCGATCTGCAGTTTTCGCAAAGCGGTGGAGCTTCGCCCGAAATACACCGAGGCGCTCCACAATCTCGCGGTTGCTTTAGTGATCGACGGGGAGGCGGTGGAGGCGGTCGATATGTGCAACCGGACGCTGGCCCTCGCTCCGGCCAGCATCCCGGCGCTCGCGACCAAGACGGTGGCGCTTGGTCAGGCGGAGCGGGACGGTGAGATGGCAGCACTCATCGGCTATGGCACCCACATCCGCGCGCATACGGTCGATCCGACCCCGGACTATCCCGACCTTGCCACGTTCAACGCGGATCTGGTGGAGCAGATCCTAGCGCATCCGAGCCTGGCCTTCGAGCCGGACGGGCATGCGACCCGGAAGGGTCGGCACACGGGCGAGTTGCTGAGCGGGGAGCCCGGCCCCTTCGCCACTTTTGAGCGGATCATCAACGATGCGGTCGAGGCCTATCGCACCGCGCAGCCTCCGGGGCCCTGTCATCCGGTGAACGCGACGGCGCCAAAGCGCTGGGCGCTCACGGCCTGGTCCGTGGTGTTCGAGGAGGAGGGCCACCAGGTCCCGCATATCCACGAGTCGGGCTGGCTCTCCGGTGTCTACTATCCCAAGGTGCCTTGCGATATCGGCGAGAGCGCCGAGGATCCCCGCGGCTGGATCGAGTTCGGCCGGCCGCAGGCGCTCTATGGCGCGACGCGCATGCCTCCGGTGCATCTGATCAGGCCGGAAGAGGGGCTGATCGTGCTCTTCCCCTCCTATGCCTTCCATTGCACCGTGCCCACCGGCAGTCGCGAGTTGCGGGTCAGTGTGGCCTTCGACGTGATGCCGCGCGGATAGCGCAACCGCCTGGGTCAGAGCTCTGCGCGGTACCGGCGGGGCAAGTGCTCGATCACCGCGCGTGTCACGCGCTGTGCCACCGGGGCCGCGAAGAGAGCCCCGACAATCCCGATCGGCAGCGCCATCGACCAGGCGGTCAACCAGCGCCAGACGAAGTCGCCGCCGAGGCCCGTGTTGATCGCCGTCACCGCGGCGGACATCAGAAAGGTCATGATCGTGGCCATGACCACAAGGAAGACGTGGCGCGCTGTGGGGCTCATGGATCTCTCCGGTTTTGCGTTTCGGATAAGGGCGATATGGGGGCGCCTCTGGCCGGCATAAGCCCGCCAATGCGCAGGACAGTCTTGCGATTTGCGCCAGAATGGGCGCATCCATAGGCCGAGCCTTGCTTGACTTATGCCCCCCATGCCAACACCTTGCCGGGCAAAAGAGATAAGCCAGGGAGGCCGTTCATGTCGTCACTCACCCCCGCTCTCTCCGCGATTCGTCCCGCAGTCGCCGCTTTTCTTACCTGCCTGCTCGCCCTTGCGGTGATCGCAAGCGCAGACCGAGCCATCGCGCAGGACCAGGGCGACGCGGCCACTCCAGCGATCTCGCTCGAAGAGGTGATGAACCAGACCCAGCGGACCGCTGGAGGCTCGGTGCGTCCGCCTGCCAATGCGGTGGTGCCGATCCCGATGGAGCCCGGCGCCGGCCGCATGCCCGATGCGCAGCCGACGGGGCCGAAGAACCCGCTCGATCCGCTCGGCACCCGCGGGGCGAACTCCGACACCACCCTCTGGCACGAGATCCGGCGCGGCGAGACCTTCACCACCCAGGCCTCGAACCCGCAGTCGGCCTTTCTTGTGCAGGATGCGGGCGTCGGCTGGCTCGAGCTCCGCGCCAAAGGCGGGCCGCTGCAGACCTGGGGCGCCTATGCGCTCGGCGGCATCCTGGCGCTGCTGGTGCTGTTCTTCCTGCTCCGTGGCCGCATCAAGATCGAGCACGGGCTGTCTGGTCAGCTGATCCAGCGCTTTGCCGGATGGGAGCGGTTCGGTCACTGGATGCTGGCAACCTCGTTTATCCTGCTGGCGCTGACCGGGCTGAACCTGCTCTTCGGCAAGGACTATCTGATGCCGCTGATCGGCAAGGATGCATTCGCAGAGCTCACCATCGCGGGCAAGTGGATCCACAACAACGTCGCCTGGGCGTTCATGCTCGCGCTGGTCTGGATCTTCGTCGCCTGGGTCGTCCACAACCTGCCGAGCTATTATGACCTGGTCTGGTTCGCGAAGGGTGGCGGCATCCTCTTCAAAGGCGTGCATCCGCCGTCGAAGAAGTTCAACGCCGGTCAGAAGCTGATCTTCTGGAGCACCATCGTGCTCGGCGCGTCGGTCTCGGCCTCCGGGCTGTCGCTGCTCTTCCCCTATGAGCTGCCGATGTTCGCCGCGACCTTCGAGAAGATGAACGAGTTCGGCATCTCCGAGGCCCTGCTCGGCTACACGCTGGTGACCGAGCTCACGATGATCGAGGAGATGCAGTACGCGCAGCTCTGGCATACCATCGTGGCGCTGGCGATGATCGTGATCATCCTCGCGCATATCTATATCGGCTCGGTCGGCATGCAGGGGGCCTTCGCTGCCATGGGGTCGGGCATGGTCGACCGCAACTGGGCCAAGGAGCACCACAACCTCTGGGTTGAGGACGAGGACCGCCGTGCAGCAAAGCAGGGTGCGGCCACCCCGGCCGAGTGATCCGATGCAGCGCTGGGTTCTGGCGGCGGCGCTGATCGCGGGCTCCTTAGGTGCCCCTGCCGCCGCGAACGGTCTGCGGTTGGAGGGCCACGGAGGTCCGGTGAAGGGTGTCGCTGTCTCAGCCGATGGCAGCCGCGCCCTGACCGCGAGCTTCGACTATTCGGTCGGGATCTGGTCGGTCGAGGAGGGCCGCCTGATCGCCTGGGCCGAGGGGCACGAGGCCGCGGCCAACGCGGTCGCCTTCCATCCGGACGGGCGGATCCTGTCGGTCGGGGATGATTTCGACCTGATCCTCTGGAGTGCCGAGGGCGCGCTCTTGCAGCGCTTCGAGGGCCATCAGGGCAAGCTGCTGGCGGTGGCGTTGTCACCGGACGGGCGCATGGCCGCCACCGCAGGATGGGACGGCGCGATCGGGCTTTGGGATCTAGACACGGGCGCCTCTGCCGGCTGGCTTCGCGGGCACAAGGCGAATGTGAACGATGTTGTCTTCTCGCCCGATGGCGCCGTGCTCTACAGCGCGTCCTATGATGGAACGATCCGGGTTTGGGACCTCGCCGAGCAAGCCGAGCGTGAGACGCTGGTCTCCCACGGGTTCGGCATCAACCGGATGGTCCTGGGCGCGGGCTGGCTCGCTTACGGCGCGGTCGACGGCGCCGTGCGGGTGTTGGATCTGGCGACGCGCGAAACCCTGGCGGATCTGACCGCCGACCGCCGCCCGATCCTGGCGCTGGCCATGACGCCCGAGGGCGACCAGCTCGCCGTCGGCGATGGCGAGGGGCACATCATGGTGATCGACACCGCGGACTGGTCGATCGCGCGCGACTTCCGCGCCGCCGCCCGCGGACCGATCTGGGCGCTCGCCTGGGACGGAGACGGCCGGGTGCTCGCGGGCGGCCTGGCGGACGAGGCGGCGTTCTGGCCGGTCACCTCCGATGGCGGAAGCCTCTTTGCCGAGGGCGAGCGCCACTTTCAACGCGACCCCTCGGAGATGTCGAACGGAGAGCGCCAGTTCGTGCGCAAATGCGCGGTCTGCCATACGCTCGATCCCGATGGCGCGCGGCGGGCCGGGCCCTCGCTCCATGGGGTCTTCGGGCGCCGCGCCGGCAGTCTGCCGGGCTATCGGTATTCGCCCGCGCTCACCGGGCTCGATATGATCTGGAACGCCGAGACCATCGACAGGCTCTTCGCCGAAGGGCCGGACCATGTGACGCCGGGGTCCAAGATGCCCATGCAGCAGATCGCCAAGCCGTCGGACCGGGCCGATCTCATTGCCTTTCTGAGGGCCAACACGGCGTCCAGCGGCGCCAGCGGAGGACAGACCGAATGAAAGCCTTTCTCGTCGCCATTGTCGCCCTCGCCGGGCTGAGTGCCGCGGCCCCGCTCGTCCTCGACGAAATGGGGTTCTCGGCCGCCGACCAGGCCTCCGGCAACAGCGTCCGACTCGGCGACTGACGCGGGCGTGCTGGCGCTTGCGCTGGCATTGGACGCGGCCTTTGGGGAACCGGAGGCGCTGTGGCGCCGTGTGCCCCATCCGGTGGTTCTGATCGGTCGGGCGATCTCGGCGCTGGAGGCGTGGCTCAACCAAGGGGCAGGGCGGCGCGCCAAGGGTGTGTTCGGGCTCGTTCTGCTGGTGGTTCCTCTGGGGGCCGGGGCATGGGCCCTCTCTCATCCAGCGCTCTACGGTGTGGCCGAGGTGGCGCTGGCCGCCATTCTCCTCGCGCAACGGAGCCTGGTCGAGCATGTGGGGGCTGTGGCGGACGAGCTCGACCAAGGGCTGGTGGAGGGTCGCAAAGCCGTGGCGATGATCGTAGGGCGCGACCCGGAACAGCTCGATAAGGCGGGTGTCGCCCGCGCCGCCATAGAGTCCGCTGCCGAGAACTTCTCCGACGGGCTTGTGGCGCCGGCCTTCTGGTTCGCCGTCGGGGGCCTGCCGGGGATCGTGCTCTACAAGGCGGTGAACACGGCGGACTCGATGATCGGCCACCGGACCGAGCGCTATGAGGCCTATGGCTGGGCGGCGGCGCGGCTCGACGATCTGCTGAACCTCGTGCCCGCGCGGCTCTCGGCCCTGCTGATCGCAGCGGCGGGGGCGGCTCCCCACGCGCTCTCGATCACCTGGCGGGATGCGCGCCTTCACCGCTCCCCCAATGCCGGCTGGCCCGAGGCCGCGATGGCCGCCGGCCTCGGCGTCGCGCTCTCTGGCCCGCGCAGCTACGGCGGGCAGCCGACCGACGAACCCTGGGTCAACGCTGAGGGCCGCCGCGACCCGGGCGCTGCCGAGATCCGCCGCGCCTGCACGCTCCTCTGGCGGGCCTGGGGGATCGTGCTCGCCCTTGCCCTGACGCTCGTGCTCCTCTAGCCCGGCGGGAAACAGGAGACCGACATGGCCGACACCCCCAAAGGCGAGATCACGCTGCAGACCCTCGCGATGCCCGCCGACACCAACGCGAACGGCGACATCTTCGGCGGCTGGCTGATGGGGCAGATGGATCTCGGCGCGTCCGTGCTGGCGCGCCGCCGCGCGGCCGGCCGGGTCGCAACGGTCGCCGTCGAAGCGATGACCTTCCATCAGGCGGTCAAGGTCGGCGACGTGGTCTCGATCCACTCCGACATGCTGCGTGAGGGGCGATCCTCTATGCGCATCGGTGTTGAGGTCTGGATCACCCGCCAGCCCATGGGCGACCACGTCAAGGTCACCGAGGCCACCTTCACTTTCGTTGCAATCAACGAGAGCGGCCGCTCGCGTCCCCTGCCGGACCGCACAGGCGGGCTGGACCGCTTCGCAGACGCCTGATACGCAGCCGCCATGGCAGATGGCGACGACGACCGCGACGAGACCCGCGAGATCCCCGAGCCCCTCGGGCGGGCGCTCGGCGAGCGCTATCTGACCTATGCGCTCTCGACGATCATGCATCGGGCGCTGCCGGATGCCCGCGACGGGCTGAAGCCGGTCCACCGGCGCATCCTTTATGCGATGAACAACCTGAACCTCTCGCCGACCAGCGGGTTCCTGAAATGCGCCAAGATCTCTGGCGACACCATGGGCGACTACCACCCCCATGGCGACGGTGCGATCTATGACGCTCTGGTGCGGCTCGCGCAGGATTTCTCGCAGCGCTATCCGCTGATCGAAGGCCAGGGGAACTTCGGCAACATCGACGGCGACAATGCGGCGGCCAACCGCTACACCGAGGCGCGGCTGACCGATGTGGCGCTGGCGCTGCTTGAGGGACTGGACGAGGACGCGGTCGACTTCCGCCCGAACTATGACGGGCGCAAGGAAGAGCCGGAGGTCCTCCCGGCGGCCTTCCCGAACCTGCTGGCCAATGGGGCGACCGGGATCGCCGTGGGCATGGCGACCTCGATCCCGCCGCACAATGCGGGCGAGATTTGTGCCGCGCTTCTGCATCTGATCAAGCACCCCGAGGCGAGCATCGAGACCCTGCTCGGACACATGCCAGGACCGGATTTCCCCACCGGTGGCGTGTTGGTGGAGCCGCCGGAGAGCCTGCTCGAGGCCTACAAGACAGGACGCGGCGGGTTCCGTCTGCGCGCGACCTGGCAGCGCGAGGACCTCGGCCGTGGGCAGTGGCAGGTGGTGGTGACCGAGATCCCCTATCAGGTCGCAAAGTCCAAGCTGATCGAGCGCATCGCCGAGCTCATCACAGCCAAGAAGCTGCCCGTGCTGGCGGACATCCGCGACGAATCCTCCGAGGATGTGCGCATCGTGCTCGAACCGCGCTCCCGCAGCGTCGAGCCCGCGATGATGATGGAGACGCTCTTCAAGCTGACGGATCTGGAGACGCGCTTCCCGCTCAACATGAACGTGCTGATCGACGGACGCACACCGCGTGTCTGCTCTCTGCGCGATGTCCTGCGCGCCTTCCTCGACCATCGCCGCGCGGTACTACAGCGGCGCTCGCGCCACCGGCTGCAGAAGATCGCGCACCGGCTGGAGGTTCTGGAGGGCTACATCATCGCCTTCCTGAACCTCGACCGGGTGATCGAGATCATCCGCACCGAGGACGAGGCAAAGCGCGCGCTGATGGAGGAAGACTGGGGCGACGGCGTCCGGCTGACCGACACCCAGGCCGAGGCGATCCTGAACATGCGGCTTCGGTCCTTGCGCCGGCTGGAGGAGATGCAGCTGCGCGAGGAGCGCGATACGCTGACCGCCGAGCAGGGGGATCTGCAGGCGCTGTTGGCGGATGAGGAGGCGCAGTGGGATAAGATTGCCGAGCAGATCCGGGAAACCCGAGAACGCTTTGGCGCGCCGCGGGCGCTGCGGTTTGTGCGCTCGGCGGAGGATGTGGCGGCGGCGCGCGCGGGGCGAGACGCGTATCCCGTGGGGGCTCGACGGACTGCGCTGGAGTCTGCGCCTGAGATCGACGAAGTCCCGGCCGAGGCGCTGATCGAACGCGAGCCGATCACGGTTGTCTGCTCGGCCGAGGGCTGGATCCGCGCCATGAAGGGCCACATTTCCCTCGACACCGAGGTCAAGTACCGCGACGGCGACGGGCCGAAATTCCTGTTCCACGCGCAGACGACAGACAAGCTGTTGGCGATGGCTGCCTCGGGGCGGGTGTTTACCCTCGGTGCCGATCGGCTGCCCGGCGGGCGTGGGATGGGAGAGCCGGTGCGCCTCACGGTCGATCTGGCCAATGACGATGCGCTGGTGACGCTCTTCGTGCACCGCCCAGGGGGCAAGCGGCTCATCGCCTCCTCGGCGGGCGAAGGGTTTGTGGTGGAAGAGGACGCGCTGGTGGCTCAGACCCGCACTGGACGGCAGGTTCTGACGGTGCGTGACGGGGTCACGGCGACCGTGTGCCGCCCGATCGCGCCCGGCCACACCCATGTCGCCGTGGTTGGTGAGAACCGAAAAATGCTGGTCTTTCCGCTCGATGAGATGCCGGACATGGCCCGCGGTAAGGGCGTGCGCCTCCAGAAGTACAAGGACGGCGGCATGGCGGATGCCTGCACGCTCATCTTTGCCGAGGGACTCTCATGGACCGAGAGCGGGGGAAGGACCCGTCGGGAACCTGATCTGAGCGAGTGGCTCGGCAAGCGTGCTGGCGCGGGCAGAATGGCGCCGAGAGGCTTCCCTCGAGACAACAAATTCCCAAGTTAGCTGTTTCAATTTAACTCAATTCCACCAGCGACTTACCCGGATTAAGGGATTGTCATCTTTTGGCCCGATTACGCCAAAAAAAGACCTTTCTGCGCGCCTCATTCCGACGCTTTCTCGGGGCAAAACCTCACTGTCGCGTGAAGGTTCCACGGTGTGTGTGTCAGGGCGATAGCGTAAGCCGGCAGTTCAGTGAGGTTATACCGGCGTTCTGTGCGTGTTGAGTAAAGTACCTGATAACCGTGAGTTGTTTATGTGTGAAGAAGGCGCGCGTAGTGTTGGGCAAGGCGTCGATACAGGCCTCACTCTGTATTCGTGCTTAACCATTCGGCCGGTTGCTTCAGCCGGTCGGTGATCGAACCGGGTTCTGCTGCGTTTAATCCCCGGTACGATCCGCCCCGGTCCCAATCCCCCCATGGGTGAGGGCCGGGGCGCTGTGCTTTTGGGGCTATTCTGCAGCCTGAACGTCGCTCGTGGCATCGCTTTGCTCGCCGAGAAACCGCTCAGCCTCCAGCGCGGCCATGCATCCCATCCCGGCTGACGTCACGGCCTGGCGATAGATATGGTCGGTCACATCGCCTGCCGCGAAGACGCCCGGGATCGAAGTCGCCGTGCTGTCGGGGGCGGTCACCACATAGCCGCCATGATGGGTCTCCAGCTGGTCCGCGACGAGCTGGCTCGCCGGTGCGTGGCCGATGGCGACGAAGACCCCTGCGGCCTCGACTTCCCGCGTCTCTCCGGTTTGGGCGTGGGCGAGGCGCGCGCCGGTCACGCCAGCGGCTGGGCTGCCAAGGATCTCATCCACCACATGGTCCCAGACCACCTCGATCTTGGGATGGTTGAACAGCCGCTTCTGCAGGATGGCCTCGGCGCGCAGGCTGTCGCGGCGGTGCACCAGCGTGACCTTGGAGGCGAGCCCGGCGAGATAGAGCGCCTCCTCCACGGCTGTGTTGCCGCCGCCCACCACGATCACCTCGCGTCCGCGATAGAAGAAGCCGTCGCAGGTGGCGCAAGCCGAGACGCCGGTCCCCATAAACGTCTGCTCCGACGGGATGCCGAGCCATTTCGCCTGTGCTCCCGTCGCCAGGATCACGCTGTCGGCCAGCCAAACCTGACCGCTGTCGGTCTCGGCGCGGAACGGGCGCTGCGAGAGGTCGAGCTTGGTCACGATATCCGCCACGATCTCCGTGCCGACGGCCTTGGCATGGGCCTCCATCTGCACCATCAGCTCAGGGCCTTGGGTGGTGATCAATCCGGGCCAGTTCTCGACCTCCGTGGTGATGGTGAGCTGCCCGCCCGGCTGCAGGCCCTGGATCAGCACCGGCTCCAGCAGAGCGCGTGAGGCATAGACGGCGGCGGTATAGCCCGCAGGGCCCGAGCCGACGATCAGCACGCGGACATGGCGGGGATCGGCTGGACTCGCAGACATCGGCACTCTCCTCTGGCGCTGGGGTCGGGCCAAGATAGGCAGGGCCGCGGCCCGCGCCAAGGGGCCTCACGCCATAGAGAGCCGGGCGAGGATCTCTGCCGCCAAGCGGTCGGCTTCGGCGAGGGGTCGGTAGGACCAGCGCTCGATCTGGCCGGTAAAGTCGCGAGCGATACCCCGGGCGGCGAGCGCGGTGTGGAACCGCTGCGCCTTGTCGGACGCGCCACCGGTGCGGAAGATGTGTACCGGGAGCCCGGTGGAGGCGGCCTCGGAGGCCATGTTCACCGAGTCTTCCGTGACAAGCACGGCGTCGGCCAGCCCCAGGATCGCGGGGTAGGGATTTTCGCCGGTGCCTGCGTGGAGGAGGTGACGCGCCGGGTCGAGGGCGGTCTCCAACGCCGTCATCACCGCGGGATCGGTGCGGCGGGACGCGGTGACGAGCAGGCTGTGCGTCTCGGCGAGCGTGGTAAGGGCTGTGACCAGGCGGGCGCCGGTATCGGCCTCCCAGCTTGCCATGCGCCCGGGGCCACCAATCAGCACCGCTAGCCGCGGCTTCGGCAGGGGGGCGACCCTGTCCGCCCAAGCGTTTGCCGCCTCCGCCACCCGCGCCGGAGTGATCCGCCCAGGCGCGCCGAGGCTGGTCAGCACCCTTGGCCCCGTCACGCCGTCATGCTCCGGCACCACAACGGCGTCGAAGGCGGAATGGGGCATCTGCGGGTCGAGCACTTGGACAGTCTTTGCTCCGCGCCGCCCCAACGCCGCGACCAAGGGCGCGATCCTGCGGCCCGCCCCGATCACCAGATCCGGGAGACCTGCGGGCACGCCCGAATAGCCCGCTTCGGGCCAGCCAGGCAGGACGCCGAGCGCCAGCGACACCGCTGCAGGAAGGAGGGCCGCCAGGCGTCCGGGCTCTGCCGCATGGACAGCGATATGCACTGGACGGGCCCGTCCGATTGCCTCCGCCAGCCCCAATGCCTGCGCTGCGTTGCCCGCGCGCCCATCCGTGAGCGCCCAAACGTTCACTGCCTTTAGGGTAGTCTGCGTTTCCATATCTTGCCCTGAGGCGTAATTTTATTGCTTTTTGCGGCGGTGCAGCGTACAGAGGCCGCAATCAGGCGGCCAACGCCTCTGCGATACAGGATTTACCCAATGACCGGAACCAAGCTCGACGAGATCGACGTCAAGATCCTTCGCGAATTGCAGGAGGATGGGCGGATGACCAATGTCGAGCTGTCGCGTCGGGTCGGAATTTCGGCTCCGCCCTGTCTGCGCCGCGTGCGCGGGTTGGAGGAGACGGGATATATCGAGGGCTATCACGCGCAGGTCAATCCGCGTGCCCTCGGCTTCGAGGTGATGGTCTTCGCGATGGTCAGCCTTAAGAGCCAGGCCGGGGCGGATCTGAGCGCCTTTGAGGAGCAGGCCCGCGCATGGCCGCTGGTGCGCGAGTGCTTCATGCTGAACGGGGAGATCGACTTTCTCCTGAAATGCATGGCGCCGACCCTGGCGAGTTTCCAAAGCTTCCTGACCGACGACCTGACGGCCGCACCCAATGTGGCCTCGGTGAAGACCTCGCTGGTGATCCGTGCCGCCAAGGACACGCCGGGCGTTCCCTTCGAAGTGATGGATCCAACCGACTGATTAGTCTTTGGCGTAGGGGTTGTCGGGTTTGCGCAAATGCAGCCGCAGCGGCACGCCTTGGAAGCCAAAGTCCCGCCGGAGCCCTTGGGAGAGATAGCGCGTGTAGCTGTCCGGCAGCTCGTCGGGGCGTGAGCACATCACCACGAAGCCGGGCGGGCGGGTGCGCACCTGGGTCATGAAGCGCAGGCGGATGCGGCGGCCTCCGGGCGCGGGCGGCGGGTGTTCCTCGAGCTGACGCGCCAGCCAGTCGTTGAGCTTGGCTGTCGTGACCCGCTGGTTCCAGGTGGCGTGCATCTGCCGGATCGCCGCTTCGAGCTTGTCTAGGCCGCGCCCCGTCAGGCCGGAGATCGGCACCACCGGCGCGCCCCGGAGCTGTGGAAGCAGGCGGTCGGCCTTCTCGCGCAGGTCCTTCGCGCGAGCCTGCTTGTCCTCCACCAGATCCCATTTCGAAATGGCGAGCACCACGGCGCGCCCCTCTCGTTCGGCGAGGTCGGCGAGGCGCAGATCCTGGGTCTCAAAGGCCTGATCCGCCTCCATCAGCAGCACGATCACCTCGGCGAAGCGGATGGCGCGCAGCGCGTCCGAGGAGGAGAGCCGGTCGAGCACCTCCTGCACCTTGGCCTTCTTGCGCAGCCCCGCCGTGTCGTGGAGCCGGTACCGCCGCCCGCCCCAGTCGGTTTCGACGGAGATCGCGTCGCGGGTAAGGCCGGCCTCGGGGCCCGTCAGCAACCGGTCCTCGCCGAGGATGGTGTTCACCAGCGTCGATTTGCCGGCATTGGGGCGCCCGGTGATGGCGATCTGGAGCGGTCGGTTCTCCGCCAGTGGGTCATCGTCGGCGCCGCTGTGGCGTGCGGCCGCCTCAGACGCCTTCTCATGCGCCTCGGTGAGCGGCGTCAGAGCCGCCAGCAACTCGCCCATTCCCTCGCCATGTTCGGCGGAGATGCCGATGGGCTCGCCAAGGCCGAGCTCGAAGGCTTCATAGAGACCCGCATCCGCCGCGCGCCCTTCGCATTTGTTGGCGCCCAGGATCACCGTGGCGCCGGCCCGGCGCAGCATCTCAGCCAGCGTGCGGTCAAGCGCAGTGACACCGGCGCGCGCGTCAATCAGGAAGAGGCAGGCATCCGCCTCGGCCATCGCGCGCTCGGTCAGGCGGCGCATGCGGCCCGGGATGCTGTCGTCGGTGGCCTCTTCCAGCCCGGCGGTGTCGATCACAGTGAAGCGGAGCGGCCCGAGCCGGGCATCGCCCTCACGCAGGTCGCGCGTCACGCCGGGCCGGTCGTCGACCAGCGCGAGGCGCTTGCCGACCAGCCGGTTGAACAGCGTCGATTTGCCGACATTGGGCCGGCCGATGATGGCGAGAGCGAATGGCATGGGCGCTCCCTATCGGGCGGGCGCCCGGCCCGCAAGGGGCCTCAGCGATAGGCGTGCAGCACCGCGTCGGCCGAGAGGAGGTAGAGTGTGCCGCCCGCGACCACCGGCCCGGTGATCGAGCCGCCCGGGATCTCGCCCGCAACGCCGCCCTCTCCGTTGACCGCGTCGATGGCCCAGATCTGGCCGATGCTGTCGCTGAGGATCACCCGTCCGCCCGCCACGACAGGGCCCGAATAGGTGATGGCGTCCTCGCGGTCCTCCTCATCCTCCCAAACCGGGAGCTGCCGGCTCCAGAGTGTCTGGCCGGAGGCGGCGTCGAGGCGCAGCAACGTGCCCGCATCGGAGACGAGATAGACCGTGTCGCCAACCGCCCAGATCGGGCGTGTGGCGCCGAGCACCCGGGTCCAGATGCGCCGGCCGGAGCGCGCCTCGAAGGCGGCCATGCGTCCGCTCTGGTTCGCGGAGATCACGAGCGGCCCGAGCAGAACCGGGTCACCGGTGAGATCCGTGATCGCCGCGCGGGCGAGGCCGCGGCGGCCACCGGTGATGACCGCGCCCCAATAGCGCCGGCCCGAGGCGAGATCGAGCGCGACGATCTCGCCCGAGGCATAGGGGACGACCGCGCCGCCACCGCCGATTGCTGGGCTCGCACCGCCGAGATACCCTGCTTCGGCGCCGACACCTTCGGCACGCCACAGCAAACGGCCGGTATCAGATTGGACGGCGAAGGCCTGGCTCGCTCGGGTCACGGCCACAGCGATGCCGCCTGCGACGGCTGGGGCCGCCCGGAACGGGGCGCCGAAGCTCTCCCGCCAGAGCACCTCGCCCGATTGCGCCGAGAGTGCCAGGATCTCCCCGAATCCGGTGGCCGCGATCACCCGGTCTCCGTCGAGCGCCAGGCCGCCGCCAAAGCCCTCCTCGCCCTCTTCATCGTCGTTCGGCACGAGGCTCACTTGCCAGCGCAGCGCTCCGGTGCTGGCGTCGAAGGCGCTCACCTCCGATGCGGCGTCGAGGGCGTAGATGACACCGCCGCCGACCACGGGCGCTGCGGTCACCACGCTGTCGGAGCTCGAACCCGTTCCGGCATCGGCCGTCCAGACGAGGTTGAACCCGGCGGGTCCTGCCAAATGCCCGCCCGCATTGGACGCGCTGCCACCGGTCTGGGTCCAGTCGGCGCGGGTCTCTTGGGCCGGCAGGGTCCGCGGGATCACCGTTCCTTCGGCCTCTGCCGATGCGGCGACCGGGCGCACCGGCCGGCGGTCGCCCTCCAGCCGCTCCTCGTCGTCAAACAGGCCACACCCAGACAGCAAGAGCGCTGCGGCGATCGTGGCGCGGCCCAGCAGCTTAGCTGTCATCGCTCTCGTCCTCGGGGCCCAGAATGGCAAGCAGTTGTTGCGCCCGCGCGTTCAGCCCGCGGGTCAGCCCGGGATCGGCGAGGATCGTCTCGAGATCCGCGCGCGCGGCGTCTTGGTTGTTTGCGTTCAAGCGAAGGACCGCACGCAGCTCGAGCGCCAGCAGCCGATAGGGTGCATTCTCTTCCAACATCGGGGCGAGCAGTGCCTCAGCCGCATCCGGGGCAAGGGTCGGGGCCTCGAGCCGGGCGGCATGGAGGGCCGCCAGATCCGAATAGGCGCGTTTGAGGCCCGGTGTTGCGGCGACCTGGCGATAGGTTTCGATCGCCGCATCGGTTTCACCATTGTCCGCCTGGATTGCGGCAAGCTGAAGCTGGGCGACCGGAACGGCCGGCCCTTCCAACTCCTCGACCAGGGCTGAGCGTCCCTCGACCGTTCGCTCCGCGCTCAGGAAAGCGCCCCCGCGGGCGGCGGCCGCCTCGCGCTCTTGCCAGGCAAGCCAGTTCAACGCCGCCGAGGCCGCAACGATTGCCGTGATACCGCCGATCACATAGGGGCCATAGCGCTTCCAAAGCGCGAACATGCGGTCCTGTTGGACCTCTTCGCTCACCTCACGGATGAAACTGTCGGTTTCAGACACCCTACGGACCCTCCTGATTGGGTTGGCGCGCACCCTATCGCCGTGGATCGGGCCCGCCAAGGGGTGAGCGTATGGACAGAGGTGTGATCGGGCGCCCCCTCCTTTGGCAGTCCACCAGATGGTAGAAGGGCGCAAACACAACAGGGGAGGTCGAGATGCCGACGGAGAAGTTGGAGTTTGAGGGTCATGCCGGGGACCGGTTGGCGGCGCGGCTCGACCGGCCGACGGGGCCAATCCGGGCGGTGGCGCTGTTTGCGCATTGCTTCACTTGCTCGAAGGACATTGCGGCGGCGCGGCGGATTGCGGGACGGTTGGCGGGGACCGGGATCGCGGTGCTGCGGTTCGATTTCACAGGGCTCGGCCATTCGGAAGGGGAGTTCGCCAACACCGGGTTCACGTCGAACGTCCAGGATTTGGTGCTCGCGGCGACGCATCTCGATGGGCTCGGGATGGCGCCACAGCTCCTCATCGGGCACTCGCTGGGGGGCGCTGCGGTGCTCGCGGCGGCGGGGCGAATCGCATCCGCCAAGGCGGTGGTGACCATTGGCGCGCCTTTCGATCCCGGCCATGTGCTCGAGAGCTTCGGCGCATCGCTGGAGGAGATCCGGGAGAAGGGCGCGGCCGAGGTCGATCTCGCCGGACGCAAGTTCACCATCGGCAAAGGCTTTGTCGAGGATGTCTCCCAGGCCAGGTTGACGGAGGCGGTTGCGGGCATGCGCCGCGCGCTCTTGGTGCTGCACGCGCCGCGGGACGCCCAGGTCTCCATCGACAACGCGGGCGCGATCTTCTCCGCCGCCAAGCATCCGAAGAGCTTTGTGACGCTGGACAATGCCGACCATCTGATGACCCGCGAGCAGGATGCGGAGTACGCAGCTGACGTGATCGCCGCCTGGGCGCCGCATTATCTCGACCTCGCGCCTGAGCCCGCGAAGCCCACGGCGCCGGACGGCGTGACGCGCGTGTCCGAGGCGCATGCTGACGGGTTCCTGCAGGACATTGCCTTTTCCGATGGGCTCTATCTGCGGGCGGACGAGCCGCGCTCGGTGGGCGGCAAGGGGCTCGGGCCCACGCCCTACCAGCTGGTGACGGCGGGGCTCGGCGCCTGCACCGCGATGACGATTCGCATGTATGCCCGGCGCAAAGGCTGGCCGCTCGCCCATGTCTCCGTCGATGTCTCCCACGACCGCGAGCACATCCGCGACTGTGAGGGCTGCGAGGACGCCCCCCAGCGCATCGACGTGTTCCGCCGGGTGATCCGCTTCGAGGGCCCCCTCGACGAGGCGCAACGCGCAAGGCTCCTGGAGATCGCCGACCGCTGCCCCGTCCACCGCACCCTCGAGGCCGAGGCGCGGATCGAGACCACCCTGGCATGAGAGCGCTGGCGATCCTCGCCCTGCTGCTTGTCTCGCCGGCCGCGGCCCAAGACTGGGACGCGCTGCTGGCCGAGGCCAAGCGCTTGACCGCCGAGCGGGTCATGCGTGCGCCGAACGGCTTGCCCCGCTGCTTCCTGCCCCGCGAAATCCTCACCGGCGCGGAGGCCCATGTCATCAATGTCGCCGACAGCCAAGAGATCCCCAACGCCGACGGTGACTTGTTTCAGGGAACCATTACCGTTGTCGTCGAGCAAAGCGAGACGCCGATTCTGCTCTACATTCGGAGCGGTGCGAGCAATGCTTGGAAGTTTCGCATTGCCGAGGATGCAAAACTCTCGGGCATTCACATTGTTGGATATTCTCCGCAATACGTGCTCGAGTTGCCCGAGGGCGTGCCGCTCACCCTTAGGCATTGGGAAACTCAGATTTCAGGTCAGCCAAATGACTGTGCAAGCCTCGACCTTGATGTGGTGCTGCCAGGATCAGAGCTCGGCAAGACGGTGTTTGCGTGGGCTGCCGGCGATATCATCCCCTTTGGTTTCATTACTGGGCTAGAACGAGCACACAGTTATCGCGAATTTTTGCGTCTTGAGAATGAACTCGAGCGTTATGCCGCCGTCCCCATTGGCGCGTTCTGGCATCCCGAGCTTGGTGAGTTTACAGAGTTGCCAGCTATCGTGCCGGGACCCGGGCCAATCTTGTTCCAAGAAAATAAACGGATCGCCGAAACCTGGTTCGCGGCAAACCCAAGCCCGCCTCTAGAAGTCTTGCCACCCGATGCCCCGCTGCTCGTGGTGCCCAATCACTTACGCGGGGCAGACGCAGCGGCGTACATGGTGGGCCATGGCTACGCACGCCCAATGGATGCTGAAATGCAATCATACACCTGTGGCGCAATTGCTGCGCACCAGCGTGCATCTGGTCTCAGCGCAGACACCTTTGGCTGTGTGTTCGCACTCCCAAGCCGCGCTCGGAAGCAGGTATTCTTGTTGGGACCAGTCAAGGCAGCGGGACCCAACTGTCCTTCGGGTATGTTTCTTTATGTTCCAGATGGCGTAGCGCCTCCTGTTACAGAAAAGAGGAACGATGCAGGATGCTATTGGGGCATCGCATCACCACCCTATGACTGGTGATGTGCCCGGCTCTCCCGGTGGAAGACATAGAGCCCGGCGCTGACGATGATCGCCGTGCCCACCCAGGTCCAGCCATCTGGGAAATCGCCGAACACCCACCAGCCGAGCAGGGTCGCCGAGACGATCTCGACATATTGGAACGGCGCCGCCAGCCCCGCCTCCACCCGTGCGAGGGCCAGCAGTATGAGCCTGTGCGAGAGTGCCGCCAGCCCGCCCATCCCCAGCATCATCAGCATCTCATGACCGGTCGGGGCGAGGAACGCCATTGCGGGCTCAACCGCCGCCCAGCCGAGGCCCGTGATCCCGAGCGTAAGGGCCGCAAACACTCCGGTCCAAAACTGCAGCCCCGAGCGGCCCTCTGGCCCTCCAAGGCTCATCGCCCGCGTCACCAACATATAGCAGGCAAAGAACAGCGCGGTCGCCAAAGGCCAGGCCGCCGCTGGTCCGTAGGCCGCGAGGTTCGGGCGCAGCACGATCAGCGCGCCCACGAGCCCGACCACCACGGCCGCCATACGCCGCCAGCCGATGCGTTCCCCCAGGAACAGCGCCGCCAGCAGCGTCAGCACCAAGGGCTCGACAAAGAAGATCGCGATCGCGTTCGCCACCGGCATCTCTCGCAGCGCGAGGTTTATGGTCAGCAGCGCGAGCCCGAGGAACACGCCCGCCGCCGCATGCCCCCAAACCGGCCTTGCCCAGGGGCCGAGCAGAAAGAGGGGCAGCAGAACCACCGACTGCACTACGAACCGACCGAACGCGACCTCCGCCGGCGGCAACCGCTCCATCAACAGCTTGGCAAAAACATCCAACCCCGGCGCGATCAGCATCGCCGTGATCATCAGCGCCATACCGGCGCGCGCGTCTGCCCCGGTCATCGCAGGCGCACCAGACCGATCCCGCGGCGCGTGGCAGGCCTGTGGGGGAGGACGACGCTGCCACAGGCGACCGGCCAGCCTGGGTGGGTGGGGCCTGCCACGCGCCGCGCAGCCTCAAAGATCGATTGCATCGGCGAAGCGGGCGTTCTCCTGGATGAACTGAAACCGCGTCTCCGCCCGGCGTCCCATCAACCGGTCGACCAAACCGCCCGTATCGTCCTCGCCATCCACGGTCACCTGAATGAGGCGCCGCTTGGCGCGGTCCATGGTGGTGGCTTTCAAATCCTTCGCATCCATCTCGCCGAGGCCCTTGAACCGGCTCACCTCGATCTTGCCCTTGCCGCCAAGGCCCTTCGCCTCCAGTTCCGCCTTCTCCGCATCGTCGCGGGCATAAACCGTCTTGCTCCCCTGCTTCAGCCGGTAGAGCGGCGGTTGCGCCAGGTAGAGATGCCCATGGTCGATCAGCGGCCGCATCTGCGCGAAGAAGAACGTCATCAGCAGGGCCGCGATATGCGCGCCGTCCACATCCGCATCGGTCATCACGATGACCTTTTCGTAGCGGAGATCCTCCTCACGGTATTTCGGCCCGAGCCCCACGCCTAGCGCCTGGCAGAGATCATTCAGCTCCTGGTTCTGCGCGAGCTTCGCACCCGCTGCTCCGAGGACATTTAATACCTTGCCCCGCAGCGGCAGCAGCGCCTGGGTCTCCCGCTCGCGCGCGAGCTTCGCCGAGCCGCCTGCGCTGTCGCCCTCCACCAGAAAAATTTCCGTGCCCTCACGCCCAGTACGGGAGCAGTCGACCAGCTTGCCGGGCAGGCGCAGCTTCTTCGTGGCGCTCTTGCGGGCGGTTTCCTTCTCGGCCCGGCGGCGCTGGCGTTCCTCGGCCCGCTCGATGATATGAGCCAGGATCGCGTCGGCCCGTTTCGGGTCGCCCCCGAGCCAGGTGTCGAAGCGGTCGCGCAAGGCGCCTTCGACCAGCCGCTCGGCCTCGGCGGTGGCCAGCCGGTCCTTGGTCTGGCCCACGAACTCCGGCTCGCGAATAAAGACCGAGATCATCGCCGCGGCCTCGGCCACCACATCCTCGCGGCGGATCTCCTTGGCCTTCTTGGTGCCGGAGAGCTCGCCGTAAGCGCGGATGCCACGGGTGATTGCCGCCCAGAAGCCGGCCTCATGAGTGCCGCCTTGGGGCGTCGGGATGGTGTTGCAATAGGCCGAGACGGACCCGTCCCGCACAGGCGTCCAAGCAACCGCCCATTCGACCGAGCCCGGCGTGTCGGTGCCGAAGCGCTCGGCGAAGTCCACCTTGCCGGCGAACAGCGCATCCGCCAGCACCGTGGTGTCTGCGACGCTCGCCCTTAGAAAATCCTCGAGCCCGCCCGGGAAGCGGAACACCTCTTCCGCTGGGGTGGGATCGCCCTCGGGCAGGCGCTCGGGCGCACAGCGCCAACGGATCTCGACCCCGCCGAAGAGATAGGCCTTGGAACGCGCCATCTTGTGCAGCCGCGCTGGGCGCAGCCGATGGCTCTCGCCAAAGATCTCCGGGTCGGGGCGGAAGGTGACCCGGGTGCCGCGGCGGTTCTGGACGGGCCCGAGCGTCTCCAACGGCCCTTGCGGGATGCCGCGCGCGAATTCCTGGGCGTAGAGCGTCTTGGACCGCGCCACTTCGACCCGCACATGCTCGGAGAGCGCGTTCACCACGGACACCCCCACCCCGTGCAAGCCGCCCGATGTCTGGTACACCTTGCCGGAGAATTTGCCGCCCGAATGGAGCTCAGTGAGGATGACCTCAAGGGCTGATTTCTCTGGGAACTTGGGGTGCGGGTCGATCGGGATGCCCCGCCCGTTGTCGGTGATCTCGACCGAGCCGTCGGCCATCAGCTCCAAATCGATGCGGCTGGCATGGCCGGCAACCGCCTCGTCCATCGCGTTGTCGAGCACCTCTGCCACCAGATGGTGCATGGCCCGCTCATCGGTGCCGCCGACATACATGCCGGGGCGTTTGCGCACGGGCTCGAGCCCCTCGAGCACCTCGATGCTGGAGGCGTCATAGGCCCGCTCGGCGCCCTCGCCCCCATCCTTGCCGAACAGATCGTTCATTGTTGCCTCCTGCCTCACCCATTGTCCTAGCGTTCGGTTGCCCCGAGCGCCAGAGGGCCTTCGTCCGGGCGTGACCGGGCGCAGCAGGCAAATGTTTACGGATCATTAACCCATTCGGTCCGAGGTTGGCGCCGCCTGGGTCTCTCTGAGTTTAAGAAGCGGGTGCACGGGAACGGAGAGGCTCCTCTTTGTTTGGGGGATCCGTAGAGATGGCCGGAATTCTGGATATGCCGCAAGGCGATGAGACCGAGGCTGCGGATGCTGCGTCCTCAGAGCCCGAAGGGTCCGGGGCCTCGGGAAAACAACGTCCAAGCCGCCGCGCGCAAATCCTCGATGTGGCTGAGCGCATGGCCCGCACTGGGGGGTACAATGGCTTCAGCTTCCGCGATATCGCCAGCGAAGTCGGGGTGAAGAGCGCAAGCGTCCATTACCATTTTCCGACGAAGGCAGATTTAGCTGTGGCGCTGCTGTCCCGCTTCCGTGAGCGCGAGATGGCGGAACTCGGCCCGCCGACCGAGCCGGGTGCGATGCTGCGTCTGATCGGGATCTACCGGGCGGCGGTAGCGGATGGGCACGGGATCTGCCTCGCGGGACATTTCGGTGCCGGCTGTCTTGCATTGCCTGAGCCCGTTCAAGCGGAAGTCGCGCGGTTTTTTGATGAGATGGTGGCTTGGGCAGCGGCTTGTCTCGGCGAAACGGGGGATGAGCGCACGGGTGCCGAGGCCGTGATCGCAGGGCTCGAGGGCGCGATGATCCTTGCCCTCAGCACCCGGGACGTGCCGGCCTTTGACCGCGCGGCGACGCGGCTCCTCGAGGCGGCGAAAGGTCAGCCCTGGCGGTCGGCCAACGCATAGGCCGCCATCATAGCCCCGACATAGAGGGGTCGGAGGCCTGGCAACGGAATGCGCGGCGGCAACCCTTGCCAAGGCGTCGGGATCCGCGGTGTGTCTCCGGCGATCGCCTCTCCAACCAGTCGGCCGGCCAGGGTCGCCATCCCAATCCCAGAGCCATGCCAGCCGAAGGCGTGAAAGACGGTCGGCTCTGTCTCCAGCATTCCGATCGAGGGGCGCAGCGACCGCGTTGTGCAAACCGGACCGTGCCAGAAATAATCGGTCTCGGCACCGGCGCATCCCGGCAACGCGGAGGCAAGCCGACGGCGCAGGCGCGCATGCATCCGCTTCGCAACGGTGTCGGAGCCCCGAAGATCGCCGCGCATCCCGAACAGCAGCCTGCGGTCGGGCAGCAGGCGGAAATAGGCGAGAAGGTGCCGGGTGTCGCACATGGGGTCCGGGCCGAGCCATGGATGGGTCGCGTGCTCCTCCTCCGTGAGTGGCCGGGTGACGGCGATGTTAGAGATCACGGGCACCGCGCGGCCGGTGAACTGGGGATGCAGGCCGTCTGGAGTGAACCCGTTTGTGGCCAGCAGAACCCTATCGGCGCGGACGGCTCCGGCTGCGCTCACCAGCCGATGGCCGTTGCCCGCGCGCTCCCAGACTGTGACCGCTGAACGGGGATGAATGAGAGCACCGGCTGCTTCTGCCGCCTCGGCCAGCGCCTTGACATAGCGGAGTGGATGGATGCCGAAGGCTGGGGAGAGCCACTCGCCACCAAACCGTGCGATATCCGCGCGACCTGAGGGCGGTACGTGCTCGGCGGTGAAGCCTTCGGGCGGGCTCTCAGCGGCCTGCGCGCGCGCCGTGCGAGGGCCATGGGCAAAGGTATATTCGCCGGTACCCTGGATCGCGTCCGCAAGGCCGACGCTCTCACAAAAGGCCCGGATATCGCGGATGCCCTCGGCGAGCATCGCTTCAGAGCGGCCGGTTTCCTCTGTCCCGAACTGTCGAATGAGCGTGGCGCGGCTGAGCTTCGTCCCACCATAACCGACGATGCCGCCATTGCGCCCAGAGGAGCCCCAACCGATTGCGCCTGCGTCCAGCACTGAGACCCCGATCCCACGCTCGGCCAAGGTGCGCGCGGCCGAGAGCCCGGCATAGCCGCCCCCGATGACCGCGACCTCGGTGCGGATCTCGCCCGTCAGCGCCGGTCGCTCAGGGCCAGGGCCGGCGGAGGCCTCCCACCAGCTCGGGACCGCACGCGCAGTGTCGTAGAGCACGGGTGCGAGTGGGCCTTCCATTGCCCTCAGGCCGCAGGGCTTTGCGCGAGGAACCCGCCGGACTGGCGCTGCCACAGCCGCTGATAAAGCCCGCCACGGGCCAACAGGGCCTCGTGCGGGCCGTCCTCGATTACGCGCCCGCCTTCGAGCACGACGATCCGGTCCATGCTCTGGATCGTCGAGAGCCGGTGCGCGATGGCGATGACGGTCTTGCCGCGCATCAGGCGGGTGAGGGCTGCCTGGATCTCCGCCTCCACCTCGCTGTCGAGCGCCGATGTCGCCTCGTCGAGCACCAGGATAGGCGCGTCTTTCAGGATCGCGCGGGCGAGCGCGATCCGTTGGCGCTGCCCGCCCGAGAGCTTTACGCCGTCCTCCCCCAGATGCGCCTCGTAGCCGGACCGTCCGCGCTTGTCGGCAAGCTCCAGGATGAAGTCGTGGGCCGAGGCTTCCTGGGCCGCTGCAACCGCCGCGTCATACCCTGCGTCCGGCCGGCCATAGAGGATGTTGGCCAGGGCCGAGCGGTTGAACATCGCCGGTTCCTGCGTAACCGTGGCAATCTGACGGCGGAGACCGTCTTGGGTAAGCTCCCGGACATCACGCCCGTCCAACGTGACGCGGCCCTCCTCGGTGTCGTGCAGCCGCAACAGGAGCTTCAGCGCGGTGGACTTTCCGGCGCCCGATGGGCCCACCAACCCGACTCGCTCGCCCGGGCGGATGGTCAGGTCGAACCCGTGGAGACCGCCCGTGCCCGGCTCCGCCGCCCGTCCATAGCGGAAGCTGACCGTCTCGAAACGGATCTCACCCTTGGCCCGCGGCGGGTCTTGGGCGTCGGGCGCGTCGGTTATGGCGTGAGGCGGCGCGAGGGTGCGCATCCCGTCCTCGACCACGCCGATGTTGGAGAAGATCCCCATCGCCGTAAACGAGATCCAGCCGGACATATGGCTGAGGCGGGTGGAGAGCATGCCCGCCATGGCGATCAACCCGGGGCTCGCCAGTGCCGCCGCCCAGAGCCAAAGCGCCCCGCCCACCAGCAACACCGGTAGGGTCGACGCCAGCACCGCGAGGCGGGTCCGGAAGCCCCAGCTCACGCGGCCATAGGCAAGTGCTGCCCCTCTGTAGGTGCCGAGCGCGCGCCGGGCCTCCTCTTGTTCGCGCCCGGCATGGGCGAACAGCTTGACCGTTGTCATGTGCGAGAGACTGTCGACCAACTGGCCCGAGAGTCCCGCCCTGGTCTCGGCGCGCACTTTCGAGGCCGCCCGGATGCGCGGGAGATAGTAAGCGATTAGCCAAGCGTAGACTGCAAACCAGGCCGCGAGCATCAGGGCGAGGCGCCAGTCCGCCACGCTCAGCACAACCGCGGCCGCAACGAGCGCCGCGACGCCATAGGCGACGGCGTGGATGGTCTCGATCAGCGCATCGGCCATCGCCATCGCGCACTGGGTTTCCTTTTGCGCGATGCGGCCGGCGAAATCGTCTTCGAAGTAGCTCATCGACTGGCCGAGGGTGTGCCCGTGCAAACGCCAAACTCCGAGGTGATAGAGGCCCGGATAGAGCGCGCGGGACATAAAGCCCGAGGTGAGCGCCATCAGCCCCGGGCGCAGCAGCAGGAAGAATGCCGCAATGCCGGCGAGCCAAGGCCAGTCGGTCGCGAACATCTCGGATGCGGAGGTCTCGGCCGCCCGATCCACCACCCAACCAATGGCGACCGCGACATAGGCCTCGGAGGCCCCGAGCACCACCGTCGCTATGAACAGCCCCCAAACCGCAGGCCCGCTCCCGCGGATCAACCACCGCATGAAGGGCCAAAGGGTGCGCGGCGGCGGGCCGTCGGCCAGCATGGACGGATCGAACAACCGCTCGAAGCTGCGCTCCTCTTCGGGAGCCACGGGGCGGGGTGTATAGCGGTCGCGTGCTCTGCGCTGCGTCTCAGACATGGGCTGTTATCTAGAGCAGGAGCCGGGCATTCCGACCGGCCCCTGCCGTTTCCGTTGTCGCTACTCGGCGGCCGTGTCGAGGAAGCCGCCGGACTGGCGCTGCCACAAGCGGGCATAGAGGCCCCCTTGCGCGAGCAGCTGGGTGTGGTTGCCTTCCTCGATCACGCGACCCTGGTCGAGCACCACGATCCGGTCCATCGCTTGGATGGTGGAGAGCCGGTGCGCGATCGCGACAACCGTCTTGCCCGCCATAAGCTCGGACAGCGCATCCTGGATCGCGGCCTCCACCTCGCTGTCGAGCGCTGAGGTCGCCTCGTCCAGGATCAGGATCGGCGCGTCTTTCAGCACGGCGCGCGCGAGCGCCACCCGCTGGCGCTGGCCACCCGAGAGCCGCACACCCCGCTCGCCGACATGGGCATCCATCCCCGTCCGTCCCGCCTGGTCCACAAGATCGGGAATGAACTCGTCAGCCCGCACTTTCGTCGCTGCCGCCCAGATCTCCGCGTCCGTTGCATCGGGGCGGCCATAGGCGATGTTGTCCCGGATCGAGCGGTGGAGCAGGGCGGTGTCCTGGGTCACCATCGCGATCTGGCGCCGCACACTCTCCTGCTGGCAATGGGCGAGGTCCTGCCCGTCGATCAGCACGCGGCCTTTGTCCGGGTCGAAGAACCGCAGCGCCAGGTTCACCAGCGTCGACTTGCCGGCGCCAGACCGCCCGACCAGGCCGACCCGCTCGCCGCCCTTGATGGTGAGCGCAATCTCTTCGACGCCGCCCGCGCGCTTGCCATATTGGTGCGTGACTTGGTCGAAGCGGATCTCGCCGGTGTCATAGCGGAGCGGCTTCGCATCCGCCCGGTCCTTCAGCCGCAGCGGTTGGGAGACGGTCTCCATCCCCTCCTGCACGGTTCCGATGTTCTGGAACAGCATGGACAGCGTCCACATGATCCAGTCGACCATACCGAGCAGCCGCAACACCAGCGCCGCGGCCGCCGCGACCGGCCCCACCGTGATCGCGCCGACCGACCAGAGCCAGACCGCATAGCCGACCACTCCGAGCATCAGCACGACGCCGAGCAGAGAAATCCAGACGTTCAACCATGTGTAAAGCCGGGTTTGCTTGGCGAAGGTCCAGCGGAAGTCCTCCATCGCCTCGCGGGCATACTCCTCCTCCCGCTCCGCATGGGCGAAGAGCTTGACCGTCTGGATATTGGTGTAGCTGTCGACAATGCGCCCGGCGAGGGTTGAGCGGGCCTCCGCGACCTCCATGCCGAGGCGCGTGACCCGCGGCACGAACCACACGGCGATGGCGCAGAACCCCGCGAACCAGATCGCCAGCGGGATCAGCAGCCGCGCGTCGACCTCGCCAAGCACCAGCGCCACACCGATCAGATAGATCAGCGCATACCACAGCGCTTCGATCGCCTGATGCACCGAGTCGTTCAGCGCTGGCGCCAGCTGGATCTGCTTGTTCGCAATTCGGCCAGCGAAATCGTCTGAGAAAAACGACAGCGACTGGCGAAGCATCTTGCGGTGCGTCCGCCAGCGGATCAGCGAGCCCATCGGCGCGTAAAAGCCCTGGTTCATAACCAAATTGTCGATGATCAGCACCACGGGTCGCAGGATCAGCGCAACCGCGATCATCCACCAGAGGAGATGGCCGTGCTCTTGCCAAAGCGTTCCGGGCTCGGCCTCGGTCAACACATCGACGAGTTGACCCGCATAGCGGATCATCGCGGCCTCGGCGAGTGCGAAGATCAGGCCGAGCATCAGGGTGATCGCAATGAGCTTGCGCGCGGGCCACAGCATCGTTGCGAAGAACGGCATCAGCCGCGTCGGCAGCTCGGCGGTCTCGTCATAGCGCTGATACGGATCGATCAGGGTTTCAAAATAGCGGAACATGGAAGGCCTCGACATACGGAACAGCGCGGTAGGGGCGCCCGTCCTAGGGCTCCATATGGTGCGCGCGATGAGGATGGCCGCAGCGGTACGCTGCGAGGGGTAAGGATCCGGCGGCGGGGGCTGTGTCAGCCGAGGTCAGCGAGGCGCATTTGGATCTCCCTTGGTGTGGGAGTTGCTATACACCAGATGTCGCGGCGGGTCCAGTCCTCTGGATCAACTGCCCGGGCATTTGTTTGTATCGGCGCCAGCGTCGCATTGCGGATATGTGTCAACCAACCTAGACAGGTACGGAAGAGCCGCAGGAGGATCGGGATATGGCCGCGACAGAAACCGCGACAAGCCAGGAAATGGCATCGGAGATGGTCGAGCAAAAGGCGCGCGCGAGCGCTTGGTTCGCTGAGCTTCGGGATCGGATTTGCGCCGCATTCGAAGGGCTGGAGGACACGCAGAAAACGGGTCCCCATGCCCATCTTGCACCTGGGCGGTTCGAGCGCAAAGAGACGCGGCGGGCCGGTGAAGGCGACGGCGATCAGGGCGGCGGCGAGATGTCGGTGATGCGCGGCGGGCGCGTGTTTGAGAAGGTGGGTGTCAACATCTCCACGGTCTACGGGGAACTCGGCAACAGGGCGCAGCGGAGCCTCACGGCGCGTCGAGAGATCCCGGGGCTGGCGGAGGACCCGCGCTTTTGGGCCTCCGGGATCAGCCTTGTCGCGCACATGCGGAGCCCCAAGACACCGGCCGTGCATATGAACACGCGGATGTTCTGGACGCCTGGGGCCTGGTGGTTTGGCGGGGGCTCGGATCTGAACCCGATGGTTGAGGTCGCCGAGGACACGGCGCATTTCCATGGGGCCCTTCAGGCCGCCTGCGATGCGCACAACCCCGATTACTACCCGCGCTACAAAGCCTGGGCGGACGATTACTTCATGATCCGGCACCGAGGCGAAGCGCGGGGTGTGGGCGGCATCTTCTATGACGACCATTGCACGGGCGACTGGGAAGGGGATTTTGCTTTTACCCGGGATGTGGGGGCGGCGTTCTTGGACGCCTTCCTGCCCGTGACAGAGCGGCACCGGGACGAAAGCTGGACCGAGGCCGATCGCGACTGGCAACTCGTCAAGCGCGGGCTCTATGCCGAGTTCAACCTGGTCTATGACCGCGGCACCCGGTTCGGTCTGGAAACCGGACACAATCCGGAAGCGGTGCTGATGAGCTTGCCGCCGCTCGCCAAATGGCCATGAGGTTGGATCGGGCATCGGACCGGCGCGGCCCGAGGCCCCACCCACCCATGAGCGCGGCGTGGTCCCTGCAGCCGGTCTCTCCCCCTCTGGCCTCGGGCCGCGCCGGAGCATCGCGATGACCCGCCCACTCGCCGGCCGCGTCGCCATGGTGACGGGCGCCTCCGCTGGTATCGGCGCCGCAACGGTGCGGGTGTTGGCCGAGGCTGGGGCGGTGGTCCATGCGGTTGCCCGCCGCGATGACCGACTGGCGGCCTTAGCCGAGGAGACGGAATGCAGGCCGCACGCCGTCGATCTGACCGACCCGTCGGCGCGCGTTCAATTGGCGGAGGTCGCGCCTGAGATCCTTGTCAACAATGCTGGCCTTGGTGCTGGGATCACTGGCCTCGAGGGCGCCTCCCTCGCAGACATAGAGCAAACCGTCGGCACAAACCTGACGGCGGTGCTCGATCTTCTGCGGCTCTGCATCCCCGAGATGCGTGCGCGGGGGCGCGGCCATCTCGTGACCTTGGGCTCGGTAGCCGGTGTCTATCCGGGCCCGTCGGCAATTTATGGGGCGACCAAATCGGCGGTCCGCATGATGGGGTGGAACCTTCGCGGCGAGCTTCGCGGCAGCGGCATTCGCGTGACCGAGATCCTGCCCGGCCGCGTCCGCACGGAATTTTACGATGCAGCGGTGCCCGATCCAGAGCGCCGCACGGCGCTGAAGGAAACCGGGATCCGCGAGCTGACCGCCGAGGATATCGCGGATGCCATCCTCTACGCGGTGACGGCCCCCTCGCATGTGAATGTCTCGGCCATTGAATTGCAGCCGCTCGAGCAAACCTTCGGCGGCATATCCTTCGATCCGGTCAAGGGGTGAGGCCCCCTTGCCACCCAGGCACGCGACTGTCAGGGTGGCATGCTGGCCGAAGCGGTTTGGGAGGACCGTTTGCGCAAGTTCCTAGTGGTGGTCGATGAGACCCCAGAATGTGCCCAGGCGATGCGCTTTGCCGCCCGCCGAGCACAGAATACCGGGGGTGGGGTGGTGTTGCTCTACATCATCCCGCCGGAAGAGTTTCAGCACTGGATGGGTGTTGCTGAAGTGATGCGGGCAGAAGCGCGGGAGGCGGCCGAAGCGCGCCTTGCCGATCTGGCCGAAGAGCTTCGTGCGCTCACCGGGATCACGCCGATCTTCTCGATCCGCGAGGGCAAGTCTGGCGAACAGGTGCTTGCCCAGATCGAGGAGGACCGTGATATCGGTGTTCTGGTCCTCGGTGCGGGCGAGGACGATGGGCCAGGGCCGCTGGTCACCCAGATGGTGCAGAAGATGGCGGGCCGGCTGCCGATCCCCGTCACCATCGTGCCTGGCGGCCTCGCCATGGAGCAAATCGACGCCGTTTGCTGAGGCAGCTCATCCTGAGGAGGCAAGGCGCATGACTGTGTCGCTCTGCGTGTTCGACGCCTATGGCACGCTGTTCGATGTTGCGGCCGCTGCGCGGGAGGCGGCGGCTGAACCTGGGCGGGAGGTCTTCTCTGCGCGCTGGGCCGAGCTTGCCGAGATCTGGCGCCAAAAGCAGCTGCAGTATTCCTGGCTGCGGTCTGCCTCGGGCATCCACACGGATTTCTGGCAGGTCACAGAGAACGGCCTCGATTACGCGCTTGAGGCGACAGGGCTTGCCGAGGACGGGCTCCGAACTCGGCTGTTGCAGCTTTATTGGGAGCTCTCCGCCTTTCCCGAGGTGCCGGCGACCCTGGACGCGTTGCGCGCGGACGGGCGGCAAACGGCGATCCTCTCCAATGCTAGCCCGGCAATGCTGGGGGCGGCCGTCAAGAGCGCTGGGTTGGAAGCGCGACTTGACGCCTGGCTGTCTGCCGAAAGCGTGGGCGCTTTCAAACCGGCCCTCGCGAACTATGCGCTGGTGACAGAGTGCTTTGGGATCGCCCGCCGTGAGGTGCTGTTCGTGTCATCGAACGGATGGGATGCCTGGGCGGCCACGGCGTTCGGCTTCCGCACTGTGTGGGTCAACCGCAAGGGCGAGCCGCTGGACAGGCTGACGACGCCGCCTGATCACGTCGTCGGTGATCTCACGGCCGTGCCCGGCATCGTCAAGGCGCTCTGATGGAGAGTTTTCTTGCCCCTGATGGCCGGCGTCTGGCCTATAGGGACAGCTTTGCCGAAGGGGGGGTGGATGGCCCGGTGGTGCTCTGCCTCGCAGGGCTCACACGGAACATGCGGGACTTTGCCTCGGTCGCCGCCACGCTCGGTTCGCGGTTTCGGGTGATCCGGCTCGACTGTCGGGGACGCGGGGCCTCGGAGCATGCTTCAGACCCGATGGCTGAGTATCAGATCCCGATTGAGCTCGGCGATGTCTTGGCACTGGTTGCGCATCTCGGCCTGACGCGGCTCGTGGTGATCGGCACCTCGCGAGGCGGCATCCTCGGCCTTCTGCTTGCGGGGGCACGGCCCGACCTCGTGGCTGGGCTTGTCCTGAACGATGTGGGCGCCCGGCTCGAGACGGCTGGGTTGCTCGCAATCATGCAATGGCTCGGTAAGGCACCGGCGGCTTCAGACTTTGACACCGCGGCGCAGGATCTCGCCGAGGCATACCGCAGCACGTTCCCCGATGTGCCACTCTCGCGCTGGCGCCTTTTTGCCGAGGCGATCTACGATAATCGCGATGGCCGCCCGGTGCTTTCTTACGATCCGGCGCTTCGGGCGGTGACGGAGGCGGGCTTCGATGCGTCCGAGCCCTTTATCGATCTCTGGCCACTTGTCGATCCGGTGACCGACCTGCCCATGCTGCTGATCAGGGGCGCCAACTCGGATCTTCTCGCCGCCGAGACCGTGACGGAGATGCAGGAGCGTTGTGCGAACCTCGAGGCGATTGAGATCGCCAAACGTGGCCACGTTCCCTTCCTGGACGAACCCGATGCCATCGCGGCTATTGAGCAGTTCCTAGAAGGTGTCACGTGAGCGACGCTGCCCCCCGCGAAGCAATTGACATCCGTGATGTCCGGTCGGCGCGGCGCCGGCTCGAAGGCACTGCCCTGATCACCCCTGTCTTAGAGAACCGGTTCATCAATGCGCTCGCGGGACGTCGGGTGCTGATCAAGGCAGAATGCCTGCAACTGACAGGCAGCTTTAAGTTCCGGGGCGCGTGGTCGGCGCTGACCACGCTTGACGAGGCAGCCCGCGCGCGCGGTGTGCTCGCCTATTCCAGCGGGAACCATGCCCAAGGTGTGGCCCATGCGGCGGAGCGTCTCGGCATCCCCGCCGTCATCGTCATGCCCAAGGACGCGCCGCACCTGAAGATTGAGAACACCAAGGCCTATGGCGCGGAGGTGGTGCTCTATGACCGTGAGGCGCAAGAGGACCGGGAGGCGGTCGGGGGCGCGATTTCGGAAGAGCGCGGACTGACCATCGTGCGCCCCTATGACGAGCCGATGGTGATGGCGGGGCAAGGCACCTGCGGGCTCGAATTGGCCGGTCAAGCGCGGGCCATGGGCATGACCGGGGGCGATGTGCTCGTCTGCTGTGGCGGCGGTGGGCTCAGCTCTGGGATGGCCGTCGCCCTAGAGGCCGAGGCGCCGAGTTTTCGAGTGCGGACGGTTGAGCCCGAGGGTTTCGATGATATGGCACGCTCTCTGGTCGAAGGAAAACGGCTCGGCAACGCGCCCGACGCCCAAACCCTCTGCGATGCGATCCGCACGCCGACGCCGGGTCAACTCACATTTCCCGTTCTCACCCGGCTTGCAGGGCCGGGTCTGTCGGTGACGGATGCGGAAGTGCAGCATGCGATGGCCGTGGCGTTCCAGCGGCTGAAGCTCGTGGTGGAACCTGGCGGGGCGGTTGCGCTGGCCGCGGCGCTCGCCCGTGGCGACGAGATAGACGGAGACCCGATCGCCGTCGTGATCTCTGGCGGCAATGTTGATGGCGCTGTCTTTGCGGAGGCCCTTGCGGCTCTCTAGCCGGATGGGCGGCCCGAGGCCGAAGCGCGGGCAATGGTCACGGTCTTGATCACGGCAAAGGCCGAGTCCCCCGGGGCAAGCCCGAGATCGGCCAGCGCCTCGGCCGTGATCCGCGAGAGGATCGCCGTC
Organism: Pseudomonadota bacterium; assembly: GCA_039816045.1. Taxonomy (GTDB): domain Bacteria; phylum Pseudomonadota; class Alphaproteobacteria; order Rhodobacterales; family Rhodobacteraceae; genus Thermohalobaculum. Next base: position 143,934 of record JBCBYB010000007.1, read on the forward strand.
CCGCCGCAATCGAGTCGCAGCTCCACATAAGGCCCTTTCTCGGCCCGGATCTCCGACACCCTCACCGGCAGGATGTTGCGCGCGCTGAGGCCCTTCGGTGCCTCGGTCGCCACCATCACGTCCCGGGCCCGGACACGGAGACGGATCGCAGCCCCAGCGGGCAGGTCGAGCGGTGGTACGGTCAGCGCTCCGCCGGAAAATGCGATCCGGCCGAGGCGTGTGTTCGCTCCGGGATCCGAGACCGTACCGGCGATGACAGCCCCCGCTTCGAACCGTCCGGTGAGCGGAAAGAGATCGAGCCGCGCCATGATGTCCTCGACACTGCCGCTCGCGGCGACCTGTCCGCGGTTGAGCACGACCATCCGGTCGGCAAGGCGGGTCACCTCGTCGAGCGAGTGGCTCACGAAGAGGATGGGCATCCCGGCCTCGTCCCGCAGGCGTTCGAGATAGGGGAGGATCTCGGCGCGGCGCGGGGCGTCCAGGGCAGCCAGCGGTTCATCGAGGATCAGGAGCCGAGGTCCGGCCAGCAGCGCCCGGCCGAGCGCGACCCGTGCGGCTTCGCCGCCCGAAAGTCCGCGCGGGCGGCGGTCGAGCAGCCCCTCGATCCCCAGCATGGCGAGAATGCGAGCGCGCTCGGCGCTGTTGCGGGGTTCAGGGCTGCGGCGGGCGCCATAGTCGAGATTGCCGGCGACGGAGAGATGCGGGAACAGCCGGGCGTCCTGAAACACGGTCCCGATCCGGCGGTTTCGCGCTGGAACGAACACGCCTGAGGTGCTGTCGGAGAGCACTTCACCCATCAGCGATACTCGACCCGCGCGCGGCCGTAGCAGACCCGCGACGGCGTTGGCGCAGGTGGTCTTTCCCGACCCCGACGGCCCAAAGAGGGCCGTGACACCCCGTGCTGGCACTTCGAAGTCCAGATCGAGGTCGAAACCGTGAAAGCCGTGTGAGAGCTGAACCGCCAGGGTCATTGTTCGGGCCCCGGGGCCGTTCCCGTCAGCCGTCGTGCCCTGGCCGCCGCCCATTCCGCCGCCAGCAGCCCGGCGAGGGCCAGTGCGATCGAGAGGGCGGCAAGGCGGGCTGCGGCGACCTCTCCGCCTGGGCTTTGGATCGCAGTGTAGATCGCCAGCGGCAGTGTCCGGGTCTCCCCGGGGATGTTTGAGACGAAGGTGATGATCGCCCCGAACTCGCCCAGGGACGCGGCAAAAGCGGTGATCAGCCCGGCAAGCACGCCTGGGATTGCCAAAGGCAGCGAGATCGTGAGGAACCGGTCGATGGGGCCCGCGCCCAGGGTTTCGGCGGCCTCTAGCAACCGCGGATCGATAGCCTCGAGCGCGAGGCGGATCGCGCGCACCTGAAAGGGCAGGGTCACCAGCGCCGAGGCCAACGCCGCCCCCTGCCAGGAAAAGACCAGCCGGACGCCAAAGGTGTCGAGCAGCCAGGCGCCAAGAGGAGCCCTCGTGCCCAGGCTCACCAAGAGCAGATAGCCAAGAACCACCGGCGGCAGCACAAGTGGCAGATGCACGAGGGCGTTGAGCACGCCGCGTCCCGGCAGTCCCGGTCGGGCCAGCGCCACCGCCAAAAGCAGCGCAACGGGCAGCGTGCTTAAGACGGCGAAGCCGGAGATCTTCATGCTGAGCAGCAGCGCCTCGATCTCCGCATCGGTCAGCATCATCAACCTTGCTCGCGGGCGGCAAACCCATGCGCCGCAAGGATCGCCTGGCCCTCGTCGCCCAAGATGCGGGCGTAGAGCCGGCGGACTGCCGGTCGGTCCTGTCCCTTCGCGATGGCCAAAGGATAGCGGATGGGTGGATGGGTGGCCGGGTCAAAGCGGGCAACGATGGCCACACGGGGCTCTATCAGGGCGTCGGTTTCATAGACGATGCCGAACGGGGCCTCCCCGCGGGCCACCAGGGCGAGGGCGGCTCGGCTGTTGTCGGCGCGGGCGAGACGGGGCGACAGAGCCTCCCACAAACCCAAGCTGATGAGAGCCGCCTGAGCATAGATCCCTGCTGGGACGTGGTCGGGATCACCGACGGCAATGCGCCCAGGCACGTTCTGCAGGAGGGTCGGGGCCTCTCCTGGGCTCTGGGCATCGCCCGCTGGCGAGATAAGAACCAGCCGGTTCGAGGTCGCCATGCGCCGGGTGTCCGGCGAGAGCAGCCCCGCGTCCTCCAGCCAGTCCATCCAGACGGGACTCGCGAGCATCAAGAGATCTGCGGGGGCGCCCGCGGCGATCTGTCGGGACAGTGTGGAAGACGCCGCAAAAGAGGTTCGGATCTCGTGATCGGCCCCGGCGACAATCTCCGTCAGGGCGTCGGTCAGGCTCGCGGCGGCGAACAGCGTCACCGGGCCATCGGCAGACGCGCGCGCCACCCTCGCCATGGGCATACTCAGAGCCAATCCAGCTAGAAGGCGCCGGCGGGCCGGGTCCTGCATGCTCATCTCCGCCTGTCTCTGAGGTTGTTTTCCGACAGCGATGGTCGATGCGCAAGGGGAGCGAGGCAGCTGCGTGCCGTCAGACGCCGACCCCAAGCTTCTTGAGCAGCCAGCTCGCAACGCTCAACATGAGGAAACCTGCAACCCCGAGCAGGGGCATCCGGAACTCTGTCAGCCAAGGGCGCAGCCAGCGCAGATCCTCGAGCCCGGTGAGCTGATCGAACCGGGCAAAGCTGAGGTAATTGTCGTAGCCAGCCCAGACCAGCGCGGCGAGACCGATCGCGGCGGCAAGACCGAGAAGGTGGCGCCAGGACATCTCAAAACACCTTCAGGCTGGTAGGATCGGCCTTGAAGATCAGCAGATCGCCGCGGCGTACCACATCGCCCTCAAGTTCCACCAGGCGCGCGACCGCATCGAGCATCCAGCTTCCGACCGGGCCACCATCGGCACCTGCGAGGAGGAGAAAGGCGGTGCCATCGATCTCGCCCGTCGAGACCAGCACCGGGGGAACGCCGCCGATCAGGCAAAGATTGGCGCAGGCCTTGTGCGCGATCCCGCGGCCAGGCCGCATGGCACCGACGAGGCATTTCCCGTCACAGATCTCGCCCGTGACGCGCCACCGGCCAAGGGGGATGTCGTCAACGTCACGCGGGGCACCCTCGGCGGCGGAAAGCCCAGCCTCTCCTCCCCTGAGCTGGAGCATAGCGAGGCTGCCCCGTTTGAGCGCTACGCCCGACGCCGTCACGAGTTGGCCATCGAGCGCATCGGCGCGCTCGCCCGCCCCGCGTTTTCCCTGGCCGGCGAGGATGATCGTGTGACCCGCGGCGAAGCGTTCCGTGCCCTCAGTCAGTGTGATCGTTGGATAGGGGTCGGCTAGAAGAACGCCGGTCACAGTCTGGCGGCCCCAGTCGAAACGGAATGCGCCGTCGCCGGGATCGTCCTGGGTTGCCGAGACTGCAAAGCCCAGCCCGGCGAACAGGCAGATCAGCAGCAGCGCGACGGCTGGCAGAAACCCGCGCAAACCCTTGGGCAGGGGCAGATAGCCGACGAAGAAGATCTCACGTTCAGGCGTTTTCATTGTCGGCCTCCAGAGCGAGTGGCTCGACGGCGGTGCCGGGCGGGTTCGGGCGATTGTCGACCCAGACCAAGCCCTCGGACAGGCGCAGGTGATAGGTCGGCACTGTCTCGGTAAAGGGAGCAGGCGAGCGGCCATCCTCCAGCTGATACTGGAACCCGTGCCAAGGGCAGGTCACGCAGCCGCCGATAACCCGTCCTTCGCCCAGGGGCCCGTTCTGATGCGCGCAGGCGTTGGAGATGGCGGAGAGCCGGCCCTTATGGCGGAACACGGCCACCCGTTCGCCGGTGGTCAGATGGGCGATCCGGGCCTCGCTCTCGGGGATCTCGTCCGGCGGACAAACCGGCTCCCAGCGGCCATCGGGGGCGGCCGCCAGCGCAGGCGCCTCGCGGGCCGCCCAGTGCAGAGCCGCGACGAGCCCCGCCGAGAGCCCGACGGCAACGGCGAACAGCGGGTTTGTCTGATCCTGCAGCGCACCGAAGGCCACATGGCCCACCACCGCTGCATAGGCCGGATAGATCAGCATATGCAGCGCCTTCCAGACCGGAGCGCCAAGGAAGGACAGCCAGACATCATGGCTGGTTGTGGCGAGGACCGCGAGCACCAGCAGCGCGAAGAGCCCAAGCACCTCGAACGGGAAGCCGACGCCCATGCCGAAGGAGGTGTTTGCGACCAGAAGGCCTTGCGCTTTCGAGAGCTCGGAGAAGGCAAAGTACCAGTCGAGCACAAATCCGGCATGGGCAAGCGCGACGAGACAGGTCATCACGCCGAAATGGCGCCGGTTGTACAAGAGCGGAAGCCAGCGCCGGTCGAGCCGGGCAAGCGGTCCGATGCAGAGAATCACGGTCAGCATGAAGAACGCGCAACTGCCGAAGGCGCGGGCCCGCAGAATGGCGGTGTCGACGGGGCGGGTCACCTCGGTCCAGCCGGGCGCCCAGTGCAAGAAGGCGGCAATGTAGACGAAAACCGCCCCAAGCAGGACCGCGTCGTACACCCATTTCGAGCGGTTCCACTGGACTGGGATAAAGGCGACGCTCATTGGCTTTCTCCCGCAGGAGGAGCGATCTAGAGCGGCGCGCGCTCGAGAGGCCCGGCGGTCCTGAGCATCAGCCCTGCAACCAGGATTGCCGGGAGTGCGATGGACAGCACCAGCCATATCCGCCCGTGCCACGCGCGTGGAGGCCGGTGGCGCGAGAGCGGATCGACGCTGCCAGTTTCGAGCCACAACCAGCGCCCAAGCACCAGGGGCCAGAGAAGTGCTATCCCAGGCACCATCAGCGGGCGAAACGCATAGGCGCCGCGGGCGTTCGGCTCGACCCGGTCGATCCCCCACAGCAAGAACACCACAGCCACAGCGAGCCCACACCACATCCAGGCGCTCGCCAGCCAAAGAACGCTGTCTACCGTGGCCAAGGTGTCGGGGCTCACCATCGGTCGTCTCCGCAATTCCGTGCCGTTCTCTATACCGATCCGGGGCACGCCTGTCTGTTCACTTTCTGGCCGCTCAGCGGTTGACGTTTCCAGTCTATGACATGCCGTTTCGGGCGGGAATGTACGGGGCGGAGCGGGCATGGTCCGCAAATCGCAAAGGAGGTGCTCCATGCCGCTCGAGATGAACCAAGAGGTGTTCGTGACCTGCGCCGTCACAGGCTCCGGAGGCACCCAGGACAAGAGCCCCCATGTGCCGCGCACACCAAAGGAGATCGCCGACAGCGCGATCGCCGCGGCGAAAGCGGGCGCCGCCGTGGTGCACTGCCATGTGCGCGATCCCGAGACCGGGAAACCTTGCCGCGACGGTGCGCTGTTTCGCGAGGTCACCGAGCGGATCCGCGACAGCGATACGGATTGCGTGTTGAATCTGACCGCCGGCATGGGCGGGGACATGGTCTTCGGCTCGGCCGAGGCGCCTCTGCCAGTCAACGATGGCGCGACCGATATGGCCGGCGCGTCGGAGCGGATCGCCCATGTGATCGATTGCCGGCCGGAGATCTGCACGCTCGATTGTGGCACCATGAACTTCGCCGAGGCCGACTATGTGATGACAAACACGCCCGGCATGCTGCGGGCTATGGCGGCGGGGATGGCGGCCTCTGGCGTGCGGATCGAGATCGAAGCCTTCGACACGGGCCATCTCTGGTTTGCACGGGAGCTGGTGCGGGAGGGGACAATCCCGGAGCCGGTGCTCGTGCAGCTCTGCATGGGGGTGCCCTGGGGTGCGCCGGATGATCTCAACACCTTCCTGGCGATGGTGAACAACGTGCCCGCCGATTGGACCTGGTCGGCGTTCTCGATCGGGCGCAACGAGATGCCCTATGTGGCCGCGGCGGTGCTGGCGGGCGGGAATGTGCGCGTCGGGCTCGAAGACAATCTCTATCTCGAAAGGGGCGTGCTCGCGCGCAATGAGCAGTTAGTGGAGAAGGCCGTCGGCATCATCGAGGCGATGGGCGCCCGGGTCATCGGGCCCCAGGAGGTGCGGGCCCGGCTGATGCTCGAGAAGCGCGCGCCGATGCCTGCTTGAGATGGCGGAAGGAGCAGTGGCAACGGCGTGGGCCGAGGCGGGCTTGGCTCGGAGCCAAGACGGCCCGTCGGGGGCATCGAGCCCCCTCCGGCCCGCTGTCGGCTTCGCCGCCAGGGGCGCCTCCCTTCGCAGGCAAACCCTGGGTGTCGCGGGGGCTCGAGACTGATGGGTGGTCTGCTGATCGCACTCCTGGGCATTCCGTTCGCGATCTTTGCGCTCGCGATGGTGCCAGGACGCTGGATCTGGTGGGGTTTGCTTGCAAGCGCCTGGGTTGGCTATGCGGTGTGGGTTTGGGCTACCCGCTTCGCTGGGCCCCCTCCGGCGGGTTCGGGACTGGGATATGCGCTCGAGCAGGCCTTCTTGGCCGTTTATGGCTGGGTTGGTGCGGTTGGCCTCGTTGGGCGAGCGGTGCTGATCGCTCAGCGGCGCCAACCGCTTGGCTCGGGGCGGGGCCCGATGGTGGTCGCGGCTGCGATCGCGTTTGCCCCGCCGCTGATCATGGTCACGGGTTACTGGCAATGAGGATGGAATGACGCACCTTACGCAAGCGGCGATCATTGGGGGCGGCGTCATCGGGGGCGGATGGCTTGCTCGGCTGACAGAGAACGGTGTGCCTGTTCGGATCTTTGATCCCGACCCGGAGGCGCCTCGCAAGCTGGCGGCGGTGCTCGAAGCCGCAGAGCGTGCGGCTGCCAGGTTGACTGCAGCGCCTCGGCCGGCGGACGCGCGATGGGAGCTGGTCGGATCCGTGGCCGAGGCCGCCGAGGGCGCGGATCTGATTGTCGAGGCCGTGCCGGAGCGGCTTGACGTTAAACGTGCGGTCTATGCGGAGATCGAGACGGTGAACCGCACGGGCGTGATCGCGTCCTCGACCTCCGGGATCATGCCGAGCGATCTGCAGGCAGAGTTGGAAGCGCCGGAACGCTTGATCGTCGCGCACCCGTTCAACCCCGTCTACTTGCTGCCGCTGGTGGAGCTTGTGGCGGGCAAAGCGACGGATCCGACCTGGATCGAGTGGGCCAAGGGGGTTTACGCGGGTCTTGGCATGCATCCGCTCCATTGCCGGGTCGAGATCGAAGGGTTCCTGTCGGACCGCCTGCAGGAGGCGTTGTGGCGTGAGGCCCTCTGGCTGCTGCACGACGATGTGGCGACCGCGGCCGAGATCGATGCGGCGATCGCCTATGGTCCAGGGCTCCGCTGGGCTCAGATGGGGACGATGCAGACGTTCCACCTGGCGGGCGGCGAGGGCGGCATGCGCGCGATGCTGGCGATGTTCGGGCCTTGTCTCAAATGGCCGTGGACCAAGCTGATGGAGGTGCCAGAGCTCACCCAAGGGTTCATCGACAAGGTCGGCGATCAGTGCGAGGTGCAGGCCGATGGCCTCTCGCCGCGGGATCTCGAACGGGTGCGGGACGACAACCTTGTTGCCATCCTTCAGGCCCTCAAAGGCAACCGTTGGGGGGCGGGACAGACGCTCGCGAGCTTCGAAGCGGCGTTGTATGACCGGGCAGGGGCGCCTGAGGCCCCGGATCTGGCGCAGCCCTTCGAGACGGCAGCCCGCGTGGTGCCGGGGGACTGGTGCGACTACAACGGCCATATGAACGAGAGCCGCTATGGCCAGATGTTCTCGGATGCGGCCGATGGCACGATGCGATTGATCGGGGCGGACCAAGCCTATATCGACCGCGGGCTGAGTTACTTCACCGTAGAGATCCACATCCGCTTCCTCGAGGAGGCGCGGGTCGGGGACGCGATGCGGGTGACGACGCAGGTGCTCGAAGGGGCTGGAAAAAAGATGCGTCTGTTCCACGCTCTCTGGCACTCTGACGGGCGGCTGCTGGCGACGGGTGAGCAGATGCTGATCCATGTGAGCCTCGAGACCCGGGCCGCTTGTGTGCCGGAGGACGCTGTAGCGGACCGGTTGGCCGAGATTGCGGCGCGCCATGCGGATCTGCCGCTGCCGGAGGGCGCTGGCCGTGGCATCGGTGCACCGCGATGAGCCGCGCCTGCGCCGCTCGACCGGGCGCCGCGTCTGCCGGTGCGCCCCTGGCGCCGTTCCACCCGCGGCGGGTTGCACCGAGAGCGCATGTGGCAGCGACGCAGGATGGCTGGCGTCGCGCATCCACACGGTCCCGATAGGATGACAGACATGCGGGTTCTCGTAACGGCAGGTGCCTCTGGCATTGGGCGTGCCATGGCTGGCGCGTTTGCTTCGGCGGGAGCGCGGGTTTGGGTCACGGATGTGGACCCGGCCGCTTTGGACGCGCTCCCGCCTGGGGTCCGGGGCAGTTGCGTCGATGCGACGGACGAGGCAGCGATGGCAGGGTTGTTCGCCGAGCTTGCAGCGGCCTGGGGCGGTCTCGATGCGCTCTGTGCCAATGCCGGAATTGCGGGGCCGACGGCGCCGGTAGAGGCGATCGCGCTTGAGGATTGGCGGCGTTGCGTCTCCGTGAACCTTGAAGGCGCGTTCCTCGCGGCGAAATATGCGGCGCCCGTGATGAAGGCGCAGGGTGCTGGGTCGATCGTTCTTACCTCCTCCACGGCGGGGATCTATGGCTACCCAAACCGTGCGCCCTACGCGGCTGCGAAATGGGGCGTGATCGGGTTGATGAAGACGCTCGCAATGGAGCTTGGTCCCTTTGGGATCCGGGCCAATGCGGTCTGTCCCGGAGCGGTCGAGGGACCGCGGATGGAGGCCGTTGTCGTTCGCGAGGCTGCGGCAAAAGGGATGACGCCGGAGGCTGTCCGTGCGGGTTACGCTGCAGGCACGTCGATGCGCTCTTGGGTGACGGCAGACGATGTGGCGGCTATGGCTGTGTTTCTCGCCTCGCCAGCGGCGCGGCTGGTCTCCGGCCAGGTGATCGCCGTCGATGGGCACACAGAAAACCCGGATCCGAAGGTGTGACATGGGACGTCGAAGATCACCGCGACCGACCGACGAGTTCATGTCCGCGGACTGGATCGGAGTGGCCATCGTCGCAGGATTATCGGCCCCGGCGCTGATGGGAGCGGTTACCGGGTTGGCCATCGGGGCCTTCAACGGTTCCCCGGTCTCTCCCCTCACAGCCATGGCCATGTCCGTCTTGTTCCTCGTCGTTGGAGGCATCCCCAGCATTCTCGTGGCGTTTGCTGGTGCGAAGATCCTCGCAAGTCTGAGCACAGCGCTTGAGGAAGACATGCCCTTGACCGGTAGCGTTCTGGGCGGCCTCTTGGGCATCGTTGCGTTTGCTCTCGTTGTGCCAAGCATTGGGGAAAACCACCTGCTGGTGTCGGTCGTTGCCGGCTTCCCGACCGGCGCAGTTTCAGCCCGCATCGGCTTGTTGGCCGGGCAATATCGCGGCGGCGGGCGATCCGAGGAGGAGACCAAAACACCATGAACCAGCACGAGACGGAGATCACGGCGGCGGGGCTCGGCTTCGGGCTGTCGGAGGAGCAGGAGATGATCGTCTCGACGGTCCGCGATTTCGTGGAACGCGAGATCTATCCCCATGAGGACATGGTGGAGCGCACCGGCGTCGTACCGGACGAAATCGGTGCCGAGATTAAGCGTAAGTGCTTGGAGATGGGGTTCTACGCCTGCAACTTCCCCGAAGACGTCGGCGGCGCGGGGCTCTCACACCTGGACTTTGCCCTGGTGGAGCGGGAGCTTGGCCGCGGCTCGATGGCGCTCACGCATTTCTTCGGGCGCCCGCAGAACATCCTGATGGCCTGCGAGGGTGAGCAGCGGGAACGCTACCTGCTGCCCGCCGTGCGGGGCGAGCGGATGGACGCACTGGCGATGACCGAGCCGGATGCGGGCTCCGATGTCCGCGGCATGAAGTGCATGGCTCGCCGCGATGGCGGCGACTGGGTTGTGAACGGCACCAAGCATTTCATTTCCGGCGCCGAACACGCCGATTTCGTGATTGTCTTCGTTGCGACCGGTGAGGACGACACGCCGAAGGGTCCGAAGAAGCGCATCACCTGTTTCCTGGTCGACCGCGGGCATCCCGGCTTCGAGATCGCGGACGGGTACGAGAGCGTCTCCCACCGCGGCTACAAGAACATGATCCTGCGCTTTGACGATTGCCGGCTGCCCGACAGCGCGGTGCTCGGCGCGGTCGATGGCGGGTTCGCGGTGATGAATGAGTGGCTCTATGCGACGCGGATCACTGTGGCGACCATGTCCGTGGGTCGGGCGCGGCGGGTCTTCGACATGGCGCTCGCTTATGCCGCCGAGCGCGAGCAGTTCGGACAGAAGATCGGCAAGTTCCAGGGCGTCAGCTTCAAGCTCGCGGATATGGTGACGGAAATCGACGCGGCGGACTGGATGACGCTGGCCTCGGCCTGGCGGCTCGATCGCGGCCTGCCGGCCAACCGGGAGATCGCGAGCGCCAAGCTTTACGCCTCCGAGATGCTCGCGCGGGTGACCGACGAGGCGCTGCAGATCTATGGCGGGATGGGGCTCATGTCGGACCTGCCAATCGCGCGCTTCTGGCGGGACGCGCGGGTCGAGCGGATCTGGGACGGCACCTCGGAGATCCAGCGCCACATCATCAGCCGGGAGCTGCTGCGACCGCTGGGCGCCTGAGACCCTGGTTGGTCGAAGCGAGCGCAGCGTAGAACCCGTCGGAAGTCCCGATGTGGATCGCCGGCGGGGACGATCGCTGCTCGGCTTTCGCACGCGCGGCCCGGGCACAAGACTTGGTGCAAGGTCCTCCACATCTGTGCTTGCCTGACGGGCTGCTATGGTTTCGCGCTTTACGTGGGACCGGATACACGACAGTCTCGCGCGCCTGATCCAAGGCAAAGGGACATGGCATGCAGACCAAGATCATCGACGGAGTGGTGATCCATTACCGAGTGGAAGGGCCGCAGGATGGCCCGGTGCTGGTGTTCTCGAACTCGCTTGCGACGGATTTCCGGATTTGGGACCCGTTGCTGCCGCATCTCCCCGCGGGCTGGCGCATCGTCCGCTATGACAAACGCGGCCACGGGCTGTCGGACTGCCCGCCGGGGCCTTGGAGCATCGAAGACCATATGCGGGATCTCGCCGGGTTGTTGGATACGCTTGAGATCAAAAGCGCGGTTGTGTGCGGGCTCTCGGTCGGTGGGATGATCGCACAGGCACTGGCCTCGGCGCGGCCTGATCTCACGCGCGCGATGATCCTTTGCGACACCGGAGCGGTTATCGGCTCAGAGGAGATCTGGAATTGCCGGATCGCGCAGATCGAGGCCGGTGGGATGGATGCCGTACTCGATGCGACTATGGAGCGTTGGTTCACCGCCCCGTTCCGAGCCGACGCCGCCCGGCTGGCCCCTTGGCGAAACATGGTGGCAGTGGCGCGGCCCGAAGGCTACATCCGGACGTCCGAGGCGATCCGTGACGCCGATTTCCGCGCAAGCACGGCAGCGTTGCGGCTCCCCTGTCTCGCCATCAGCGGCGATGAAGACAAGGCGACTCCGCCGGAAGCGCTCCGTGAGACGGCGGCGCTCATTCCGGACAGCGAATTCGCCCTGATACAGCAAGCCGGGCATATCCCATGTGTCGAGCAGCCCGAGCGCCTCGGGGCGTCGATCACGGCATTCCTGGACAAGCTCTAGTGGACACTCAAATGCCGACGCCGTTGCGGCTGCGGTACTGTCGGGGCAAGCTCGGCCCGACCTGTCGCCGTTTGCGGGCTACCGACCGGCGGCGGTCCTCATCATCTGCGGTCCGATAAGCGCGTTCGATGTAGTCGATATGGGCTTCGCTGGCCGCTGCCGCGGCCGAGGTGTCACCAGAGATCACTGCGTCTGCAATGGCCTGATGGTGCTCAAGAAGCTCACGCCGGGTCCCGGCGCGCCCGAACAGGAACTCCCGATTGTAGAAAACGCCCCGTGACATCAGCGCATAGATCGAGCGCATGACATGCACCATCATCGCGTTGTGCGACGCGTCGATGATCGCCATGTGGAACCGCAGATCGATCTCCGCCTCTGCAGGCAGGTCGTTTTCGTTGTGCGCCGTCTCCATCTCCTGCAGCAGCGCGCGCAGTATATCGTGATCCGTCTCCGTTGCGCGTTGCGCGGCAAGATGTGCTGCAAAACTCTCCTGCTCGCGGCGATACTCGAGGAAATCGAGGAACGCGCTCCGGTGGCGGGCGAACAGATCGATCATGGCGCCGGAGAGCGCCTCGTTCGTCAACGGCTTGATAAAGGCACCTTCGGAGCGCCGGATATCCACCAGGCCGCGACCCGCGAGGGTCTGGAACGCTTCCCGCAGCTTTGGCCGCGAGACGCCAAGCGCGTCCGACAATTCACGCTCGGGCGGCAGCTTTTGACCAGGCCGAAGCACACCAGAGACGATGAGCTGTTCGATCTGGTCCACAACGGCATCCGCCACACGATCGATCGCGATTTGCTCGAAGATTGTCTCCTCGGCGCTACTCGCGTCAGCCATAATCCCCTCCATTCAACATGCCCACGGTCTGTCGAAGGAGAGGTAGGGTCAAGCGCATAATGTTGCGGCGCAGCAAAATGCCGCGTTACTGTGGACAAGAGGAGACGAGTGCACGCTCATTGTGCAGTCGGGCTCGCGAAAATTGAGACCGACGGAAGGGCCTGAAACGCAGAGGCTCCATCCAAAGAGGCGACCAGTTTCCCGGTGTGGCCGGCTCAGTTCGTGGACTGCCCAGCCTCATAGCCTCGGCGATAGGCGGCTTCCTTGTCCTTTTGCACGCGGTCTACGACCAGTCCGCCAATCAGGCCGGTGCCAGCGCCAATGGCGGCACCCAGACCAGCATTCCCGGCGATCGCACCGATCACGGCTCCGCCGGCAGCACCGGCCGCAGTCCCTGTGATGGCTCGTTGTTCGGTATCACTGAGGCCAGCGCAGCCCGTGAGAACGGTAAGCGCGAGGAGGGCGGCAACAGTTTGTTTCATCGCTGAACTCCTGGTTCGCATATCAGGGACAGGGATAGGCTTCGGTGGCCCAGGTGAGCACGGCATCGAGTGCCTCAAGCTCTCCAAGCTCCGGGTTGGATTCGACCCATGACGCAAAGTCCGCCGCTGCGCTGTCCCTCGTCGGTTGTGGGGCAGCCGCTTCGGCGCAATAGAGCGGACGTTCGAGTTCTGCGGAGAGAGCAACCTGGAAGTGATGCAACCCCACGAGGTAGCCGTGGCAGAAGTGGATCGCCGCTGCGTAATTGGGGTGGACTTGCTGGATCGCACAGAGCCGCGCCAAATCTGCCGCGGTGTCGACTGTAAAATTCTCCGGTTCAGCGGCCTTTACAGGCCCGTAGGCGAGGACGGCCGCAGTGGCCAAACCAAAAAAATGTGGGCGCATGACAAAGCTCCGCTCGGGTCTATTCGGGAGTACACTATGCAAGTCTGACCGCAGTCGCAACGTGGCTGCGGCCCTAGTTCCGTTGCGAGCGGATTTAAGAATTTACGGTGACATCTGTGTTTAATCGCTGGCCAACGACCGGGTTTGTCGCATCGAAGATCACTGTGTGGATCGATCAAGAACTTGCTCGGATTGCCTGCGTGAAGATCGGACCCTGATCCGAGGCTCCGATGTGAGACGACCGCATCGGTGAGACTTGCCCTTTCCGTGCGGTTGCTGGGTCGGAGATATGCGCGCTGTTCGCGCCGGTGGTCAGGACAAAGAAGCCGCCCGTATCCGGCAGAACACCGTCGAAGTCACCGGCACCCTGTGAGCCTTTCAAGTCGCGCCCAACCCCCAGCGGGTCTTTGGCAGCGGCAGGGGTTGGCAAGGAGGCAGTCAGCAGCGCAACCCTAGTCTCGATTACGGGCGACGGAGTGCCGCAGCTTAGCCTAGAGGGTGCAGGCCATCTCGGTCTCAGTGCCGTTGTAGAGGAGGCGACCGGTGGCTGAAAAACCGTGGCGCTCATAAAACGGACGGGCGTTCCCGGGTTTGGGAACGACAGTCAGCGTGAGCCGGTTAAAACCCCAGGCGCGAGCCGTGGCTTTGGCGTGGTCTAGCGCAGAGGTGCCTACGCCCTTGCCCTGGGCACTCTGGTCGATCAGAAGCAGCCAGAGATAGGCGGCTGTCAGATCCGTCTCGTCACCGGGCAACGGGCGGCCATGACGCGTGTCGACCATGGCCAAGAGCCCGAGTGCACGGGCCCCCTCCCAGATGCCCCAAAGCTGGGCACCCGGCTCGTATCCGGCTTCTGCAATCGTCCAGATGGCCGGGGTCACCAACCCCTCCTGATCCGAGCGCAGCGCAAGCCGCCCAAGCGGCCTGACACTGGCGTGATCGAGGGGCCGGAACTCCATCAGTAGCGGTAATGCTCCGGCTTGAACGGGCCTTCCTGGGTGACACCAATGTAAGATGCCTGGTCGTCGGTCAGCTCGGTCAGTTTCACGCCGAGTTTCGCGAGGTGCAGCCGCGCCACCTTCTCGTCCAGGTGCTTCGGCAGAACGTAGACCTCGTTCTGATAGTCGTCCCCTTTGGTGAAGAGCTCGATCTGCGCCAGCACCTGGTTTGCAAAGCTCGCCGACATCACGAACGACGGGTGCCCGGTCGCGTTGCCGAGGTTCAAGAGACGCCCTTCGGACAACAGGATCATCCGGTTGCCGCCCGGGAACTCCACCATGTCGACCTGGGGCTTGATATTGGTCCACTTAAAGTTCTTGAGCGACGCGACTTGGATCTCGTTGTCGAAGTGGCCGATGTTCCCGACAATCGCCATGTCCTTCATCTCGCGCATGTGTTCGAGGCGAATGACGTCCTTGTTGCCGGTGGTGGTGATGAAGATGTCGGCGCTGGAGACGGCGTCCTCGAGGGTCGTGACCTCGAAACCGTCCATGGCGGCCTGCAGCGCGCAGATCGGGTCGATCTCGGTGACTTTCACCCGGGCGCCGGCACCGCGCAGCGAGGCGGCCGAGCCTTTGCCCACGTCGCCGTAACCGCAGACGACGGCGGTCTTGCCGGCCATCATTACATCGGTGCCGCGGCGGATGCCGTCGACGAGGCTCTCCTTACACCCGTACTTGTTGTCGAACTTCGACTTGGTCACGCTGTCGTTCACGTTGATCGCGGGAAACGGCAAGTGCCCCTTCTCCATCAGTTGATAGAGCCGGTTGACGCCAGTGGTGGTCTCCTCGGTCACGCCTTTGATCGCGTGGCGCTGTTTGACGAACCAGCCGGGTGACGTTGCGAGGCGTTTCTTGATCTGGGCGAAGAAGTAGATCTCCTCCTCGGAGGTCGGGGTTTCGATCAGATCGGTCTCGCCCTCTTCGACCCGCGCGCCGATCAGGATGTACATCGTCGCATCCCCGCCATCGTCGAGGATCATGTTGGTCATGCCACCATCGGCCCACTGGAAGATCTGGTCGGTGTAGGTCCAGTAGTCCTCGAGGCTCTCGCCTTTAATCGCGAAGACTGGCACGCCGGAGGCCGCGATGGCCGCCGCTGCGTGGTCCTGGGTCGAGAAGATGTTGCACGATGCCCAGCGGACATCCGCACCGAGCGCCTTCAGCGTCTCGATCAGTACGGCAGTCTGGATCGTCATGTGAAGGCTGCCGGAGATCCGCGCACCCTTCAGCGGCTGGCTCGTGCCGAACTCCTCACGGCAGGCCATCAGGCCGGGCATCTCGGTCTCGGCAATGTCGATCTCTTTGCGGCCGAAATCGGCGAGGGACAGATCGGCGACGGCGTGGTCAGTCATGCTTTGGCTCCTGCGATAAGCGGCCTGTTCGGCAGGCGAGATACCAGGGAAGCGGTTTACGGACAATGAGGAGCCTGCGGCGTTGCCCGGTCGCCTCGCGCTTTAGTCCTCGGAGCGGTGGTCTTTGGTGCCGAAAAGGCGGTCTCCCGCATCGCCGAGCCCCGGGACGATGTATTTGCGCTCGTCCAGACGCTCATCCATCGCAGCGGCCCAGACCGGAACGTCTGGATGCGCCTCGTAGAAGGCCGCGGCGCCCTCAGGGGCCGCAACCAAGGCAACGAAGCGCAGATCTTGTGCGCCAGCATCCTTGGCGATCCGCACCGCTTCAATCGCCGAGCCCGCAGTCGCCAGCATCGGATCGACAAGCACCGTCACACGGTCCGTCAGATCGTCCGGCAGTTTGCGCAGATACTCGACCGGCTGCTTAGTGACCGGGTCGCGATAGAGCCCGATATGCCCGACCCTCGCCGATGGCACGAGGTCCAGAAGCCCTTGGAGCAGCCCGTCCCCTGCGCGCAAGATCGAGACAAAGCAGACCTTCTTGCCCGCCAAACGCGGGGCCATGGTCGGACACACAGGCGTTTCGATCTCAACCTGTTCGAGCGGCAGATCCCGCAGGAGCTCATAAGCGAGCAGGGTCGAGATCTCCCGCAGCAGCAAGCGGAACGAGGCGGTCGAGGTGTCCTTCATCCGCATCCGGGTCAGCTTGTGCTGCACGAGCGGGTGGCCGACGACGGTGAAGCCTGGGGGGAGAGAGGTGGACATGGTTCGGGCTCCGGCGGATGCGAGACGGGTTCCAAAGGGCGGCCGGGTCCTGGCCCGCGCAGCGCCGGCCCGAGACTGGACGCATTCGATCCCGAGGCCTATGGGAGATGAGGCGCGACGGCAAGGGGCTTCGGATGACGGCACGGGCATGGCAGCGAATGCTCTCGGGGCGCCGGCTCGACCTGCTCGACCCCTCGCCGCTAGACATCGAGATCGAGGACATCGCCCACGGCCTCGCTCGGGTTGCACGCTGGAACGGGCAAACCACCGGGGCGCATGCCTACACCGTCGCCGAGCACAGCCTGTTGGTTGAGGATCTGGTCGGGCGCTTGAAACCGAAGGCGAGTGCAGGTGAGCGGCTTGCGGCCTTGCTCCACGATGCCCCGGAATACGTGATCGGAGATATGATCAGCCCCTTCAAGGCGGCCCTTGGGCTGGATTACCGCGCGTTCGAGGGGCGACTGGCGGCATCGGTGCACATCCGCTTTGGCCTCCCGCCGCATCCGTCAGAGGCGCTGGAGCGGCTGATCAAACGGGCCGACCGGATTTCCGCCTGGTACGAGGCGACGCAGCTCGCCGGGTTTACCCATGCTGAGGCGGGCAAGCTCTTCCTGCGGCCGCGCTTCTGTGGTGCCGCCGAGATCCGCTTGGAGCCGTCCTCGACCGCGGCGGTCAAACAGGCCTTTCTTGCTCGCTTCGACGTCCTTTCGCGCGCCGTATAGAGTATCCGTGATGGTCAAGCATCTCTGGATTGCCAGAGTCTGTCCTGCCTGAGCAGGGTGTTGGCTAGGAGCAGCAGCTTCCTCATGACGGCGGTGATCGCGACCTTTGCGGGCTTTCCGGCGGCTGAAAGGCGCAGGTAT
>JBCBYB010000080.1:0-9578 GCA_039816045.1 Pseudomonadota bacterium
CGTCTCGGAAACGCTCCGGTGGAGCGTTTCAGGCCGAAACCGGCGAAGCCGCTGAGCCCCGCGCGCCGCCGGCGCTGTATCGACCGCGTGCGGCAGACGCTTGGCGTGGCGTTCTTTGCATATCGGAGCGCCGCACTTGGCCCGCACGCTCGGGCAGCACCGCGCCACCCAGCGGCAGGTGCCTCGAGGCCGGTCCGATGAGGCTCTCCTCACGGAGGACGTCCGCTTTGGCGAAGGACTACGGGCGCAATGGCTATCCATTGGCCGGCAGGCGTTTGCCCGCAAACGCCGTAAGGCGCATGATCACCGGCCTCCTGAACAACGCGGGCTGGCCCCCTCTCGGCGATTGAGGGCAATCGCCTGCCGGGCAGCGTGTGAACCATAAGCGCGTGGGGCGGATATGGCGGCGCGAGGGGCTGAAAGTCCCGAGACATCGCAGAGCGATGGGCGCGCAGCGTCGCCGAAAAAGGGCCGTCTCTGGATGAACGATGGCTCCTGCATTCGGCTTAGGCCGGAGCACCCGAACCACGTCTGGGCCTATGCGTCGCCTGACAGGCGATTGCGCAGCAGTTCGCCGAGAAGGACTTCGTGCAGGACCGCACCCATGACGGCCGCGTCTTACGGACGCTCAACATCATCGACGAGTTCACCAAGGAGGCGCTCATGATCCGCATCGACCGCAAGCTCAATTCCGTCGACGTGGTCGACGCGCTCACGGATCTCTTCATCCTGCGCGGTCCGCCGGAGTACATCCGGTCCGACAACGGCCCCTGACGCTGCGCGCCCGCCGCTTCGCGACGTCATTGCCGAGAAGGTGAGGAACTGGATTGCCGCCGTCGGCGCCAAGACTGCCTACATCGAACCGGGCTCACCCTGGTAGAACGGTTACGTCGAGTCCTTCAACGCCCGGTTCCGAGATGAGATGCTCAACAGCGAGATCTTCTTCTCGCTCCGAGAGGTCGCCCCTCGGGCAAACGATCCACTGGATCGTTTCCTGATCCTCGGGTCACTGATCGAGCACTGGCGCCGCCATTACAACACCGTCCGGCCACACAGTGCCCTCGGCTACCGTCCGCCCGCGCCAGAATCGATCATCCCGGTCGAACACAGACCGGTCATGCATTAACAATTCACCCGCACCACTCCGTCGGGGCAGTCCAGGCGTCGAGCTGATCGCTTCCGACGCGTGCCGCGGCCTGGTCGAGAGCGTTGCCGAGTATCTGCCGGAGGCCCGCTGGCAGCGTTGCGTTGTGGGGCCGTTGAATACCTCACTGCCTGCTGATTCCCTGATGCTGAGGATCGATAACGAGAGGGCGGTAGATGTTGCGGCGACGAGGGCGAGGCCATCTGGAGTTCTTCGTCTTCGGATCGCTTCGGGATCTCGTCCCGGACGACCATGTGTTGGCGCGGGTCGATACGGTTCTCGATCTTGGCTGGCTGCATGACGAGACTGCCGAGGTCTACGCGCCCGGCGTCGGCCGCCCGGCCTTCGACCCTGAAGCCGCGGTTCGGTTGATGCTGACGGGTTTCCTCTTCGGCATCGTCCACGACCGGCGGTTGATGAAGGAAGCGCAGGTGAACCTCGCGATCCGCTGGTTCGCCGGCTTCGGGCTGCAGGACAGGCTGCCGGATCACTCGTCCCTGACCCGCATCCGCCAGCGCTGGGGTGCCGAGCGCTTCCGCCGGATCTTCCAGCGCAGCGTGAAGGCCTGCGTCACCGCGTGCATCGCCGAGGGCGAGGTGGTGCGTGTCGACGCCTCGCTGATCCGCGCCGATGTTGCGTGGGAGAGCCTGACCGAGCGCCATCTCGAGGAGGTGGTTGAGGTCAACGACGCAGGCCCCGAACCGGCGCAGGACGGCCAGCGGACGACGAGGCGCTCGAAGGTGAAGACGGTTTGCCTGACCGACCCGGATGCCACCACGGCGACGACCGCCCGAGGCCGCCGCCTCGAGCCGAGCTACAAACAGCATGGTGTTGTCGACGATCTCCGCGGCGTGGTCCTCGATTTCGAAATCAAGACAGGCCAGACGAACGAGCGGCAGGTCATTCTCGACCGGCTCGATGCAGCCGCTGCGACGACGGGCATGAGAAGCGAGACCGTCACAGCGGATGCCGGCTATGCCTACGCAAAGGTGTTCGCGGGCCTCGAGGCGCGCAAGATCACCGGCGTCATCCCGACCAAGGCCGAGCCGATCCGTTCGAAGGTGCCGCTGCTCCGCTTCCGCAACGATGCGCAGCACGACCTCGTGAAATGCCCGCGTGGCAAGATCCTGCGGCCGAACAAGGCGAACATCGCGCACGGGCGGTTCTTCGCCTCGAAGGCACGGGCTCGCAAGGGCCGTGCGCCGTGGCCTCGACAACATGCGTCTCCAGGCCTTCCTGACTGCCACGGCAATCAACCTCAAGCGGCTTGCGACTGCCATTCTTGCCCTTCTGCGCCCCGCGATCACCCTCTATGCGCGGATTTCCGCCTCTCTGACGACCTCAAGGCCGTCGCCGCACCGAAATGGCCTCCCGGCACTCGTCTGATCCCTGCGGCCACTCGAGGCGCTGCACTCCCGAGAATGGACGCATTCTTCAACGGCCCCGTCGTGCAATTCTATCGCAACGTCTTCAGCCACGTGCCCAGCACGAAGGTTCGCGAGGTGAGTCACATGCTCAAGGCCATCCACGCGCAGGACGTCGCGAAGCGGCGCGCGCGAAGCCTGTAGGGCAGCGGCCGCAGAGAAAGCCCAGGCGGTCGTCGACCAACTCCGCCGCCAGCGTAGGGGGCGCGGCTCGCGAGCTTCCTCGACTCCGACGTGCAAGAGACCCTGACCAACTACGCCTTCCCGGACAGCCACTGGATCAAACTGCGCACCAACAACCCGCTGGAGCGGATCATGCGAGAGATCCGGAGACGCACCCGCGTCGTCGGCGCGTTCCCGGACGGCCAGTCCTGCCTCAACCCCGCCGCAGCCAGGCTCCGGCATATTGCCGGCACGCAGTGGTCCATGCGCCGCTACATCAACACGGACCCGCTGACGGCCGCCAGGACCGAAACCGGAGCCGCCGTCGCGTGAGCAATGTGCGAAAGATCCTGGACGCTACCTGCAACGCAGGCGCAACCATCGTCCATTGTCGGGAACGGGCCCGCTGCAATCCGGTACCTCGGTCAACGGCCGCAATGGTGAAGGTTTTCCGATGCGGGCCGCGGCGAGCGAGTTGGTCTGGGCGCGACCACGGCCCGCGTTGAAAAATCGGACAAGGCGGAAGCCGCGGGGGCCGGGCGCAGTCTTATGGGGAAAGCGTTCGAGCGTTGTCGGCGCCGGTGAGCGTTCCTGCGCGCGGTCGCGTGTGTGGGTGTGCTGACAGGATGGCGATCCATGGAACCGCGATTGGATCGGGGGGTGATCGGGAGTGCGATCCTGGCCGTCGCGCCGATGGGACGGTGCGGAGGCACAGCCTGACCGGCTTCCGGACTGTGCGGCCGATCCGAACTGTTCTCTGCGAAGGTGATGGCCCTGACATCATGCCAGGGCCGTTCTCGGCGGTGCCCGGGCGGTCGGACGCTCGCCGCGCTTGATGCGGTAGTCCTTCCAGCGGAAGGAGACGGTGTCGGCATCGGCGCGGACGAGGCGGTGGTTCGAGATCGCCACACGGTGGGTATAGCGACTGAGATAGGCGAGCACCGCCTCGGGGCCGCCAAACGGGGGCTTGGCGTAGACAACCCACTCGGTCTTGCGCATGGGCGCGAGCCAGGCGGCGAAGGCGCGCGCATCCGCCAACAGGGTGAGATCTCCGAAGAAGGTGAGCTCGCCCGCCCCGTGGAGCGCGATCACCCCCTCGACGAAGAGACCCCTGAACAACCGGGAAAGGACGTGGACTGGTAGGAAGAAGCCCGGACGGCAGGCGACCCAACGCTCGCCATCGGGCGAGAGCCCGCCGTCCCGTTGCCCGGCAGGCGATGCATGGCATCGCCGGGAGGGGGGACGATCATGTGGATGTAAGAGTGGTGGGTGAGCGCGGAGCCCCAGCTGTGGAGCACGGAAGTGAAGCCGATCCGGGCGCCGAGGCGCTTCGGGTCGGCGGCGATGGTCGTCACCGTCTCGGCGGATGCCTTGAACAGCAGGCCATAGACAGCCCTCTTGTTCCAATAGGCTATCCGAGCAATCTCAGCGGGCAGGGTGAAGACGACGTGGAAGTACTCGACCGGAAGCAAGCCCTCGGCGCGGGCTGCCATCCAGTCGCGCGTTGCCGGTCCCTGACACTTTGGACAATGCCGGTTCTTGCAGGAGTTATAGGCGATGTGCCGGTGGCCGCACTTCGCGCACGCCGCTACATGCCCGCCGAGCGCTTCGGTCCGGCAGGCCACGATGGCCGACATCACCCTGAGCTGCGCGAGACTGACATGCCCGGCATTGGCCCGCCGCCACGCGGGGCCGTGCTCACGGAAGATGTCGGCGATCTCCAGTCTTGGGCCGTTGCCCGGCAGTCGATTGCATCGCAATCGACGAGAGGGGGGCAACGCCCCCGACCGTCACTCCAGGCCTCGCCTCATCGTGCGATCCTGCAGCGTCGCCAGCACCTTGGAGGGGCTCACCGTGCTCCGGATCGTCGTCGTGGCGACATGCGTGTAGCGCGCCGTGGTGCTCAGCTTGGCGTGGCCGAGCAGGACCTGGATGACGCGAACGTCGGTGCCGGCCTCCAAGAGGTGGGTGGCGAAGCTGTGGCGGAGCGTGTGCAGCGTGGCCGGCTTGTTGATGCCCGCCATCTGCTTGGCCGCAGTGAACGCCCGGTTCAGCTGCCGCGGCGACAGCGGCGCGATCTTTGGCTTGCCCCCTCTCGGCAAATGCAGGCATTCGCCTGACGGGCAGTGGGGAACAGCCAGGCGTCCGGCCGGTCCTCGCGCCACCAGGCGCGGAGCAGCTCGAGCAACCCGGGCGAGAGCAGACCTTCCGATCTTTCCGCCCCTTGCCCTGATCGACATGGATCAGCATGCAGTCGCTGTCGATATCGCCGATCTTCAGGCTGCAGACTTCGGCGGCCCACAGTCCGGCACCGTAGGAGATGCTGAGCGCCGCGCGGTACTTCAGCCCCGGCCCGGGGGCTGCCATCCGCAGGTCCGAGACCTCCTCGACGCTGAAGACGACCGGCAGCTTCCGCGGCTGGCTGCGGAACTGCATGCACCGCTTCATCTCCTCGCGCCCACAGGTCATGCCGAAGAAGAACCGCAACGCCACGATCCGAGCGTTGAACGTGGTGGGTGTGATCCCGGCGTCCGTCATAGGGAGCTGATAAGCGCGCAGGTCATCGGGCGCCGCGGTGTCGGGCGAGCGCTTCAGGAACGCGGCGAAACCCTTGATCGCACCGATATGCGCCTTCTCGCCCATGCCCCTGATGCGCATGTCTTCGATCATGCGCTCACGCAGCGGTGTGGTCCTCTCCTCTGTCATCGGGAACCTCCTGTCTGACAATGGAAAAGACCCCAATCGTCAGGCAGGTGCCCCTCTCAGCGAAGACAGACAGTCGGGTCAGTGCGTGACATCAGCCATGGGCACTCCTGCCGCGAGAGCGGCTTCGTCCTGGGGCTAAGATAGGAACTAGACCTGCTTGTTGAGCCGATGTTGATCACGTCGCCCACGGACGCGCGATACATATGACCTGGCTTCCGGAGGAACGCCTCCTTTCTCTGGGATAGGGTTGGCCTGTCAATCCCGGAGCAAGATGGGCCAGTTTCCCGGAGTGATAGTCTGCGGTTGAGCATGGAGCCTGCGCCTTGAAGCGGGTGCTCTCCGAGGAGCTGACGCGCGGCAAGGCGCACTGGCCGAAGGCCCGTTCTTTTTGGGCCAGGTTGGCGTGATGACAGGATTTGACCTTGCGGCGCTGCGTCGGCGGAACCGTCCTAAGTTGTCGTGCCAACGTCCTCATGCCGTTCGTCCGGATCACAGACGCACCAGCGGTTCGTCGATGGCGTTTGCGAAGGTTGTCTGCATTTCCTTAGAGATTGCGATTGTCCTCGACATTCCGAAGCGACATCGGGAAGCCGAGGCAGAGCACCGGCGCCAGCTGGACGATCCTTCTGTCGGTATCCGCAGCGCTTTTGCGGCTACTCGACGGTGATCGGGACCGCGTTGAGGCGCACCCGGTCGAGGCCCAGCACGTATTCGATCACATAGGTCCCGGGCGTCTCCGGAAGCAAGATCCGGAGCGGCGATCCCTTGCTCACCTGCACGGGCCGCCCAGCAAAGCGATGCGCATAGTTCGGATCCTCCGCATCGGCGGAGGTGACCGCGATCATGTCCCTCGGATAGCCCGGACCGGTCCAGGCGACCTCGATGGTGCTGCCCGCAGCAGCGCTCGCCGGTGCGGTGAGCGTCGCGGTCACCGGCGTGACCTCGATCTCAACGGCGGTCAGGCGGCTGCGGTCCTGCCCGAGCGCGTACTCTACCACATAGCGCCCGGGTGCTGTCGGGAGCTGCACGCGCGCCGGGTTGCCCTTGTCGGTCGGCGTCGCGCGTGTGGCGAACCGGTGAGGGTAGTTCGGGTCCTCCTGATCCGCCGACGTGACCCCGACGAAGTCACGGGCATAGCCGGGGCCGGTCCAGGCGACCTCGATCACCGAGCCCGCGGCGGCCGAGGCGGGTGCGGTCAGGCGGGCGGTCGCGGGCGTCACCTCGAGCGGCACAGAGACCAGACGGCTCGTGTCCTGGCCGAGGGCGTACTCGATCACATAGCGGCCGGGTTCAGTCGGCGCCTGCACTTTGGCCGGGTTGCCCTTGCTCACCTGAACCTTTCGCGAGGCGAAGCGGTGCGGGTAGTTCGGATCCTCGGCGCTCTCCGGCGTAATGGCGATGATGTCGCGGTCATAGCCGGGGCCCGTCCAGCCGACCTCGATAGTTTCGCCAACGACCGCGGTCGCCGGCGCCGTCAGGCGGGCACTCACCGACACGACCTCAAGCGGCACCGCCACAAGACGCCGCCGGTTCTGCCCGAACGCATACTCGAGCACATATTGACCCGGCTCGGTCGGCGCCGTGACGCGAAGGGGCGTGCCGTCGCTCACCGGCTCGGGCCGCGTCGCGAAGCGGTGCGGATAGTGCGGGTCCGCCTGATCCGCCGCAGTGACGCCGATCATGTCGCGCTCATAGGCAGGCCCCGTCCAGGCAACCTCAAAACGCGCGCCAGCCTCGACAGTCGCTGGCGCCGTCAGCGTCGCTTCGACGGGCGTCAGCGTGATAGGCACCGAACCGATCCGCTCGGACGTCTCGCCGAGCGCGTACTCCACCACATAGTCCCCGGGCTCGGTCGGCAGGCGGAGGCGGAGCGGGTTGCCCGCCTCCACCCGCTCTTTCGCGCTAAAGCGGTGGGGATAACGCGTGTCCTCGGCGCCCGCATCGGTCACACCGACAAGGTCGCGCGGCGCCCCGGGCCCGTTCCAACCCACTTCGATGGTCGCACCCGCCGGCGCGGTTGCCGGTGCCGTGAGCGTCGCGGTCTCGGCCGGCGTCTCGAAGACAACCACGAATGTGCGATCCGGCAGGGCAATGAACTGGCGCGTGATTTCGGTCTCGGCGGCAGCCCAATAGGCAGTCACCTCGTAGGAGCCCTCGACCATGCTGAGCGTGAGGCCGTTGCCCTCCTCCTCCGCATCGAGCCCCTCCGGCAGAGGTGCGAGCGACCAGAGCACCGGGCCCTCGACCAGCGGGCCATCCTCGGCATCGAGCCGGGCCTCGAAGGTCACATCGACCGGTGCCGGCGGCTCGGGCTCCGGCTCCGGCGCGACCGCCACGGTGGTCAGCGCCTGCGTGAGCTCCTCGGCATTGGCAGCCGTCGTAAACGTCCCGCCTGTGTTCTCGGCGAGGCACTGCATCTGCGCGAGCGCCTCCGGGTCGGTCACGTCAAAGCCCACCACATGCGCGGTGAAGTCGATACCCGCCTCCTCCAGCGCCCGCGCCGCCGCACAAGGATCGGGGTTGCAGGTCTCGATTCCGTCCGAGACGAGAATGACGGTCGCCTTCTCCTCCGTGTAGCGCAGCGCCTCGGCCGCCGCGATGATCGCGTCCGTCATCGGCGTCTTGCCGCGCGGATTGATGGCGCCGACCGCGCTGCTGATCGCCGGCAGCGTCTCCGGACCCGGCGTGACAAGCGTCTCGATGTCGCTGCAATCGCCGCGGCGGCGGTGGCCATAGACCGTGAGCCCGAGGTTCTGCTCCGCCGGGAAGTCCTCGAGCAGCCGGTCCACCACGTCGCGGGCGATCACGATCTTGTTGACGCCGTCGATCTGGCCCCACATCGAGCCCGACGCGTCGAGCACGAGGATGGTGTTGGCGCCCTCCTCTGCCACAAGGGCGCTGGGCAGCGAGCACATGAGCGTGGCGATGGCCAGAGAGCGGATCATGGCGGACCTCCTGAACGGTTTGCTATTTGTCCCCAACGCGCAGGCCTGTGCCAAGGCGCATCTTGCCGCTGCGAAGCGGTGCTAGCGCAGCGGCGCGGTCGGCTTTTGACGCGTTTCTGCTCTGACGGTCTGTGAGAGAGGATGGCTAAGCGCGGACTGCCGCCAGCAGCACCGGGATGCTGATGATCTGGACCACCCTGCGGATGGTGTAGGCGAGGACGTGCGGGGCCATCTCCGTCGCGACGTTTTTCAGCCGCCGCATCCGGAAGTGCGTCGCACCCATCCAGGATTTGATCGAACCGAACGGATGCTCGGCCGTCATGCTCCGCAGAGCCAGCTTCGATGGATCTTTGTCCAGCCGCTGTTGGACGCGATCGAGCACCGCTTCATGCTTCCAGCGGCGCAAGCGCCATCGTCGACAGCGCATCCCGGTCGTGACCGTGCATCGTTACTTCATGGGCGACAGTCAAACGATGCTTGGCCTCGACCACGCTTTGCACGTTGTAGCCAACGACGCGCGGCATCCGCGCCGTCGTCGCCATGGAGCGCGCATCGGGATCTGACAGCGACACCTGGGCCTCGCCGGTCTCATCCATGCGGGTCTCGACGGCGCGGAAGCGATCCGCCTGTTTCCTCAGATGGGCGGTCAGCGCGGTCAAGCTCGCCCAGATACCGCTCGATCGCTGCGTCTATTTCGCCGAGCTTGCAGCGCAGCTTGTCCCGCGTGAAGGTCTTCGCCTTGGCATTCAATGCATTGAACCGGCTGCCGTCTATGGCGACGATCTCGCTCTCGAGCAGATGGATGCCGCGGCAGAGCGCCACGAAGGCCCCTCAGACCTCGCGGATCGTGGGGCCGTTGCCCTTCCGGAAGTCGGCGATCGTCTCGAAGTCCTGCGTGAGCCGGCCGGTCAGCCAGATCAGCTCGAGATCGCGCCGACACTCACGCTCCAATCGCCGCGACGACTGGACCTGGTTCAGATAGCCGGAGAGACAGACCCGCAACATGAGCCCCGGATGATAGACTGGGTGGCCGGTCGCCTCTGGCTCGGTCGCCAAGCCGAGCGCGACGAGATCAAGCATGTCTAAGAAAGCGTCGATCACGCGAGCGATGCTCTCCGCATCTAGTGGTGCGACTCCAACGCTTGGAACCCACGGGTTCGTGCGGCGATGATGTCGTCGGGGTCGGCGCGCCAGGTG
>JBCBYB010000081.1:0-9247 GCA_039816045.1 Pseudomonadota bacterium
AACCTGTGACCGGATCAAATCGGAACGGCTGACCGGATGTTATCGGAATCTCTGACCGGATGACCCCGGAATGCGCAGGTCTGAGCCTCACGCACGACCCGCCATTCAGCCACAACCTGCCCCTCGTCGGCGACGCTGCGCCCCTATCGCTGTGCGACGCTCCTTGGGTTTGTAGCGCTTCGAACCCATCGCTCGTCTCCTTTGAACAAGGCATTCTTCCGTTCAGGGTGGCTGCACTCAAAGGGGACGGATCAGGTCATGGATTGCTTCGCAGCAAACGGCCACGACCCAGAGGAGCAACCCCCTCGATGGGCTTCAGTCTATGCGGAGAGTTCGCTCGGCGCCCCTTTTCAACGCTATTATGGCGCATGACGCGCTCTGGCATCAGTGAGGGGCAAATGTACACCGGCCCAGTGCACCGCATAGATTGAGGTCCTGTGCCTTTGACCTTAGTACAGGCGCTAGAAATCTTACGCGCGCAAACTTATGAAGGTGTCTGAGGCGCTATAGCGGTAAGGTAGCAGGCAGAACGATGCGGCACACGCGCGTGAGGACAATGGAGGAGTTTGCGGCGCTCAGCGGCATCTCTCGACCGACGGTTTCGAAGTACTTCAACGACCCAAACTCGGTGCGGAAGACGACGCGCGCGCGCATCGAAGCTGCGCTTGAACAGTACGATTACACGCCGAACGTCTACGCCATCAACCAGAACCGGAGCCTGACGCGGAACATCGGCATTGTCGTGCCTTATCTCGCTGATCCCTTCTTTGCCGAGGTGGCGCGCAAACTCGAGCCGCTTTGCGCCGCATCCGGCTTCAATCCGATCTTGTTGAGTTCTCATGGCGACCCGGAACGCGAAATCCAAAATCTCGAAAGCTTGAGGGCGATCCGGCCCACCGGCGTGTTGCTAGCGCCGCTCGGCCGTCGCTCCAAGACTGCGGATCTGCAAGCCTTCACGCGCCACGTGCAGACAGTGCTGTTCGACTGCGATGTAGAGGATGCTGGCGATGCATTCTTCGGCTCGAACAACGATCAAAGTATTGGTGTGGCTGTAGAATATCTGTTCAGAACTGGTGATCCGCCAGCCTTCTTCGAGATGCGCAATGCGCCGAATCCCAATGCCAACAAGCGGCGTGCAGCCTATCAGGCGGCAATGCAGAGGCTCGGGCAGGAGCCGATGATCCTTACGGCGGAGGGAGCGGGCTGGAACTTCGAGAGTCTCGCTTTTGCGGAGGCGGGGCGGATGATGGCGGCGCGTACGCTGCCGACCGACACGCTCCTCTGCAGCAACGATCGCCTCGCCATAGGTGTGCTCGCAGCCGCCTACGAGCATGGGTTCCGGGTTGGCGTCGGTCACGGGCACGCGCTTCGCGTGGCGGGGCACGATGATCACCCTTATGCGAAGTTCACTTGTCCCGCTCTGACGACGGTCGCTCAGGACTACGAGGCAATTGCGAGCAGCAGCCTCGACCGCCTTCTGTCGATCATAGAGTCCGGCCAGCGCC
This sequence comes from Pseudomonadota bacterium, assembly GCA_039816045.1. GTDB lineage: Bacteria > Pseudomonadota > Alphaproteobacteria > Rhodobacterales > Rhodobacteraceae > Thermohalobaculum. The sequence continues at coordinate 1,506 of JBCBYB010000081.1, forward strand.
CCTCTGCAAAGCAGTCCGCATTGTTCGATGGTGCGTTGGTGATGCGAAAATCGGCGTGAAATCTTACGCGCGTAAAGAAAATAGTTGACGCCAGAAGGCTGCTGCGCCTAGCTGTCATCAACAAACAAACACGGGAGGAACAGATGTCACTCATGCGCGTTATCAGCGCCACGACGGTGCTTGCGCTCTGCACGGCCACGGCCGTCGCACAGGACAGCACGATCACGATCGCCACCGTGAATAACGGCGATATGATCCGTATGCAGGGCTACACGGACCAGTTCACCGACGAGACCGGTATCGGCGTCGAGTGGGTGACACTGGAGGAAAACGTCCTCCGCCAGCGTGTGACCACCGACATCACCACCAAGGGCGGCCAGTTCGACATCATGACCATCGGGATGTACGAGACGCCCATTTGGGGCGCCAATGGTTGGCTGGTGCCGCTGGACGATCTGTCGGCCGAGTACGATGTCGGCGATATCCTTCCCGCCATGGCGGGCGGTCTCAGCCATGACGGCACACTCTATGCTGCGCCTTTCTATGGCGAAAGCTCGATGATCATGTATCGGACGGACCTTATAGCGAAGGCGGGCCTCGAGATGCCCGAGGCGCCGACCTGGGCCTTCGTGCGCGAGGCGGCAGCGGCAATGACCGACCGCGACGCTGAGATCAACGGCATCTGTCTGCGTGGCAAGGCAGGCTGGGGCGAGGGCGGGGCCTTCATCACGGCGATGTCCAACTCGTTTGGCGCGCGCTGGTTCGATGAGGACTGGACGCCCCAGTTCGATACTGAGGCCTGGAAGAACTCGCTGACCTTTTTCGTAGAGATGATGAACGAGAGCGGACCAGCCGGTTACGCCACCAACGGGTTCAACGAGAACCTCTCGCTGTTCCAGCAGGGCAAATGCGGCATGTGGATCGACGCGACGGTCGCCGCGTCCTTCGTGACCAACCCCGACGATTCGACCGTCGCCGACAGCGTTGGTTTTGCGCTGGCACCGGATACCGGCCTTGGCAAGCGGTCGAACTGGCTCTGGGCCTGGGCGTTGGCGATCCCGGCCGGCACGCAGCAGCAGGCCGAGGCCAAACAGTTCATCGAATGGGCCACATCCAAGGACTACATCGCGCTCGTTGCCGAGAACGAAGGCTGGGCAAACGTGCCGCCGGGCGCGCGCAGCTCGCTCTACGAGACCGCCGAGTACAAGGCGGTGCCGTTTGCCGACATGACGCTCCGCTCGATCCTGTCGGCCGATCCGAACAACCCAACCGTCGACCCGGTGCCCTACGTCGGCATCCAGTTCGCCGCGATCCCCGAGTTCGCCGGCATCGCTAGTCAAGTGAGCCAGGAATTTTCCGCCGTCTATGCGGGTCAGCAGTCGGTCGAGGAGGCGCTGGAGAAGGCACAGGCGATCACCGAGGAAGAGATGGAGGCGGCCGGCTACTGAGCCGCGCCCTCCACGGGCGGCGAGACGATCGCCGCCTGACTATGCCCATACGACACTCCCTGAACGCGCGGGCCGCGGGCCCGAACAAGGAGGTCTTGTGCCATGGCGACCCAGCATTCTCGATCCGCCGCGCGCCTTATGATGGCCCCGGCCGTCTTCCTTCTCCTTGGCTGGATGTTGGTGCCACTGACGATGACGCTCTGGTTCTCGTTCCGGAAGTATCTACCGCTCAGGGGCGGGGATCTGGGTTGGACGGGTTTTGATAACTATGTCCGCTTTGTGTCCTCGAGCGCGTTCTGGCCCAGCATCCAGACGACGCTGATCATCGTGGGTGGCGTGCTGCTCATCACGGTCGTCCTCGGCGTGCTGCTGGCTATGTTGCTCGATCAGCCGATGTGGGGTCAGGGCGTTGTACGGATCTTGGTGATCGCGCCTTTCTTCGTGATGCCGACCGTCTCGGCGCTGGTCTGGAAGAACATGTTCATGGACCCGACAAACGGGCTGTTCGCGCATCTCTGGCAGTTGTTCGGAGCAGCACCGGTATCATGGCTCAGTGACGCGCCGCTTGTCTCGATCATCATGATCGTGTCGTGGCAGTGGCTGCCCTTCGCGACGCTCATCCTGCTAACGGCGGTGCAGTCGCTCGACAGTGAGCAGCTCGAAGCGGCAGAGATGGACGGCGCCCCGCCACTCGCGCGCTTTGGCTACATCATCCTGCCGCATCTGGCCCGCGCGATCACGATCGTCATCCTGATCCAGACGATTTTCCTGCTCTCGATCTTTGCCGAGATCTTCGTGACCACCGGCGGCGCCTTTGGGACACGGACGCTGACCTACCTGATCTACCAGCGGGTGCTTGAGAGCCAGAATGTTGGCCTCGGCAGCGCGGGCGGCGTCTATGCCATCATTCTCGCCAACATCGTCGCGATCTTCCTGATGCGCATCGTCGGCAAGAACCTGGATCGCTGAGGAGGCCCCCATGGCACGTGCCGTCACACCGCGCCGCAAGGCTCTGAACACCGCCCTCGCCTGGGGGATCGGCCTGGTGATCTTCTTTCCGATCCTTTGGACGATCCTGACCAGCTTCAAGACCGAGGCGGAGGCGATCGCCAGCCCGCCGCTCTTCCTCAACTTCAGCTGGACGCTGGAGAACTACGCGGTGGTGCAGGAGCGGTCGGACTACATGAAGTTCCTGGTGAACTCGCTGATCATCGCCGGCGGCTCGACGCTGCTGGGTGTGATCGTCGCGGTGCCAGCAGCTTGGTCGATGGCCTTTGTGCCCTCGCGCCGCACCAAAGACATCCTGCTGTGGATGCTGTCGACCAAGATGCTGCCGGCCGTAGGCGTGCTCTACCCCATCTACCTGCTGTTCATCGAGCTCGGCCTCCTCGACAGCCGGGCGGGTCTGGTGGTAGTGCTGATGCTGATCAACCTGCCGATCATCGTCTGGATGCTCTACACTTATTTCCGCGAGATCCCGGGCGAGATCCTGGAGGCGGCGCGGATGGACGGGGCGGGGCTGCGCGAGGAGATCCTCTACGTCCTGACGCCCATGGCGATCCCCGGCATTGCTTCGACCATCCTGTTGAACTTCATCCTGGCCTGGAACGAGGCGTTCTGGACCCTGAATCTGACTGCGGCCAACGCAGCGCCGTTGACCGCCTTCATCGCCAGTTATTCAAGCCCCGAGGGCTTGTTCTACGCCAAGCTCTCTGCCGCCTCGACGATGGCGATCGCGCCGATCCTTATCCTCGGGTGGTTCAGCCAGAAACAGCTCGTGCGTGGCCTCACCTTCGGCGCGGTCAAGTAAGGGAACGCAGTCATGGGACAGATCACACTCGAGCAGGTCACCAAGCGCTTTGGATCCACCGAGGTCATCCCGCCCCTGGACCTCACGATCGAGGACGGTGAGTTCTGCGTCTTCGTGGGCCCGTCGGGCTGCGGCAAGTCCACGCTGCTCCGCCTGATCGCGGGGCTGGAGGACATCTCCTCAGGCGTCATCCGGATCGATGGCACCGACGCCTCGGACACGCCGCCCGCCAAGCGCGGCCTCGCAATGGTGTTCCAGTCCTACGCGCTCTACCCGCATATGAGCGTGCGCAAGAACATCGCCTTTCCCATGCGCATGGCCGGTGTGCCCAAAGACGAGCAGACCCGGCGGATCGAGGCGGCGGCCAAGGCGCTCAACCTCACTGACTATCTCGACCGCCGGCCAGGACAGCTCTCGGGCGGGCAACGCCAGCGTGTCGCCATCGGCCGCGCCATCGTGCGCGAGCCGGCCGCGTTTCTCTTCGACGAACCGCTGTCCAATCTCGATGCAGCGCTGCGCGTGGGTATGCGCCTCGAGATCAGCGAACTGCACGAACGGCTGAAGACCACGATGATCTACGTCACCCATGATCAGGTCGAAGCGATGACGATGGCCGACAAGATCGTGGTGCTGCGCGCAGGCAACATCGAACAGGTCGGGAGCCCGCTCGAGCTCTACCGTACCCCGCGCAATCTTTTCGTCGCCGGTTTCATCGGCAGCCCGAAGATGAACCTGATCGTGGGGGCGGAGGCGGCCAGGCACGATGCGCACACCATCGGCATTCGGCCCGAGCATGTCGACGTGGCCGACGACGGCCCCTGGCAGGGCACGGTCGGCGTGGCTGAGCATCTTGGCTCCGATACGTTTCTGCATGTGCATGATACGGGCCTAGCTGAGACGCTCACGGTTCGGGCACCGGGCGAGGTGGGCCTGCGTCATGGCGATCCGATCACATTGAGGCCGCGCGCCGACCAGACCCACCGTTTCGACGCTGCTGGCCTCAGGATCATGTGATGCGACCGGCCGGGAAGACAGCGCTTTACACGGACGCCGCCCGCGCCATGGGCCTCATCGACATTCTGGTGAACGACGCAGTTGACTTCACAGTTGCCCCCGTCACGGAGGTCGCACGCGTCGATCGCGACTGCGCCTTCGCTGTCAGTGTCGTCGGAACCCTGTTCACCCGGCAGGCCTTGGCTCAGCGCATGATCGCCGACGGCTTTCGGGGGCGGGCCACCAATATGGCGCACCCTGCCGCGCCGAACTTCATCGGACATGGCATCAAGGAGAAAGCGATCTCGCCGAGCGTGTTGGACGGCACGCACGGGTACGGGATCGACACGCCCTTGGTCCGTTACACGAGCAAAGCCTCCGGAAAGAAGAAGGCTCAGGTCAGCGGCCACATCTCCTACGACCGCGTGGGCACGCCAGAAGACCTGACCGGCATTGCCGTATTGCTCGCCAACGACGGGGCCGATTACGTTATCGCGCAGACCTCTAACGTGGACAGCGGCCCATGGATGAGCTGACGACCGACGGACATGTCCGGCTAAGCCGCGCCGGCTTGTCTCAACTGCCCGATACCGTCGCGATACCACGCTATGCGGCGCCGGACCTTACGGCGGGCATCCTGCACATCGGGGTTGGCAACTTCCACCGCGCCCACCAAGCTTGGTACTTGCACAGGCTGATGCAGCAAGGGCTCTCGTGGGACTGGGCCCTGGTCGGTGCTGGCGTCCGCCCTTGTGATGCCAGAATGCGAGAGAAGTTGCTGGCGCAGGATTGCCTTACCGCCCTCATCGAACTGCGCCCCGAAGGCGCCTCCGCCGAGATTTGCGGCTCGATGATCGATTTTGTTCCTGTACAGGAGGACAATGCGGCGCTGGTCGACCGGATGGTCGATCCGGGCATTCGCATTGTGTCACTGACAGTGACCGAGGGCGGATACTATGTCGATCCAGTCACTGGGGGCTTCGACGCAGCCCATCCCGAAATCGTCTTTGACGCAAACAATCCTGCGAGCCCGCGCACCGCATTCGGCGCCATTGTCGCGGCCCTGGCGCAGCGGCGGGCGCGCGAGTATGGGCCCTTCACAGTTCAAAGCTGCGACAACCTACGGGGAAACGGCGAGGTCTCGCGGACCGCGGTGGTTTCGCTGGCAGCGCTGAGCGACCCCACACTGTCGGATTGGATCGCAACGCATTGCACGTTTCCGAACTCGATGGTGGACTGCATTGTGCCCGCCACCGGCGCTGACGAGATCGCAAAGGCCTGCGATCTTGGGATCCTAGATGCAGTGCCCGTGACGCACGAAAGCTATCGCCAGTGGGTGACGGAGGATGCCTTCTGCGCCGGGCGACCTGCTTGGGAGAAAGTGGGTGTCACATTCACCGACCGCGTCCACGACTACGAGACTATGAAGATCCGCATTCTGAACGCCGGTCATCAGGTGCTCGCCAATGCTGGTGAACTCCTGTCCCTCGACACAATCGCCGACTGCATGGCGCACCCCGAGATAGCGGCCTTCTTCCGTAAGCTCCAACGCACGGAGATCGTGCCGCACGTCACCCCGGTGCCGGGGATGACGCCGGTCGAGTATGCTGCTCTGATCGAGGAGCGCTTCGCCAATGCCGCGATCCGTGACACGACCCGGCGTGTGGCGTTCGATGGATCGTCCCGCCACGCAGAGTTTGTTCTACCGATCCTCCGGGACGCGCTGTCAACGGGCGCTGCCATCGACGGGCTGAGCCTCGTTGAAGCGCTCTGGGCAAGGATGTGTGCGGGCATGAGGGAGGACGGCACCGAAATCGCGCCGAACGACCCGAACTGGGCCGCGCTCAGGCGGACGGCTGCGAACGCAACGCTGAAGCCATCGGCCTGGCTGGAGCAGGGTGGTATCTATGGCTCGCTCTCCTCCGAGCCGGTCTTCAGGTCGACGTTCGAGCGCTGGCTGCGGTTGATCTGGGAAAGAGGCACCGTCGCCGCACTTCGCGCTTACGCCGCTCAACCCGCCATGGGATCATGAGGCAAACCCCGCGGCCGCACGACCACGACATCTGGGCAGGGCCGCGTGCATTGCTTATGTCCCTAATGCCGGGACCACCGCGATGATCCTTTGCTGTGGTGAAGCCCTCATCGATATGCTGCCCTCCAGGACGGCAGAGGGTCGGCCGAGCTTCGCCCCCTATCCTGGCGGTGCAGTCTTCAACACTGCGGTCGCGCTCGGGCGATTGGGTGTTCGGGCTGGTCTGCTTACGGGTTTCTCGACAGATGCGTTCGGCCAAATGCTTCGGGACGCGCTGAAGGACGACGGGGTCGACACGACGTTCTGCGTGTCGACGGATCGCAAGACATCGCTCGCTTTCGTCGCGCTCGACGAAGGCCAGGCAAGCTACAGCTTTCACGATGAGGGATCGGCGATGCGGATGCTGGGGATCGACGAGATCCCGGCGTTGCCACGCGCTGTGACGACCCTGTTTTTCGGCGGAATCAGCCTTGCTAGCGACCCCTGTGCCCGAACCATGGAAGCCCTGCACGAGAGAGAGCGACAAGACCGCGTCACGATGCTCGATCCAAATGTACGGCCGGCCTTCGCAAACGACGAGGCTGCATACCGCGCTCGCCTTGTCCGGATGATGCGCGTGTCGGATATCGTGAAGGTGTCCGACGAGGATCTCGATTGGCTGTTTCCGGGCAAGCCCTCGCTGGAGCGCAAAATGCAAGCCATTCTCGATCTTGGGCCATCGCTCGCTGTGACCACGAGGGGGAGCAAAGGGGCCACAGCCATGTCGCGCTCGGGTTTGCGGGTGTCCGTGCCGGCGATGCCTGTTCGAGTTGTTGATACCGTCGGTGCCGGCGACACCTTCAACGCGGGTTTTCTCGCGAGACTGGACGCGCTCGGTGCACTTGAGATCGATCGTTTTCCATCAGTCGACCGGGACGCACTTTACGCCGCGCTGGCATACGGAGTTGCCGCAGCCAGCGTCGCGGTCAGCCGGGCCGGAGCACAGCCGCCGCGACTCCAGGATCTGCTCTAGGCAAGCAAGGCGGAACGGCTCATGTGCCCTCGTTTTAGGCTCCTATCATCCAAGAGTGCAGGACAGGTTTTTGCATCCCGTCGAGACCGCGTGACCATGCACAAGCCGTCAAGAAGAGGATCTCCACAAGAAATCGCCCCAGTCGGCATCACTACGCCGTCGAACGCAGCAGTCTTGCGGTTGGCGCGACTGGTCGCTGATGGGCGCGGCGGCTGCAACATCATCACAGAACACGCATGCGGCTTTGGGCCGAAATGGCCAGCCGCTCGGGTGTTTGCCAAGACGGCCCAGTGCGTTGTCGCATGATCGCTTCGATCCCACTCCGTTAGAAAATACCGTTGGAGTGTGGCTTGTTCGCCAGATCGGGAGGGTTTGGCGATAATGGGGCCGCAGCAGGTGGCAGGGCGCGCTCTTCTGCGGGTTCAGTCTAGCGGATCACGGGCCCAG
>JBCBYB010000082.1:0-9173 GCA_039816045.1 Pseudomonadota bacterium
TCACATGGCGCGCCGACCCTGACGCCATCATCGCCGCGAGAAACAGGGGGTTCCAAACGTTGGAATCAATCCACTAGAAGATTGCCGTGCTGATGCCGTAGCGGCGGCAACCCTCCGCGGCCGCAACACCGCCTCTGCGCGCGCGCCGGATCGCAATCCCCTGCTCCTCGCTGACGGCGCGCAGCGGCGCGCGAAGCCCGCATTCAACGCGGAGGGCAGAAGGCTAACGCTCGTTGCGGTTCCATCAAATGCCTTGCGAGCTTTGAACGAAACCGCAACCGATAGATGTGACGCAAGCACTTGAGGTCAGTTCACGTTACGCAACCAATGTGATCAGTCAAAGCGTCAAGGCTTTCGTGCGTGAACTTAACTTCCGCGCGGTGCTGCACCATTGGCAATCAGCCTCAGAGCCGGCGTCTCCAGCATTGTGATCACCTCGCGGTCCGTCGTTGCCGCCTCAATCAGCCCGGCTTCTAGCAGGCGCCTGAGCACACGGCTCACAGTTTCGGGCTTCATTCCGGCATAGGCTGCAATGTCCTTGCGCAACAGCGGCAGCACGAGGTCCGTTGGATGGCCTCGGTTTTCGCATGGCCAGCGCCGAAACTCGAAAAGGACTGAGGCGATGCGTTCCAACGGTGTCTTGACCGCCAGATCGTTCACATGGTCACGCAACCGCCCAAGCTGGTCCTCGATGCTGTGGCGGTAGGCTTCTGCAATGTCGGGATGAACCTGAGCAGACGTCTCGAATTCGACCGCATGCAGCGCCAGCACGCTGCCCTGGCCAAGGCCGATCAAATGGCCCTGCTGGCGGCGTTCGTGGCGGCACAGATCGACAAGATCGCCGGCGCGGAACAACTCGGCCAAACAGCGGCGTCCCCCACCGACCGTGTACTCGATCCCCGCCGTGCCGGAAAGGATCAGGCCAAAATCTATGTCCAACCGATCGTAATGCTCGAACTCCAGCAGCGATGCCCTGTCCAGCAGTGCAGTCTGACTCTCTGTGCTCAGATCGGACCAAAACGCGGTCAGTTCGACACTCGTCGGCATTTCAGGGATGCGGGAGGTTTGATCGGTCATGGCGGTGCGCCTCGGGATGGTCCTAGCTACGGGAGATACCGAGCCAGTGTCCAATGATCCCATGGGTTGTGCAGTGCCGCATTGACACCGATCAATGGCCTCATGCCGCTGCGAGAAACTTATACAAATTTTTTGTTACTTGATTGCGGTCAAGGACAGTGGGCCGAATCACGCGCAGCCTATGCCCTAGCAAAGCAGCGAAATATCCATTTCGGTGTAAGCCAGGAGGGGCCTATGACACTGCCGCGCGCGGTATTTTTTTCCGCATGCCTTCTTTTGAGCATTCCCGCATCTGCTGACCCAATGAAACCGATGGATGTGAAGCCTGAGCTGGCCGAGCTGGGGAAGCGCATGTTCTACGACACGCGTCTCTCGGGCGATGCGACGCTGTCGTGCTCGTCGTGCCACAATCCGGAATTGGCGTTCACCGATGGCGAAGCGCTGTCAGCGGCGTACACCGGAGCGGGGCACTTCCGAAATGCACCGACCCTGGCCAATGTCGGGTATCGCGCGGCCTGGATGCATGATGGGCGGCTCGGCACCAATCTGAACGACGTCGCGCGCGAGATGATCACCGAGACGTATCTGATGAACATGGACATGCGCATCATGCAGGAGCGCATGAAACAAGACCCAGTCTATATCGCCATGTTCAAGGCAGCCGGCATGTCCGAGCCGTCGAACGGCGGTGCAAGGAATGCACTTCAGGCCTTTATGCAGACCATCGTCTCGCGCGGGGCACCCATCGATACAGGCGATCTATCCGCCGCTGCACAACGCGGCCAAGGCCTGTTCGAAGGGAAAGCCGGTTGCGCCTCTTGCCACTCTGGCGACCGCTTTACCGACGATCAGCCCTACAACACGGGCGTTCCGGACAATCCCGAAATCTGGGCTGATCCCGCACGGCATTCGGCCTTTGTCACCTATGCCAAGTTCATGGGTGTCGAGAATTACATGAACGTCCGCCGTGATTTGGGCGCCTATGTCCGCACCCACGAAGCTGGCACGGAACGCACGTTCTTGACCCCGACCCTGCGCGAACTGAAGTGGACCGCGCCGTATATGCACAATGGCACGATGGCGACACTGAGCGAGGTCGTGGACTTCTACAATGCTGGCGGTGGCAATGATCCGCAGAAGGATCCGCGCCTGACGCCGCTGGGATTGGTTCCATCCGAAAAGGCCGATCTGATCGCGTTCCTGGAAGCGCTCTCGGGCGAGACTTTCGACACCGATGACTACGTCTGGCGCGCGGATGACTACGACTATGAGCTCATCCAAGACTGGCGCAACACCAAGAATTGAGGGAGGGACCCATGCGCATCACAGGTTACTTGCTGGCCGCCGCCCTAATCAGCGGATACGGAACTGCCAGCTACGCCGAAAATCCACGCCCCGAAGGCCTATCGGCACTCGGTCCCCCACCGATCCCGGCCGACAACCCGATGTCGGACGCCAAGGTGGAACTGGGAAAACTGCTGTTTTTCGACCCGATCCTGTCCGGCAATTATGGCATGGCCTGCGCGGCCTGCCACCTGCCCGATGCGGGCTGGGCCGTACAAGACAAGATCAGCTTTGGCTACCCGGGCACGACCCACTGGCGGAACAGTCAGACGATCGTGAACGCGGCCTACTACTCTAAACTGTTCTGGGCTGGATCCTCGAAATCACTGGAGGGACAGGCCAGGTCGGCGGCGCGGGGGGGCGTCGCCGGCAATGGCGAGGACGATATGATGGAGGCGCGGTTGGCCTTTGTGCCGACCTATCGCGAGCGCTTCAAAGAGGTGTTCGGCGATGACTGGCCGAATGTGCGCCATGCCTATATGGCGATTGCCGCATTCCAGCGCACGATCGTTCAAACCGACACGCCGTTCGACCAATACATGAACGGCGATGACGCGGCCCTTTCCGATCAGCAGAAACGTGGTCTGGAGTTGTTCGCGGGCAAAGCCAACTGCATCGCCTGCCACAACGGCGCGCTGTTGTCGGACGAGCAATACTACAACACCGGCGTGCCACCCTATGACGGGTGGGAGACCGATCCGCTCGCCCAAATCACCTTCCGTTTCGAGATCTTTGCCAAGGGCTCGACCCAGGACATGTACCGCACCGTCAAAGATGATCCGGGCCTCTACTTCCGTGCCAAGTATGCGGAACACAAAGGGAAATTCCGCACCCCTTCGCTGCGATACACGAAATACACCTTCCCCTACATGCACAACGGCATGCTCGAGACACTGCGTGATGTCGTCGTCTTCTACAACAATGGCGGCGGCGAGAACGAGTTCGCCAAAACCAAAAGCCCGCTGATCAAGCCACTTGGGCTGACGGACGCGGAAATCGACGACATCGTGGCCTTTGTCGAAAGCCTGTCCGGCGAGGAAATCCTGATGGACGAGCCGGACTTACCCGAGATGGAACCGCTGCCCGCACCGGCAAACTGACGGAGGAGTCCTATGAACATCGACCCACGCATTGCCTCCGCCGTCAATGGCGAGAATGGAGAGGCAGAGAAAGCCGGCACCCGCCGGTGCCTGATGAACCGACGGCAGTTCCTGCTGACAGGTGGGATCGCCACGGCGGTTGTCACCGTCGGCATCCCGGGCTTGCCCGAGGCCCAAACCCCCGCGGTGGTCGCCACCTATCCGCGCAAATTCATCACCAAGCTTTCGTCACTTAAGGTGGATGAGCCTTTCGACTTCGAATACCCGGACGAGGGCCAATACGCCGAGTCGATCCTGGTCAAATTGGGCAAGGAGGCGGGCGGTGGCCTCGGCCCTGACAAGGACGTCGTGGCCTTCAACTACACATGCACTCACCAAGGCGGGCCATTGCAGGGCACCTACCAGGCCGCTGACAAAGCCCTGGGCCCGTGCCCGCTTCACCTGACAACATTCGATCTGACGCGCCATGGGATCTTCATCTCGGGCCAGGCGTATCAATCGTTGCCCCAGGTGCTTTTGGAACTGGAAGGCGACGACATCTACGCCGTCGGTATGTTCGGCCTGATCTACGGCCGCTTTGACAATCTTCAGGGATAAGGAGGCTCAGCAATGTCCACCCCATACTACGTCCCTGAACAGAGTGTTCCGCTGCCGCCACCGGATGCCGAGGTGATCTCCACGGCCTGCGATTACTGCATCGTCGCGTGCGGCTACAAAGTCTACCGTTGGCCCGTACGCGGCGGCAAAGTCGGTGGCCCGACCGCGGACCAAAACGCTTTTGGCGAAGACTTCCCGGTTGCCCCGCTGGGTGCCTGGATCGCGCCCAACCAGCACAACATCGTGCTGCACAATGGCGAGCCGCACCATGTGGTGATCATCCCTGACAAAGACACCGAATACGTGAACCCGAACGGGAACTCATCAATCCGCGGCGGCGCGCTGGCAAAAAAGGTCTACAACCCGCAATCGCCGACGCGCGACCGGCTGACCAGCCCTATGGTGCGTATGTTCGGCGTGCTGATGCCGGTGACGTGGGACTTTGCGTTGGATATCGCAGCAGAGGTTGGCAAGCACGTGCTGGATAAGCATGGGACCAACGCGTACGGCGTCAAAACATTCTCCTATGGCTATATGGAGAACACCTACGCGATCACGAAGTACGCGCTCCGCAACATCTCGACGGCAAACTTCACGTTCCACGACACCCCGTCGGATGTGACCTCGACGCCCGGCTTCCGAGATGCCGGTTTCGACAATTTCGGCCCGGCCTACGAGGATTGGCGCGACGCCGAGACATTGTTGATGTGCGGTACGGACCCCTACGAGTCCAAGACGATCCTGTTCACAGACTGGATCATGCCGGGCATTCAGAACGGCCAGAAGGCGATCTTCCTGCTGCCGCGCGCCACGGGTGGCGTGGCTTATGCGGTCAAGAACGGCGGCATGCTGATCGATATCCAGCCGGGCACTGACCTTCCGGTGGTGTTGGCCATCGCGCGCGTGATTGTCGAGAACGGCTGGGAAGACAAAGAGTGGATCCAGAACTGGGTTAACTCCAAGTGGGAGAGCTCTTCAGGCTTTGGCCAGGGCACACGCAACACGCCGTGGCAGTGGCGCACGACCTGGGGCAAATTCCAGACCGATGGGTTCGAAGACTGGAAAGAATGGCTGCTGGCGCAGGACTATGCTGTCCCCGAGAAAGCCGCCGAGATCGCCCAGATCGATGTGAATAAGATCTACACCGCCGCCGAGTGGATGGCCAAACCCAAAGCGGACGGCACGCGGCCCAAAACCTCAATCATGATCGAGAAGGGCTTTTACTGGTCGAACAACACCGGCAACACCAATGCAATTTCGTCCCTCGGGATCATCGTTGGCGCCGGAGGGCGGCCTGGCCAGGTCATTGGACGGGCCGGCGGACACCAAAGGGGCGGCCTGCGCGGCGGAAAATACCCGCGCAACAAGTCGCCGGAAAAGCTGCCGGGTCGGCGGCGGCGGGCGCTGGACACCGACCGGTACCTGATGTCGGGCCACACACGCCTGGCGCACGTCATCGGGACCACATGGGTTCAGGCCATGTGCGGCTCGCAATCGCTGCAGGCCAAGTTTGACGAGCTGACCACGCGCAATCCGCACCAGGTCACGAGCTTCGACAAGGCCGACATCATCGACACGCTGAAACGCCGTGTCGATAGCGGCGGCATGGTCGTTTGGAACCAAGATATATACTTGGTCGATCCAATCGGCGCACGATACGCCGACATCGTGTTCCCGGCCTCGGGCTGGGGCGAGGAGACGTTCACCCGGGCCAATGGCGAGCGACGCATCCGACTCTATCCCAAATTCTACGACGCGCCGGGCGATGCGAAACCCGATTGGTGGATCATCGCGCAACTGGCCAAGAAGATGGGTTTCGAAGGTTTTGACTGGAAGGACAGCAACGAGGTGCTGGAAGAAGGCTCGCGCTTCTCCCGCGGCTCGCGCAAGGACTTTCACATGGTCAAGGTCGCCGCTCACCGCGAGGGCAAGACACTGCACCAGAAGCTTGGCGAGTTCGGCACCAATGGCATCCAAGGCCCCGTCCTGATGTTGGCCGACGGCACGCTGGAGGAGACCAAACGTCTGCACGACGTGAACCGCAAGCTGCCCGCCGATGGGCCGATCGGCGGCACGGTCTTTGGCAAAAAGCTGACGCACTTCAACAGCCAGACGGGCAAGTGTAACCTGCAAAAAGCGCCCTGGAGCCTGTTCTCGTCTCACTGGGAATGGCTGAAGCCGCGCGAGGGCGAGATCTGGATGACTTCGGGGCGGATCAACGAACGCTGGCAGTCGGGCTATGATGATCGCCGCCGTCCATACATCGTGCAACGCTGGCTCGAGAACTGGGTCGAACTGCATCCTGACGACGCCGCAGCCTACGGGGTCGAGTCGGGCGATTATGCCATGATCCATTCCGACCGCATCCCGGTGCAGAAGGATACGATCGTTGGCGTCGAAGGCGATGATTTCGACTTCGCCTCACTGCTGCGGGATGGCCATATCGAGTTGACTCGCGCTGCGATCACGGCCGTCGTCATCGTGACGCCTGCGGTCAAGAAGGGCGTCGGCTACATGGACTTTTTGCACACCTCGCAGCCTGCCAATGCGCTGGCCGGGCGGGTCGTCGACTGGATCTCGGGAAACTACAACTACAAAATGGGCGTTGGAAAGGTCACGCGGATGGGTGAAAGCCCGTACAAGCACCAGTACCGGTCAATGTCTTTCGCCCGCCGCGACATCGCCTGATGGGGTTGGGGGTCATGCAGGCGGAGGCTGATATGGATCAGCCCGGAACCCTGCTGGTACCGGCGATTTGCCGGTACCTGACCGACCATGACGCTGTCATGCGATCCGCGGCGGCCCAAGCCTTGTCGGCTGTGCAAGATACCGGAGCATCCCCTGCTTTGGCGACAGCGCTTCTGGACGAAGATCCAGACGTTCGCGCGGACGCCATGGCGGCCTTGGCGCTCTGTGCCACCGAGGACCAGCGTGCCGCGATCGCGGCGTCCCTCGTGGGTGATCCGGTGCCCGAGGTAAAGGTCTCCGCAGTTCAAGCATTGACCCGCCTGGGCGGGGTCGACGTGGTTGAACTGCTTACGCGGCTGGCCGCTGACCGGCTTGAGGACGAGGTCACCTGGGACGACACCGACAGCGTCTGGGACGATTGGCTTGACGTACAGAGCGCTTGTGTTGCCGGGCTTGGGGCCTTGCAGGCGGCCGGGGCGATCCCGGTCCTGTTGGCGATCCGCCAAGATGAGTTCGGTCAGGATCTCGACGCACCCGTCTTCTCCGCCTTGTCTGCCATGGGCGGGCCTGGCGTCGCGCAATTGCTGGTCTTTGTGAAAGACCCTGCTGATCGGGTCCGTCAGCGGGCGCTCAAAGCGCTCGGCTCGGCGGAGCCCGCGATGCTCGCCGAGATGGCTGGGACGTTGATCCGCGACGCCAATCCGGATGTCCGCCAGATTGGCGTCCGCGCCTTGCCCTCTGACAGCCCGGATGTCGAAACCCTTATGCTAGGCGATACGGCGCCTTTTGTACGCAAGGCGGCGCTGCTGACGCATGGTCCGGTGCGGCCCGATCTGATCGCCCGAGTTCTGGGCGACCCGGTGGAAGAGGTCGTCGCTGCGGCAGTGGACCTGATGGCGCAGGACAAGCTGCCCTCGGATCATACTGATCTGGCGGAGAACCTAGCGCATTGGATCCACGCGGCCTCGGCGACTTTGGCAGAACCTGCCTTGACGCTGCTGGCCAAGCTGGATGCCACCAAGGCGGCGGATCTGGCGGCCTCTCTGGCGCAAGACGACGACCGCCCGCTGACAACCCGGATCGCCGCAATCGGGCTGTTGCCCATGGGCGCGCCGACCGACGACACGGTAACGCTCCTTGCCGATCTGGTGAAGCACCGCGACCGGCAGATCCGGCTGGCGGCCCTCGCTGCGTTATCGGCCATGGTCCAGACCGTCCCGACCAGCGTCGGCGACGAAGCAGCCCTGGAGCTCGCCCGCGTGATTGCCGGCAAACTGTCGCTGACCCCGGCAGCCAATGGACCTCAGCCAGAGGCAACCGACCTTGCCGCTTCCAAGGAGGATCCAGACCCCAAAGGCCGGATCGTCATCGACCGCGATGGCGAGATCGTCGCATCGCCCGAGGACGACACTGTCATCCCGGTCGACTTCCCGCGCTCGACGCTTGATGCCTTGCAGTCTCGCGAACAGACCGTCCCCGGCCCGGAGGCCAACGCATCCGAAGGCCGTCGTCGCCGCGTCTCCGTCACCGGCCCCGACGATTACGCCGACGATCTCCGCGTCGCGGCGCTTACGGTCATCGGAATCGACCACAGCGACGCGCTGGACACAGCCGTAGCGCATGCCCTGGCCAGCACCGCGCACCCCATTCAGATCGCAGCGCTCCGTGCCATTAAGCGCCGGGGCGGCAGCCTTGCCAGCAACACCCTACCCGCCGTCCAGGCCCTGCTGGGCCATGGGGACACCGGCCTCCGCCTGGCTGCTGCTGAAGTGCTGCAGACCCTGCCAGAGGGCACCCCGATGCTGGCCGCCCGTCTCGATGACCCAGACCCCAGCGTGCGCGCCTGCGCAGTCAGGGCCGCCGCTGGTGAGGCCTCTGAGGCCGTCTTGGCCGCATTGGAAGATCGGTCTGCGTTCGTGAGACAATCGGCTGTCTCTGCCCTGTTGGTGTCAGGTGTTCTGGAGCGACGCCGGGCCGTAGAAGTATTGCTTCGGAACAGACACGAAACAACGTTGATACAACTATGTCAGGAAGACGAGGCGTCTGCATCGATCGTTGCGGATACCATCACCAGCGGCCTCGATGACCGAGCATCCGTTTTGACGGCGTTGAAATCAGTGGCTCAGATGGGCGGTTGAGACAATATTGCGGTAAATAAGATCAAATGGATGTTTGATCATCGAAGGCTTCAGTGCATGCGACAAGCGCGGACTTTGACTTTTTGTAGTCGATACTGGCCTGGCATCCTTCGATCCTCTATCGCCAACGTTATGCAAGTCCGGACCTCAGCCTAGTGGTGCGACTCCAACGCTTGGAACCCACGGGTTCGTGCGGCGATGATGTCGTCGGGGTCGGCGCGCCAGGTGA
>JBCBYB010000083.1:0-8923 GCA_039816045.1 Pseudomonadota bacterium
TCTCTTCTGTCACTGTCTCGCTCATCGCTACATCGTCTCCCTTGTAGCATGAGCAGGAATCCACTGGGTCGATACACGCTTTCGACCAGCAGGAGCGTGACGTCCGTGCCGCCAAAGCTCACCGGCGCGATCACCGCATAGTCCGAGCGCTGCATAAATCTGTCCGCGCTCGGCATGTCGCCCTTGACCGCGCAGAATTGCGCGACCTTGTCCCGGAAACGTCCCCGTGACTCTTCGGCGATGTGGCGCGGGCCCGGACCGGTCTTCTAGGGCGCGTCGATTGCGGGTTGGGTGGTGAACGCGAAGAAGGTCGAATGCATCTGGCGGCGGGAGGGGCTGAAGGTGCCCGAGACATCGCGCAGCGATGGGCGCGTAGCGTCTCCGAAGAAGCACCGGCTCTGGCTCAATGACGGGTCCTGCATCCGGCAAGGGCCGGAACGGGCCAAGCATGTCCGGGCTTACGACTTCGTCGAGGAGCGCACGCATGACGGTCGGAAGTTCCGCAGTCTCTGCGTCGTCGCCGCGTTCACTCGCGAGGCCCTCGCTATCCTGGTGAAGCGCCGGCCCAATACCTCGGGCGTGCTTAAGGTGTTGGCTGAGCTGATGCGGGCTCGGGGCACGTCGTCGCATATCCGCTCCGACAATAGGCCTCACACTCCCTGCGCGTCGCAGTGCAGTGTCTTTGAGCCGCGCCCACCTTGGAAGAACCACGCTCCGCGCGCGTTCCTCGAACGATGTCGAGAGCTTCAACTCAAAGTTCCGCGACGCGCTGCTTGATAGAGAGATCTTGTACTCGCTGAAGGAGGCCGCCCCTCGGCCAAACGATCCGCTGGATCGTCTCCTGATCCTTGGGTCCCGGATCGAGGCGTGGCGGCGCCACTGCAGTACCGTCTGGCCCCAAGTTGCACTCGGGTGGTAGCCACCAGCACCCTATTTCAGCATCGTCCCGGCAGCCGTCTGGCCGCACACGGGTCCATCAATCGCGATGGCAACGAGCGCCACCGTCCACCAACGTTCAATCCGGATCAGTGATCGGGGGCAGGCCATGGGGAAGTGGAGGAAGCAATCCACGTCGACGCAGCATCAGATAACCGTTGCGTTCCATGGCGGTCCTCGAAAACATAGGGACCAAATGCAAGGATGCGCTTCGGGGAGGAATGGGATGAAGAGGCTCATAACGTATGCCGCGACGGCTCTTGCCTTGGTGGCAGCGCCGGCGTTGGCAGCGGACACTGTCAAGGTTGGCATGATCGTCACGCTCAGCGGTCCGCCCGGGGCGTTAGGCAATCAGGCGCGCGACGGGTTTCAACTCGCTCTCGACGAACTTGGGGGTAAACTTGGCGGACTGGAAGCTGAGTTCATTCTGGAAGACGATGAATTAAAAGCTGACGTGGCTCAGACAAAAGCCAAGGCACTGGTTGAGAGGGAGGGTGTAGACTTTGTCGTCGGTACGATCTTCTCGAACATGTTGGCTGCTATCTATAAACCAGTTATCAGTTCTGGCGCATTTTTGATCAGCCCAAATGCTGGGCCATCGACGTTTGCGGGAAGAAATTGTAATCAAAACTTTTTCGTTACTTCCTATCAGAACAATCAGAATTTCGAAGTCCTTGGTAAGATTGCTACCGAGAAGGGCTACGAGAAGGTGTTCATGCTCGCGCCGAACTATCAGGCGGGCAAGGACTCGATGGCCGGGTTCAAAAAGAACTACTCAGGTGAGATCGCAGACGAGGTCTTCACTCCACTCGGACACAAAGACTTCTCGGCCGAGATTGCCCGCATCGCAGACGCCCAAGCCGATGCTCTTTTCATCTTCATGCCGGGCGGCATGGGCGTGCGGTTTGTGAAACAGTTCCGTGCCTCGGGCCTCGCGGACAAGATGGCTTTCCTGTCTGCGTTCACAGTCGATGAGACAACGCTGCCAGCGCAGAAGGATGATGCGGTTGGCATGAACGGCGCGACCAACTGGGCTCCCGATCTCGACAATTCTCAGACATCTGCTTTTGTCGGCGCCTTCGAGGCGAAGTACGGCTACATACCCGGCGGGTATGCGATGCAAGCCTATGACACCGCGATGCTGATCAATTCAGCGATCGCGGCGGCCGGCGGCACCGAGGACAAGGACGCAGTGCGTGCGGCGCTGAAAGCTGCTGACTTTACGTCGCTGCGTGGAGATTTCTCGTTCAACAACAACAACTACCCGGTACAGGATTTTTACCTACTTGAGGTTGTGAAGCGAGAGGACGGCAAGTTTCACACCTCGATCGTCGAAAAGGTCTTCGATGATTACGCCGACAGCTATGCGAACGAGTGCAAGCTGTAGATGGCTTGATGCCTCGTCCCGGCTAGCGGGGCGGGGCTAGCCTGCGTTTCATGTCCACCACGCTTCTCCTCATCCAGTTTCTGAACGGCCTCCAGCTTGGAGTGCTGCTGTTCCTCATTGCTGCAGGGTTGACGTTGGTGTTCGGGGTAATGGGTTTCATTAACTTGGCCCATGGCGTTCAGTACATGATCGGCGCGTATTTGACCGTCTGGTTCTACGGGTTCAGCGGACACTTTGGATTGGCTCTGCTGCTTGCGCTTTTGACAGCTCTGGTGCTGACACTGTGTCTTGAGCTCGCCATCTTCCGGCATCTCTATGACCGAGATCATCTCGATCAGGTTCTGGCCACATTCGGCGTGATCCTATTCCTCAATCAGGCGGTCAAGGTGATCTGGGGCCCGATCCCCTTGGTGATCGCTCCCCCTGAGGCGCTGTCGGGCACCTTTCCGCTGACAGAGAACCTGAACTACGACATCTGGCGGATCGCTATCATCGTCATCGGGCTGCTGGTTGCCGCCATGCTTTGGATTCTGGTGACAAGGACCCGCATCGGTATGCTGGTTCGGGCCGGTGCTTCCAACGCGGAGATGGTCGGCGCGCTAGGCGTTAACATCCGGCGGCTTTTCATGATTGTGTTTGGTTTCGGCGCAATGCTGGCCGGGTTCGCCGGAGCCATCTCTGCGCCGATTTACTCTGTTGAACCGGGTATGGGTGACGGCCTTCTGATCACCGCGTTCGTTGTGATCGTGATCGGTGGGATCGGGTCCATCCAGGGTGCCTTCGTTGCGGCGATTGTCGTGGGCCTCGTTGATACGCTTGGACGCTCGACGATCACTGACATTCTCAAGCTGTTCCTTGAGCCTTCGGCTGCGAACCAAATCGGTCCGGCACTGGCCTCAATGGCAATTTACATCCTTATGGCCGCCGTGTTGTTTTTCCGGCCGGAAGGCCTGTTCCCTGCGCAAAGCCGACGCGCGTGAGGACGGCTCTGCCCGCGCTAGCTGTCTTTGCGCTTTGCGCGGTGACCCCGATCGTCGCGGAGGTCTGGGGTGGCGCCTATCTCAACAGCCTCGTGATGCGCGCCATGATCCTCGCGATCGCCGCATTGTCGCTCGATCTTCTGATCGGAACCTGCGGCCTAGTCAGCTTTGGTCATGCGGCTTTTTTAGGGATAGGTGCCTATACGGCTGGGATTGCGATCACCGAAGGCGTGACCGACCTTACAACGATCCTCGCCCTCGCAGCTGGGCTAAGCGCTCTCTTCGCCCTCATCACCGGCGCGATCAGTCTGCGTACCCACGGCGTCACGTTCATTATGATTACGCTGGCCTTCGGTCAGATGCTGTTCTTCACGTTTTCTGCGCTGAGCGAGTACGGCGGCGATGATGGTTTGACGTTATGGGAACTGGCCTATGCATATGGCCTTTTCGGGCTGGAACACGGCCTCTTCTATTTTATGCTCGCCATGCTTTTTGCACTCTGGCTGTTCCTCGGTCGCATGCGAGAGGCCCGATTTGGCCGCGTGCTTCTTGCCTCGAAGGCAAACGCAACACGCATGGAGACGTTGGGATATCGTGTCTTTCGCTACCGGCTTGTGGCCTATGTTATCGCCGGGGTTATCGCTGGTATCGCCGGAGTCCTATCCGCCAATGAAGCCGAGTTCATCAGTCCCGCGATCTCGGCGTGGCAGCGTTCCGGAGATCTCATCATTATCGTTATCCTCGGCGGGATGGGGCGGCGCAGCGGGCCAGTCCTAGGCGCGCTTGCGTTTGTCGGGCTCGAGGAAGTGCTTTCCTCCATCACCCATGACTGGCGCCTGATCTTTGGACCTCTACTGATTTTCATCGTGCTTTTTGCCAAGGGTGGGCTTGCAAGCCTTGTCGAAGGAAAGCGAGCATGAGTGTGGTTCTCGCGACGCATGATCTTTGTAAGAACTATGGTGCGATCACTGCCACCGATAACGTATCGCTTGAGCTGCGCGCGGGCGAATGCCACGCGCTTATTGGACCTAACGGGGCGGGCAAGACCACTTATGTAAATCAGCTATCGGGGCTGCTGCGATCAGACAGTGGTCGCATTGAGTTCCTGGGCACGGACATCACCAACCACTCCACAGCACAGCGAGCGCAGGCCGGGCTTGGGCGGACCTTTCAGATCACGTCTATCATTCCGTCGATGACGCTGTTTGAGAATGTCGCGCTTGCCGCTCAGGCGCGCTGTGGTTCCAGTTTTCGGTTCTTCGGGCGTGCTTCGAGTGATCGTGCCGTGATCTCAATCGCTCAGAATGCGTTAGAGCGCATTGGACTGACTGGGCGTGATGATCGCTTGGCGGCGAACCTTTCACATGGCGAAAAGCGCGCGCTTGAACTCGCCATAGCGATCGCGGGCGCGCCCAAAGCGATGCTGCTCGACGAGCCAATGGCGGGGATCGGAAATGACGAGAGCGATCAGCTCACTGACGCACTCCTCATGCTCAAGCGGGACTATCCGCTTCTGTTGATTGAGCATGATATGGATGCGGTGTTCAAAGTGGCGGACCGGATCTCTGTTTTGGTCTATGGCAGGATCATCGCCAGTGGAACGCCAGACGAAGTGAGGGCCAATCCGGAAGCTCGGTCAGCCTATCTTGGAGAGGCAGCATGAGCTTGCTGCAGGTCGAGAACCTGCACGCAGCCTATGGTTCTGCGAAGATCCTGTTCGGGATCGATTTCACCGTTTCTGAAGGTGAGGTCATCACGCTTCTTGGCCGCAACGGCATGGGAAAGACCACCACGGTTCGAACTGTGCTCGGCCTCACCTCACCCAGCAATGGAAGCGTGCGGTTTGCAGGCAGGGAAGTCGCCGGGGCTCCCTCGCACCGGATAGCACGTCTTGGCATCGGGCTTGTCCCCGAGGGACGGCAAATCTTTCCGACCCTGTCCGTTGAGGAGAACTTGGTCGCGACCGCACATCGGCGCAAAGGCGCTCGCTGGACGCTAAAGGAAGTGTACAGTTTTTTCCCTCGCCTGGCCGAGCGTCGTCGGCAACTCGGGTCTCTTCTCTCCGGCGGCGAGCAACAGATGCTTGCGATTGGCCGAGCGCTCATGACCAACCCGCGCCTTCTAATCCTCGATGAAGCGACCGAGGGCCTAGCGCCCCTCATCCGAGCCGAAATCTGGCGACGGCTCGCCGAGCTGAAGGCGGACGGTGAGGCAATCATCGTCATCGACAAGAACCTCGATGCGTTGAAAGCTCTGGCTGACCGTCATGTCATTCTGGCGAAGGGCGAGGTAGTCTGGACTGGAACCACGACGGAGTTGGACACCGACGCGTCGGTTGTCGACCGATATCTGCACGTATGACGAAGGGGAGGACCATGGACGCAGGCGTAACAGTGGAGCAAGCTGGGCTGGACGGGATCGTCTGGAACATTCTTGGGCAGACGTATGTACCGAAGCTCCATTCAGAAAACGCGATGATGTGGCATGCCATCCTGCCCGCCGACACGTTCGTGCCACCGCATATCCACAACACGCAGGATGAATGGATCCATGTCCTGAGCGGGAATCTTGAAGTCGATTTCGAGAGTGGGACGCGGGAAGCGGGCCCAGGTGATCTGGTGCGCATGCCGATGGGGATCTGGCACGGCGTGTTTAACCGCTCGGGCGCGGAGGCCACAGCTATGTTCGGCGTTGCACCGACCCGAGGGCTGTTTGACCTGTTCAGTAAGATCCACAACGTACCGGATCCCGGGGAGGTCGTGCGCCTCGCCGCCGAGCACGAGATCGATTTTCTGCCGCCCCCCGCGAGCTGACTTCCATGCACGTTTTGATCGTAGGCGGCGGTATTGGAGGGCTGACCACGGCCCTCGCTCTGCATGCCAGAGGGATCGAGAGCACGATCTGTGAGCAGGCATCCGAAGTCCGCGAACTGGGTGTCGGCATCAACACATTGCCACATGCGATCAAGGAGTTGGCGGGGCTCGGCCTCCTAGAGGATCTGGATCGGGTAGGGATCCGCACCTCCGAGCTGATCTATAAGACTGCGCGGGGGCAAGGGATCCTTCGCCAGCCACGCGGCATTGATGCGGGGTTCGACTTTCCTCAGTACTCGATACACCGTGGAAAACTTCAGCGTGTCCTGCTCGACGCTGTACGCAATCGTCTTGGCGAAGAGAACATTCTGACGGGTCACAAGCTCGTGGCCTTCGACCAGGATAGTGGCGGAGTGCGCGCTCAGTTTCAGACCACGGAAGGTCTCACCGCGATGGACGCTGATGTTTTGGCCGGAGCGGATGGCATTCATTCTGCTGTCCGGCGCAAGTTTAGGGGCGCAGAGGGTCCGCCGAGTTGGAACGGCATTCTGATGTGGCGCGGCGCAACTTGGTGGAAACCATTCCTCACCGGAGCGTCGATGATCATCGCGGGCGGCATGAAAGCGAAGCTCGTGCTCTATCCGATCTTTAACGACCCGGATCGTCCTGGCGAGACGCTGGTCAACTGGGTAATCTGCGCGAAGCTCGGAGATGCTTCGACCCCGATCCCTGGACGCGATGACTGGTCTCGTGTCGGGACGGTCGATGAAGTCATGGAGCATGTCCAGGGGGTGTTTGATCTGGCCGAGGTGGATGTTCCTGCGCTGATTGCGGCCACTCCAGAGAATTATGTCTACCCGATGTGTGACCGTGAACCATTACGGCGTTGGGTTTGGCGGCGCGTCGCGCTTCTTGGTGATGCGGCACATCCGATGTATCCGGTGGGGTCTAACGGAGCGAGCCAAGCGATCCTTGATGCGGTCTGTTTGTCTGATTTCCTCGCTACGACATCCCCTATGGAAGCGCTGAAGGCCTATGAGGATATCCGGCGCCCAGCAACCACCAAGATCGTGCGCGCCAACCGAAAGGGCGGACCGGAACGTGTGATCGACTTGGTGGAAGGGCGAGCGCCAAAGGGGTTCGGTATTCTCGAAGATGTTGCGAGCGAGAAAGAACTAAAAGATATTGTCGGAGAGTATCAGGCAATCACCGGTCTAGCGCATTCGTAGCGGTCCGACCGCCGTTTCTCTTCCTTCTGAGTCTGGCGCGAAATCTTAACGTTTTCGCTCGTGCCGTGATCCCGACAAAATCGTCCATCTGACGCTATGATCTGGACCAAAAGAAGGGACGGGACATGAAGAGATCGAGGTTCAGCGTTGAACAGATCATCGCGAACCGGTAGTGTCGAGGACCTATCACACATTGCTCATGCGACGGTGGCTCCGGTTTCGGCCTTGGCGGCCGTCAGCGGGTCCATGTTGATGTAGCGGCGCATCGACCATTGCGTTCCGGCGATGTGGCGCAGCCGAGCCGCTGCGAGGTTGAGGCAGGACTGCCCATCCGGAAATGCGCCGACGACGCGGGTTCGCCGGCGGATCTCGCGCATGATCCGCTCGAGCGGGTTGTTGGTGCCCAGCTTGATCCAGTGGCTGTCCGGGAAGGCGTAGTAGGTCAAGGTCTCATGGACGTGGGCGTCGACGAGGTCCGCTGCGCGCCCCATACGCTGGCGGCGGAGTTCGTCGACGACCGCCCGGGCCTTTACGGCGGCCGCTGTGTGGTTCTCTTGTGCATGGATGGCCTTGAGCATGTGGCTCACCTCGCGAACCTTCGTGCTGGGCACGTGGCTGAAGACGTTGCGGTAGAAGAGCACGACGCAGCGCTGCCAGCGCGCCTCGGGCAGATACTGGGCGACGCTCTCAACGAGGCCACGGCACGCGTCCGAGGTGATCAGCTCCACGCCCTTGAGCCCGCGATCGATCAGGTGGCGCAGGAAGGCCGACCAGCTGAACTTGTCCTCCTTGGCGCCCTCGCAGATGCCGAGGATCTCGCGGTAGCCCTCTGCGTTCACGCCGATGGCCACCAGAAGCAAGACGTTGCGCACTTCGCCGGCCCAGGTCCGCTTCATGACGATGCCATCGAGGAATCCATAGGGGTGCGTGCCGTCGATCGGCTTGTGCCGCCACGCCTCGATCTTGGCGTAGATCCTCTTGTTGAGGTTCGAGACCGTGCTCGGGCTGACCCGCGTGCCCCAGAGCGCCTCAGTGATGACCTCCACACGCCGAACCAAGACGCCCGCGAGATACATCTCGATCAGCGCCTCTTCGACGCTGCTCGCGCGCCGCTGGTAGCGCTCGATGATCGCCGTCTCGAAGGTCTGGCGGCGCAGCTTCGGGACCTTGAGGTTCACCTCGCCGGCCTTCGTCACGAGCTTGCGCTCATAGCTGCCAGCGCGCGTGTCCTTTCGGGCCTCGCTGCGCTCGTAGCGACCCGCGCCACACAGCCGGTCGCCCTCCGCGTCCAGCATCGCGTTCAGCGCTTCCTCAACCGTGCCCCGCACCATCTCGCCGAGGTGATCCTTGACCCTCGCCTCATCGATCTGGATCATCTGGCCCATCGGCTTCGTCTCTCCGTCCTCGTCCATCTGCAGCTCCTCTCAGCTATCCTGAAAGAAGCCGCCGCCGCAGGCAAAGTGCGAAAGAAACTGTACGTTATCCGCGATCCTGAAGGAGCACGAGGCGGGAGCGAAGGTCGATGAGCTGTGCCGCCGACACGGTATCTCGTGCGCCACGGTCTACGCCTGGCGGACG
>JBCBYB010000084.1:0-7264 GCA_039816045.1 Pseudomonadota bacterium
AGGTAGACAGTTTGAATCAGACCACGCGCCCGATGGGAATCCCAATTCGATTCAATCAGCTCGGCTCGCGCTCTAAGACACTAAGCGCTCGAAGTTTTTCAGAATTTCTGAGCGCATGGGCGGCCTCCAGCATCTCAGGCGCCTCGCTCTGCGAAGCAAGAAGACCGCCCAAAATCTCCGCTGCATCGTTGCACTTGCCGCAACCGTCGGCTCGGTCAAAATCGCCCACACGGCTTAGTCTGCATCCCTTCACGGGTTGCGGGCATCGGGCATCATCGAGAGGTGCAGCGCGTCGTCTTCATAGGGAAGACTGCGACACAGGTCCTCGTCCAACTCTATCCCGAGCCCTGGCTCCGTCGGCGGGACAATTGCGCCGTCTTCCCATCTTATGCCTTGTCGGATGAAGTCACCCCACGGACCGTCAAAGCGCTCGATGCTCTCCAGGACAAGGAAATTGGGTATGCAGGCTGCGAACTGTACATTGGCGGCCCCTTCCACCGGCCCGCAATACAGGTGAGGGGCCATAACCGCGTAAAAGGGCTCGGCCATCGCCGCGATCTTCTTGGCCTCAAGGATACCGCCCACACGGCTAAGAGCTGGCTGCAAGATCGAGGCGGCTCCGAGGGCCAAGACCCGGGAGAATTCGTATTTTGTGGTGAGGCGCTCGCCAGTCGCGATCGGAACGGCGGTGGAGCGAGCGACCTCGGCCATCATCTCAGGGCTCTCGGGCGGTGTCGGCTCCTCGAACCACAGGGGATCGTAAGGCTCGATCAATCGGGCCATCCGCTTTGCCCCGGACGCCGTAAACTGACCGTGCGTGCCAAAGAGCAGATCTGCCCGCGCCCCAACCGCCTCTCGTATCCTCTTGCAGAAGAGCGCCGACCTCTCGAGAGCTTCAAGATCCGGCTGACGGCCATCATAAGCCGTGTATGGGCCAGCCGGGTCAAACTTCACTGCGGTGAACCCCTGAGCGACGTATTCGAGTGCTCGCGAGGCAGCGATGTCGGGATCATCATAAACGCTCGGACCATCCGAGACGCCATGCGCATCATCGCCCGCAGGATACAAATATGTATAGGTCCGCAAGCGCTCCCGTGTCTTGCCGCCCAGAAGGTCGTAAACAGGCTTACCCGCCGACTTGCCGACAATGTCCCAGCAAGCGATCTCCAGTCCCGAAAACACTGCCATGAGCGTCGGATCGGGCCGTTGATGGTAGCCAGTCGAATAGGTCAGGCGATAGAGGTGCTCTATTCGATGCGGATCCTCACCTGCGAAATGCCGCACAAAGACATCCTCAGTCGCCCGCTTGATGACATGAGGCCCAAATGAGGCCGCATAGATTTCCCCATAGCCGACGATCCCACAGGCTGTAACGAGCTTGACAAATATGAAGTAGCGCCCCCCCTTGCTGGGCGGCGGATTAGCCGTAACGAAAACCTCGATATCTTGGAGCTTCATGGTCGAAACCTTTTGACTTGCATGAGGTTGCGTATTCTCCACCCGCGGAGGCCGGTGGCGCCATCAGGCGGCATCTACGGTTTGCGCCAGAGACTGAAACTCGGGGCTCTCGGCCATCAACTGATCCCAGGAACCAACAGCGACCAATTTGCCCTGGTCTAAGACAATTATGCGATCGCAGGTCCGAACCGTGCTCAGTCTGTGAGCGACCATGAGAACGGTCTTGCTACCGGGTAACCCTTCAATTGCCCGCATAACCTCCCGTTCCGTTGTCGTATCGAGGGCGCTTGTCGCCTCATCAAGGACAATCAGGTCAGCATCGCGATAAAGCGCACGCGCAAGCCCAATCCGCTGCCGTTGCCCACCTGATAGTCGGACACCCCTTTCGCCAACAAGGCTTTCGTAACCATGCGGCAGTGTTGTCGCGATGAACTCGCCCAACTGCGCAGCCTCGGCGGCCCGCTTGACAGCTCCGTGATCGATTTCCTTCGGCTCGATCCCAAGTGCGATGTTCTGAGCGATGCTGGCATCAGCCAGATAGATGGATTGAGGCACGTAGGCGATCGAGCGCTGCCACCGTCGCGCATGTGTCCGGTCGATAGCCTGGCCATCCACGGTCACTCGCCCCGTCTCAGGCGAAATCAGTCCCAATGCGAGTTCGAGAAATGTCGACTTTCCCGCTCCCGTCCGTCCGACAATGCCAACAGTCTCGCCGGCCTGAAATTCTATGGACAGGTCGCGAAGGCTGGCTCGTTCGGCGTCCGGGTAAAAGAACGAGACTTGCTCGAACGCCAAGGATTGCGTGAGACGTATGGGTTCAGTTCCCACCTCCGCCGTGCCCTCGTCTGGCTCGTTTGCCGTGTTCAGATCGGCATAGACACGCTCAACAGCGGCAGCACCAAAGCGCGTCCGCAGGTACCCGTGATAGCCGCGCTGCAGCTCCGGCATCAGACGTTGTCCCGCGAAGGCGAAAACGCCCAACAGCGGCAGGATCTCCTTCAACGCATCGCCACCCGCAAACTGAGCTGGATCGAGCAAAACCATGCAGAGCAGGACCATACCGCCGAAGGCAGTCGCCTGAACGAGATAGCGCGGAACCTGCGATAGAATCTCAAGCCAAACCATGGACTTGGCGAGCGTTTGAGATGGCTCGGCATATCTCCTGACAAACGTTCCCTCTTGCCCAAGAAGCTTTATTTCCTTGGCGCCACCGAGGGCCTCATTTGCCACGCGGAACCTTTCGTCATTTGCGGCGGCACGGTCTTTTCCGATCCGCGAAGCGAACCCCTGCACCAACAGGAAAATGGCTCCATAGAGCGCCGCCAGTAGAAATACTGCAACGCACGTAATCAACGGGTCGAACCAGAGGAGGAAAGCCGTGATTGCGATAAAATTCAGGGACGCGGTGATCAAATCTGCCGCGGGTCTGTAAAAAAACTCCACAATCATTTGGCTCTCAGACAGTATATTACTGCCAAGATCTCCTGAGTTCCGGCCAAGAAAAAAAGTCCAGGGACTGGACAGATATCTCGCCAGCAATCTTGTGCTGAAGGCATGTATTCGCATTGTTGCATATCGAGATATTATGTAAGTACATAACAAAAGAACGATTGTGGAGAGTATAATTGTGGCTATTGCCAATGCTCCCAGTGCAGCCACAAAATTATAAGCTGACGTGAAGCCACCAAGTTCGTAGACATAGGTGTAGGCGGGGTTCGCCGTAATCTGGCCCGGGTCAGCCAAAACACTCAAAAACGGCAAAACGGACCCAACCATCGCAATCGAAGCGAAGGCGCCCATAACCATGACCACGAGAGTCAGGACCGCGTTGCGTTGCTCGCGCGGATCCAAGAGCGACCATGCCTTCCGCCAGACAGAGGGGTTAGGCATTGGGTGATCCTAATGCGTAGATGCCCAAGACCAGCTGCGCTGCTGAGCAAGACATACCGCGATGCGCCCTCCGAAACTCTATCACAACCTTGCCGCCTTCCTATCTACCCCAGGTGAGCTAGGCCCCCCGAGCAGTCCGCTGACCCATTTCCAGTCGTTCGCGGTGGCGTCTGCCAGATTCCAAACAACAATCCTGGCGCTTACACCACCCCCATTGGCATCGGCCTTAATGCCAGTGAGGGCTCAGCGCAAAGCGTCGAGTTGATCCAAGATCGAGCGATCTGAGACGATACCGGCCGTATCGCTGACTTTCCGAAGGGATCTGTATACCCAGCTAGCCGTGCGCCCAGAACTGGTTAGCAGGCTGAAGACTTCCCGAGCGGCATCGAGGCTGGCGGCTTTTGCCAGCACGTCAAACTGTGCCCCCGTTCGCGAGCGATGAAATAGCCGGACGAGCCGCCGAGGTTATCGGCATCGACGTACTCTCGATAGGTATGGTCATGGACAGGCGACACGTATACCGTCGCGTCGTTGTCAACCTTGGCGATCATTGTCACATCATCCATGGCCACTTCCCCGAATTACCGGTTCAACCGGTGCCCGCAGTTCTCAGTGAATCACGTCTCGGACTACCTTGCTACGACAAATGCGCCGTAGCGAACACGGGTTATCCGCGCGGCGAAATTCCCCAAGAAGGTGGAGGTGGCCGCGTATGCGCAGATCCGGTCGTCTCTACGCAAGGCTCTGACGACAGTACGGTTTGGCAAAGACGATCTGGACTTTCTGGCAGATCGGCTGGAAGCCAAGGCTCCCGTGAGAAGGGTTATGCGCGCGATGAAGCGCTACGCTGTGTCAGGGCAATCCGCGCGTTCCAGGCGACGTTCCGCCCAAAGAGCTTTTCGCGCGTTGAACTCCATTCGGCGCCTGGTACGATCAGCACGAGAGTGGAGGGCGTGAAACTCATCGTTACGCTCGATGCTGCTGTTACTTTCACACAGGGCGACGTTACCAACTCCGGCGAGATCGTGCTGCTCTACGCCTTCTCGGCGGACCGGAGCGCCATCAAGGAGCGACTAGCGAACGCAGCAGGGTTGATCCTTTGGGCGCTGGAGGGCGGCGATCAGATGGAACCCCTGCCGCGCCTCTGCATGTCCGCCGATCTTGCAGGCGAGACCATCGCGAAAGCGAGCCCGTCTCACACACGGTTCCGCGAAGCCGTCGCTGCATATTGCGCTGAGGTTGCGGCACGCTGGGACGACATCGAACCTCCCGACGACTACGATGGACCGGACTAGCGCTAGATGTCCATCAGGATGTCATCGTACTCGCCGTCCTCAAGGGCTTCTTCGCTGTACTCTATACCCATCGCCTCAATCTTCTGGCGCTTCTTGTAGATGGCAAGCTCCCTACGAGCGTGGCGCTCGGCATCTTCCTTCAGGAAGACGGTGTAACCCTCAAACACGGGATAGTTGTTGAAGCGCAAGAGATCATCGAGATACTGCCGAAGCCCCGCCATGGCCATCTTCCTTCCCTGAAGGGCCGCGGCCTCTGCATGGAGAAGGAATTGCTCTGACAATATGTGGAGGCGGTACAGTTCTTCCTTGTTCAGATAGTTTTTTCTAACTGTCGCTTCAGCGAGAGTTGGCTGTTTCCCCAAAAATGTTATTACGCCCATGTTCTAATCCCGATGATCTTCTCGATCGATAATAAGCTTTGAGTTAGTCATGCTAGTAATTGCGTGATGAAACTTGTCCTGAAGCAAGGCGTAGAATTGCTTGACTTCACGCGAGGACGGATCATAATCGGAAGCGCTTATTTTGAAGCACTCGCAAACCTTGGCATAAATCTGCTTTTCTTCAGAGCGGAGCGCCCGCAGTTACGCAGCTAACCGGTTGAGTTTTTCTGGGGATTTGCGGAGGGCCTGCTCGTTGAGCACATACCCCTGCTGGATGTACGCCTTGATCGTGCTGGTGGCCCACTGGCGGAAGCGAGTGGCGGCGCGGGAGTTGACCCGATAACCGACCGAGATGACAGCATCGAGGCTGTAGAGTTTTACCGGCTTGGTCGATCCAGCAATGTTCCATTTCCTCACATTGCCTTCTTCTTGAAGCTCTCCATCCTCAATTATGCTCCCTAGGTGCTTTGCGACATTGGATCTTTCAGTCTCAAATAGCTCGGCAATTTGAGCTTGGGTTGCCCATATCGTCTCGGTCCCAGGATCAAGACGAAACTCAATCGGGTCGATGCGCCCCGGGTCTTCGTACTCGGCTAGCTCGAAGCCTTGGATTGACTCATTCTCAACGGAATGAACCGGGGTTGCCTTGGGTGCGATTGCGCTCACTACATCATCGAATGAGGCATCTATCGGCTCAATCTCTTTCGGCGTCTTAGGCATTGATCAGATCCTTGTAGGTCAGGCGCTTCCCGGCGGCGCGAGCGATAGTCATGTTGATAAAGGGCATCGTTCCGGCCTTCACGATGTTATGCCGTGAGGAGAGCTGAAACGCGCCGAGTTTGCCGTAGGCCTATGGTCTTTAACTACGCGGCCACGTGACGATTTTCCAGTGCTGCGTAGAAGTTGGCCTCGGCTTCGGCTGGCGGGATGTTGCCGATCGGCTCGAGGAGGTGCCGGGTGTTGAACCAGTCGACCCATTCGAGCGTGGCGAATTCCACGGCCTCGAGACTGCGCCACGGCCCACGTCGGTGGATGACTTCTGCCTTGAAGAGGCCGATGATCGTCTCGGCGAGGGCGTTGTCGTAGCTTTCGCCGACGCTGCCGACGGAAGGCTCGATGCCGGCCTCGGCCAGACGTTCGGTGTACTTGATGGACAGGTACAGAGATCCTCGATCCGAGTGATGCACCAGGCTGGCGCCCGGTCGCCGTTGATGGACGGCTTGCTCCAGAGCATCGAGCACGAAGCCGGCATGGGCGGTGCGGCTCACGCGCCAGCCGACGATCCGCCGGGCATAGGCGTCGATGACAAAGGCGACATGGACGAACCCAGTCCAGGTGGCGACATAGGTGAAGTCACTGACCCAGAGCATGTCCGGGGCGGGCACGCGGAACTGGCGGTTCACCTTGTCCAGCGGGCATGACGCTGCCCTTTCCGGGATCGTCGTCCGGTGCGGCTTGCCACGGATAACGCCCTGAAGTCTCATTACACGCTTCGCGCGCATGGCTGCGCGATGTCATCAGCCGAGCCACCGTGCAGCGAGCGACATCAAAGCCTTCGCGCCGCATCTGATGCCAGACCTTTCGCACGCCTTAGACCTTGAAGTTTGCATCGAATACGCGCCCGATCTCGAAGCGCAGCGCTTCATCCCGCCGAGCGCGATCTGACCTGCACGCCGGGTCTGCCCTCTTGGCCAGATGGTCGTAATAGGTGGATTGGGCGATCGGCAGAACCTGTGCCGGATCGGCTCGACCCCATGCTCTGCCCTGTGATCGTCAACGAACGACACCATCACTTCGACCGGCGGTCGAGCTCCGCCTGGGCAAAATACGCTGAAGCCTTGCGAAGAATGTCGTTCGCCTGGCGCAGCTCCCGGTTCTCCCGCTCAAGCGCCTTCATCTTCTCAGCCAGCTCGGTGGGGATGCCACCGCGACGGCCGGCATCTATTTCGGCGCGCTTGATCCACTCATTCAGTGTCTGGGCAGAGCAGCCGATTTTCGGCGCGATCGCCTGGATTGCCGACCAGCGCTACGAATGCTCCGCCTCCTGGTCGAGGACGAGGCGCACCGCGCGCGTGCGGAACTCGGGGGAGAACGTGTTCCGGGTATTGCTCATCAGGCTCCGACCTTCTCAGGAATGGGAGCCTCCGGCAAACCCGGCGCGGTTCATTCCTTCACTGACCGGTGCAGGTGCTTGCCGCTCATGTAATGATAGACGCGCTAGTGCCCGCGCTTCAGGAGCGC
>JBCBYB010000085.1:0-6836 GCA_039816045.1 Pseudomonadota bacterium
CCAGCGCGTTGTCACAGCTGTCGCCGACGCTGCCCACAGAAGGCTCGATGCCGGCCTCGGCCAGGCGCTCGGTGTACTTGTTGGACGGCTTGCTCCAGAGCATCGAGCACGAAGCCGGCGTGGGCGGTGCGGCTCACGCGCCAGCCGACGTTTGCAGAGCGATCCGGGCTTGCCCGGAGGACCATCGGGCATAGGCATCCACCACGAAGGCCACATGGACGAACCCGGTCCAGGTGGCCACATAGGTGAAGTCGCTGACCCAGAGCATATCCGGCGCGGGGACACGGAACTGGCGGTTCACCCGGTCCAGCGGGCACGGGGCCGCCTTGTCCGGGATCGTCGTCCGGTGCGGCTTGCCGCGCACAACGCCCTGAAGTCCCATTACACGCTTCGCGCGCATCGCTGCGCGATGTCATCAGACGCGCCACCGTGCAGCGGGCGACGTCAAAGCCCTCGCGCCGCATCTGGTGCCAGACCTTGCGCACGCCGTAGACCTTATAGTTGGCATCGAAGACGCGCTCGATCTCGGGCAGCAAGGCCTCCTCCCGCCGGGCGCGGTCCGACCGGCGCGCCGGGTCCGCCCGCTTGGCCAGGTGATCGTAGTAGGGGGACGGGGCGATCGGCAGAACCTGTGCCGGATCGGCTCGACCCCCATGCTCTGCCCTGTGATCGTCGATGACGGCGCGCAGCGGCGCGCGCGCAGCGTGGATCATGTCTTCGACCGGCGGTCGAGCTCCGTCCCGCTGCCCGGCAGGCGATTGCCCGCAACCGCCGAGAGACGGCAAAATAGGCCGACGCCTTGCGCAGCTCCCGGTTCTCCCGCTCGAGCGCCGCTCGCCATCGTCGCTCGGACCGATGGCGCGACGGGCTCGCCATCGTCGCTCGGACCGATGGTGCGACGGGCTCGCCTTCTCAGCCAGCTGGGTGGGGATGTCGCCGCGACGGCCGCTGTCGATCTCGCCGCGCTTGATCCACTCGTTCAGCATCTGCGCCGAACAGCCGATCTTCGGCGCGATCGCCTGGATCGTCGACCACCGCGACGAATGCTCGGCCTCCTGATCGAGGACCAAACGCACCGCGCGCGTGCGGATCTCAAGCGAGAACTTGTTCCGGGTCTTGCTCATCCGGCTCCGACCTTCTCAGGAATGCAAGCCTCCGGCAAACCCCGCGCGGTTCACGGCGCTCCAATGCCGGGTCCGCTGTGGAAATCTTGCGCGCCTGACCCGCTGCGGTCGCAGCGCCCAATGCCGAGAAGGGGGCACGTGAGGACCCGAGTTAGGGGAACCATCAACGGATCGCAACAGCTTGGGCCGGACACGCCGATGTCCGCTTTCGCGCGGCGACCGGCGGGGTGCTCACGGCGCTTGGCATGTATCTGCTGACTTCTGGCCAGGCGCGTTTCATCCTGCATTGCGGCGCGGATCCGCGGCGTCCGATGCGGAGCCGGTGGTTTTTCTCGGACACACCCGAGGAGGTTTTGGCGCGCGCGGGGTCTCGCTATGGGCCGTCGGATACGCTTGCCGGTCTCGAAGTGGCGCTCGCACGGGAAGAGCCTTTCGCCATTATCGCCAAGCCTTGCGATGCCGGAGCCGTTCGGGCGCGCGCGACGGACGACCCGCGCATAAGGCAACTCCTTACGACGCTCCTCGTGATGGTGTGTGGCGGCGCGTCCGATCTTGGTAGGTCCGCGGCGCTCCTCGACGAGCGAGGCTTGTCGAAGGAGGATGTCACCCACTTTCGGTATCACGGATACGGGAACCCCGGCCCCACGCGGGTCGAGACCCGTGAGGGCGAGGCGCTGGAGCCGAGTTAACTCGAGGTGTGGGCGGGACGAGGCCGGTTGGCGCATTCAACCCCGCTGCACGATCTGCCCCGATGCTCTTGGCGAGGCGGCCGACATCACCGCCGCCGATGTCTGGCCTGGTGGCAATCCAACGGGGGAGGCCGCGGAGGTCAATGGCGTTATTACTCGAACGCTGGCCGGAGAGGCGCTGTTCAATGAGGCGATGGCCGCAGGTGCGCTGGTGTCGGGTGGCGCCATGACGCCCGAAGCCTTGAGCGATACGCAACCGCATCATGTCTCGAAGAAGAAGAACCTCGCGGCGCGGTTGAGAGGTCGCTGTGCGGCGGACACGCCGGTCTACGCGCACACCGAACCGCGCATTGTCACGCTCGATGCCAAAAACCCCGCCGAACAAGAAGGGGCCTTCACGCGAGCCAAAGTTGGGTGGTTCTGTGAGGCTTTGCCCGAGTGATCAGCTGAGCCTGATCCGGTGCGAGAACAAGTGGTCGTAGTGTGGCTTCATCCGGCGGTGAACCCGTTGGACGCGGACCGGCGCGTCGGCCACCTCGACATATCTGCGCGGTTGCGCGGTCAGCCCCGTGGATTTCGCCAAATTGTGGTGAAACGACCCGCCATCCCACCAACTGTGCGCCGACGGGTCTCCGCCCGGCTCCCAAGACAAGGCGTCGTGTAGGAAGGGGATGCCAACCGCATCGCAAAAGGCCGACACCATAGCCTCGGGCGCTTCGAGCAGATCGTCGCTGTCGATAACCGGTGGCGGCACGCCGTTGAGCGCCCACAAGAGATCGAAAAGCGCTCGCTGCTCGGGGAATCCAACCTCGGTTTCATCGAAGTCCGGCCATTTGTCGTACATCGACGAGATCGTTTTGGCAGGGTCGCGGATCAGGAACGCATGGGTCTTGTGAGCCAAAAAATCCGGCGTCCACATGTGGTTGATGTAGTGCGGGAAATCCTTGAGAAAGACGGGCCGCGCTTGCGCACGCGTCTGGATGTCCTTCCAGACACTCTCGATGGTCAGACCTGGGGTTGTCTTGTCGCCGTCCTTGAAACGTGGCCAGAGCGGGTCTTCCCCCTGGTACCAGGCCTCGCCAAAGGGCTCGTGTAGACAGTCCAGATCGCCGCGTTGGCGCATCATCCATTCGAAGGCTGTGGAGGTCGATCTCGGCACGGCCCAGAGAGCGACAATCTTATGCATCAAGCCGCTCCAGGAGGGTCCCGTGCCGGCATTCGGGCGCGATGCCGAGATCCCGGAAAAGCGCCCAATAGAGGGCTGTGTCGTGGCCGACCACAGGCTTGCCCAACAGCGCTTCGAGCTTCGGCGTGAGATGCAAAGGGCGTTCTGGTAGATCATCGGTACCGGAGCGGAAGTTGCACATGCCGTTGATCAGGTAGGCATCGGCCTGAGGCGCCTGCTCTGCCGTGTAAAGGAAACTCTTCTCGGCCAAATCGCCCTCGAAGATCCAGCGCCTCTCGTTGACCTGCTCTTGGCTCGCAAACCACCCTTGGTCGTGAAAATTGCCGGCCCAGAGGACATCGAAACCGGCCTCTCTCAGAAAGCCGACCGTCCCACGCCACCAATCAGGCCAGTGATAGGCCGCGTTCAAGGCAATCTTTTCGACGTTCAGGGATCGGAGCGCCTCGACCATGGCGTAGCCCGCCATGTTGAACTGGACACCGTATTGGTCCGAAAGCCGCGCGCAGTGTTGGCGGATCCCCTCAACCCCCAAGCCACTCGCATGCACCCAGTTCGAGCCGACCTGTCCGGCGACAGTCACACCGTTGCGCGCCATGCAGTGGACGAAGTCGTCGAGCATCCCAAAATTGCGTTTCCGCTGGTCGAGGCCGTGGGCATAGTCCGGGTCGTGCAGCATCCACCCGTGCACGCCGACCGTTCTGGGCGCGATGCGTAGGAAATCCGACGGCGCGGCGTCGAAGTCGAAAGGCGGGCACGTAAAACCGACCTGGTGCGGGAACAGCCTCTGTTCCGGCGTCCAATCACGCGGCATTCTCAGGGCGTCGTCCATCATCTGCCAGACTGTTCATCGACAAAGATCGCAAAGCTAGAGGCTTCTGGCTGAGGACTCAAGGAGTGCGAATGCGCGCCCTCAAAGCCAACGGTGTACGCCCTCTGTGTTGGTGCAACGCTATAGCTGAGGCCACGTAACATGGGGTTCTGGCCCGGATTGTGGCCCGAGCGAATTGGGACCTTTGAAGCTGGATCCATCTCGCTGGCGAATTTGGGCGGGGTGGCGCCACGAAGAGCCGTTTGCGGCACGAAAGCAGTCATCCTCGCCGTATTGTTAGACGGCAGCTTCGTCCATTCCTCGCATCGCTGGGTGGCGGAGTGCCGCGAAGCTGCGACCCGCACAAACGCCAGCTCCAGGGCACGCAACTGCGAACTGGGCGCGCACAACCCATGTCAGCTCACGGGATGTGCCGGCTGCTTCCCCCAAGCGGTTTAGCCTTTGAAGGCGAAACCCTCTGATCAGGAGAAGCAGTGATGGCGACGAAGCGACTTGAGAACCTTGCCGACCTATCGGTGGTCGGCATCGACATTGGCAAGGATACCTTTCACCTGGTCGGGTTCGACAGTGCCAGTGGCCGCGTGCTGCGCCTGAAGATCAAGCGTTTGGCCTTGCCGCAGATCTTCGAGAAGCTGCCGCGGTGCATCGTCGGCATGGAGGCGTGTCTCAGCGCCCATTTCGTCAGCCGCGCCATGCGTCGGCTTGGTTTCGAGCCACGGATCATCCCAGCGATCTATGTGAAGCCGTTCAACAAGGGTCAGAAGAACGTTTACAACGACGCCGAGGCGATCGCCGAGGCAGCGCTCCACCCCAACCTCAAGATCGTCGCCGAGAAGAGCCAAGACCAGCTTGATCTGCAGGCGCTGCACCGAGTGCGATCACGCCTCATGTCGCGCCGAACTGCCACGATCAACCAGATCCGCGCCTTCCTCATCGAGCAGGGCATCACGGTCCGCTCCGACCTGCGTGCGCTGAAGAACTTATTCCTGGGTGGTGTCTCAGTTTGAAAACGGGCGGGGTTGACATGGGTTTGGAGGGGCGCTCCAAGCGCGGCCTATTTGAAACGCTGCGCATCTATGCACATATCTTTCCTCAAATCAGGGAAAGTGTGATAGGGAACGTCAAGATCTTTGGCGCAGAACCAAAGGCGAACAGGAGAGAGATGATGCCGAAAGGACCCCAAGGTCAACGCAGGCCGGCGGACGTGATCGGCAATGCGGTCATAGTCGCCAAGATCGCCACAGGCGAAATCGAGGACACGAAGTACAAGCAGCCTGCCAAGGTGAAAGCTGGCAAGGCCGGAGCTGCTGCGCGTGTGGGGAACACGACAGCAGAGGAGCGCAGCGAGATTGCGAAGAAGGCTGCCAGCGGACAGTGGGGCTGATGCCTAACCATCGTCCTGAGGCAATCGCGAATGAGTTTCTGCGTAAGTCTGGCGTGCTTACGCAGATGCAACTCCAGAAATTGGTTTACATGACACATGGCTGGAATCTCGCGGTGAACGGCGAGCCGCTTGTTGACCGCGAACCAGAGGCCTGGGACCGTGGCCCGGTGTTCCCGGACTTGCGTGAGCATATAAAGGAAGCGGGTAGTCGTCCTATTGAATAACTGATCCATGAGAATGACGACAACCCGTTTGCATTCTTCGGGCATGAAGGGCGTGGAAGGGCTTTTGAGGCCGCGTTGACGGATAGAGAAAGAGCAGTCATCCATCAGGTGTACTAGCGGTACGGAAGAATGGGGGCGTTTCGTCTTTCAGACCTTACCCACAAGCGGAATACGCCTTGGCGCAGGACTTATTATGGTGAGGGCGGGCGTAACTCTCACATAAGCAATAACTTGATCAGAGAGCACTATCTTGAACTCGGACGACGAGATCCCGCCGCCTTAGCAGCTAGACCCATCAGTAATATCTCGCACCCCATTAGACGATGGGGGCGATGGTATTGAATGGTTCGGGCCAATCGACGAGTACATTGCCCAGATAGAAAGAGAAAATTTACAACTTTCTAATGAGAAGGCCTCACTGGAGGATGAGCTTTCTGGCAGAAAGAGCGAGCTTTCTGTTGAAGGCCAAAAAGCCAAGCTACTAATCCCATATTCTAATAAGGTGTTTTGGTTTGCCTGCGCATTTTGCTTGATTAGTTTTTTCTTATAGTATTCTATGCGGCCCTGGGAGATCGGTTTGATCTAGCCGATGGCGTGCCCGCACTCCTGGCCGGCAGCACTCTGGCGGCGGTAATTGGGTTGTTGCTCGCTGTGGTCACGGGCATCTATAAATCAAACTGAATTTTCTGCTTGATAACCAACAATAGCCTACCCCTATCAGGGGCATGAACAGGCTGCCCCTGCACAAGCGCACCATGATCCTCTCCATGCTGGTCGAGGGCATGTCCATGCGGTCGATCTCCCGGACGGTCGGGGTTTCAATCAACACCGTGACCAAGATACTGGTGGATGCCGGGGAAGCCTGCGCGGCCTACCATGACGAAGCGGTGCGCGACGTGAAGGCCCGCAAGGTCCAGTGCGATGAAATCTGGTCCTTCTGCTACGCCAAGGCGAAGAACGTCCCCACCGCGAAGGCCGCTCCGCAGGGTGCTGGCGATGTGTGGACGTGGACGGCTCTGGAGAGCGAAACCAAGCTGATCCTGGCATGGGAGGTCGGGGACCGCTCGGGAGCCACGGCTCTGGAGTTCATGGATGACCTGCGCAGCCGTCTGTCGAACCGGGTGCAGCTCACCACGGACGGGCACAAGGCGTATCTGGAAGCCGTCGAGGGCGCTTTCGGTGCTGATGTGGACTTCGCCCTGCTTGTGAAGATTTATGGCGACGATCCGCAGAAAGGCCCGGAGCGGAAGTACAGCCCGTCAGTCTTCAAGGGCGCTCGCAAGCAGCGTGTCGAGGGAAACCCGGACGTGGCAGCGATCAGCACTAGTGGTATGACCGATACGGAGGTATCCGATTTTGGATTCCCTTGGCCGGTCGCTCATGCGAGTCTGGGGCATGGG
>JBCBYB010000086.1:0-5563 GCA_039816045.1 Pseudomonadota bacterium
CGCATGACGCAGACTCGCATGAACGGCACTCCCGTGGAACCCAAAAACGGACTCTTCCGATCCGATCAATCCACTAGTCGATGCAGGCGTCCGCTTGAAGCTCAAATGGGCCTTCGCCGAGCCCGAACGCCTGAAGCCCGCCAAGAGCCGCCATGCGCTGACTGAGGAGGCCGCGGCCACCTTCGCTAGCCTCGCCAAGCGCCTGCGCGAGAGGGGGCACGAGGCGGAGCAGGTGGCGCATTTCGTCAATCGCCTCGTCTTCTGCATGTTCGCCGAAGACGTCGACCTCCTGCCGAACCGCATGTTCCAGCGCATGCTCGAACACTGCCAGCGCGAGCCGGAAGCCTTTGAGAGCCACGCCGCCATGCTCTTCGGCGCCATGCAGCGTGGCGGGCCCGTCGGCTTCGAGCGGGTCGAATGGTTCAACGGCGGACTCTTCGACGACGACAAAGCCCTCCCGCTCGAACGCAAGGACCTCGAAGAGGTGCTGGCTGCGGCCCGGCTCGACTGGTCCGCTGTCGACCATGCTATCCTCGGCACGCTATTCGAGCGCGGCCTCGACCCGGACAAGCGCTCTCAGCTCGGCGCGCATTACACCGACCGCGACAAGATCATGCTGATCCTGAACCCGGTGGTCGTCGAGCCGCTGTTCCGCGAGTGGGAGGCGACGAAGGCGGAGATCGAAACGGCGCTCGCCGCCGAGAAAGTCGCCAGGTCGAAATCCGCCGCCACCCGCCACCACAACCGCGCGCGCGAGCTTCAGACCGCATTCCTCGAGCGGCTGCGCACCTTCCGCGTTCTCGACCCCGCCTGCGGCTCCGGCAACTTCCTCAACATCGTGCTTACCGAGCTGAAGAACCTCGAGCACCGGATCAATCTCGATTGCGAGACGCTGGGCCTCGACCGCGGCTTCCCCACTGTCGGCCCCGAATGCGTACTCGGTATCGAGCTCAACCCCTGTGCGGCCGAGCTCGCCCGTGTCAGCATCTGGATCGCCGAAATCCAGTGGATGCGCCGCAACGGCTTCGCCGCCTCCCGCAACCCGATCCTGAAGCCCCTCGACACCATCGAGTGCCGCGACGCCATCCTGAACGAGGACGGCACCGAGACCGCATGGCCCGCCGCAGACGCGATAGTCGGCAATCCCCCTTTCCTGGGGGCCAAGATCATGAAGGGCAGCCTTGGGGTTTTGGAGACCGAGCGTATCCGCGGCGCATTCAAGGGACGCCTTCCCGGCTTCACCGATCTCGTCTGCTACTGGTTCGAGAAGGCACGCGATCTCATCGTCAGCGGTAGCGCGCAGCGGGCTGGACTGGTGGCGACCAACTCCATCGCGAAGAACACGAACCTGCCGGTGATGCGCCGGATTGTATCCGATCTTACCATCTATGAGGCTCATGCCGATGAGCCGTGGGTGGTTGAAGGTGCCGCTGTACGTGTAGCCGTGGTGTGCTTTGCGGCCGAGGCGCCGCCCAAAGGCAAGCGCATTTTGAACGGCATCCCCGTTAACCGCATCAATGCCAACCTTACCACTGGGATCGACCTTAGCGAGACCGCCGTGTTGCTAGAGAACCGCGGTCGCAGCATGCTCGGTATCCAGAAGAGCGGGCCTTTCGATGTCGACGGCAAGACGGCGCGGGCATGGCTCCGTTTGCCCAGCAACCCAAACGGCCAGACGAATGCCTTCGTACTCCGTCCTTACTGGAATGGTGACGATCTCACTGCCCGCCCCCGCGACGTTTGGTTCATCGATCTTCCCGCGGATGAGGGTGAGCCGGAGGCGGCGCTCTGGGAAGCTCCATTCGGCCATTTGAAAGGAGCGCTGTACGATCCGGATGATCCCGAGCTCGGTACCTTGGAGAAGGTCAGACAGGGTGCCCGCGACCGCCACGCTCGCGATAAGTGGTGGATTGCCTATTGGCGCCGACCCGAGATGCGTCGCCAGATCGAAGCCCTCTCCCGCTACATCGTCACGGGCGAGACGTCCGAACATCGGACCTTTATCTGGCTGAGCTATCCAGTCTTGCCCGACAAGAAACTTATTGCGTTCCCGCGCGATGACGATACTGCTTTCGGCATCCTCCACTCCCGCATCCACGAGGTGTGGGCGACCGCCTTCGGCAACCGGATGGGGAAGGGCAATCAGCGCCGGTACAACAACAGCACAACCTTCGAGACGTTTCCGTTTCCCGCCGGCCTTACCCCCGACATCCCTGCTGCGGACTATGCCGACGACCCGTGCGCGCAGGCAATCGCCTCGGTGGCGGCAAGGCTCAACGAACTGCGGGAGGCGTGGCTCAATCCGCCCGATCTCGTGGTCCGTGTGCCGGAGGTCGTTTAGGGCTATCCTGACCGCATCCTGCCGAAAGACGACGAGGCCGCGACGGTGCTGAAGAAGCGAACGCTCACCAACCTCTACAACGCCCGCCCCGCCTGGCTCGACCACGCGCACCGCGCCCTCGACGAGACCGTGGCCGAGGCCTATGGCTGGGGCGACGACTTTCGCGCCGGCGCCCTTACCGATGATGAGATCCTCGCCCGCCTCTTCGCTCTCAATCAGCAGCGGGCCGCAAAGCAGGAGAAAGCGAAATGACCGGATCTCGCACTGTTTGGGGCGTCCATATGGGGGGGCATGTCGGCGACAGGCCGATAGAAGGTGGTTATGTTGCAATCGGATGGCCAGAACTCGGCGACCTGTCCGCTCGAAGGACTGATCGAGATGCATTGAAGGTAGCGGTCGCGGAAAATTACCCGGAGGAGAAGGCGGGCGCTATCCCTGTTCACGCCGGCACTATGTTCAAGTTCATGAACGAAATCCGCGCGGGTGATTATGTGGTCTACCCATCCAAGTCGGACCGGATGGTCAACATTGGTTTATTCAAAGGCGGCTACGAGTATGTAGAAGGCGATCGCGACGATTACCCCAACCGACAAAAGGTAGAGTGGAAGGCTCATCTACCTCGAAGTGATTTCAGCCAAAGCGCACTTCATGAGATCGGTTCGGCAGTCACGTTGTTTCGTGTCAAGCATCATGCCGCTGAGTATTTGTCCAAGGCCGGCGTCGTGGTGGAGGTCGCGCCCACTGCCGCTTTCGACCCCGAGGACGAGACGGACGAGACGGCTGATGACGACATGGCTACGTTCTCGGTCTCACGTCAGGCCGAAGAAACGACTAGCGATTTTGTCATTCGCAAGATCTTGGCAGAGCTCTCGGGTCACGATTTCGAGCATTTGGTGGCGCATGTTCTTGAGTGCTTGGGATACACTGCGCGGGTCACGCAGAAATCTGCTGACGGCGGTGTCGATGTGATCGCCCATATGGATGCGCTCGGGTTTCAACCGCCGATCGTAAAGGTGCAGTGTAAACGAACCACGGCGCAAACAGGTCGGCCTGATGTCGATCAATTGCTCGGGACGCTTGGTGACGGTGAATACGGGCTCTTCGTCACTCTTGGATCGTACAGCCGTTCTGCGATCGAGCTGGAGCGAAACCGGGTCAAGTTGAGGCTTATCGATGGGGACGAGTTTGTCGAAATTCTCCTCGAAAACTACCAAAAACTGTCACCGCGTTACCGAT
The DNA here is from genome assembly GCA_039816045.1 of Pseudomonadota bacterium. Taxonomy (GTDB): domain Bacteria; phylum Pseudomonadota; class Alphaproteobacteria; order Rhodobacterales; family Rhodobacteraceae; genus Thermohalobaculum. Next base: position 3,578 of record JBCBYB010000086.1, read on the forward strand.
CTTTGATACCGCTGAAGCAGATATACGTGCCTGACATTGCAGGATAGCGGACTAACGCCCAGAGCGGCTACACAATCGAATGCCAAGAGCCGACAGGTCCTCTCCTTGGTCCAACAAGAAAAATATGTGGGCTCTAGTGAGAGGCGTCCTGTGGCATTTGCAAAAATTACTGATTTACTACAGCCACTTATAAGAATTTAGTGGCGGAGTGGATGGGATTCGAACCCACGAGACCCTTTTGGGGCCTACTCCCTTAGCAGGGGAGCGCCTTCGACCACTCGGCCACCACTCCATCGCCGGGAGTAGCCGTTGTTTCAAAGGCTTGTCAACGCTGTTCTTTATCCATGACAACAGCCCAACCAACGAGTGCAAAGATAGAACAAGGCGTGGAGTTGGACGCACCGCGGGGGCGATTAGGCGCGCCTTGTTCTCCTTGGAGATCTCAGCGGCGACGTATCGTGAGAGCGCTTCTACCGCTTCCCCAGGAGGCTTGCTACCGTGCGCTGTGCGTGTGCCTGCCCAGGTGTCCTTCCTGCCTTCGCGGATGCCCCCTCGCAGGTCTTCGATCTTTCTAGAACCGTGGCGGGAGCATTTTGCAGGACACCTGATCCACTCCTTCGCGTTTTCGGGGGTCGTACAGAACCTGCGCCCGATCTTTCGACCACGCAAATCTCCTGCTCTGATGGTCTGGCGAGTCGCCTTGACGCCGAGCGAAGGTTATTGCGTTGTCCTTCTTGGCTCGGAGCAGCGGGTTGCGCTGGGGCAGCCGCCAAGGGGCGCTGCGGTCTCCTTGAAGCCACGGGCAAGCTGGTCGAAGACAATCCTGCTCAGGCGGCTGGTTCGCAGTTCAGGGTGGGTTACCAGCCAGATCGGGAACTGCGGCGGCGGGAGATCGGGCAGGACCTTCTCGACGCCCTTCTGTGCATCGCTGAGAACCTTCGGTAGCATCGAGACGCCGAAGCGCGCCCTCAACAGCTCCCATACGGCCACGCCGTTTTGGCTGTTCTTCACGGCGTTCTCGGCGCGCACCGGGATGCCAATGTTGTGGAGTGCGGGGAAAAGGCGCTCGGGGCCTGGACGGCCGACAGGAGGTCCCTCGCCGTCACCGCGACATCGCCCGAGACCTGCTGCGATTGAACCTCGGCGGCCATCGAGTAAGGGTCACGGCATCGCCCATTGCGCCCACCTGGTCCAGCAGATCACGGCCCGCATCGGTCAGCGAGGGTCCGCGGACGCTGCGCTCGAACAGGGTAATCCCCAGAGACCGCTCAAGTTCTGAGATCTGGCGGCTCACCCTGGCCGAGCCGACCGTGGGGCCTGCGACGCCTCGCGGAACGAGCCCTCCTCAGCAGTGTCGACGAAGGCCCGAGCCTGGTTCCAGTCTAACGAGATCCCCTGCCAGTTCATGTATCTAAATGTTGCAAATGCAAGACAATTGACTGCAGTTCCGCGGACTGCCCCCATCGAGTGGTCCGACTGAAGCGTTAGCGCATGACGAGTCGGTGGTCGACCGGAACGATTGCCTTTCAGGCTGGCGGTCGGTAGCTGAGAGCACTGTGATGGATTAGCCCCCTTTTCCAGGGTGGTGGGCGCCGGTTCCGGATTGCCATCTTCAAAGCATCCTCGCAGAGCGCGCCCTTGAGGCGCTCGGACATCGACCCGCTCCCCGGCAGGCGATCGCTGGCGGTCGCCGAGAGCGGGCCTACGATCTCCATGGTCGCCAGGTCTTTGACAGCCGCCAGATACAGCCACCCCACGTCGGTCGGAGCGAGCCTTGTCGCGTCCTTGGTCCGAGAGACAATGGCGAGCGGAGATGTCGGCGAGCCAGACCGTGTCGGGCACGGCGATCTTGAAGGAGGCCTCGAGCAGGTTCGGCGCGATCGCATGGGAATGCCGGCTGTCGGTGGTGAACGGTACCTTGCGCCCTTTGCGCGGCGAGCGAATGCTGTCCGACGCTTTGCTTCCATCCTTGCGGAATGTCATCAG
>JBCBYB010000087.1:0-5392 GCA_039816045.1 Pseudomonadota bacterium
GCGCGGGGGGGGGGGGGGGGGGGGGGGGGGGGGGGGCGGGGGGGGGTTTCGCCCGGGGGCCGGGGGCCGAACCCGGGGTGCAGCGGCGCTTGCGCCCCAAATCCGCGTATCATGCCCGGAGTCTCTCGTTTTCCGGATCCCAAAGCGGGGCTTCCGGCTGCACTTCCGCTTCGATGCGTTGGCCGAAGATCTCGACCTCGAGCGCCGTACCAGGGACCGCACAATCCGTACGCACGACGCCGAGGGCGATGGACGCATTCACCCGGTAGCCCCACGCGCCGGACGTGGTCTCACCAACCACCTCTTCGCCTTTCCAGACAGTCGACATGTACGGCGCATCATGGCCGTTCGCCTTCAGCTTCATGGCGACGAAGCGCTTGGAAGACCCTTGCTGCTTTTCCGACAAAAGCGCTGCTTTGCCCGAGAAATCCTGCGGCTTGTCGAGCTTGATGAAGCGATCGAGCCCGGCCTCCAGCAAGCTGTAATCGGTGGAGAGGTCGCCTTTCCACGCACGATACCCCTTCTCGATGCGCAAGCTGTCGAGCGCGAACATCCCGAACGGTGTCGCCCCCGCCGCGATCACGGCGTCATAGATCGCCGGCATCTCGGCCCGCTCGGCATGGATCTCCCAGCCCAATTCTCCGGCGAAGGAGACCCGCGCGAGCCGCGCAGGGCGACCGGCCACCGTCGCGTCCTGATGGCTGAGCCAGCCAAGGCTGAGGTCGCCATCGGTCAACGCGGCCAACACAGTGCGCGCGGTCGGTCCGGTCACGATCAGCGTAGAATAGACCTCCGTGTGATCGGTCAGAGAGAGACCCTCGGCGAGCGATCCTTGCAGCCATTCGAAGTCATGGTCCTGCGCAGCAGCAGCGGTGATCAGCGTGAAGCTGTCCTCACCGTGGCGCATCACCGACATCTCGGTGACGAGCCGCCCACGGGTGTCGGCAAAATAGGCAAGCGCCATCCGCCCGATTTTGGGCAACGCCCCGGAGATCTGACCGCGAAGCCACTCGGCAGCGCCCTCGCCCTCCAGCTTGAACCGCGAGAACCCGGGCAGGTCGAGCACACCGCAGGCATCGCGGACGGCAAGGGCCTCCTCGCGGATCCGCGGCTCCCACGGGCCGGAACGGCCCCAGGTCTGGGTTGCCTCTTCCGAGGTGTCGTCGCCAGGTTTCGCAAACCAGTTGGCCCGCTCCCAACCGCCGTAATCGCCGAACTGCGCGCCGAGCGCCTGGAGCCGTTGATGCACCGGGGACAGCCGCTTGTCCCGCCCCGCAGGCCAGGCGTGCCGCGGGAAATGCATGGCGTATTCGTGGCCATAGACCTCCTTGGCCTTCGCCACGCAATAATCGTGGTCCGCCCATTTGCCATACCGACGCGGATCGACGGCCCACATGTCCCACTCGGTGCTGCCTTCGATGATCCATTCGGCCAGCACCTTGCCCGCGCCCCCCGCCTGGCAGATCCCGAAGGTAAAGACACAGGCCTCAAAGGCGTTCGGAACACCCGGCATCGGCCCTACCAGAGGCAATCCATCGGGCGCATAGGGGATCGGGCCGTTGATCACCTTGGAGAGCCCGGCCTCGCCCATGATCGGCACCCGGGCAAGCGCGTCCTCCAGGTACCACTCGATTCGCTCGAGATCGTCCTCCCAGAGCTGGAAGGAGAAGTCCTCCGGCATCGGATCGTCCTGGGTTACCCAATGCGCGCGGCAGTTGCGCTCATAGGGGCCGAGGTTGAAGCCGTTCTTCTCCTGGCGAAGGTAGTAGGAGCTGTCGACATCGCGCAGGAGCGGCATCTTGCGGCCGTGTTTCTCCGACCACTCGCGCACCGCATCCACCTCTTCGAACAGGATGTACTGGTGGGACATGGTGGCCATTGGCACTTCACGCCCAAACCAGCGTCCGACCTCTTGGGCGCGGTAGCCGGCGGCGTTCACCACGTACTCGCAGCGCACCTCGCCCTGGTCGGTGGACACCACCCACTCCTTGCCCTCGCGCCGCACGCCAGTTGCGGGGCAGAACCGCTGGATCCGCCCGCCGAGATCACGCGCGCCCTTGGCCAGCGCCTGGGTCAGTTGCGCCGGGTCGATGTCGCCGTCATAGGGGTCGTAGAGCCCACCCTCCAGATCATGCGTTTCCATGAACGGGTAGTGCGCCTTCAGGTCATCGTTCGAGCAGATCTCGATGTCCATCCCCTGATAGCGGCCCATGCCCTTCACCCGCTCGAATTCCTGCATGCGCTCTTTGGAGTGCGCGAGGCGGATCGAGCCGGTGACGTGGTAGTTCATCGGGTAGTCCACCGCCTCGGCCAGCCCGCGATAGAGCTCGGTCGAATAGCGCTGCATGTTCATGATCGCCCAGGAGGACGAGAAGGTCGGCACATTGCCCGCCGCGTGCCAAGTGCTGCCGGAGGTCAGCTCGTTCTTCTCGAGGAGCAGGCAGTCGGACCAGCCGGCCTTTGCCAGGTGGTAGAGACAGGAGGCCCCCACGGCGCCCCCTCCGATGATCACAACGCGGGCAGTGCTGGGCAGGTCAGCCATGGAAACCTCCTTCAGTCGAGGGCAAGACGGGCGGCGAGGCCACCGAAAACGGCAGCAGCGATGCGGTTCATGATGCAGGCGGAGCGGGTGAGCCACGCGGCGAACGTTCCGGCGAGAAGACCGATCAGGCCGTCGGTCAACAGACCGCCGAGGCCGAGGATTGCGCCGAGGATCAGGATTTGTTGCCAGACCGGCCCAATGGCCGGGTCCGCAAACTGGGGCAGGAAGGCGAGCACAAACAGCCCGACTTTCGGGTTGAGAATGTTGGTGAGGAACCCCCGGCCAAAGGCTCGGCGCATGCGAGCCGCGCCCGCTACCGGTGACGCGTCGGGATCGGCAAGCCACATGGAAATCGCCAGATAGAGAAGGTAAGCAGCCCCCGCATAGCGGATCGCGTCATAGGCCAACGGATAGGCGGTTACGAGCGCGCCGAGCCCGGCTGCCGCCAGCACCACATGCAGCAAGACGCCCAACGAGATCCCCGCTGCAGCGGCAAGTCCAGCCCGCGGTCCGCCAGCCGCACCGCTAGCGATGGTGAACATCATATCGGCGCCAGGCGTGAGATAGAGCAGAATGCTCGCCCCGATGAAGGTGAGCAGCGTTGTTGTCTCGAAGGCAAAGAGCGTGTCGATCATGGCGCCCTCAATAGACCGGGGGCGCGATCACCCAGATCGCGACAGCCGGCTCAGTTCCAGGGTTGCGCCAGCGATACCGCTCTCCGGCAAAGCGAAAGCTGTCCCCTGGCTCTAGGCGAAACTGCCGGTCGTCAATCCAGAGATCGAGGGTGCCGGAGACGAGATACCCTGCCTCCTCCGTCTCACGCTTGGCATGGTCGTCCAGCTCAGCGCCCGGCTCGAACACCGAGCGCAGGATCTCGAAGCTGCCCCTGAGGTCCGGCGAGAGCAGTTCCTCCGTCAGGCCTGCCGAAGCGGCTCCCAACCGTCGGCGGGACTGAGCGCGCACAATGTAGCCGCGTTCGTATTCAGGGGCGAGCTTGCGCCCGAAAAAGAGAGACAGCGGCTGCTCCAACGCGTCGGCCAAGCGGCGCAGATCGACGATCGAGGGCTCGGCGATGCCCCGCTCGACCTGGCTCAGCCACCCGACCGACCGCCCGACCGACAGCGCGAGATCCGTCAGGGTCAGGCCGCGCGCATGGCGAAGCGCCCGGATGTCCGTGCCGACCCCAGAATGCGAATGCAGGTTCTGTTCCGCGGTTTCGCGCAGCGCCATGCGGTGTGCTCCTCGACAATCGTGAAATATTGGCCGAAAATTTCACGGGCGTCGAGAAAATTATTTTACCCGCGCCGCGGCAGGGCGGCGCAGATGCCTTAGCCGGAACGACGTTTATTCAGCAGGCTGGGGATCGCCAAGCTTCAGCGGTTGCGGTTCGGTGAGACCGAGTGCCAACTTCAGAAGCGGCGGCACCAGCAGCAAGGTCAGCACGGCAGACATGGAGAGGCCGCCGACCACCACTGAGCCCAGACCACGGTAGAGCTCAGACCCCGCGCCTGGGAAAAGCACCAAAGGAAGCATCCCCATCACACTGGTCAGTGTCGACATGAAGATGGGCCGGATCCGATTGCGCGTGGCCTCCAGGATCGCAGCATCCACCGACATGCCTTCGTCTCGGAGGTGATGCAGGGTCTGATGCACGAGCAGGATGGCATTGTTCACAACGATGCCGATCAGGATGACGAAGCCGAGCAAGGTCAGCATATCGAGGGGCTGCGTCTGGATCTGATTGAGCGCGGCGAGGCCCGCGACCCCCCCGGCCCCAGCAACTGGCACGGAGACCAGGATCACCAGTGGCAGGAGGAAGCTCTCGAACAGCACCGCCATGACCAGGAACACGATCACGAGGGCCAGCAGGAGATTGACCTGCAGCGCCTCCCAGGTCTGCGTGAGTTGGTCCGCCGCTCCCGAGAGCGAGAGACGCACACCCGGCGGCGTCCCTTCGGCTTCCATCGCCTCGACCACCTCTGTTGCCATCTTCTCGAGCGCGGTCTCAAGCGGGATCTCGCTGGAGGGCCTGACCTCCAGCGTCACCGTCCGAAGGCGCTCGCGATGGCGGATCTCTGTTGGCCCGGCCGTCAACTCGATCGTCGACAGGGCCGAGATCGGCAGGATCCGCCCATCAGGCGCGACCACCGGAAAGCTGCCGATGTCCTGGGTCCGTTGGCCATCGGCGGCCGTATCGTGCCCTTTGAGAACCAGATCCAGCCGTTCGGCCCCGACCGTGATCTCCGAGAGCCGAAGACCGTCATTGTAGGCGTCGAGGGTGCTCGCCAGCGTCTGGGCGTCGATCCCGGCATCTGCGAGGCGCACCCGGTCCGGCACGAGGCGCAGTTCGGGCGCACCAAGCTCAAGCCCCGGGCGCGGGCGGAACTGGTTTCCCTGTTCGCGCGGGAACGCCTGAGCGATCTTGCCCGCAGCGCGCTGTGCGACGCCGAGGATCTGCTCGAGGTCCTGTCCCTGCACGTTCAGCTCGATCACCCGGCCACCGCCGATCCCCCGTCCGAAAAGGGAGCGCTGGTTGATGAAGCCGAAGGTCCCGGGTTCGGAGAAAATGGGGCCGGAGAGGACGGGGATCAGCTCCGCCACCCGCTCGGGCTGTTGCGCCGCGCCGCCAAGGAACGTGGTCCCCCTCACGGCGACGAAGAAGAAATGGCGGATGCCGGGCAGCTCTGCCGAACCGTCGTCCTCAAACTGCCAGAGCGGGCGCGCCACCGCCTCGATGCGCTCGGCGATCGACGTGGTGGTCTCCAGATTGTAGCCGGGCGGGGGCAAGATCACGCCAAAGACAAGGTTGCGATTGCCCTCGGGCAGGTATTCGAGCTTGGGCAGATACTC
>JBCBYB010000088.1:0-5313 GCA_039816045.1 Pseudomonadota bacterium
TCATCGTCCTTCCTCCTCTGCAACGACGACGCAGCGTAGTGTACGAAGGCTGACACCCCCGATTACGCCATGTGGTTGACCCGCCCCCCCTCGATCTCGAGCAGTTCGCCGATCTTGTGCCTCTCGGCGTTCGCACGCGAACGCCTGCCGACCGATGGGTAGCCGTAGCGGCCGAACTTCTTCGCGAGCCGGATCAGCGCCAGGCGCAAGGCATCGTCGTCTTCCGGATCGGGCCTATACTGAACGGTGGAGCGCGCCACACCCACGACGCGGCAGGTCCGTCGTTCGGAGGTGCCGAGCTTCTGGCGCGTATGAACGATGGCCTGGCGCTGCTGCTCAGTCGTCAGGCCTTCGGCTTTAAAAAATCGAGGCTCTCCCTGAGGATCAGCTTGTCCAGCTCAAGCTCGGCCACGGACGCTGCGCGCCCATCGCTGCGCGATGTCTTCAGCCTCTTGTTCTCTTTCTCCAGCGCCCGCATCTCCGAGAGCTGAGAGCGCCCCATCCCACCGAACTTTCGGCGCCAGTTGTAATAGGTTGCGTCGCTGATCCCGGCCTTCCGGCACGCCTCCGAGACGTCATGCCCAGTCGCCAGATGCACCTCGATCTCGCGAAGCAGCTTCAGCGCATCCTCGTCCGTGTGACGCTTCCGGGCCATCGCTCATCTCCCCTCTCACCTCTAATCGAGAATGGCCCAGTTCTAAGGGGCAGGGACACCATCTCGTCGGCGCCCCAGCTTTGGCGCTCGCACCGGCCAAGGCAAGCCCCCGCGCGCGCCTGCGGCGGCACGGCTCAGACGATCGAGGGCGCCTCCTCGGCGCCGGTGAAGAGCGCGAGCACCTCGATGTGCTCGGAGCGCGGCTCGCCGAATGCCAGCCGGGATTCCCCATTTGCGTTCTCCATGAGCAGGTTGCCCGCGTTGACGAGGGCGATCAAGCGACAATGCCGCCTTCCCAGCACCTCCGGCGCGGATCTCAGCGCGAAATCGATGCCGGAGGGCCGCCGTTTGCCAGTGTCGGCGGGAGGATCTCCGGGCTCTGGGCGCGCCGCTGCTGTCGCCGCGGCCGTTGTCCGACGATCTGGCCTGAACCCCGATCATGCAGACGCTGCCTCGGCCGGCGGCCCGCGCAGACCGTTGATAAGGCCGAGCACGCCGGCGAACACCTCGCGCAGCAGTGCGACCTCGGCGAGCTGGAAGATGGCGTAACGAGCGTGGCTCACCAGGCGCGCGCCCGTCTTGACCAGCCGCTCGCGAAGCGAGGTCAGCGACCAGCTCTCGATTAACTCTGGCGTTGCCAGCGTCCGCAGAAAGTTTGCCAGGTTGTAGGCCAGCGCGTGGAGCAGGAGCCGGGCGGTGTCGGCTGCGAAGAGCGTGAGATCAAGCTCTAGCCCGGAATTTCCAGCGGTTTCCGGAGTTGACCGCTCCTTTCAGTCGAGAAACGCCGCAATGGCCCGCTGTTCAGCCACGGGGGGCATCGGCATCAAAAAGTTTGCGATGTCTTCCAGTGCGAGTTAGATCTTGGTCCCACCGTATCCTTGCTCGGCAACATAGGCGCGCCAGACCGCCAACAAAGTCACTGCGGGTATCAGCGGCGTTGCCGGGCGAGAGCTCCAGTGCGACCGGACGGTCGTTCAGTGACAGGGCTTTGTGAGATTGGATGTGATGCAGTGAGGCTGGTCTATGGTACGCTTCTGCGGCACCATAGCTCCCGAAATCGGCACCTGCACCACGCCCGGTTCAGCCCGAGCGTTTCCGGAGCAGATCGTTCAGCGTCTTGAGCAACGTCACCGCGTCGTCCTGCAGGTCGCGGGTCGCGTCGCCCGACGGGCCGTCCGCGGCCTCGAGCGCGATGATCTCGCGGAGCCGCGCTCGGATATGGTCGGTGATCTGCTCGTGCGGAACCGCGCTCTGCTGGTTCTGCATCGAGCCGATGATGTCGCGGCATTCGCTGACCGCGCGGTCCGGATCGTTCTCGAGCATCGTCAGATCGAGGAACTTGCGCTCCCACACAATCTGCATCTGGTCGCCACGCAGCTTCTCCTGTGTCGCCGCGTCCTCGATGTTGAGATGCGACGGCAGCGCCCCGATGACGTCCTGCATCCGTTGATAGCTGCCGGGCATGAAGCTCAGGAAGGTCCTGAAGCGCTCCCGCTCGACGCGGAACGCCTCGAGCTCGGCCTCGAGCGTGTCGCGCATCTTCTGAGCTGCATTCTTCGCGTCATCGACGACCTTCTCCGCCTCGGTGCGGCTCTTGGCGATCTCGGTCTGGATCTTGAACGAGCTGATCGCCACCAGGATCAGGGCAAAGGTCATCCCGACCATCAGCCAGTCGACGGCGCCTTCGATGATCCGCGAGATCATGGCGTCGGACCCGTCCTGTGCCAGAGTGCCGGTGCCCGAAACAGCGGTCGTCTGCGCCTCGATCGAGGTGGGCCAGAGCCCGAGCGCGGCCAGCAGGCCCCCCGTCGCCGACACGGCGGCGCCGATCAGGACAGCGCCCCACGCACCGAGCCCCGCGCAGAGCTGCGCATACCGGTCATAGAGGCTGGCTCGCCGACCGGTCACAGGTCGAACTCCTCACGCACGAGCTCCTGGATCTTGGACCCGGGATAGTCCTGCTTCTGATGATACTTGAACCCTTTCTGCTCGGTCTCGCGCAGGTCGTTGACGTCGATCCGGTAGGTAAAGATGAACAGCCGCGGCCTGCCGTCCGTCTGCACCAATCCGCGCTCGATCAGATAGTCGAGCAGGACGAGACCAGTGCGCAGCCCCGCATTGTGGTCGTAGCGGCGCAGGCGTTTGCCCGGGCTCATCATGCAGTCGAGGATGATTCCGCAGTACTGCTCCGCCTCCTGCTCTATGAGCTCGATCGCCCGGTCGACGTCCTCGATGTCGACGACCTCGCAGCCAATCCCCTCGAGATAAAAACGCTGCTGGCGCAGCAGGTCCACATCGTCGTCGATCCACAGGATGGCGCCGCCGCGCTCACTCTCGTCCATACTGTCCATTCGTCGTCGTCCATTCCGGGTGATCGAGGTAGCGGTCGGTATCCAGCAGATCGGGCAGGAACAGCTGGAAGATTGTCGGACCGCCGGCCTGCTCCACCCAGATCTCGCCGAAATGGTCACGCACGATCGAACGCACGACGGCAAGGCCGAGGCCGGCGCCGAAGCGCGAGGCCACGAGCTCGTTGGCGGTGTCGCGGACGCCGGCATCGAACACGCGGTCCGTGTAGCCGGTCGAGATGCCAACGCCGCGGTCCTGGAAGGAGAACAGATGCCCGCGGCGGATGCCGAGCTTCTCGGCGCGTCGCAGATAGGTCTCGGGCACACCGGTCGAGGGCAGCTCGTCGGCCTGGATCAGCTCGCTGGAGGCAATGAACTCGAACTCCTCCGGGCGGTTCGGATCGGCGTACTTGATGGCGTTTTTGCCGAGGTTCAGCAGGATCTGGGTGAAGCCGCGGCGGTCGATGACCAGGTTGGGAAACCGGTGAAAGCGTATCTTGCTGTGGGCCAGCTTGAACTTGCGGCAGTCGGGGATCAGCAGGCGGGTCACGTCGTTGGCAAGGTCGTCGAGCTTCGAGCGGCGTGGGGCGAAGCGCTCGGCCGGCGGGCCGTTGCCCATCTGCATCCCGAGGATCATCGAGTCCACGAGTTTGCTCTGGAGCCCGGCGGTCGTCATGATGTCGTCGAGCTCGCGGACCTGCATCTGCAAGGGCATCGGCTCGCGCCGCCCCGAGGACCGTCCGCGGCCCAGCGTCTCGCGCTGCCGCATCACCGCCTCGTCGTGCAGGCGTTCCGCGGTCGCATAGATGAACCCGTTTGGCGACTGGATCTCGTGGGCGAGGATGTGCAGTCGGCTGAGTCGTGTCTCCTCTGCGGTGAACAGCTCGGTGATCAGGTCCAGCACGGCGCACATGTGGTTGAGGTAGAGCTCGTCCTCCCAGTCGAAATAGTCGGCCTCGAGCTGGACCGGGTCCGCCATCGTCGCCAGGTCGTTGAGACGGTTCAGCAGGATTATGTAGCCGCGCGGGCGATTGGGCTCGGCGCGATCATGGATGCGCCCGAGCAGCAGCGAACGCACCTCGCCGGCGCCGGCCGGGGCGAGTTCGTCCTTGAGCCGGTCGAGCGCCTTCATCCCGGGCAGATCGCTGTCGGCACGCGCCTGGTCCCGCTCGGCCTTCGCGTCGAGATTGCGGAACCGCTTCTCCGCGAACCGGCCGAGGATCTGGACGGCCTCGTCCGGCATGGCGACGGGACGTGCGCCGCGGCTCTCCCAGGGCCACCAGTTCATGGCGAGCTCGAACTGTCCGCCCGTCGAGGGCTCGATCCTCAGCACGCCCTCGCACTGGATGTGGCGCTGGACAACTTCGCGTAGCGCCTTGGTCATCGCCGCGGCAGCGCCCTGGTTGGACTTGGCGACGGTGATTGACGTCATCGCCTGAGCGATGCGGGTCATGCGCCGGTCGATGAGTGCCGCAACGCCGGACAAAAGCTTTCCGGTGATCGCGTTGAAGATCTCGGACGGGATCCAGTTGCGCCCGCCTTCCTGCATGTCCCTGGGGATCAGCATGTTCAGCAGGAAGTTCGGGTAGGGGCGCCTGACCCACTCGCTCCGGTGCGGAAAGCTGAAAGGCACCGCGATCAACTTGCTTCCCGCGTAGTTCTGCTTGATCTCATCGGTGAAGAAGGTCTCGTCGGTCTGGAGAACGGCCAGGTCCGGAATGCTCACGCGCCCGCTCGAGCCAGGTTCCTCGACCATCTTGGCGTCGTGCATCTCCAGGATCGTGCGGAAGATCGTGCTGTCGATCGGAACCACATAGGGCGGGTTCGGCCGGTTCTCGTCGCGTGCCGAGATCGCCGATGCGTGGTTGGCGCGCGACTTCAGCTTCCACAGCGTCGCATAGGTGACCGGCGTCTCGTCACAGAGCAGCTTAAGGATCTCCGCGACGCGGTCGAGATCGTTCCGACGCAACACGGCGTCGTCCGACGTCTCGGGGTCCGGGCGCAGAGAAACATTGGCCAGCTTGTCGGCAAAGCTCAGTGCGTTTTCAACGGTCGAGAACGCATACTCTGTCACGGTATTACTCGGCAAATGAGAATCAAATGATTTGGAAGTTGTTAGCAATTTGGCCCTTGTCGGACAACCTGTTCGTCTGATCCGGAATTCCCCAGTTGTGTCCGCAACCTTCAGCTTGCGGCCGTCGACGCCATCGATCAAGCCGAGATCCATCCTATCGCCGTCGCCGCCTCCGCCGGCGGTCCGCGCAGGCGGGTAATCAGGCCAAGCACACCGGCGAACACCTCGTGAGGCAG
>JBCBYB010000089.1:0-5277 GCA_039816045.1 Pseudomonadota bacterium
GGCTTGTAGACCCGCTTCGTTCCATCGCGCTGCGTGACTTCCCAACGCTGATTGGAACCGTCGAAGCGTCGAATGCGCAGCCAAGACTCGTTTTCGGTCGTGTATCCATGGGCCGTGTTAGCGATCGGAACCGAGCAGCTTGCGGCGTTGAATACGAGGGGGTCGTTGCACTTCCAAAGCCGCTGCCCGTCCAGTCGGAACTCGTCGAGCGCGTTGTCATGCCACGGCGCGCCGCCGCCTCGGGAAGTCCGTCGGATTTCCGAGAACCCTGTCAGGCGCCATCCGGCGCTAAGAACGCCGAACGGACCACCACCCGGCGTTCGTTGCGCGGACGAATAGGCCAGCCCCAAGCTGGGCGCTATGTCATGGAACGCCGGAACGTTAAACGGAACCGAGTGAGTGAAGTCACCGGAAACTGTTGCGGACGGCGCGCTTTCAAGCACGCCCCCGAGCAGCGGTCCGGTTTCTTCATCGATCGACTGCGCGTGAGCAAGCTGCAGCGCAAAGGTCAGCCAAACACTCCCGATCAAGAGCTTCACGCGAAGAGATTTGACGAACGACATGGCCGCGCCTCCATCCAAAACGTTGGCGGCCCGGGGCGGTCCGCAACTCAATCGAGGCAAAGAAACCCGATTCTCTTTCTGAACAGAAGCCCCGCTGAGAGATCATACTGCATTCGAAGAACTGAACATGAGCCGAGCTCGCCACCATAACGAGAGCTACGTTTAGCTCACGGAATTCGTTTCAGTTCTCGACCATAGGAGTCGCCAAGGAGCAGAACGGGAGGACGAACCGCTTTCAACTGCTGAGTTTTCCCATGCCTTCGGAGGCGTTCGTCGTGCTGTTGAAGCGTTGATCATCGGATCTGCTACTCACCCTTGAGGCGAGCGCCGAGGGCCAAAGGCGAACGGCCGGGTAGACCCGAAAGAACTAGGAAGTGGGTTGTTCAGCGCAACGATCGACACGAGCCCCCGTAGCAACTCGTCGGATGACGCCGGCGAACGGTTGCGTGTCAAAACCACCTCTTCTGTCTACTAAAGATGTCGTACAGCCGCAGGGAGTCTTCGTGAATTGGAGCCCGATCTGGTTCGACATGCGTAGACTTGCGATATCGCCGCGTCATTTTCTGAAGCGGTGCGCAGCTCCTTGGCGGGCAGACAGGCTACCGCACGATGTCCGTATCCTCGCCCGTCCCGCCGGACGCGCCGTCGCGTCCGAACGAGACCACGCTGAAGGGCTGGCCCTCGCGGCCGGGGGACTCGTAGAGAAACGGCCGGCCCCAAGGGTCGTTCAAGGCCTCTCGGGACTCCAGATACGGCCCCGACCAGCCCTCGATCCCTCCCGGCGCAGACATCAAAGCCGACAGACCCTCCTGCTCCGACGGATAACGGCCGACATCAACGAAAAACAGCTGCGCCGCGCCGCGCAGTTGGTCCGCCTGCAGACCCGCGGTCTGGGACTTGGCGCGCGAGAGGTAGTCGACCACGCGAGGGCCCACCACGGCGGCCAGCAGCGCGATGATGCCGAGCACCACGAGCATCTCCAGCAGCGTCGCGCCGCTGTCGTCCGACCAAAAGGATCGCCGCCGTTTCAAAGCCATGGGATGTCTCCAAAGGTTTGCCAAAGATGGGTCGCGAAGATGCCGAAGCAAAGATAGGGGCCGAAGGCGATCCCGCGACGCCCGCGCCCGTCGATGTCCTCGCGCACGCCGGGACCGCCGGCGAGCAAGCTGGCGAGGGCGGAGCAAGAGGCGATGAGCAGGACCATGGCGACGCCGCCGACGCCGACCCAGACGCCGCCGGCGCTCAACAGCTTGGCGTCGCCCATGCCTATGCCCGGCGCGCCGGCGCGCCATCGGCCGTAGGCGGCGACCAGAGCCACGATGGCATAGCCCAGAGCGGCGCCGCCAGCCGAGGCTGGAAGCTGTTCGGGCATGAAGGACCAGACGTGGACGGTTCCGACCAAGGCGAGCAAGGCGTTGAGCTGATTGGGAAGCCGCCCCGCACGTGCGTCGCAGAGCCCGAGCACCACCAGGATCATGGCGAGCTCCGCGATCATTCGGGGTCTGCGGGCAGCGGGATCCACGCCACGCCGATGAACTCGGCATCGGCGCGTCCTCGGACGAGCCTGAGAACGGCGGCGGAACGCATCTGCCCGGGCCCGGTCTCGGCGCAATCCCAGGCCACCACCTTTTGGCGCCGCAACTCGTCGGTGAGCTGATCCACCAAACGCCGGCGCAGCCGTTCGAGGATCTCAGCCCCGGTCTCTGCGTCGAGCCCGTCGAGCGTGACGTCGTCGAAGAGGGCGGCCGCCGCGGCCTCGGGGTCGCCGCGCGGCTTCCAGTAGCAAATCCTCAAGGCATCGCTGATCTCGACGACGCCGTGCTCCACGTCGGTGAGCAGCAGACCGGGGCTCAGAACCAGGGCGTGCGGAATCGCAGCGAGCCGCGCCTGTCGTTCGTAGATCGGCGCGATGGCGAT
The DNA here is from genome assembly GCA_039816045.1 of Pseudomonadota bacterium. Classification (GTDB taxonomy): domain Bacteria; phylum Pseudomonadota; class Alphaproteobacteria; order Rhodobacterales; family Rhodobacteraceae; genus Thermohalobaculum. The sequence continues at coordinate 2,481 of JBCBYB010000089.1, forward strand.
GCCGGTGGGCCCGGCGGAAAGGCTGAGCAGCCAAGCCAGAAGGCCGAGCGTCACGGCGGCGACCAAGGTTGCGAAGCCTTTTTCCATCGCATCCGTGGTAATCGAGGTGTCGACGCGGCGGAAGACCGAGGGCGCGCGATGCGAGCGCTTGATGTCGGCGCGGGACCGGGCCGAGGCCGGGTCCGAGGATCGTGCGAGGCGAAGGGGAGCTGCGTCTGGGCAACATCGTCCCCATGCAACGCTCGAAGTCAGCTCTAAGGACGAGGGAGGGAGGGGTCGATCCGGACGCGACGGTCGACCAGCTCGTCCGGTTGCTGGCGCGTCGCTTGGCGGCCTCGGACTTCGCGGCTAGGCTCGAGGCGGAAGAGGGACCAACGAGCAAAGCTTCGCCGACGCCCTCGGAGTGAGGAGATCGGCATGCCGAACGCCGCGATCTACGCCCGCTACTCCACCGACCTGCAGCGCGAAGCCTCGATCGAAGACCAGATCCGGCTCTGCGAAGAGCGCGCCGCGCTCGAGGGGCTGACCGTCATGGACCGCTACGCGGACCACGGAACCTCGGGCGCCAGCCTGATGCGGCCCGGCGTGCAGGCGCTGATCGCCGACGCGCTCTCCGGCCGGTTCGATGTGGTGATCGCGGAAGCCATGGACCGGCTCAGCCGCGATCAAGAAGACATCGCCGGGCTTTTCAAGCGGCTGCAGTTCGCCGGCGTGAGGCTGATCACCCTGTCCGAGGGCGAGGTCAGCAACCTGCATGTGGGCCTGAAGGGCACGATGAACGCGCTCTTCCTGCAGGACCTCGCCGACAAGACGCGGCGCGGTCTGCGCGGCCGCGTCGAAGACGGCATGTCGGGCGGCGGCAACGCCTATGGCTACGACGTGGTGCACGCCCAGAACCCTGATGGAACAGTCGAGCGCGGGGCCCGGCGGATCAATCCACGGGAAGCCGCCGTGGTCACACGGATTTTTGAGGCCTACGCGGCGGGTCGCTCGCCGCGCGACGTCGTGCAGGCGCTGAACGAAGAGGGCGTGCCAGCGCCCTCGGGGCGCGCCTGGGGCCCGAGCACGATCTACGGCAACCGCAGGCGCGGTACGGGCATCCTCAACAATGAGCTCTACGTGGGCCGGTTGGTCTGGAACCGGTTGCGCTACGTGAAGGACCCGTCGAGCGGCAAACGGGTGTCGCGCCTGAACCCCGAAGAGGCTTGGATCACGCAGCCGGTCCCGGAGCTGCGCATCATCGATGATGTGCTCTGGGAGCGGGTCAAAGCGCGGCAAGGGGCGCTGAAGGCCCGATCGCCCGCGAACCCCGGCGCGCCGGGCTTCTGGGATCGGCGGCGTCCGCGCCACCTGCTTACCGGTCTGATGACTTGCGGCGTCTGCGGCGGCGGCATGATCCATGTGAGCAAGACCCGGATCGTCTGCGCGGCCGCCCGCGACAAGCGCACCTGCCCGAACACCACGACCATGCTGCGCCAGGATCTCGAAGGCCTGATCCTGGACGGGCTCGAACGCCATCTGATGACGCCCGAACGCACCGAGATTTTTTCCCGGGAGTACACCGAGCACATGAACCGGCTCGCGGCAGAGGCCAATGCGGGCCGGGACGCCGCAACAGCCGAACTCGCCAAGATTGATCGAGATCTCGAGCGGCTCGTCGAGGCCATCCTCGACGGCGTGCCTGGCTCGAAGGTCAAGGACCGCATGGCGGAGCTGGAAGCGCGCAAGGCCGAGCTCGACGACAAGCTTTCGCGGACGGAGGCGCAGACGGTCAGCCTGCACCCCGATTTGGGCGCGTACTACCGTCGCGAGATCGGCCGGCTCCGAGACCTTCTCGCGGGCGCCGAGCGCGACGCTGAGGCGGTGGAACTGGTCCGTTCGTTGATCGAACGCATCACCCTGACGCCTGTCGAGCGAGAAGACGGAACGACGGTACTGTCGGCGGATTTGGAGGGGTCGTTGGCCGGCATCTTGGCATTGGCGTCGGGACGCCAAGGCCAAGCTATTGCTAAGACTGATGTCGTAAAGCTGGTTGCGGGGGTAGGATTTGAACCTACGACCTTCAGGTTATGAGCCTGACGAGCTACCGGGCTGCTCCACCCCGCGTTGATTTGGATCGTTTTGAGAGAGACGGGTTTTGGAGGCAGGGCGGATTTGGATTTGCGCGGCGTGCGGGTTCGGCGGCGACCTACTCTCCCACGCCTTGAGGCGCAGTACCATCGGCGCTGCGGGGCTTAACGTCCGAGTTCGGGAAGGGATCGGGTGTTTCCCTCGCGCTGAGACCACCGAACCTGCACGCCGCGCGGCTGGGGTCGGGGTTTCGGGCCGACCCGTCCAAATCTGTCTTTCCAAGGGAATGCCGATCGTCTTGCCCTGCACGGGGCAGGGCGCGAAGGTCCGGAAGTCGGGGGCGTTTGGGGATCGTCTTGGATCCGTCCAACCGCCGGCCGTCTTCCGGGGCGCGATCAAGCCTATCGAGCGATTAGTACCGGTCGACTGAGCGCCTCGCAGCGCTTGCATCTCCGGCCTATCGACGTGGTGGTCTTCCACGGCTCTCGAGCGAGACCTGGTTTCGAGGGGGGCTTCCCGCTTAGATGCCTTCAGCGGTTATCCTGTCCGCACATAGCTACCCTGCACCGCGGCTGGCGCCACGACAGGTCCACCAGTGGTGCGTCCACCCCGGTCCTCTCGTACTAGGGGCAGCTCCTCTCAAGTCTCGAACACCCACGGCAGATAGGGACCGAACTGTCTCACGACGTTCTAAACCCAGCTCACGTACCACTTTAATCGGCGAACA
>JBCBYB010000008.1:0-139410 GCA_039816045.1 Pseudomonadota bacterium
CAGGGCGCTTGTTCAGGACCTCGCCACCGTCAAGTGGGTCGATGAGCGCTGCAACCTGCTGACCACAGGCCCCTGCGGCGTCGACGGGTACCCACCGAGGTTTCGGAGAATGGACCACAGGACCCGCGCAAAACCTGACGCGCCTGCGCCCTTGGCCACAAGGCCAGCCGAGACGGAAAATCCGTCCTCTACCACCGCCTGCCGCGCCCCCGGCGGGACCCGCCCCCCTTCGCCGATGCCATCCTGGATCGCCTGATCCACAACGCCCACAAGCTCCCGCGCGACAGCCCGGCGCTCCGAATGACCCATGACGCCGGAGCCGGGGAGAAAGACCAACGATCACTCCCAACTCCCCAACATGCGCGGCACAGCGTCTGCGTGATGGAGCGCACGCAGCGCCGCGCAAGGCTCTTGTACCGCTTGACGATACCAGCCTCCGATTGGAACAGGAAAACATGCTCAGACGCGCGCGCTCAGAGTGACCGGATACCCCGGAATCCCTCACCGGATGTCGTTGAAATGCGCAGCTGCTCGCGCCGGATCGCATTCCCCTGCTCCTCGCTGACGGCGCGCGCGGAACGTGAAGATCGCTGCTTCGTCCGGTCCTCTCGCCAACCCGAACACGAGCATCAGATGGAGGAATTCTCGGGGGTCACAGCACATCAATAAAGATCGAAGGCATTTTCACCCGAGACAAGAATTTTCACATCCTGGAGCGCGCTCTCTGTCTCTTGGTCGAATGATCTTTCTTCGCTGACCCATATTGTGGTTTGGTTTGCGCTGTGGTCCTCGATGCGGAGCGTTGCGGTATCGCCTCCGTCGGCGGTTTGCATTGCGGCGAGGATCACCGGCTCGGGCTGATCATAAGCGAATGAGATAGGGTCGTCACCGACCTCAAGGCTTCCGATTTCCCAAGCTTCGGAGAGGCCTGGCGCAACGGCGATCCAGTCAACCCGCTCGGTCGAATGGGACGGGTGGTTTGTGGCTTCCTCCTCTTGCAAGAAGACGTCGGCCCCGGCCTCGGTGACATCCTCGGTGCGGATGGTGACGGCCTGGCTGCCATTGGCGCTGGCGACTTGGGCAAAGAAGGCGGGGTCCTCAGTGAAGGCCGTGCCGAAGTCGACGCTCTTGCGAACACTGTTGTAGGCATTGACGGAACCGGCGGCGATGGTGGTGCCATCGGCGAGGGTGTGCACGCCCGCGGTGGCGGCCATCCAGCTGACGGTTTCGGTGCTGTGCGCGCCGTCGAGATACATCCATTCGTCGATCTGCACTTCGAAGCCGGTCTCATCGACGTTGCGCACTCGAACGGTGGTCGGAGAGCTGCCGTTGGCGCTGAGCGGGCCCATCACCACGACGGCGTCGGGGATTGCTTCGTCGAAATCGATACGGGTCCAGCTATCCGGATCGGCTTGAGCGATCCGGCTGGTGCCGAGCTCGAGCCGGCCGACGGGCTCGGGCTCACTCTCCGCGCCGACAACATCGAAAGTGAGTTGTTGGGTCGTTGAAGAGCCGGATGTATCGAAGATCTCATACTCCAGGGTCTTTGGCCCCGCCGTGAGCTCAGATCCCGCGCCGAAATCGCCCTCCAAGTCACCGAACAAAGCATAAGGGGCAGCCTTCTCAACGCGAGCCGGTGACCCGTTGAGGCTAAGCGTCACATAGTCAACCGCCATACCTCCAGGCGGCACGACCTCGATTGAATACCGTCCGTCGTCGACAAGGCCGATGTCGAGAGCCGCGCCCTCGGTGATTTCGGCAACCCGCTGATCGGTCGTCACATCAATCAGATAGGCCTCAGGAGCGGATGGAGACTGCGGGGGCAATTCTTCGGGATCCGTCTCAACATCATCGGCCCCATCACTCCCGTTCGCATCGGGCGCCTCTGTGACGTCAACCGTGCCCTCAACCGAGAAGGCAAACTCAAACTCCCTCGCATCTCCGGTGCCATCAGCGCCAGCATGGACGGTCACCTTCATCGCCTTCCCACCGGGCGTAAACTCGCTACCTGGGTAGAAATCACCGTCGCCGTCGCCAAACAGCGCGTAGGGTGCGGTGTTCTCAATGCGGGCAGGTCCACCATCCAAACTGAGTGAAACCGAGCCGATGGCATCCGGTGACACGCCAGGAAACACCGCCTCGATCGAAAACAGTTCAGTCTCGAAAAGGTCGAAATCCAGCGTGGCGCCGTCCGAGATCTTGACGATCCGCTGATCCCTTTCAACGTCGATCAAGTAAAGCGTCACAGTGTCGGGAAGCGTGGGCGCAGACTGCGGCTGAACGTCCTCCGACGGGACAGTCTCTGGTCCCTCATCCGCTGCAGGCGCCTCCGCCGGTTGGGTGAGGGAGGGGCCAACAAACCGGAACGAGAACTCGAACTCGGACCCGCCGCCCATGCCACCAGCCTCCGGGTGCACTGTGACGGACAAAGACTTGGGCCCAGGTGTAATTCCCGAACCGCCAAAATCACCCTCCAAGTCACCAAACAGGGCATAGGGCGCCAAATTCTCCACACGGGACAGGGCGCCATTCAGGCTAAGGGAAACCGACCCGACATCATCTGGCGCGTTGAGAAGCTCCGCCTCTATCGAGTACTGCCCTCCCGGGACCAAGTCGGTATGCAGAGTTGCGCCCTCGGTGATTTCGGCAACCCGTTCGTCGGTGACAGGATTGATCAAATAGAGCGCGACCTCGAGCGGTGCTTGGTCGACATCGGGGGCGGCTCCCATGTCCCCAGGCTCCTGCGCTTCCTGCAGATCCGGAGTGTTTGGGGGGGTGAGCGCTCCGGCGGGAGCGGGTTCTTCGAGTTCCTCTTCCGGGGTGTCGCGTATCTCGGGGAGCGGAGCGTCATTGGAACCCGCCGGTTGTTCCTGCGGCGCTTCAGGCACCTCGGGCTGCCACTCGAGAACGTCAAGGAGAACCCGGTCGACGGTTGGAAGCGAACTCTGCCCGCTGTTCGGTGCAGTCAGCGACGACGGCGTTCGAGGGCTCACCTCAGGAACCTGCGCGGGCTCGCTCACAAGCGGCTCGGGCGCCGTCTCTGCGACCTGGGCTTCATCACTAGGGGCGCAGTGTGCTTCCTCTCCTGTGCTGGCGTCCGCCCCTATGTTGAAACTTGCTCCAACCTCGCCGTCGAGGCTGCAGGGCGTGGCATAGTCGGCGTGCGGGACTCGATCGACCCCGTCCTCAGCCGAGAGCGGCAGCGTCGATGCTGCCTTCTTGTCGCTTGAGTGCGCCTCGGCCAAACCGGTCCTAAAGGCGAACCGCCCAGCCTCTGAGTAGATCGAGTCAGCAAGCGCAAAGGCGCCAAACTGATTGCCTTGGAATGGATCAGACGACGGGCGCGACCAGTCTTGCAGACCTGGCGACAGTGTGGTCCGCGCCGGTTGAGCGTCTTCTGACTGCGACGGATCTGGCGGTGGCGCATCGTGGATGAAGAGCGCCTTGGCATCCGCAAGGCGGAGCGTGCCGTCCTCAATCGCTTCGACCTCCGCTGCTTCGACACTTGCTGCCGCAAGCTCCACAACGGTTGCGGCCATTGCCGTACGAAGCAGCGCTGCAGAAACGAGTGGATCGGTGCTGTGTGATCGGAGCTCGGTGGTCACGGGCGCCGGCGTTGGCCTTGCAAAGCGGGCAGACCGGTCGGCGCCAAGCAATTCGACCTGATCTCCGGATTGTCCGGAGGCTCGTCTGGTCTCTCCCTCCAACCCCGTCCGGTCCGACTTGTTGTGCTTTGGCGCGCTTGACGGTGAAGCGCCCCCGTCATCGTTCCTGCTCAACTCCTCCCGAAGAACCTCGGCCAGAAGAGTCGCCCAAACAGCAATGCCATTCCGGTACGCATAAATCGGCACCACTCCGGCAGAAGGACCCTCCCTTGGTGATCTAACATGCTCGACACAGGCGTTGATGAACTCAACGAGGTTTGGACCCTCTACCGCCTTCTCAAGGTTTTCGTCGAGCGCAATATATAATCCATCAATTCTGGCTAGGTGTAATACTAAAGAGTCGTCAATAATTCTTAGAGCGACGAAAAAGGGTTCGCCGTGATCTGTTACCCCTTCTATCCAATACAAGTCATATAGATCTCGGCCAAAAGCGTTCTTCAGCCGCCCGATCTCTGCGCGTTCGCGGGAAGTCCACATTTCGTTCCCTGTTGTGTCCTTCCGTTTTAGCTTGATACCAGCATGCGTACGCGCGCCTCGGCTCGCGTCTACTCAGGCGGTAGGCGTGACCGCGTTGCGTGATTCTCATCATGATGTGCCAGACAATCATACAGACGTGGCTCGATTGCCGCGAGGATTGTCCAACAAAACTCTTCTCGTTCCACGCCCAGGGCGTCGGCCCATGGGCCATAGAGCGACTGAGGAATCCGGCCTATGCCATTCTCAACTTGCGAGACGAAGGAATAGTATTTCAGCTCGAGAATCTCTGCGAGATCGGCTTGGGTGTAACCCTTCTCATCGCGCCATCGTCGCATAATTTTCCCAAGATCCCGGCGTCGTTCGCGCAGTATCTCACTTTCGACTGACATTTGGGATGATTTCGATTTTCGAACTGCCAACGGACACGAGTCTCCCTGAGATTCTCATAATATTGTGAGTGAGGACGTCTCTCACGTCAAGCGTGACGCGTTTGACATAACCCGCTACGCAGATGTTGCGATGTTTTTTGTGTTTGGCAAACCGATTGTTCCCGTAGTGGGAACGCTCCCAGGGACTCGGGTTGGCGTCTAGAGACGCGCGCGAAGCGCAGCAAGGTGGGATGGATCACGCACAGCTCAAACGCCACAAGGGCGTCGCTATGAGGCCCAACTCACCGAGGACGTCATCGCACTTGCCCGAGACTATCGGCGCTACGGCTATCCACTGGCCGATATAGGACCAGTTCACCGCTCCAACCGCTTGCTCGCTTTGAGTGCTCTCGGCCACCGGTGCGCTCTACTACCTCGCGATCCAGCGCTTGATGTCTTCGGCCATCATTTGGCTCATCGCTGCGTTGTCGCACGAGGAGCAGGAGGAGGACCTCCCCGGATCGATGTGTGCGCTTTGGATGGCCAAACGGTTTTGGATTTTCAGAACAGGTGCTGGGCCCAAAAGACGAGACTAGCGCCGTGAGGCATTCTACTGGGTCTGTAGACGCACGTCCTACCGACGCCGACGCACCAAGGCGGCGGCAGTTCTACCCCCAATGCACTTTTGACCGCGGCCAAAGTATCACGGCGAACTGAGGAACGACAGGCCGCACGTGACCGGAGCGCGTGCGATCGCGGAGCCGCCGGTCGGTCCGCGTCGAGGATCAGCTGCGGCTTTTCCGGCCGGTGATGGCTTCGCTCATGCTTTCGCGTTCGGAAAGGCCGATCTTCAGGATTGCGACGCCAAGCAGAAGAAGCGACACCACCGCGGCGCATTTGAGTGCGAGCAGGAGGAAAAGACCGAGGGTCACCGGCAGGATCTCCCCGAGCGCGATCATCTCTGTCGCAAAGCTCTCCTTGAGCGGGAAGTAGAGCGCTCCAAGCCCGATTGCGATGTTGCGAAGCGCGCCGGTGCCAACAATCTTCTGCTTCTTCATGCGGCTGACCTCGACGGCTCGGCCGGCTCGGAAGGAGAGAGCCCAGGCCCGGTCCGCCTCGGTCGGCCAGCGCATGGTCAAGACGCGAACCGCGGCGAGCACCACCAGTATCAACGACACCAACAGACAGGCGCCGTGGGTGTCCGAGAGCGTCTCAGGCAGCGTCGAGGTCCAGAGCGGACCGAAGCGGAAGCCGATGAGACCGCCAGCGCCCGCCAGCAGACCCGGTGCCTCGCGCACCGCATGCCAAGCGTTAACGCCAACAAGAGCGACCAGCCAAACCGGGATTAGAGCGGCGTAGATGATGTCGTAGACCGGTGGCGGACATGAACGCATTCCGCGACCCGGGATCACAAGCACGCCAACTGCCAGGAGGAGACCAAGCCCCGCCCAACCAAGTCTCGTCTCCCAAACGACCTCCGGGACCAGCATCGCGGGCATTGCGAAGAGCAGGAACAAGAGCGTCGCCCGGACCACACGGCAGCCGAGGCTCAAGCGCCCGCCGACCCAGTAAGGTTCGTCGTCGAGGCCACTCATGTGCGCTTAGGCGCCAGTGGACCAGGGCTCCGCCAACTGCTGCTTCGCCTCGAAAGCGGCGATCGCGTCCTCCTTCTGGAGCGTGAGGCCAATATCGTCGAGACCGTTCAGCAGGCAGTGCTTGCGGAAGGGATCGATATCGAAGGGGATCTCACCCCCGTCCGGCCCATTGATCACCTGGCGCTCGAGATCCACCGTCAGCACCGCATTGGCGCCGCGCTCGGCATCATCGAGCAGCTTGTCCACCTGCTCCTGTGGCAGCGCGATCGGCAAGATGCCGTTCTTGAAGCAGTTGTTGTAGAAGATATCGGCGAAGCTCGGCGCGATCACACAGCGGATGCCGAAATCGAGAAGGGCCCAGGGGGCGTGCTCCCGGCTTGAGCCGCAGCCGAAATTGTCGCCGGCAACGAGGATCTTCGACTCGCGGTAGGCCGCCTTGTTCAGCACGAAACCGGAGTTCTCGGACCCGTCGTCATTGAAGCGCATCTCGTCGAAGAGATTGGCACCCAGACCCGTGCGCTTGATGGTCTTCAAAAACTGCTTTGGTATGATCATGTCGGTGTCGACATTCATCATGGGCAGCGGCGCAGCGACCCCGGTCAGCGTGGTGAACTTCTCCATGGTGCGTCTCCTTCAGCGTTGCCCCGTCTTACGCTCGGCACGGCGGCGCGCGCAAGCACTGACAGGCGCGCGATCCAGAGTGTTTTGGGCGAGGGCAAGGGGCTCCCCACCTCTCTCCCAAGAATGGACACCAGGAAGGAGACTTCACCATGAGACCAACGCATCTGACCGCAGCCCTCATCGTCCTGCCGCTTTTGGTTGGGGCGCCGGTCGCTTCCGCGAGCGAAACCACAGGATCAGAGGGCTGGGCAGCCGCCACCGTTCAAGAGGTCGGCTTCAAGGGCCATCACGGCTTCGGCCACAGGGGTTTTGGGCACCGAGGTTTTGGCCAACGGGGCTTCCGGCGCGGTTTCGGGCACCGCGGCTTCGGCCATCGCGGATTTGGAGCCCGGAAGGGTGTCGTGATCACTGATCGCGGCCACAAGTCCAAAGCCGTGATCGGCAAGCCGGGTCACAAGCGAGACGCCTCGGTATTTTTCGGTTTCGGGTTTTTCTGAACCAAGTTGAGGCTGCCGGTCACAGAGCTGTGAGACTGTTGAAATCACGCTACCCTACGCGACGGAATTGGACTCCGGCCCGTTTGGTAGAGCAGGACAGCACAGCAAAGGGGAGGCAGCCATGCCCTTCGGAAAACTGATCGGCGCGGCGATGGTCGCCGCAGTCACCACCTTCGCCGGAACGGCGCCTGGAAACGCCGCCGTTGCCCCGGAAGCCGGCGCTCTGACGGCCGCTCCGCCGGTTAAGACGACGCAGGCCTCCACGCCCGAGACGGGAGTCGAAATCGCAGGCGGGCGGCACTGGCACTATGGGCCGCCGCGCGGGCGCGCCTACCGCAAAGGCTACCGTCAAGGCTACCGCGCTGGGCGCCATGGCTACCGCCCCGGGAAAGCCTATCGCCGAGGGTACCGCCAAGGCTACCGCGACAGCTATCGCCCGCGGTATCGCCACGGCCACTACGGCGGCTATTACGGGCCCCGCGGCGTGTTCTACTTTGACGGACCTCGGGTCGACTTCGGCGTCCGCTTCTAGTCACAATCCCAATTTGTGCGCAGAGGCCCCTCTGGCGCCCAAGCTTCGATGAGCCTAAGGGGGGCGGATGACCTCCGCCCTGTCCTTCTACCGTGAGAACGCCCGCTGGCTGCTCGCCGGCTTCGTGCTGGCAGGGTCGTCCTCCTACGGGCAGACCTTCTTCATCTCACTGTTCGCCGGTGAGATCCGGGCGGAGTTCGGACTGACTCACGGCGATTGGGGCGCGATCTATACGGTCGCGACCCTGGCCTCCGCTGCCACTCTCTATCAGGCAGGGGTGCTGGTCGACCGCATGCCGGTGCAACGCTTGGCGCTGATAATCGTGGGGCTCTATGCGCTTGCAGCCCTCGGGATGGCGACAAACCCCGTGTGGTGGATGTTGCCGGTGCTGATTTTCCTGCTGCGATTCTGCGGCCAAGGGATGATGGGCCATATCGCCATGACCACCATGGGCCGCTGGTTCCGTGCGCATCGGGGCCGAGCAGTCGCCTTTGCCGGCCTTGGGTTTTCTGCCGGTGAAGCGGTGTTGCCCACCATAGGCGTGCTGGCGATCGCCACCTTCGGTTGGCGCGGGGCATGGATCGCCGTGGCGCTCGCGCTGCTGCTGATATCGGGGCCGCTCATGGCCTGGCTGCTCGCCTCTCGCAGGCAGCCCAGGGGACTGGCGGCGGATTCCGAACAGCCCGGTCTGGACGGGCGACATTGGGAGCGGCGCGAGGTCATCCGGCATTGGATCTTCTGGACATTGGTGCCCGCAGCTCTCACGCCACCCTTCGTCGGGACGGTGATGTTCTTCCAGCAGGTGCATATCGCCGAGGTCAAAGGCTGGTCGCTGGAGACCATGGCGCTCGGCTATCCGGTCTACGCCGGAGTGACGATCTGCGCGGCCTTGACCGGCGGGGCCCTCGTCGATCGCCTGGGCAGCCTGCGGATGCTGCCGGTCTTTCTGCTGCCACTGGCGGTCGGTGTTGCGCTGCTCGGTCCCGGGACCACGCCGCTCGCCTGGTTCGGCGCCCTGGCGCTGCTCGCGATCAGCCAGGGACTGTCGCAGGCGATCTGGGGCACCATCTGGCCCGAACTTTTCGGGACCCGCCATCTCGGTGCCATTCGCTCTGTGTCCACCACAGCCATGGTGTTCGCCACTGCCGCAGGGCCTGGCATCACCGGGCTCCTCATTGATGCGGGCATCGCCTTCCCTGCCCAGACCGGCGGACTTGCCCTTTGGACCCTCCTGATCTCCGTCGTCGCCTGGCGCGCCGCGAGATTGATCGAAACACGCCGGGCCGCCTGACACCCGGCGCGCTTGCCCTCGCCGACCCCCTTTGCTAAGCGCCGCGCGATGCAGAAGAGCCACGATCCCAACTCGGCCTTTCAGATCCGCCGGCAGCGCAAGATCGCGCGCTGGCAGAAGCCGCTTGAAACCCGTTGGGATCGAATCCGGGCTTGGACGAACATGCTCTTCGTCGACCACGGCATCTTTCGTGCGATCTATCTCAACCTGCACCCGGTGGGCCAACGGGCGTTCCGCTCAGCCCAGCCCGCGCCCGCGGACCTTCGGGCCTTCGCCAAGCGTGGCGGTCGGTCGGTGATCTCACTCCGGGGCGGACAGTTCTTCGGTTCCTTGCCGCTCGAGAAGGAAACCTGTGCTGAGGCCGGCCTCACGTTCCAGACCTTCGTGCTTCGGTCGCGCAGCTTGCCGACGCGCGAGGAATTGCTGGCAGCGGCCCAACTGTTCGAGACCTTAGAGTATCCCGCGCTCTTCCACTGCAAATCGGGCGCTGACCGGGCAGGCTTCATGTCGGCGCTGTATCTGGTGCTGGCCGAGAACGTGCCTGTTCGTGAGGCCAAAGAGCAGCTCTCACTCCGCTTCGGCCATATTCGCCAGGGCAAGACAGGCGTGCTGGATGCCTTCTTCGACGCCTATGAGCTGGAAACCGGGGGCAATACCCCTCTCCTCGACTGGATCAAGACGGGCTATGACCGCGAGACGGTGATGCAAAGCCACCAAGCCACCCGCCTAGGCACGCTGCTGACCGACAGGCTGCTCGGGCGCGAGTGAGGCGGAAGGGCCGCAGGGCAGCTTGGATCGCGTCACACGAACGATCTCATCACCAATGCGCATTTGCCTTTAACTGGCGGAGGAGTAGCTTCGCCATTATCCAGAGATAGGATTTGTCATGTCAGCCGATCTTCCCTCCCGGGGCATCGACCCGGCCATCGCTGTGCGCGCGCCGCAGCTTCCCGACGGCGCCACGCTTAACTCCGGACCGCATCTGACCGCGATCCCCGGCCCGACCCGTATCCCGGACCGTGTGCTGTCGGCGATGCATGCGGCAATGCCGAACATCTATGAAGGCCCGCTCGTCGAGATGTCGGAGCGCATCCTGGCAGAGATGCCGAGGATCGCCGGGACGTCCGGACAGCCGTTCATCGCGGTGTCCAACGGCCACGGCGTCTGGGAGATGGCGCTGACCAACACGCTCTCCCGGGGCGACAAGGTGCTGGTGCTCGAATCGGGCCGCTTCGCCATCGGATGGGGCGAGCAGGCGACGCTGATGGGCGTGGATGTCGAAGTGCTGCACGCGCCCGAGCGTTCTGCCGTGGACCCGGCGGCGGTCGAGGCACGCCTGCGCGCCGACACAGCCCACGAGATCAAGGCGATCCTGGTGGTCCAGATCGACACCGCAAGCTCGGTGACAAACGACATCCCCGCGATCCGCCGGGCCATCGACGCAGCTGCGCACCCTGCGCTGTTCATGGTAGACTGCATCGCCTCGCTCGCTTGCGTCGAGTATCGGATGGATGCCTGGGGCGTCGATGTGACCGTCGCCGGCAGCCAGAAGGGCTTGATGGTGCCTCCTGGCCTCGGGTTCGTCTGGGCGTCGGAGAAGGCGATCGCCGCGCACGCCTCAGCGGATCTGCGGACTGCCTATTGGGACTGGACCGCGCGGATGGGCGATGGCGCGCACTACAAGCGCTATTGCGGGACCCCGCCGGTCAGCCATCTCTACGGCTTGCGCGCGGCGCTCGACATGATCGCAGAGGAGGGGCTGGAGAACATCTGGGCTCGGCACGCGGTCTTTGCCCATGCCGTCCGCGCAGCCGTCGCAACCTGGGCGACCCCTGGGGGCATCGAGTTCAACATCCGTGCGCCCGAGGCGCGTTCCAATGCCGTGACCACCGTGCTGAGCGGCGAGATCGATTCCGGCAAGCTGCGGCTCCTGGCGGAGCAGGGGGCGGGGCTCACTCTCGGCGTCGGGCTCGGGCAGTTCGAAGGTCGCGCATTCCGCATCGGGCATATGGGCCATATGAACCCGCCGCAACTGCTCGGCGCCCTCGCGACAATCGAGTCGGTGCTGATCGCCATGGATGCCCCGATCGGCGGCTCGGGCGTTGCAGCGGCAGCAGCGGCCCTCGCGCCGGCGCTGAGCCAGACGCAGCTCGAGCCGGGTTTGCGGCGCGACCTCGCCGACTGAGTAGGGGCGCCCGCGTCTCTCAACGAATCCTTGGCCTGTGGTTTTGTTCCCATTATGTTCTTATTGAGCATGATGGGAGTGCGCCATGGCCAGTCACGACACCATTGAAGTCGAACGCGGACGCGGCGCGGGGCTAAACATGGCCTCTCGCTTCGACCAGCTGAGCGCGGAGCCGGTCGACGACGGCTGGCCCGAGGGAGACGCGCCGCCCCCTGTGCGGACCGAAATCACGATTGACCGCACCCGGTCGATCCTGGCGCGAAACCGCTCCCCGGATGTGCCGTTCGACCGGTCGATCAACCCCTATCGCGGCTGCGAACATGGGTGCATCTATTGCTTCGCCCGCCCGACGCACGCGCATCTGGGGTTCTCGCCCGGACTCGATTTCGAAACGCGGCTGGTGGTCAAGCCGAGGGCGGCGGAGTTGCTGGCCGAGGCGTTCCGAAAGCCGGGATATGTGGTCGCGCCCATCGCGATCGGCACCAACACCGACCCCTACCAACCGATCGAGCGGCAACACCGGATCATGCGTCAGATCCTCGAGGTGCTCTGGGAGCATCGCCATCCGGTCTCGATCACCACCAAGGGCGGGCTGATCGAGCGCGATGTCGACCTGCTCGGGCGGATGGGCCGCGCTGGCCTGGCGCAAGTCGCCGTATCCCTAACCACTCTGGACAACCGCCTGAGCCGAGCGATGGAGCCGCGCTGCGCCGCCCCGGGCAAACGGCTCTCGGTCATGCGAGCGCTGTCCCAAGCCGGCGTTCCGGTGTGTGTGAACACGTCGCCGATCATTCCGGCGCTGACCGATCACGAGATAGAGCGCCTCCTGGAAGCTGCCGCGGCCGCCGGAGCCACGCTTGCGAGCTACACCACGCTCCGCTTGCCGCTCGAGGTGGCGCCACTCTTTCGCGATTGGCTCACCCGCACCCATCCGGACCGCGCCGCCCGCGTCATGGGCCGAGTTCGGGAGATGCACGGCGGGCGCGACTATGACCCCGCCTGGGGCCGGCGTCTGAAAGGCGAAGGGGTTCACGCTCAGCTGATCGCACGCCGGTTCAAGGCAGCGACACGGCGGCTCGGCCTTGGTCGCCGGGAGCAGCCGCTGAGATGCGATCTGTTCCGCATCCCGCCGCGGGCAGGCGACCAGTTGGCGCTGGGGCTCTAAACCTCAGCGCTCCGGCAGGGGCTCCATCTCGACGACCAAGCCACCGGTGACCCCGGCGACGACGTTGTAGAACGCCGCGCTGAACATCCCTACGACAAAACCACCTGCCATGGCGCCCATTCCGGCCAAGCTAAGCTGGACCATCGCGGCCACGCCGAGGAGTGTCGCCGCCTCCCCCGAATCGAGGTCCTCCCCAAGATCCGTGTCCGGTGCAAACTGCGTCTCCAGAAGCGCCATCTCACCCGAGAGCCCCACGCTCACGAGATAGATAACGCCGGCCACCAAGACCCCGATCGCGGCGATCAGCGCTCCAACACCGCCGGCGCTCACGAGGCCGACTCGCTTGATTTCGATCTGCATGGGGTGATCCTAGACCTCTGTGGCAGCTTCTGAGGGGACTGTGCCATGGCGCGCAGGGCGACACCACTGACACGCGAGCACGAGGCGCGTCTCTCGGCAGCGTTCGGAGGGTCCGTTGCAGGCATCGACGAGGCTGGACGCGGGCCCTGGGCAGGGCCGGTGATCGCAGCGGCGGTCATACTTGGGACAGATTTCCCCGAAGGCTTGGACGATAGCAAACGCCTCAGTGCTGCGCGGCGTGAGGCATTGTTTGCGATGATCTGCGATCCCGCAAGCGGGATGGCCGTCGGCATAGGAACGGCGGAGAGCGCTGAGATCGACAGGGTAAATATTTTACGGGCGACGGATCTTGCGATGGCCCGTGCACTGAGCGCGCTGCCCTTGGCCCCTGCTGTCGCACTAGTTGACGGTAAGCGGGTCCCGCCTGGTCTTGGCCTTCCCGCGGAGGCTCTGGTGGGTGGGGACGGGATCTCTCCCTCAATTGCCGCTGCGTCGATCGTCGCGAAGGTAACGCGCGACCGGATCATGGTGGAACTGGCCGAGCGCCATCCCGGCTATGGCTGGGAGCGCAACAAGGGCTATGGCACCGCCGAGCACCGAGACGCGCTCACTCGGCTGGGAGTCACCGCTCACCACCGCAAGAGCTTTCGTCCTATTTCTAATAAGTTGGATGAAGAAACAACTGGAGCCGTATGATTCTAAATGATATTGTAGATCTTGATGTGATAGAGAGCATGGGAAAGCGTCCATGGATAAGCTCATGACGAGCGACCGCGTCATCGAGGGGGACTGCATCGATCGGATGTCCACTCTGCCGACGGGCTCGGTGGATCTGATCTTCGCCGATCCGCCCTATAATCTTCAGCTCAAAGGGGAGCTGCACCGGCCCAACAATTCCCGCGTCGATGGGGTGGACGACGATTGGGACCGGTTCGACAGCTTCGGCGCCTATGACGCCTTCACCCGCGCCTGGCTGGCGGAGGCACACCGGTTGCTCCGTCCGAACGGTGCGATTTGGGTCATCGGCACCTATCACAACATCTTCCGGCTGGGCGCCTGTCTGCAGGATGCAGGGTTCTGGATTCTGAACGATGTGATCTGGCGCAAGACCAACCCGATGCCGAATTTCCGAGGAAAGCGGTTCTGCAACGCCCATGAGACGCTGATCTGGGCTGCGCGGTCCGAGTCCGCACGGCCCACCTTCAACTACGACGCACTGAAGGCGCTGAATGAGGGGCTGCAGATGCGCTCGGACTGGCTGCTTCCGATTTGCAGCGGCTCAGAGCGTCTGAAGGATGACGACGGGCAGAAAGCGCATCCCACGCAAAAGCCTGAGGCTTTGCTCCACCGGGTGCTGCTGGCCAGCTCGAAACCCGGGGACACGGTGCTCGACCCGTTCCTGGGCTCCGGCACAACGGCGGTGGTGGGTAAGCGGCTTGGACGCAAGGTGATTGGTATCGAGCGCGATCCGACCTACGCGGCACTGGCGCGCAAACGGCTGGCCTCAACCCGGGCCGATGATGCCGATGCTCTCACAGTGACGCCCTCGCGTCGGGACGCGCCGAGGATCCCGTTCGGCATGCTGGTGGAGCGCCGCATGATTGCGCCCGGCACGGTCCTCACCAGCGCCAATCGCCGTTTCAGCGCGCGGGTACGTGCGGACGGGACCCTGGTGAGCGCCGAGCATGCCGGGTCGATCCATCAGGTCGGCGCAGCGCTACAGGGCGCGCCCTCGTGCAATGGCTGGACCTTTTGGCACGAGGATGTGGACGGCGGCCTTGTGCCGATCGATTGGCATCGTCAGCGGTTGCGGGCCGAGATGGTGGACTGAGGCAAGAGCCTCACGGCCTTGGCAAAAACAGTGGGCATCGCATCGGCTGCCTCAGCAAGCGGCCGGGTAACAGAGCCTGTGGTGTCAGCCTCTGCCATCATCACCGTGAGGCGCAGATGGAAATGAGTGAAGGTGTGGCGGACCTCACCGATCTCCCGCCAATCGGCCTGGGCGGGCGGATCCGGAGGTGGCAGGGTCTCTGTCCAATCACTGGACGGCAGGGCGAGCATCCCGCCTAGCAGGCCCTTCTCAGGACGACGCACCACCATCAGCTGGCTTTCGTGGTCCACCAGGGCCCAGACCCAACCGTGGCGGGTAGGTTTCACCTTCTTTGGCGCCTTAACCGGCAAAGTGGCCGCAATCCCCTTTCGCCGTCCCTCGCAACGCACCATCAGAGGGCAGACGCCGCAGGCCGGGCTCCTCGGCGTGCATACCGTCGCCCCAAGGTCCATCAGCGCCTGCGCATGATCGCCCGGCCGCGCAGGCGGCGTGAGTCGAGCCGCATGGGCATAGAGCGTGGGTTTGACGCCCGGCAGCGGATCCGCCTCGGCAAAGAGCCGTGCCATCACACGCTCGATGTTGCCATCCAGAACTGCCGCTGGCCTATCGAAGGCGATCGCCGCCACGGCCGCCGCCGTATAGGCGCCGATGCCGGGCAAGGCGCGCAACTCGTCCTCGGTATCAGGAAAAACACCCCCATGCGCCTCGGCGACGATCCGCGCGCAGGCATGGAGGTTCCGCGCGCGGGCGTAGTAGCCGAGCCCCGCCCAAGCCTCGAGCACGTCCTCAAGCGGCGCGGCGGCGAGATCCTCCACCCGAGGCCAACGGCGGGTAAACGCGAGGAAATAGCCGCCGGCCGCTGCCACCGTGGTCTGCTGGAGCATCACCTCTGACAACCAGATGTGATAGGGATCGGGCTCTGTTCCCGCGCCGCGGTCCTTCGGCGAAATGCGCCACGGCAGGTCTCGATGATGGCGGTCATACCAGCGCAACAGTTCACGTTGCAGTGAGGCGACGCCGGTTTTGCCGTCTGAAGGCGCATTATCCGTGGTCACGACGTTTCACTCCCTCGACATCGGGCCCGCCGTCGCACACATAACGTGAGCAACGGATTTCTCTAGCAGGATGCTGCATGACCGGCCGAGCGCCACGCCAAACCTCTCCCTCAGCGCGCGCGTCCCGCGGCCGCGGCGCGTTCCGGCAGGCCGGAGCGGATCTGAAGGCAACGCTGACCGAGGCGGCAGGCAGGCGCGGCTTTGCAGAGCCCGATATCCTCTTGCGCTGGGCGGAGATCGTGGGAGCGGCGCTTGCGCCCCACTGCAGACCGGTGAAGGTCAGCTACGGGCGCACTCAGACCCTCGGCGCCACGCTGGTCGTCGAGGTCACAGGCGCACGGGCGCCGGAGATTGAGCTCTCTGCCCCTCGGATCCTGGAGCGGATCAACAGCCACTATGGCTACCGGGCCATCTCGCGCCTGAAGGTGACGCAGACACAGGCCCAGCCCGTAGGCTTTGCCGAGGGCGCCGCGGCCTTCGTTCACGAACCGCATGGCGAAACCCCTTCGGCTGAAGCCACGCGCGCAGCCGCCGAGTTGACGGAGAACATCCGCGATCCGGCCCTCCGCGCCGTATTGACCCGCCTCGGCGGCCATATTCTCGGGCGGCCCGCCGTCCGCAGACCCAGTCAAGACCGACACCCACAGGGAGACAACGAATGACCGCACTGACCCACCGTCGCGCCGTTCTGGGTGCCCTCGCCGCATTTCCGGCGCTTGCCGCTCTGCCGGCGGGCGCCGAAACCGAGAGCTACGTGCTTGGCGACATCGTCATGGGATCCGAGGACGCACCCGTCACGGTGATCGAGTACGCGTCGCTCACTTGTCCGCACTGCGCCAGTTTCCATCTCCGCACCTGGCCGGAATTCAAGGAGAAATACGTCGACACGGGCAAGGTGCGCTTCATCATGCGCGAGGTCTATTTCGATGCCCCGGGGCTCTGGGCGTCGATGCTGGCCCGGTGCGGCGGTGAGGCCGGCTTCTACCCGATGGTCGACCAATTCCTGAAGCGCCAGCAGGAGTGGTCGCGCGACCCCGATGTCGCCGGTCAACTGCAGAAGATCGGTCGGATCAACGGGCTGTCCTCCGATCAGATGCGGGCTTGCCTGTCGGATCGGGAATATGCCGAGACCCTCGTAAGCGCCTATCAGACCAATGCCGAGGAGGATGGCATTCAGTCCACCCCGAGCTTCGTCATCAATGGCGAGTTGCACACTGGCTCGATGGCGTTCGACGAGTTTGCGGCGCTGGTTGATCAACACTTCTGACCCCTAGCGTTACTCGCGAGATGTAGGGGGCTAGACCTACGGTCCCCCAACATCCTGGGGTTGATCGCTTGACAGGGCGCCTGCCGTCCGCCCAAACTGAGGCCCTCGGATCCGGGCGGAGACGTGGGCGGTGGAATTCAGACGACTGAGACTGCAGGGCTTCAAGAGCTTCGTTGATCCGACTGAGATGGTGATCGAGCGAGGGCTAACCGGCGTGGTCGGCCCGAACGGCTGCGGCAAGTCCAACCTGCTTGAGGCGTTCCGCTGGGTGATGGGTGAGAGCCGCGCCCGCGCCATGCGTGGGGCGGGCATGGACGATGTCATCTTCGCCGGCAGCGGGACCCGGCCCGCGCGAAACGCTGCTTCGGTCGCCCTCGTCGTGGACCGCGATGCGGCGCTTCCCCCTTTCGCCGACCAGCCGCAGCTTGAGATCAGTCGCCGGATCACCCGTGAGATCGGCTCGGCCTATACGGTCAACGGCAAATCCGTCCGCGCGCGCGATGTCACGATGTTGTTCGCTGACGCCTCGAGCGGCGCTCAATCGCCTTCACTGGTGCGCCAAGGTCAGATCGGTGAGCTGATCTCTGCCCGGCCGACTGCGCGGCGGCGGATCCTGGAGGATGCAGCGGGGATCGCGGGACTTTATCAGCGTCGGCATGAGGCGGAACTGAAACTGTCTGCTGCGGAGAGCAATCTCGCCGAGGTTCAGGACCTGATCGACGCGCTTGACGGACAGATCCGCACGCTCGGCCGCCAGGCGGCTCAAGCGAAACGGTATCGCCAGATTGCCGAGGCGCTTCGCCGAGCCGAAGCCGTCGTTCTCCAGCGACGGTGGGTGGATGCAGATCAGGCCGTGGCCGTGGCCTCAGCGGCGCTCACGGCAGCATTGGCCGCCACCGCAACGGCGGAGGCTCAGTCTCGGGCTGCAACGGCCGCACGCACAGCTCCGGAGACAGCGCTGGGACCGCTCCGCGAGGAGGCGATGGTGGCCGCAGCGGTGGTGCAGCGGCTCCAGATCGGACGCGAGCAGCTTGCCAAGGAGGCCGCGGAGGCACAGGCCCAGCAAGAGGCACTCACGCGGCGGGTGGCGGAGCTTCAGGGCGATCTCGAGCGGGAGAGCAAGCTTGGGCTCGAGGCGGTTGCGGCCAATGCGCGCCTCAGCAAGGAGGCCACCGAGCTTCGCGATGCTCAGGAGGGCGCAACGGCCCGAGAAGCGGAAGCACAGGAAGCGGAGCGCGAAGCCACACGGGCGCTGAAATCCGCCGAGGCTGATTTTGACCATGCTTCGGCCGAGGCAGCCAGGATCGCAGCGGAACGGACGGCGGTCTTGGGTGCGCTCGACCGGGCAAAGGCAGAGCATGCGGCGGCGAGCAAGGTGGCCGAGCGCGCAGAGGAAGAGGCCGCTGCCACCGCGTCTGCAATCAGCGCAGCGCGGATCACTCAGGAGACCGCGGCAAAGGATGCGCAAGTCGCCAAGGCGGCGGCACAGGAATGCGAGCGGACGCTGGCCGCCGCCGAGATGTCCCGCTCTGACCTGGAGACGCTCGATGCCGACAGACGCGCGGCCCTTGCTGCGGCGGCTGGACAGGAAGCCGCGCTGCGAGCGGAAGTGGATACGCTCGAAACCATGCTGGCCGATGATCCGGTGGCTTCGATCGGGATCGCGGACATGCTGACCGTAGAGGCTGGCTATGAGGCAGCGCTTGCGGCGGCGCTCGGCGACGATCTGCTCGCTCCGATGGATCCCGAGCCGGATGCGGCCGGGTGGTCCTTGATTTCGAGGACCTCGGCGAGACCCGCCCTCCCAGAAGCTGCAACGCCGTTGACGGAGCACGTGATGGGTCCTGCCCATCTAGCCGCTCGGCTGGCACAAATCGGTATCGTGGGTTCCGAACAAGGGCCCACGCTGCAAGCTGATCTGGCGACGGGGCAGCGTCTGGTCAGCAGAGCCGGCGACCTCTGGCGCTGGGACGGCTTCTGCCAGCCGGCGTCCGATGTGCCCTCCATGGCCGCGCGCCGGATGGAGCAGCGCAACCGTTTGACGACCCTGTCCGACGCGCTGGAGACGGCATCAGCGGCACATTCGTCTGCTCGGGCCTCGCAGGCGGAGGCAAAGGACCGCCTCGCTGCCGCCAAAGCTGCGGAGGCCGAAGCGCGATGCCAGCGTGCAGACGCCGCGGCCAAGGAAGCCACTGCAGATCGTGTTGCAAACCGCGCGATCTCGGACCTCGAAACCCTGTTGGCACGCGAGGAGCGCATTGCGGAGAAACGCGCAGCCGGGATCGCCGATAGAGACGCTGCCGCCGAAGCATTGGCGAATGCGGAGAGCAGGCAGGACGCGCTCGGGGACCCGTCCGAAGCTGAGGCCAACCGGGAGGCCGCGCATGATCGCCTCGCGACAACGCGCAGTGCGACCATGGCCGCCCGCGGACAGCTGGAAGGTCTACGCCGCGATGCCGCCGGTCGCGAGCGACGCCTGGTGGCAATCCGACGGGAGAGCCGCGCCTGGGAAGAGCGGGGGACGCAGGCGAAGACGCGCACAGCGGATCTGGAACGCCGCTTGGAGGAGACACAGGCGGCGGTGGAGCGGGCGGCGTCCGCACCGGATGCGCTGACCGAGCGCACAGCCAAGCTGGATGGGGAGATCGCGGCCGCCGAAGCGCGCGTTGAGAAAGCCCGCGCCGCGCTTACCGCAGGAGAGGGTGCACTTCGCGAGGCAGAGGCAGAGGAGCGCCGAGCAGAGCGCACCGCCTCGGAGGCCCGGGAACACCGCGCGCGCCGGGAGGCGGAGGCGGAAGCAGCAGGCGCTCGGCAGGCGGAGGCGGCGAGTGCCGTTCGCGAATCGCTCGGTATTGACCCCGACACACTGGCCGAGGTGACGGGGCTCTCAACCGAGGACCTTCCCACTGCCGAAGCGGCAGAGCAGGAGGCCGCCAAGCTCCGCCGCCAGCGCGAGGCGCTCGGTGCGGTCAACCTGCGCGCCGAGGCGGATGCCGAAGAACTGACCACCGAGCGCGAGG
The DNA here is from genome assembly GCA_039816045.1 of Pseudomonadota bacterium. Taxonomy (GTDB): domain Bacteria; phylum Pseudomonadota; class Alphaproteobacteria; order Rhodobacterales; family Rhodobacteraceae; genus Thermohalobaculum. The sequence goes on from JBCBYB010000008.1 coordinate 19,930, forward strand.
GTCTGGAGGTCGAACGTGCCGATCTGGAGGCGGCCATCGGGAAACTTCGGATCGGGGTCCGTGGGCTCAACCGAGAGGGGCGGGAGCGCCTGCTGGCTGCCTTCGATGCGGTGAACGAGAAGTTCGGCACCCTGTTCCGGCATCTCTTCGGCGGAGGCGAGGCGCGGCTGATCCTGGTGGACAGCGAGGACCCCCTGGAGGCGGGGCTCGAGATCCTTTGCCAACCGCCGGGGAAGAAGCTCTCGACCCTCTCGCTGCTCTCGGGCGGGGAGCAGACGCTGACGGCGCTCAGTCTGATCTTCGCCGTGTTTCTCTGCAACCCGGCGCCCATCTGTGTGCTCGACGAGGTCGACGCCCCGCTTGACGACGCCAATGTGCTGCGGTTCTGCAACCTGCTCGACGAGATGGTGCGCCAGACATCGACACGGTTCCTCATCATAACCCACCACGCGATTACCATGAGCCGGATGGACCGGCTCTATGGCGTGACAATGGTGGAGCAGGGGGTGAGCCGGCTTGTCTCGGTTGATCTGACGCGCGCGGCCGAGATGGTGGACGGCTAGATCGAGATCGCGTCCTTGCCACCATGGCTCGCCGACCAGGCGAGTGGGGCGTCGAGGAAAGCCTCGACCTCCGCCAAAACCTCGGGTGGGAAGGCCTTCTGCGCACGCGCCTCGGCCAGCACATCTCGCCAGGTGGCCAAGTGATGAAGCGCGATGCCATGCGCTCCGAGCCGCCCGGGCACCTCCGGGAAAATCCCATAGTAGAACAGCACGAAGGTATGCGCGCATTCGGCGCCGGCCTCGCGCAAGGCGTCGACGAAATTGACCTTTGACCCGCCATCTGTCGTCAGATCCTCGACCAGCAGGACCCGCTGCCCCTCGGTGAGCGCGCCTTCAATGCGAGCATCACGGCCGAACCCTTTGGGCTTCTTGCGCACGTAGAGCATCGGCAGGCCCAGCCGCTCCGCGATCCACGCCGCGAAGGGGATGCCCGCCGTCTCACCCCCAGCGACCGCGTCAAAGCGCTCATATCCTGCGCCGCGCACGATGGCAGAGCAGGCAAAATCCATCGCGACCCCCCGCAGCCGCGGATAGGAGATCAGCTTGCGGCAGTCGATATAGACCGGGGAGGCCAGTCCCGAGGTGAACATGTACGGCGGGTCAGGGCGGAAATGGACGGCCTCGATCTCGAGCAACATGCGGGCAATCTCGCGCCCCATCACTTCGGGCTCGGGAAAGGGGATCATGGCTGGACCTCGCGCCAGTGGATGGGGATGCCGGGATCGAAGACGGTCACAGGGCCAGCACCCGTTTCGACGCGGGTGGGAAGGGGCACCGGGTCTGGCTCGCGACGGAGGGTGACGCGGTCCTCGTTCGGGGCCATGCCATAGAACGCCGCGCCGTGGAGCGACGCGAACCCTTCCAGCCGGTCGAGCGCCTCGGCGGTCTCGAACACCTGCGCCATGACTGGCAGGGAGACCGGTGCTGTGAAGCAGCCGGCGCAGCCACAGGCGCTTTCCTTGGCGTCGTCGGCATGGGGTGCGCTGTCCGTGCCGGAGAAAAACCGCGGATCGCCCGAGGTCGCCGCCTCGACCAGAGCGATCCGGTGGCGCTCTCGTTTCGCGACCGGCAAGCAGTAGTAATGCGGGCGGATGCCCCCGGCGAGGATGTGGTTCCGGTTGATCACGAGATGATGCGTGGTGATCGTGGCCCCGGTGTCGGGCGTGCTCCGAACATAGGCCACACCGTCCTCGGTGGTCACATGCTCCAGCACCACGCGCAGCCCCGGAACCCGGGCGCGCAGAGGGGTCAGCACACGCTCCAGAAACACCGCCTCGCGGTCGAAGATGTCGACTTCGGGATCGGTGACCTCGCCATGCATGCAGAGGGGGAGGCCGATCTCCGCCATCCGTTCCAGAACAGGCACCACGCGTTCCATATCTCGGACGCCGGAGGCGGAGTTGGTCGTTGCCCCGGCGGGATAGAGCTTCACCGCGCGAATCAACCCATCCGCCGCAGCATTGGCGACATCGTCTGGATCCGTCGTCTCGGTCAGATACAGGGTCATCAGCGGCTCAAACACCGCTGCCTCGGGCAGAGCCGCCAGGATCCGTTCACGATAGGCCGCCGCATCCGTTCCCCTTACCACCGGCGGCACGAGGTTCGGCATGATGATCGCGCGCGCAACAGCCACGGCGGAGTGGGGCAACACCCCCTCCATCATCGCGCCATCGCGCAGGTGCAAGTGCCAGTCGTCCGGGCGGCGGAGCGTAAGGCTGTCGGTCACGGGCGGTCCTTCGGTGGTCGGGCCTCAACCCTTATCCGCCGAACGCGCCCGTGAAAAGCCGCCTCAACCGAAGCGGCGGAGCGCCGCGAGCCCTGCGAGCCCGGTCAACAGCAGCGCAGCGGGCAATGGCAGCGGCACCGGATTCGCGTTGACATTGATCGCCGCAAGGTTCGTATCGCCGGTCGCTGGGGTGCGTAGGGCGAAGCTGTACTCGCCAGTCAGAAGCGGATCGAAGCTCGTCACCCCCGTGGGTGGCGTGATGCCAGTATCCGCGCTGGCAAGGAAACTGAAGTTCAAGTTCTGAGAGCTTTGGCCCACCAGTTGCCCCGGATCGAGAAGGCCGGCCAGCGTGCTGATCTCGAAGATCCCTGCTGTGCTGTCGTCGGTGCCAGGGAGCGGATCGAACTCATAAAGCAGGATCAGCCCGAGATCGTCGATGACCTCGTCCGGATCTCCGGCGGCTTCGAGCGTGATCTCAGCAAAGAAGTTGAAGTTCCAAAGCGCACCGACCGTACCCGAAGACGGGCTGACATTCGTTCCCGTGAACGCGTTGTATGTGCCGGCCTGGCCGCCGAAGACACCGGGGCCGCCCTCGAAGCGTGGCGTCGCACTAAGCCCCAGAAGCAGCGTGTTGCCGCCGGGGGTCGTGATTGTGCTGATCGCCGCGGGGCTAGTGGGGATGCCGTCCCCGCCAAAGGTCACCGGCGTCGTCGTTGCATTGGATAGGTCTCCGAAACTGTCGGCCACCGGCGTGATGCTCGCGGCCTCTGCCATCGAACCGGAAACAACGGCCGCAGCAAGGGCGGCCACGAAAAAACGTTGCATGCTAAACTCCCACCAAATCTCCCATTAGTGGAACTACGCCATTTCTTGTCGAATTTAAGGCAAAGGCGTCAGAGCACCGGGAAGAACTGCCCGGCAGGCGACAGCGTAAAGATCTCGCAGCCGTCTTCCGTCACACCAATCGAGTGCTCAAACTGTGCCGAGAGAGACTTATCCCGGGTAACAGCAGTCCAATTGTCCGCGAGCGTCTTGGTGTGTGGGGTGCCGAGATTGATCATCGGCTCGATGGTGAAGATCATGCCGGGCTTGAACTCCGCCCCCTCACCATACCGGCCATAGTGCAAGACATTCGGCGCATCATGGAACACGCGGCCAAGCCCGTGACCGCAGAAATTGCGCACGACCGAGGTCCGCTCCCCTTCGGCGTATTCCTGGATCGCGGCCCCGATATCTCCGAAGTGCCCCCCCGGGCGCACCGCCGCGATCCCGCGCATCAGGCTCTCATGGGTGACCTCGATCAGGCGGCTCGCCTTGCGCGAGGGCTTGCCCGCCACGTACATCCGGCTCGTGTCGCCATACCAGCCGTCAAGAATGACCGTGACGTCGATGTTGATGATGTCGCCGTCCTTCAGCGCCTTCGCGCCAGGGATCCCGTGGCAGACCACGTGGTTGATCGACGTGCAGATCGACTTTGGAAAACCGCGATAGCCAAGGGGCGCTGGTGTCGCCCCATGCTCGGTGATGAAGGCATGGCAGAGATCGTCGAGATGCTCCGTGGTCACGCCCGGGGCGACATGAGGGCCGATCATGTCGAGGCACTCAGCGGCCAGACGCCCAGCCCTGCGCATCCCCTCGAATTCATCGAGCGGGAATATCCGGATGCCCTCGGCGGTCCGGATCTCGGCTGGATGGCCTTGCAAGCTCTCGTCCATGGTCATCATCCTCCGAATTACACCGCGATCGGCAGGGGCCGATCAAGGACGATCTCGTCTTTCGAGATCCGGCAAATCCAGGCTATCGCCTCAACCCCGGCTTCACGCGCCTCCTTAAAGGCCACGGCATAGGCCGGATCGAGATCCTTCGCCAGCCGCATTCGCGCACAATCGTCGCGCTGCACACAATAGAGCATCACCGCGCGATGTCCCGTCGCAACCATGTCCGACAGCTCTCGGAGATGCTTCGCCCCCCGTGCGGTGACGCTGTCCGGGAACTCCGCCCAATCGCCATCGCGACGCAGATGCACGTTCTTCACCTCGATGTAGGTGTCAGGCTGCCCGCCGCCGACCCCTAAGAAATCGATCCGGCTGTTCTCACCATAGCGCTGCTCGGCGCGGAACTCGTCGGACCCGGAGAGCTCGGGAATGAGGCCCGCGCGCAGCGCCTCACCCACGACCTTGTTGGGTACGCCGGTGTCGATGCCGGCCCAGTGGCCGTCCGGCAACTCTACCAGCCGCCAGGAGAACTGCAGCTTGCGCTTGGGATCCGTCGCAGGCTCGAGCCAGACGCCGAGCCCGGGCGCCGACAACCCCATCATCGAGCCGGGGTTCGCGCAATGCGCCGTCACCTCCTCGCCCGTCTCCAACATCACATCGGCGAGGAACCGCTTGTAGCGGCGGACCAGCGTTCCACGGATCAAGGGTTGCGCAAATTTCATCCCGCGTGCTTATGCGAGAGCCCGTCTGAAGGAAAGGTTTCGCAGTGACCCAGCCGACCGCCGCCATGCTCGTGATCGGGGACGAGATCCTCTCGGGCCGCACGCAGGATGCCAATGCGCATCATCTCGCCGGCGTGATGGCGGAGATCGGCATACGGCTGACCGAGATCCGAGTGGTCGAGGACCGGCGCGAGGCCATCGTCTCGGCGGTCAAGGCGCTGTCGGGGGCCGTCGATCATGTCTTCACCTCGGGCGGGATCGGGCCGACCCATGACGACATCACCGCCGATTGCGTGGCCGAGGCAATGGGAGCGACGATCGATGTGCGCGCGGATGCGCGGGCTATCCTCGAACGTTACTATGGCGGTGACGGCATCAACGAAGCGCGGCTCCGAATGGCGCGGATCCCGGCAAGTGCGGAGCTGATCGAGAACCCGCTCAGCCAGGCACCGGGGTTCATCCTCGGTAACGTCCATGTGATGGCCGGTGTGCCGGCGATCTTCCGCGTGATGCTGGAAGGGCTCCGTCCCCGGCTCAAAGGCGGCGCACCGCTGCTGGCCCACGCCTTCCGTGTCGCCGTTCCGGAGGGAGATCTGGCCACACCGCTTGGCGAGGTTGCCGGACGGCACGAGCGGGTCTCGATCGGCTGCTATCCCTTCTATCGCGGGGGCCTCGGCTGCACGCTGATCGCCCGCAGCACCGACCGGATGGCCCTCACCGCGGCCGCCAACGACCTGCGGGATATGGTGAGCGGCCTGACTCAGGACATAGCCGAAACGCCGCCGTCCTAGAGCGCATCGCTCGCCGCCTCGATCCGCGACTCAACCTTAACCATGGTTGCTTCGATCTCCGAGGGAACAGGAAGGGTTTCGAGGAACGATACGACCGCCGACCCCGGGTGCTTTGCCACGCCACGGCGAGGCCAGACTTTGCCCGCGTTGGTCGCCACGAGCACGATCGGCGCATCCAGCGCTTCGGCAATCACGGCGGCTCCTTTGCGATAGGGCGCTGAGGCTCCCGGGGCCACCCTAGTCCCCTGTGGATAGACCACCACCTGGCCAGGAGCGGCGGAGAACGCCTCGACAAGCCCACTCATCGCCCCGCCGCGGCCTGAGCGGTCGACAGGCACGGCCCCCGTTCGCATGGCATAGAACCCGAAGACCGGCGCCCGCGTCAGCTCCCGCTTCATCACAAACCGCGCCTCCGGCAACACATTGTATAGCATCAACACGTCGAGCAGGGACTGGTGTTTGGCCGCCACCACCACACGCCCGGCGGGCACGGTCCCCCGGATCTCAAGCCGGATGCCACACAGCCCCCGGAGCATGGCGAAGGCAATTCGGTTATGGAGCTTCATCCACGCCCGGGTGTGCGCCTCGGACCACAGCAACACAACGCCGAGGACCCCCATCACGGCCATCAGCCCATAGAAACAGACCGTGAAGAGCGCCCCGCGCAGCCAGGCCATGGCTCAGATCATCTGGCCGAGGACGACCCGGACCGAAATGCGCGCCGTCAGCCAGGCAATCAAGGCACTGGCAAGCGGCACTCCGATCGCGATGAAGATACGGCCCTCCAAGCTTGGCAAGAGTGCGGCGGGGATCGCCTCCGATGGCAAGGCCGAAAGAGCAAGCAGTGCCGCGCCCGTCCCCAACATCCCGCCGGCCAGCCCGCGCATCGCCAGACGCCAGACGAAAGCATTGGCGATGTAGCGGTCCTGCCCCCCGATCAGACGCACCACGCGCACGATGTCGAGATGTGCCGAAAGGGTCGCCCGCACGGCCAGAGCAACCATCCCTGCCGCCGCGAGGGCAACCAAGGCGGTCGCCGCCCATGCAATGCCTCCAAGCGTCGAGATCGCGTCCGAGAGCGGACCGCGCCAAACCGCATGGTCGTCATAGACCGCATCCGGAACCGACTGAGCAAGCTGCCGGACAAGCGCCTCTCGATCCGGGCCTCGTCCAGCGAGTTCAAGATCGATCAGGCGCGGCGCCGGAAGCTCATCCAAACCAGACAGATCTCCAAGCCAAGGTTCGAGGAGAGCCGCCTGCTCCGCATCGCTGAGCGGGCGCGCCTCCAGAATGCCGGGCGTTTCCCGTAGGATCTCAAGCGCTTGCTGGACCGCCGCATCCTGTGTCTCCGGCGCACCGCCCACGCGGACGGTGGCAAGACCGGCCAACTCGCCCTCCCACCCGCGCGCGACCGTACCCGCAGCCATCGCCGCAATCAGTGTACAGACCGCGAGAAAACTCATGGAGAGCGCCGCCATTGTCGTCAGGGGCGCCGTCCAACCGCTCATCGGCACGATCGGCGGCAGATCACCCGGGGTCAATACGCGCACCGACCGCGTCATAGCTCGCTCGTCCCGACCGAGAGTGTCCCGTCCGCGATCCGCAGGAGCCGCGCGGGTACCAGACCGCGCATCGACCGGATCATCCCAAGGTCGTGCGTTGCAACAACAACCGTTTTACCGAGTTTGTTGAGCTCCAGGAGCAATCGGAGGATCCGCCCGCCCATCTCGGGATCGACGTTCCCAGTGGGCTCATCGGCCAGTATCAGATCTGGCGAATTGATCACGGCTCGCGCGATGGCCGCCCTTTGCTTCTCCCCGGCCGAGAGTTCCGGAGGATAGGCATCCACACGTTTCGACAAGCCGACCCACTTGATCAATTCTGCGACATCGGCCTCATAATCTTGCACCCGATGGCCGGCGACCCTAAGCGGCAAGGCGATGTTCTGGACGACGGTCATGTGATCGAGCAGCCGGAACTCCTGGAACACGATCCCGATGCGGCGCCGCAAGAGGGGGATCTCGCGGCGGTCCATTTCGTTCGGATCTTCGCCAAAGAGCGTCAGTCGGCCAGTTTCGGGCAGATGCTCAAGATACAAGAGCTTAAGCAGCGTCGTCTTCCCGGCCCCCGACGGTCCCGTCAGGAAATGGAAAGATCCCGCCTCCACCTCAAGGTCGAGATCGAACAGCGCCCTCTGACCGCCATAGCCGAAGCTCACACCCTCGAGCGAAATCATCGCGCCCGCCAACTGGTCCATCCCTCGCGCGAGCCTGCCCCTTTCACAGCACACAGGCAACCTTAGTCCCGCGGTTTATCTTGCAGATATCGCTTCGCTTTCATACCTTCACGTCCGCATGTGGCAGGACAGGAGACACAGCATGGTTGAGATCGAATGTCCAAATTGTGGGGCGCGGTATCAGGTTCCGGCGGAAGCGTTGGGGGCGAATGGTCGGGATGTGACCTGCTCGTCGTGCGGAAACATCTGGCATGCCATGCCGATCGAGGAGGGACCGATCGACGTCTCTGCGATCGGCGTCCAAACGCAGCCCCCGCGGCGCTCGGCCCAGATGGCAGAGATTCGCCAGATGTTGGATCAAGTCCAGCGTGGGGATGAGCGCCAGTCCGGCGGCTTCGCAGCGGAGAAATGGAGCGGCGACGAGGACGGCACCGTCGCCCGAGGCCGCGAGGATGTTCGCCGCGCCGTCTTCGGCCAAAACTATGACGACGAAGACGACGAGATCGAGCGGACGGAGAGCTTCCTAAGGGATCGCGCGGGGCGCGGCGGTCAGTCGGCGCGGCTGCGCGCAGTCGGCTCCGATGGAACGCGCGAGACCGATGGCGCCGGTCAGCGCAAGCGCATGATGTCTAAGCACCGCCGACGCCATCGCAAGTTCGAAGAGGCCAAGCGGCGCGGGACCGGTGCAGGCCTGACAGGGTTTGTCTTCGTGGCCCTGGTGCTTGGCACTCTGACTGCGCTCTACACCTTCAAGGACCAGATTGGAGCGCGGATCCCCGGAACGCAGGCATCTCTTGATACCTACGCTTTGGTTGTCGATGATCTCCGAGCAGGATTGCAGGCTCGCCTGGGCGGTATCGAAGGCTCAATCGAAGATCTGGGCGGTGACGAGGGCTGACAGCGGCGCCCTTTGACGCACATCGACAGATAAAGACGGCGCTGCAGTGGCGTCGTCAAAACTGTTCGAGCAATCTCTCAAGATACCGCAGTTCGATTTCCGGACGCGCCTGGTCTGCTGAGCGGCGGCGCAATTCCTCCAACAGCTCACGGGCTCGATCGATCAGCGCTTGGTTTGGAACCTCGGTGCTGCTGCCGTCGATTGCCCCATAGGCACCCGCAGGCCGGTCGAAGGGATCCATCGCCCGCTGATCCTGGGCGCGGCCCGGTCCGTCGCGGCGGCCGTCGGCGCCGGTCTGTCCCTGACCGTTCTGCACCGCTTCGGAAAGAGCCTGAGCCCCGTCATTGAGGCTGTCCAGCGCGTCCATCTGATCCTGGAGCGCATCGCCAGTCGAATTCCCCTCAAGATCATCGCGTGCCTGGCCCATGGACCCTTCGGCGTTCTCTAGCGCCCGCTGGGCCCCGTCCATCCCCTCGCCACCGCCGAGCTGACCGCGCAGCTCCTCAATGGCCTGGCGCAACGCTTCCTGCTCCGCGGCGAGGCGGCCGTTCTCCGAGTGCGTGCCACCTCGGTTCCCGCCTTCGCCCGCCTGCCCTTGCTGTTGTCCCTGTCCCGGCTGCTGGCCCTGGCCCGGTTGGTTCGACTGACCCTGCTGGCCCGGCTGCTGGCCGCGTTGACCCTGTTGGCCCTGCTGCCCCTGACGGCGCTGCTGGCGCAGCTCGTCGAAGGTCTCGTCGGCCAGGCTCTGCTGGCGCTGGATCATCTCTTGAAGCTGCTGCAAAGCCTGCTCACCCGGGCTCTGACCCTGCTGCCCGCGACCAGCCTGAAGATTCTCCAGCATCTGGCTGAGCTGCGAGAGCATATCGCGCGCCTGGTCGCGCAGGCCGGACTCCGCCTGCTGCTGGAGCTGGTTGAGCAGGTCCTCAAGGTCCTGACGCGAGAGCTCCTGGTTGTTCGAGCCCGGCTGTTGCTGTTGCTGCATAGCGTCCGGGTTCTGGAGCGCCTGTCGCATCATCTCCTGCAGATACTCGTTGATCGCCTGGCGAAGCTCATCGATTGCGGCCGCGATCTCCTCATCCGTTCCGCTCTCGAGCGCCGACCGAAGCCGCTCCTCCGCCTCGCGCAACCGCTCCAGCGCCGAGGCCATGTCTCCGCTCTCAAGCGCAAGGGCCGCACGCCACAGGAACTCCGCAACCTCCGGAACTTGATCGCCCAGCCGGTCCTCAACCAATGCCGGGGCAAGCCGCCGCATCGCGAGCCGGACCGCGAGATAGGCCGCCACGTGCTCGTCGAAGACCTCGTCAGGAAACCGCGTCACGGCCTGCACGGTGTCCAGCACATGTTCGGCCGACGCATAGTCCGTGATCAACTCCCGGCGCTGTTCGGCAAGCGCGCGGGCTAACGGATCGGTAAAGCGCCGCTCCGGCAGACGCATCCGATAGGGCTCGGTCGCGGCTTGCTGGCCCGCCGCATCCTCGGCATGGAGCGTGACGAACACCTCCGCTCCCGCCCATGGATGGTCGGTGAGGTCGCGAATCGCGAGGTCCGTCACCTCCCTCGGATCGCCCGAGATCGGCAACGGCAGGGCGAACTCGATGGGATCGACCTCCATGCGCTCTTCGGCGTCGTTTGCCAGATCGATCGTCACCCAAGCCGCGACCACTCCATGATCATCGCGCGCCACGAACGGCACCTCAAGCGCCCGAGTGAGGGCGGCGCGCGGCGGCTCCGGCGATTCGATCTCCGGTGGCGCGTCCGGGGTCATGGTGATCTGCCAGCTGGCGAGCGGAGCCTCCGTGTCGCCGACGGTGATCGCGCCGGACCGGGCGAGAACACCCGTCGTCTCGAACAGCCCGCCTCCGAGGGAGACGAGCGCCGCCGGTGGGTCCAGTCCCTCCGCCGCCAAGGCAGGCGGCTCCGTCATTCCGGTGGCGCGGATGGTGATCTCGGTTCCCTGGGGCAGCGTCAACGGGCCATTCGTGACCGCGCGACGGCTAAGCAGCACAGTCTCCTCACCGGTGTAGGCGGGTGGCACAGCCCACGCCTCAACCCCCGGCGTCAGGGCAATCGCGCTGTCGCCCGAAGCGACGACCGCCCCCGGGGTCACGGCAGTCGCGAGCCGCTCACCCGTCAGATCACCGGCCGAGAGTATTGCGCCGCCCAGCGCTGTCACGGCGAAGAGCCGCAACGCCCAGCGGTCCCGAGGAGCCAGGCGAAGATCCGGTTTCGCCGCTTGAAGAGCCTCTGCCGATGCCTCGGCCCGGCGTTGATGCTCGATCCAGAGAGCGCGGGCCACACCGTCGCCGCCGGTCGCGAGACTATCGCTCATGGTGGCCAGCGGACGCATCGGATCGCTCGCATCAAGACGAGCCATGGCCAATTGACGCCGCGGGCGCTTGAAGTCCCAGAAGCCGTAGACCAGAGCCCCGAGCACACTGCCTGCAGCCACCCCGAGACCAATGCGATGCCAGAGCGGGCCGAGCACTTCGAACCCTCCGGCAATCACGAACGCCAGGAGCAAACACGAAACCGTGAACAGCGGCCAGAGCGCGCGCATCAAAGCTTCGATCCACAGCGTTCCCTGGGTCAGCCCGATCAACCGCCGAAACTTTCGGCTCAATCCGCGTGGTCTGCTCAGAAAATCAGCCATTTAGCGCCCTGATTTCACGGCCGGCGCAGCCGCCGGCGTCATCCGTTGGTGATCCATCCGGGCAGCGTATCACGCCCGATGATCTCCTCCAATGTGGGCCTTGCTCGGATCACGGCAAACTCATCGCCGCGGACCAGGACCTCCGGGATGAGCGGGCGCGTATTGTACTCCGAAGACATTACAGCCCCGTAAGCGCCCGCCGAGCGGAAGGCGACGAGATCTCCGGCGTCGAGTTCAGGCAGAGGCCGGGCGGTCGCGAAGAGATCACCGGTCTCGCAGACGGGGCCAACCACATCCATCGGGCCTACGGGCGCGCCAGGAGCGGGTTCCATCACCGCCACGATGTCGTGCCAGGCCTCGTACATCGCGGGCCGGATGAGGTCGTTCATCGCCGCATCGAGGATCAGGAACCTGCGGTCCGCCCCTTGCTTGCAGTAGATTGTGCGCGACAGCAGAACCCCCGCATTGCCCGCGATCAGGCGGCCGGGCTCGATCTCGATCTCACAGCCTAGATCGCCGACCGTCCGGCGGATCACCGCGCCGTAGTCGAAGGGCAGGGGCGGGGCGGTGTTCGACTGCTGGTAGGGGATGCCAAGACCGCCTCCGAGATCGAGCCGGCTGACGCTGTGGCCCGCCGCACGCAGCTGGCGGGTGAGATCGGCGACCCGACGAAACGCCGCCTCGAAGGGCTCAAGCCCCGAAAGCTGAGAGCCGATATGCACGTCGAGGCCCACGGGTTCGAGCCCCGGCATCTCCGCCGCCATGGCATAGAGCTGCGGCGCGTCTCCGATCGGGATGCCGAACTTGGTCTCCGCCATGCCTGTGGAGATCTTGGCGTGGGTCTCGGGGTCGACATCCGGGTTCACCCGAAGCGCAATCTTCGCCCGCTGGCCGAGTCGCACCGCAACGTCGTTGAGCAGCATCAGCTCGGGCCGGCTCTCGACATTGAAATGGCGGATCCCGGCGGCGAGGGCAGCCTCCATCTCTTTGGCGGTCTTGCCGACGCCCGAGAACACGATCTTTTCGGTTGGGACCCCTGCGGCCAGGGCGCGGGCGAGTTCGCCACCCGAAACCACATCTGCCCCCGCCCCCAGCCGTGCGAGGGTCGCAATGACCGCCTGGTTGGAGTTCGCCTTCAACGCATAGCAGATCAGGTGATCGAGGCCCGAAAGCGCCTCCTCAAACACCCGGTAATGCCGCTCAAGCGTCGCGGTCGAGTAGACATAGACCGGCGTGCCCACCTCCTCGGCGATCCGCGAGAGCGGCACGTCCTCGGCATGGAGCTGCCCGTCCCGATAGCTAAAGTGATCCACGGCTTATTCCTCGGTCGGGCGTTCTTCGGTGGTCTCGACAGGCGGCTTGGGGTTCCCTTTCTTACCGCAGCCGCTGAGAGCGAGGGCAGCGGCGGCCGCAACCGCAATCGCAAAGGCTGCCCCCCTCATGCCAAACGCTCCCGCCAGCGGGCGATCTGGGCGCGCACCTGGGCGGGCGCAGTGCCCCCATAGCTCGCGCGGCTCGCGACCGAGGCCTCGACGCTCAGCACATCATAGACTGCCTCGGTGATCCGCGGCTCGATCTCCTGGAGCGCCGAGAGCGGCAGATCCGGCAGACCGACGCCCGCCGCCTCCGCAGCCGCCACCGCACGGCCGGTCACATGGTGCGCCTCGCGGAACGGCATGCCCAGCGTGCGCACCAGCCAATCCGCCAAATCGGTCGCCGTCGAGAACCCGGCCCCTGCCGCTTCCCGCAGCCGTTCAGCGTTGGGTTCCATGTCCCGCACCATTCCCGTCATCGCGGCAAGGCTGAGAGCCAGCGCATCGGCCGCGTCGAAGACCGGCTCCTTATCCTCCTGCATGTCCTTGGAATAGGTCATCGGCAGCCCCTTCATGACCGTCACCAACGCGATCAGCGCCCCGGAGATCCGGCCAATCTTGGCGCGCACAAGCTCCGCCGCATCCGGGTTGCGCTTTTGCGGCATGATCGAGGAACCGGTGGAAAATTTGTCCGACAGCCGGACAAAGCGGAACTGCGCCGAGCACCAGATGACCAGTTCTTCCGCGAGGCGAGAGAGATGCATTGCGGTGATCGTCGCCGCGGAGAGGAACTCCAACGCGAAGTCCCTGTCTGCCACAGCATCCAGCGAGTTGGCCGAGGGCCGGTCGAAGCCAAGCGCGGCCGCCGTCATGTCCCGGTCGATGGCGAACCCGGTGCCCGCCAGCGCCGCCGCCCCGAGGGGACACTCGTTCATTCGGGCGCGTGCATCGCGGATGCGGCTCCGGTCGCGGTCCAGCATCTCGGCGTAAGCGAGCATATGGTGGCCCCAGGTCACCGGCTGTGCGGATTGGAGATGGGTGAAGCCAGGCATCACGATGTCCGCTCCCGCCTCTGCCTGATCGACCAAGGCACCGATTAATTCGGTGAGCGCCACGAAGGTATCGTCCATCTCGCGGCGCACCCAGAGGCGGAAATCGGTGGCCACCTGATCATTCCGCGAGCGTGCGGTGTGCAGGCGACCGGCCGCAGGGCCGATCAGCTCCGCCAACCGAGCTTCGACGTTCATGTGAATGTCCTCGAGCGCGGTCGAAAACGCGAACTCGCCCCGCTCGATCTCTCCGGCGATCTGAACCAGCCCGGCATCGATGGCCGCGCGATCCTCCTCCGCGATGATCCCCGTGGCCGCCAGCATCGCCGCATGGGCCCGGCTGCCGGCGATGTCCTCGGGCGCGAAACGCTGGTCGAACCCGATGGACGCATTGATCGCGGCCATGATCGCGTCCGGACCATCGGCGAAGCGCCCTCCCCACATCGTGTTCGCAGACCCAGCCGCTGACGCTTGGTCCCCCGCCTCCGCTCGCCTATCTTCCCTCACCGTGCACCTCGTCAGATCCGGAGACCGCCATGGCCACTCTCACCAGACGTTCCGCCGCCCGGCGGACAGCCGCCCTCGCGCTCAGCGCTCTGCTATACGCGGCGGCGGGCGCCACTGCAAACACCGCGCATGCGGCTGACACGGCTGCACTGAAAGCTCTGGCGACCGGCGCGATGAGCAAGCTCGTGATCCACAACGAACCCCGCGAGGCACCCAAGGCTGCGTTTGTCGATCAGGACGGCAACGAGATCACGCTGGCGGATTTCGAGGGCAAGGTCGCGGTGGTGAACTTCTGGGCGACCTGGTGCCCACCTTGCCGCGCCGAGATGCCGTCGCTCGACCGGCTGGAGGCGGAGATCTCGGACGAAGGCGGGGTCGTGATCGCCCTCTCGACGGACTTCGGATCGCTCGACAAGCCGGCGGCGTTCTATCAGGAGGTTGGTCTCACCCATCTCGGCCTCTACCACGACCGGTCGCGGACGGTAGCCCGGGAAGCCGCGGTGCTCGGCCTGCCCGTCACCCTAATCATCGACCCCGAGGGCCTGGAGGTCGGTCGCCTGGTCGGGGATGCCCATTGGGACAGCCCCGAAGCCGTCGCGGTGGTACGCGCCCTCAGCGTGCAAGGCACCGGCGGCTGAGCTCACTCAGCCTTCGGCGCTCCGCGGAGCATCCGGTCCAGCAACCCGTCGCGCCGGACATACTGGTGGTGCAATGCGGCGCCCGCATGCACCGCCAACAATGCCGCGAGCGCCACGGCGAACCCGGTGTGGAAGCTCTTAAGGATCGCCTCCAGCGCCTCGTCGCCCGGATCATAGGGGTCTGGGAGCTCGAACAGACCGAACACCATGTTCTTGATCTGGATGTAGGAATCGCTGTCGTTGAGCGGAGAGGCCGACGCCATCAGCCAGCCAGTGACCGGCAACCCGATCATCAGCCCATAGAGCATCAGATGCCCCGCATTCGCGAGCATCTTGTCCATTGCGCTCATCCCCTCGGGCAGCGGCGGCGCGGGGTTCGTGAGCCGCCACCAGATCCGGATGAGGCCAAGCACAAAGACCACGAAGCCGAAGCTCTTGTGCGTTTGCGTCAGCTCGAGGCGTAACAGCAGGTCCTCCGAGCTATCCCCCAGCACCCGCACCATATAAGCACCGACGACCAGCATTCCGATCATCAGCACGGCGATCGACCAGTGCAACAGCCGCGCCGGCCAGCCCCATCCCGTCTCGGTGTTCTTGACGCTCATCTAAGCCTCCTGTTGCAGTCAGGCGCGCTGCGCGATCAGGTCGAACTCCACGGCAACCTCGCGGCCCACATCCACCACCAGCGCGGATGGTCCGACGCCCAGCAGGAACTCCGTCCGGTCGAGCGCCAAGCGCCCCTGGGCGCGGGCCTCGTTCCCCTGAATGTCTAGCGCGATCTCCGAGACCGTCACGGCCCGTTTGCCACGGATCTCAATATCCCCTTCGGCGCGGTAAAGCTGCCCGCCGAGCGGGTTGAGGCCGCGGAGCCGGTAAACCACCTCCGGGTGATTGCGCGCATCGAACCACTCTGCCGAGGTGGCAAAAGCGCTGAACAGCGGGTTGCCGAGGTCAATGCTGTCCGACCGGATCCGCATGTCGAGGCTGGCGGCCTGAGGATCGGAGAGATCCATCTGCCCGCTGCCTGCAACCTCTTCGAAATGCCCCTCGGCGGCTTTCCCGTTCAAAGAATAGGAAAATCCGATCCGCGAGGCGGCGGGCACGACCCGCCACTCCGGCGCGGCAGCCGCCGCGCGTGCGCCCGGCAGAGCCGTGGCGACAATCCCCGCCAGCACCATCCGGCGGCTCGGTGTGGCGGCCATGCTCTGGGTGAAATCGTGCCCGCGTGCCATGGCTCAGCCCGCCGGGCTCATTTCCAGGTGGATCTCCACCGGGATAATGGTGCCGACCGCAGGCGCGGCATAGGTGATGCCGAACGCCGTCCGGTCGATCTCACCGGTCACGGCAAAGCCCGCGACGGTCTTCTCCGGGTTGAACGGCGACGGGCCGAGCTTGTTCAACGTCGCGGCGAGCGTCACCTCCTGGGTCACACCGCGGATCGTGAGGTTGCCCGTGATGTCTGCCGTCTCGGCCCCGGTCGGGGTGATCGCGGTCGAGGCAAAGGTGATCTGCGGGTGGTTCTCGACGTCGAAGAAGTCCTTGCTGCGAATGTGCTCGTCGCGCTTGGCCCAGAAGGTGTCGACGCTGGCGGCCTCGATCACGAACCGCACGGAGCTGGTCTCGACGGCTTCCGGATCGAAGTCGATTTCGGCATCGAACTCACGGAATTGGCCATGGGTCAGCGAGAAGCCGAGATGGTCGACGGAGAACTTCACATGCGCATGGCTTTTGTCGAGCACGTAGGGCTCGGCCACGGCCGACCCGGCGGTTGCGACCGCAAGCGCCAGCGCAGCGGCGAGGGAACGGAGGGGTTTAGGCATCGATCTCTCCTGGTCTTCGTTTGGATCGCGGGACGACAGCCGCCCCGCGACAACAAGTAGCGATCCGAGGACGCCGTGACAGCGAGGCCACGGAAAATTCACCTTTGCGGTTCGGAGAAGAGACGCCAGAGACTGCGTCTGCTCACCGGACCCGTATCTATAAGTGCCAGGGCGGGCCGAGATGGTTCACGGTGAGGTGTGCTCGGTCTGGACGGGGAGCATTGCCACCGCAGTCAGGCCTCCCTCTGCCCGGTTCTCAAGCCGGACATCTCCGCCATGGCGTTGGAGGATGGTCCGCGCGATCGAGAGGCCGAGGCCGACGCCACCGGTCTCGCGGTTCCGCGAGGGCTCGAGCCGCACAAAGGGCTCGAACATCGTCTCCAACACGTCCTCTGGCAGGCCTGGCCCCCGGTCTGAGATGGCGACGCGGGCCATCCCGGCTTTGACGGTAAGAGCGACCTCCGCCTCATCGCCATAGCGCACCGCATTGTCGATGAGGTTTCGCAACGCCCGGCGGAGCGCCACGGTCCGGCAGAGCACCACCGCCGGCGCGAGGTCGCCGAGCGTCACCGGCTGGCCAAGCTCCTCGTAGTCCTCGGCGATGCTCTCCACCAAGGCTCTCAGATCGACCGCGCGCATCGGCTCCTCGGCCGCCTCCTCATGGGCGAACGCGAGCGTGGCCTCGACGATCCGTTGCATCTCATCGAGACCGGCAAGGAGCTTGGCGCGGGTCTCCTCGTCCTCCACCAGTTCTGCGCGCAGCCGCATGGTGGTGATCGGTGTCTTCAGATCGTGGCTGATGGCCGCCAAAAGACGGGTCCGGTCGGCAACATAGCGGGCGAGCCGCTCTTGCATCGCGTTGAACGCGGTGATCAGGCGGCGGGCCTCCACCGGCCCTCTCGGGGGCACCGGCTCGTCCCGTGCCCCGCGTCCAAAGCGATCCGCAGCGCCTGCGAGCATCCGGAGCGAGCGTGTCGTGCGCCCGATCGTCAGCGTCACGATCAACACGATGGCGAACGCCGCAAGGACCAGCTGCACAAGTGCCGGCCAGGCCCATTGCAGTGGAGGCTGGGGGAAGTCGACCTGGAGGGTCAGCCACTGTCCGCTGTCGAGCGCGATGCTGGCCAGGAGTTGATCTGGCCCCCGGCGGCGATGGTCGTCGTCGTCATGATCGTCATCGTCATCGCCGTGCCGGCGGCGCACGGCGACCCGCACGCGCTCGCGCCAGTCGCGATCTTCCAGATCCTGGAGTGCACGCAACAACCGCGCCCGCAGAAAGCCTGACATCCGATCGGAACCAGTCCGCGCCAGCGCACCCCGGCGTGCAAGAGTGAGACGTGCAAGTCGCGTGGAGCCGACCGCAAGGATACGCGCATGACCCGTCTCCGGCGTCCGCTCCAGCAACAGCGCAACACTTGCCATCCGCGAGAGCGCCTCCCCAGCAAAGGCCGCCTGCACCGCCCGGATGCGCTCGCCGAAAAAGAACTGCGCCGCCACGGCCTGGGAGAGCACGAGCGCCAGGAGCAGCAGACAGATCAGCTGCCCTCGAAGCGTCGCAGGCCAGGGACGGCGACGACCGAGCCACCTCAGCACCCCGCCCATACTCAACGCTCCTCGGAGATCTCACCGGCGAACACGTATCCGCCTGCCCAGACCGTCTTGATCAGCACCGGGTCTTTGGGGTCCCGTTCGATCTTGCGTCGGAGGCGGCTGACCTGGTTGTCGATGCTGCGGTCATAAACCTGGGCGGCACGTCCGCTGGTCAGATCGAGCAGCTGCGCCCGGCTGAGCACCATGCCTGGCCGCTCCACAAAGGTCTTGAGCAACCGGAAATCCGTGGCGCTTAAGGGGATGGCGACGCCCCGATCGTCGACAAGCTCCCGCCGCGCGAGGTCGAGCAGCCAGCGATCGAAGCGCATGCGGCCCGTCGCGGGGGCATTGCGCGTCTCCGCCGGTTCGCCGGTCCGGCGCAGCACCGCTTTGATCCGAGCAAGCAGTTCCCGCGGCGAAAAAGGCTTCGTCACATAGTCGTCGGCACCGAGCTCGAGGCCCACGATGCGGTCGGTCTCGTCATCGCGCGCGGTCAGCAGAATGATAGGAATGGTCCCGCCGCGCCCGAGCTCGGAACTCTTGGCCCGCAGGTCGCGGCAGAGCGCGAGCCCGTCCTCTCCCGGCATCATGATGTCGAGTACGATCAGATCGACCGTAGCGGTCTTCAGGACCTTTCGAAGGGCCGCACCCCCGTCCGCGAGGCTTGTGCGGAAACCGTTCTTCTCGAGATACCGGGCCAGCGGCTCGCGGATGTCGCGGTGGTCGTCGACCACGAGAATATGGGCAGAGGCGTCAGTCATAGCTCCTCCCTACCCCGACAGCGCTGGCCACGTATGCGAAAAATGTAACCAACTGTCGCAGATCACCGCCGAGGCACGGCTCGTGACAATCTCAGTGGTGGCATGGCGAACTTCTGCGACAACCGTTGGCTATCTCGGGGTCATCGCAAATCACAGCAAGGACACCCGATATGAAACGCGCCTCTCTCCTCACAATGCTCGCCTTTGGCGGCCTCACCACGGCCGTGATCGGCGCCGCCGCGGTCAGCGCTGCCCATAGCGGACCGCGCGGCCATGGCTGGCACGACGCCAAACACGCGGTCTTCGGTCCCGGCATGCACGGCGCCAAGCACGGCGGGCACGGGCCGCGCGAGATGCTTCGCTATCTCGATGCCAATGGCGACAACGCACTGGAGCGCACAGAGGCCGAGGGCACCATTGTCGCCAAGCTTGCGCAGTTCGATGCCGATCGGGACCAGGTGCTGACGCTCGAGGAGTTCGAGGGGCTTTGGCTGGATTTCACCCGCAGCCGGATGGTCGATCGCTTCCAACACCTTGACGAGAATGGCGATGGTCGCGTGACCGAAGCCGAGATGACCGACCCGCTCGACCATGTCTTCGCCCGCGTCGACATGAACGAGGACGGCCGGATAGACCGGGAGGACCGTCGAGAGATCCGCCGCCTCTTCATGCGCCACCGCTACGAGCAGGACGACGACTGACACGGCTCAGAGGCCGGGGGCAGACCCGGCGAGCACCATTCGGCGGCGGACTTTCGGGGCGCCCCCCCGCCCGCCGCCAGGCGGCTTTGAAAGCGATGATTTGGCCTCGCCGCCCGGCAAAGACGAATGTAATGTTGTGTCGTTGATTCGCGTGACCCCGCGTTCGGCTCTCCCACATCACCGACACGCAGCCCCGCATACCGGGGCTCAAACTGCCAGGAATTATCCCATGGCCATCTTTACTGTTACCACCACCGCCGACACCGGTGCCGGCTCCCTGCGTCGCGCCATTGCCGATGCGAACCAAACACCGGGCGCCGACACCATCGTCTTCGACCTGCCGCAGGACTCCGTCATCCGCCTCATGCAGGGCGAGATTGCGATCCGCGATGCGCTCACCATCAACGGCGATCTCGACAGCGACGGCACCCCCGACATCACGATCACGGGTGACGCGAACGGAGACGACGTCACCCGCCCCGACGGCACCACCGATGTGCTTGCGAGCCAGGCCGCTGGCACCCATGACGACAACATCCGCCTGTTCAACGCGACCGCCGAGACCACCATCAATGGTCTGACGCTCACGGGCGGCAGCTTCGTCAGCAGCGATTTCCGCGCCGATGGCGGCGGCGCGATCAGCGTCGACCCCGGCTTCTACGGGCAAGGAAACCCTGCACTCACCATGACCGACAGCGTGGTCAGCGGAAACTACAGCGGCGGGATCAACACCCTCGGCGGCGGGATCTTCGTGCCGATCAACGATGCGGTGATTACTGGCTCCACCATCAGCGACAACCTGGCCGCTGGCACGGGAGGCGGTATCTTCGCCGGCGGTCTGACGCTCACAGGCTCCACCGTGTCAGGCAACATCGCGCTCGACCAAGGGCTCGACGGCGGAGGCGGCATCCGCGCGAGCAGCGTCGACATCGTCAACTCGACCATCAGCAACAATTGGTCGGACGGGCGCGGCGGCGGGATCGATGCGAGCTATGTCAGCGCGACCAATGCCACGATCTCCGGCAACACCTCTGGCGGTGGGGGCGGCGGCATCATCGGCGGCGGCATCACCCTCACCAACACCACAGTCACCGGGAACGGAACCACGAACTTCCGCGGCGAGGGCGGCGGGGTCTACGCCTTCTCCTACATGCAGCTCAACAACACGCTCGTGCTCGGCAACGTGTCCGGCTACAGCTACGGCGCCGATGTGGCGGGTGACGAGATCGCAACCGATGGCGCTCCGATCACGGCGGTCACCAGCATCGTCGGAGCGAACGCGGCGGCCTTCGACGCCAGCGGATTTGCCAACATCCGAAACGCGCTGCCCTCCAATGTCTTCGCCCAGACCACCGAGACCCGCGTGGATGCCGACGGCGATGGCATCGCCGAGGCTGCAACCGGCGTGATCGGAGGCCGCGTCGCGAGCAATGGCGGACCGGTCCAGACAGCCGCCCTCGCGGATGGGGCCGGCAACCCCGCGCTCGATGCGGGCAGCGACCAGATCTTTGACCAGGTGCCAGCGGTCGATGCGCGTGGCCAGTCCCGCTTTGTCGACCGCGCGGGCATCGGAGACGACGGACCCATCGGCTCCGGCATCATCGACATCGGCGCCTTCGAGTTCACCGGTGAGGTGATCGAGCCCTGCCCCGGCACACCCATCACGGTCGAAACCGCCGAGATCGTCGCCTTCGTCTACGAGGCGCTCTTGAACCGCAATGGTGGCATCGACAATCCGGGCTTCAATTTTTGGATCGATGCGCTCGAGGGTGCGCTGCCAAACGGCCAGGACCCGATCACGCTCCAGCAGATGGTCGAGGCCTTCTATGTCTCGCCCGAGTTCATCGCGGCCTTTGGGGAGATCGAGAGCTTCACTCCACGCGAGATCGTGGAGCTCTACTATCGCAACATCCTCGACCGGGAGGGCGACACCGGCGGCATCGACTTCTGGACCGGAGTTATCGAGAGCGGAAGCTTTACGCCCGCGGATGTGCTGATCGCCTTTGCGACGGCGCAGGAGAACCGGGACGCCTTGCAAATCACCGTCACCGACAACGGCGACTGCACCTGGGACGTCGACGTCCTCTTGGTCTAGGCTTCAAAACAATGCGCGGTGCGCATCAGTCGCATCGCGCCTATTAACGCTCCAGTTAGCAGCCCGCCCAGCCGGGCGAGCCTTACCGCGGAAGCGGCGTCTCACGCATCGGGCGCGATGCACCCGCGGAGGCTTTCGGCCAAACCCATCAAGAGCTCAGCATAAAGCGCAGGCCCGGGCTCCAGTTTGCTGCCGAGAGGATCGAGCACACCCGTACGGGCCTTGGTGCCTTCGGCAACCGTTTGCACAAGGCGCGCGTCGAATTGCGGCTCCGAGAACACACAGACGGCATTGGTTTCGGCAATCACCTCCCGGATCTCCGCCAACCGTCGAGGCCCTGGCGCCGTCGCATCGCCAACGGAAACCGCCCCGGTCGCCTCCACATCGAAACGTGCTTCGAAATAGTGATAGGCGTCGTGGAACACGATGTACGGGTTGCCACGGACTGGCGCGAGACGCTCGTCCAGCTTGGCCGACACCGCCTTCAACTCCGCCGTTGCAGACGCTGCGTTCTCCGTATAGCGCGCAGCGTTCTCGGGATCCGCAGCGCTCAGTTCGGCGGCGATATAGGCGAGCCAGGTGATTGCATTCTGTGGGTCGAGCCAAAAATGCGGATCGACGGCATCTGGTCCATGATCGTGCCCATGATCGTCATGGCCGTGGTCATCATGCGCGTGCTCGTCATGGCCATTGTCATCGTGGCCATGCTTGTCGTCATCATGTTTGTCGTGGCCATGATCGTCGTGATCATCGGCATGGGCATGCTCATCCTTATGGTCGTCATCGTGCCCATGCTCATCGTCGTGCCCGTGGTCGTCATGCCCATGTTCATCGCCGTGATCATGGGCCTCGAACCGCGCCCCAGTCCGATAACCAAGCCGCACCAGGCCATCGACATCGGCCAACACCATCGACTGCGCGTCTGTCGCGCCGGCCTCGATCGCACGTCCGAGCCAGGGGGTCAGCCCTTCGCCCATCCAGAAGACAAAGTCCGCGTCGGCCAGCCGCCCCATATCGGACGGGCGCATCGCATAGCCATGCGGAGACGATCCTTGAGGGAGCAGAACACTCGGCGTGCCGACCCCGTCCATCACTTGCGAAACAAGCGCGTGGACAGGGGCGATGTCCGTCACCACTTTAGGGGATCCGGCGCGGGCTTCCCCTAATGCAATAAATGCGGCAGTAACCGCCGCCACAGATCCAATGGTTCCACGCAACGGCGTTGTCTCCACTTCACTTGTGCATCTCTGAGCCCTGGGTATATGTTACAGTATAACGATGCAAGTGACCCGCACAATGAGCACTTCGACCCAATCGCCATCGCGTCAGTCAACCTTGGCTCCCGAGGAGCAACTCGGCGAGCACGATCATGATGCGTGCGTCAGCAGGGTTCTTGCGGAAATACAGGCGCTGGATAAAGACTTGCGAGCGAAGTTCACGCCGACCCGGCTTCGGGTGCTGGAGATCTTGCTCGAGAGCCACACCGCTCTGGGCGCCTATGAGGTCCTCCGCAGGATGGGAGAGCCGGCGCCAAAGCCGCCGGTAATCTATCGCGCGCTCGACTTTCTCATCAAGAAGGGGTTTGCCCACCGGATCGAGCGGCTGAATGCCTATGTCGCCTGTGCGGACCCAAATTGCAGCCGCGACAATCCCAGGCACCCGGCCTTCTTGATATGCCGCGTCTGTAACATCGTTGCTGAGGCCCATGTGGATTGCGGCAGTTCGCTCATTGAGCAGGCCGCAGGCGCTGCAGGCTTCCAAGTCGAGCAGACGGTGGTCGAGGTGATCGGCCTTTGCCCCAGTTGCGCCAACGGCGAGCGCGCATGACCGCACCGGCCGCCGCGGAGCCCTTGATCCGCCTGTCCAACCTCGATGTTGCGTTTGGCAACACCTTGGTGCTGCGCAGCGTCGATCTCTCCGTGGCTCCGGGCGAGATCGTGACCATTGTCGGACCGAACGGATCCGGAAAATCGACCGTGCTGCGGGCCTTGCTCGGAGCGGTGACGCCTCGCTCGGGGGTCGTTTGGCGTCGCCCAGGGCTCGCCATCGGCTATGTCCCGCAACGCTTGGCGATCGATGCCACCATGCCGATGACCGTCGCGCGGTTCCTGGCGTTGCCGCGACGGCGTGATCGCGCAGAAGCCGAAGCCGTGCTGGCGCGCGTCGGGCTCACCGGGCAGGAGCGCAAGCAGATCGCCGACCTCTCCGGCGGGCAACTCCAACGAGCCTTGCTCGCCCGTGCGATCCTCGCCCGCCCACAGCTCCTGATGATGGACGAACCGACCCAAGGCCTCGATCAACCGGGGACAGCCGATTTCTACCGCCTGATCGAAGACCTGCGAACGGAGCTCGGCTGCGCCGTCCTGATGGTGAGCCACGATCTCCATGTGGTGATGAGCGCATCGGACCGGGTGATTTGCCTGAACGGGCACGTCTGTTGCCAGGGCACGCCCGAGATCGTGGCGAGTGCGCCCGAATATCGCGCGCTGTTCGGCCATGGCACGCGCGGTGCGTTGGCGCTCTATCGCCACGAGCACACACACGCTCACACCGAATGCGGGCCCGTTGCGGCCGATGAAGACCCGGCGCGGCGAGCCGCCACGTGAGAGTGAAACGATGCCCGACGAGTTCCTGATCCGCGCGGCCCTCGCCGGCATCGGTGTGGCGCTCGCCGCGGGGCCGCTCGGCTGTTTCGTGGTGTGGCGCCGGATGGCCTATTTCGGCGATGCGACAGCCCATGCGGCCGTGCTCGGCGTGGCGCTCTCGCTGCTCCTTTCCATCACCACGATGGCGGGCGTTCTGATCGCCGCGCTGGCAATGGCGGCCGGCGTCTCCTTCCTCTCCGGGCGACGGATCGCGATGGACACCCTGCTCGGCGTCGCCTCCCATGGCGCACTCGCCGTCGGGCTGGTTGCCGTGGCGCTCACCGGATATATCGGCCTCGACCTCGAAGCCTATCTGTTCGGTGAGATCCTGGCGGTCGGGCGCATGGACCTCGTTGCGATCTGGACCGGTGCGCTCGCGGTCCTTGGCCTGTTGATCTGGCGCTGGCAGCCGCTGCTGATCGCGACCCTAGGGCCGGACCTCGCCCAGGCCGAGGACATCTCGCCAAAGCGCGAGACGCTGACCCTCACTTTGGCGCTGGCCATCACGGTCGCCGTGGCTCTCAAGGTCGTAGGTGCGCTGCTGATTACGGCGATGCTGATCATCCCGGCCGCCGCCGCGCGCAGCGTGGCCCGGACACCGGAGGCCATGGCTCTGATCGCGGCACTGATTGGTTGTGCCTCAGCCGTTGGCGGGCTGGTGCTTTCCTATCAGTTGGACACGCCCACCGGTCCCACCATCGTCGCCGTCGCCACAGGCGCTTTCCTGATCGGCAGCCTTCTGCGCAGCCTCGCGCGCGGCTAGAGAGCGGATCTGGCCAAGCCCAGGCACACTCCCTATATCACCGCGAAGGGAGGCCTCATGTTCATCGTACTCGTCCGTGCAGTTCTGGTCTTCGCCGCATTGACGGCGATCTATCTCGCGCTGGTGTTCTATCAGCGATGGGATGTGGCCCGCAGGCTGGCGGCCGAGCACGCGGAGGGCGCTGACCCCTCCCTCTCGCGCGAGGACTACATCAACCGTGGCCTCCTCCGGCACGAACGGTCATTCAGCCGCCGTGCTCTCTATGCGGTCTTCCTGCTGCCGCTCGCAATCGGTACTATCCTCGGCGTCTTGGCCGTCCTGACCTGAGCCCGCCACAGCCCGGAGCGCCCATCGTGACCTACGTGAAATGGACCTTCTACGCCGTCCTGCTCGCCGGCTTTTCCGTGCTCCTGCACTACAGCCTGCCATCGCGCGAGATCGTGCGGATCACTGGCCAGGAGGTAAAACGCCAGGATACGCAACTCGTGTCAGAAGACGGCTCCAGCCAGGTGCTTACGAGGGATGTGAACTTCGTTTACGCAGTCGATCGCAATGGAGCGGAGCGGGAGTACCGCAATGAGGACACCGATATGTCCTGGCCGCCCTACTTCAAGTTCGACACAGCCAACGTCGCCTCTCGCGCCGCAAATGTCGAATCGACCGCAGCCGATCCGGTTTGGGTCATGGTCACGACCTATGGCTGGCGCATCCAGGTTCTGTCGATGTTTCCTAACATCGTCAGCATCAAGCAGATCGACGAACCCGACACCCAGCTCATTCCCTGGTTCAACATCGGCGTGATCAGCGTTCTGTTGATCGCCTTCCTCTTAATCCGGAGATACATCATCGTGCTCTATGGACGGCATGTCGACCCGCTGGTGGACGCCGTGGACCAGCAGCTCGACGAGGCGGGCGACACGGTCGCAACCCACTACCGCGGCATCTCAGGTTTCTTCCGTCGGCTGTTCGGGCGCTGAGGCGCGTCCTCAGACCGGGCAGCGTGACAGCTGACCCCGGTAACGCGCCGCCTGGTCAGCCACGCCCGATGCTGCACGTTTCAGCCATTCCTTCTGCTGCCAGCCACCGCGGCGATGCCCGGCATGGCCCTCATGATAGGCGAGGTAGTGGTTGAAAGCGTCGTAGCGGCCGACCGAGTTTACCCGCTCGGTTTTTGCCAGATACCAGCCGACAAAATCGACGGCGTCATCGAACTCCGTGCGGTCCGCCGAGCGATTGCCCGTCTCATCGCGGTACCAGTCCCAGGTGCCATCGATCGCCTGGGCAAAACCGAGCGCCGAGGACGGCCGGCCGAGCGGCACAATTCCCATCGCATACCGCTGGGGCGGACGCACAGCCGCGCGGAAACTCGACTCGCGCCAGATGATCGCCATTTTCAGCTCCGCAGGGGTGCCCCAGCGAAGGCTCGCGGCCCGCACCGCATCCTTCCAAGCCGGGCGCTCTTCGAAGATCGCGCAGATGTCATTCTGGGCGCGCGGCGGCCCGTCAGGGGTGGAACTGCACGACCCAATCAAAAGTGCAGCGCACGCAAGCGCCACAAATGCCTGTCGTTTCATCGGACTGCCCGTCTCTTGTCGCGGTGTTTGTGTCCTGCCTCGACCCGATTATAGCACAGCAGACCCGTCACGCCCATGCCGGTCGGTGCCCCGGCGTTCTCGGCTGCGTTGGTGGACAGACTCAACCGAACTAGATAAGGGGAGTCTAATAAGGTGGCGAGAGGAGCGTGCGATGTTGTGTCGTGACGCCAGATTCAAAATCGGACAAGTCGTCAAGCACCGGGTTCATCCGTTCCGGGGCGTGATTTTTGACGTCGATCCCGAATTCGCCAACACGGAAGAGTGGTGGCTCTCGATCCCTGAAGAAGTCCGGCCGAAAAAAGATCAGCCTTTCTACCACCTCTTTGCCGAGAATGAGACAAGCTACTACATCGCTTACGTTTCTGAGCAAAACCTGCTGCCAGACCTCTCGGGCGATCCGGTCGAGCACCCGGAAGTATTCGACTATTTCGAAGAGCTCGAGGATGGCCAGTACCGTATTAGCGCGGAGCAGTGCCACTGAGGCCAAGCCCATCGCGATGGTGATGCAAGGGCGCGGCCACCCGGCTGCGCCCTGTTTCATTTGTACCGACACAGTGTATCGTATTGACATCATGATACCTTGGTACCATGATCACGCAATGACTCGGATCGTTCGCGTCCAGACGGGCCTTCGCCTCGAAAAGCGCCTTTTGAAGGTGATGAAGGGGCTGGCCGAGCATCTTGAGATCTCGGTCGCGGAGCTTGTCGAGGCGATGGCGCTGCATGCCTTCGAGGGCAAGCAAGCGTTTTCGGACGACACCATGGCAAAGATCGCTCAACTGAAGGCGGTCTACGATCTCGATATCGGAGCGGCAGACAGCCATTGCCTCTCCGACGGGGCCGAAAAGGAGACGGGAGATGACGGTTGACTACGCCGAACGGCTCGACGCCCTCCTGATGGGAACGCTCAGGGCGTCCGATTTCCGCCATGTGGATCATATCGGGGTGGCCTATGAGGCGCTCCGCCGAGACGACTACGTACGCGCCACAACGGGCGTCGCCGCTGGAATCCGCGCCCTCGCTGCGCGCGCTGGCAAGCCGCAGAAGTTCAACGCGACGACGACGATGGCCTTTATGAGCCTGATCGCGGAGCGCATGCGCACGACCGAGCACCACTCGGCAGCCGACTTCATCGCACGCAACCCGGACCTCGCGGACCGCACTGTGTTGGAGCGTTGGTATTCCCCAGGGCGGCTGAACAGCCCGCTCGCCCGAGAGGTCGCGCTTCTGCCGGATCTGTCGCCGACGCTGGCCGCTTAGTAGCCGAGGGCGATCCCGTCCTTACGCGGGTCGGAGCCGCCGACGAGCACACCATCTGCGCGGAGCTCAATTGCCTGGGCTCCGCCGATGCCGCTTTCGGGTCGGACAATCTGGTGGCCCATCGCGTCCAGTCGGTTCGCGACGGCGTCGCTGTAGCCGCTCTCGAGCTTCAGCGCGGGGTCTTCAAAGAACACCCGCGGTGCGTCGATGGCGGCCTGCGGGCCCATGCCGTGGTCGACCACGTTCGAGACAAACCGCATATGTCCCGCCGCCTGGTAGGGACCACCCATCACGCCGAAGGGCATCAACACCCGACCCGCGTGCCGCAGCACTCCGGGAATGATCGTGTGCAGCGGACGCTTGCCGCCGCCGGCCTCGTTCGGATGGCCCTCAGCCAGGGTGAACCCCGCAGCGCGGTTGTTGAAGAGAATGCCAAACTTCTCCGACGCAATCCCGCAGCCGAAAGAGCCAAAGACCGAGTAGATCAGCGACACGGCCATGCGATCTCGGTCGACGACGGTGAGGTAGATCGTGTCCCGGTGCATCGCACCGAGCGGCGCCACGGGGAAGGGCCCCGCACGCTCCAGATCGATCATGGAGACCAGCCGGTCGACGGTTGCGTCGGAGACGAAGTCCTCGACCGACATCGTCATGTGGTCCGAATCGGCGATCACCTCGTTCCGCGCGGCATAGCCAAGCTTTGCGATCTCCATTTCGAGATGCGCCCGTTCGGCGCCGTTGGGATCAAGCGCGGCGGCGTCATAGCGCTCCAGCATCCGGAGCAGCAGAAGGGCTGCCGCTCCCTGCCCGTTCGGCGGCAGCTCCACCACCTCGGTTCCGCGATAGCTCGCCATCAGAGAGGTCACATAGTCAGCGGCACAAGCGGCGAAATCTGCCTCCGTATGCGCCCCGCCATGGGCGGCGAGCGCCGCGGCCATGTCCTCGGCCACCTCGCCCTCATAAAAGGCGCGTGCGCCATCCTTGGCGATCCGGCGCAGCACCTCGGCCTGTGCGGGTGCGCGGAAGGTCTCCCCGACCCGCGGCGCCTCACCGTTCACAAGGTAATGGAGCCGACCTGCGCCCTGGAGGTGCACCGCCGATCCCGCCCAATCATGCGCGACCCGAGGGGCGACCGGGATCCCCTCTTCTGCATAGCGGATCGCGGGTGCAAGGGCCGCATCGAGCCCGCGCCGGCCATGGTCGCGCGAGAGCATCTCGAACCCCGCAACCGCCCCGGGAACCACCGCCGAAACGCCGGCATGGGTCGGCATCGCGCTCAGCCCCTCGGCTCGGAGCGCTGCGGCATCGAGGCCGGCAGGCGCCCGACCCGAGGCATTCAGCCCGATCAGATCCTCACTGCCCGCCGGCTTGACCAGCGCGAACATATCGCCGCCGATCCCAGTCATCTGCGGCTCGGCAATGCCCAGCAGCACCGCCCCTGCGATCGCGGCGTCCACGGCGTTCCCACCGGCCTCCAGCGTCTCGATCGCCACTTTGGCCGCCAGCGGATGCGAGGTCGCGCACAGTCCGTTCTGAGCGTAGACGGCCGACCGGCCCGGTGTCTGAAACAACAAGACGTACACTCCCTACCAAATCAGGCCGTTACCTAGCGCTAGGTCAAAGGAATGGCCAGAGCCGCCGTGTATCGGTGTTGGCAGCCCGCGGCCAAGGCGCAGAGTGCTTGCCACCACCAGCCGGCCCGTGCACAGTCAGCGCATGTCCGGAGAAATCACGCAATTGCCGCTCAAACAGGTCGAGATCTGCTCCTTCGACCGGCGCGAGCTCTCGCAGATCCTCAACATCTATGGCCGGATGGTCGCACTTGGCGAATGGCGCGACTATGCCATCGACTGCATGCGCGACCGGGCGGTCTTCTCGGTGTTCCGGCGGGCGTCTGAGAACCCGCTCTACCGGATCGAGAAGACCCCAAAGGATGCCCGTCGACAGGGCGCTTATTCGGTCGTGGGCATGGACGGGCAGATCCTCAAGCGCGGGCACGAGCTCCGCCTCGTCCTGCGGGTGCTTGAGCGTAAGCTGATCCGCGCCGTCGACGGCTGACCTTAGTAGGTCTTACCCATCTCGTCCCTCAGGACCTTCTGAAAGTTCCCTATCGACACATCGAACGCGCCGTGGGCGTTCTCGATCTCGGCCAGCTGCTGCAGGTTTGCCTGGATAAAGGCCTCCCGCGCCTTCTCGTCGTCGAGCTTTCCGTTGAGCTTACTCTGCGCTTTCTCACGCGATCTCTGGAGCAGACCCTTGTTGCGCGAGCATCGGGCCTCGGGGCTCTTCACCGCCTTCTTGCGCAGCGTCGCGTTGAACGACGCGCGGTAGATCGGCCCAAGACTCGCAGGAATCAAGGCCGGTGCCATCGCAATTTTTAGGAGCGGCGCTTGCGGCCGGCTTTGGCGCGGGAGAGACGGCCTTTTTGCACGCGGCCGCGGCGGGAGGGGTTGCGGCCCTTGGGGTTGCGCGGCGCGACGCCCGAGGCCTCCAGCAGCTCGAAGATCAACCCACCGGTCACCGGGGTCGCCTCCACCAATCGCACGCGCGCGTGCATCCCAAGCGCCAGCACCCGGCCCGAGCGCTCTCCGGTCAAAGTCTGCGCCTCCGGGTCATGGCGGAAGTATTCCTGACCAAGCGAGGAGATCGGCACAAGCCCGTCAGCGCCCGTCTCGGCGAGCTTCACGAACAGCCCAAAGCGCCCGATGCCGTTGATGCGACCTTCGAACTCCGCCCCCTCGCGCTCGGCCATATAGGCGGCGACGTAGCGGTCCACCGTGTCCCGTTCGGCTTCCATGGAGCGGCGTTCGGTCTTGCTGATCGCCTCGCCGATGGCGCCGAGGCGCGTGGCCTCCTCCGACGTCTGCCCGTCCTCGCCGAGGCCCAAGGCCGCGATCAACGCCCGATGCACGATCAGATCCGCGTAGCGCCGGATCGGCGAGGTGAAATGCGCGTAGTGTGCCAGCGCCAGGCCAAAATGCCCGCGGTTCTCCGGCGCGTAATCGGCCTGGGTCTGGGCGCGGAGCACCTGGAGATGCACGAGCTCCTGGGCCTCGGTCTCCCGTGCGCCGTCGAGCAGACGGTTGAGATCACCCGTTCGCAACACTTGGCCCTTGGGCAGCGAAAGGCCAACCCCGTCCAGCGTCTCGCGCAGCGCATCCAGCCGCTCGGGGTCCGGCTCCTCATGCACCCGGTAAAGGAGCTGGCGGCGGTGCACCTCCAGCGTCTCGGCGGCGCAGACATTTGCGAGGATCATGAACTCCTCGATCAGCCTATGCGCATCCAGCCGCACGCGGATGGGGATGCCCGTGACGGTGCCGTCCGGGGCCAGCTCCACGCGCCGCTCCGGAAGGTCGAGCTCGAGCGGCTGACGCCGGCGCCGAGCACTGTCGGCGGCCCGCCAGGCGGCATGGAGCGCAGAGAGCTCGGCCCGCAGCGGCTCGGTCTCGGGCCCTCCGCGCCCGTCGAACTCCGCCTGGGCATGCTCATAGGTCAGATCAGCCCGGCTCCGCATCACACCTCGCACGAAATGATGCGAGCGCTTCGTGCCGTCCGCCGCCAACACCATCCGGAGCGCCATACAGGGCCGCTCCACACCGGCCATCAACGAACAGAGATCGGCCGAGAGCCGCTCCGGCAGCATCGGCGCCACCCGGTCGGGGAAATAGGTGGAATTGCCGCGCGCCTGCGCCTCACGATCTAGCGCCGAACCGGGTGGAACCAACGCCGCCACATCGGCAATGGCGACCCAGACCACATGGCCACCTGGGTTCGCCGGGTCGTCGTCCGGCAGCGCAGCCACCGCATCGTCATGGTCCCGCGCATCCGCCGGATCGATGGTGACAAGCGGCACCTCGCGCAGATCACGCCGTCCCGCGGCACCCGGGAGCGTCGCCGCATCGGCCTCGGCCAGGACCTCTGCAGGGAAGGCGTCCGGGATGCCGTGCTGGTGGATCGCGATCAGGGAGACCTGGCCGGGTGCGCTCGGGTCGCCCACCCGTTCGACAATGCGCGCGCGTGGGAGGCCCATGCGGCGGGTCTCCTCGGCTTCCGCCTCCACCAACTCGCCATCGCGCGCGCCGCCTGTGGCTCCGGGGGGCACCTGCCACTCCCGGTCGGCACGCTTGTCGACTGGCACCACACGCCCGCCCTTGCGGTCCTCGCGAAAGATACCGAGCATGCGGCGCGGACCCGATCCGGTCTTCTTGATCAGGCGCGCCTCATAGGAAAGATGGCCGTCTTCCCCCACCGGTTTCAGCTTGGCGAGGATCCGGTCGCCAGGGCCGAGGGCCGGGTCTCCGGGGCGATGGACATAGAGAATGGGCGGCGGCGCGTCCTCCGATTCCCAATCCTTGGGCCGGGCATAGAGATCGCCGTCCGGGTCGGCGCGGTCCACAATCAACATGGTCACCGGGGGCAGATGGCCAGCGGGGCGCACGCGGCGGCGCTTGCGCTCGATGGCGCCCTCGTCCTCCAGTTCCCGCAGCACATGCTTCAGCGCGGCGCGGTCCGCCCCTTTGAGCGCAAAGGCTCGGGCGATCTCACGCTTGCCAGCCTGGTCGGGGTTCTCGCGGATCCAGGCGAGGATCTCTTCCTTGGTGGGGAGCTGTCTCATGGCCGGGCCCATAGCACAGGGCGCAGCCGCAGGCGATGGGCTCAGCCGCGAATCAGCAGCCTCCGCCGGCTGTCGATGAAACCGAACCGCGTGTAAAACGCCGTGAGCTCCTGCTCCGCCTCGGCTTCCGGTGTCACCACCAGCGAGACCGCCCGGGCGCCACGGCGATCACACCAATCGAGCGCATGGGTCATCAGCCGGCGCGCAAGCCCGGTGCCCCGGGCGGAGGGCACGACATAAAGATCCTCGATCTCGGCGGAGAGGCCAAATTCGGCCCCTCGCGTCAGGGTCGCGCTGACGAGCCCTTGCGGCGGATCGCCGAGTAGCGCGATCATCGCGTCCGGATCGTCGAGCATTGCCGCCAGGTTCGCCTGCAAAGCCGCCGGGACCGGGACCGCATCCTCCCGGAAGAACGCCGCATAGAGAGCGACCAAAGCCGGCAGATCCGCCGCGGTGGCCGCCCGAAGCTCGCTCATCTCTCGATCAACGGATCGTCTGACGGTTCCGGCTCGGCAGACTTCTTGGCGGTCTTTTTGGCCGCGGGCTTTTTCTTTGCCGCCGTCTTCTTGGTCGCAGCCTTTTTGGCGGGTTTCTTTGCGGCCTTCTTCTTCGGCGCCTTGGCGGCCTTCTCGGCCAGGATCTCGACCGCCTGCTCCGGTGTCACCGCCTGTGGGTCGACTGCCTTCGGCAGCGTCGCGTTGATCTTCTCCCATTTGAGATAGGGGCCATAGCGCCCCTCCATCACCACGATCGGCCCGCCCTCGGGATGCTCGCCAAGCTCACGGAGCGGCTTCTGGGGGCTGCCACGACCGCGACCCGGATTGGCCTTCTTGAGCGCGATCAGCTCAACGGCACGGTTCATGCCGACGGTCAGCGCCTCGGTCCAATCCTCCAGCGGGGCATAGATCTTGCCGTGGCGCACCGCGGGGCCGTAGCGGTAGAGCCCGGCCTCCACCACCTCTCCATCCTCGGGATGCGCTCCAATCTCCCGTGGCAGTTGCAGCAGGCCACAGGCCGTCTCCAGGTCCAGCACATCGGGTGCGAGCCCTTTCGGCAGGCTGGTGCGGCGGGGCTTCTCGTCGCCCTCCTGCTCGCCGAGTTGCACATAGGGACCGAAGCGGCCGCTACGAACCGTCACCGGGAGACCCGTCTTCGGGTCGAGGCCGAGCTCCTTGCCATCGATCTTGGCGTTCTCGTCCTCGCCACCGCTGATCGGACGGGTATAGCGGCATTCGGGGTAGTTCGAGCACCCGATGAACGCGCCCCCCGACCGCGCCGTGCGCATCGAGAGTCGACCCGTGCTGCAGAGCGGACAGGAACGCGGATCGGTCCCGTCGCCGGGATCGGGAAAGAGATGCGGCGCCAAGAAGTCGTTCAGCTTCTCCAGCACCTCAGTGATGCGCAGCTCCGAGGTGCCCTCCACCGCCGCGTGGAAGTCGCGCCAGAACTTCTCCAGAACCGCCTTCCAGTCCTCGCGCCCGCCAGAGACGTCATCGAGCTCCTCCTCCAGCGCGGCGGTGAAGTCATACTCCACATAACGCGCGAAGAAGTTCATCAGGAAGGCCGTGACCAGCCGGCCCTTATCCTCCGGGATCAGCCGGCCCTTGTCCTTGATGACGTAATCGCGGTCCTGGATCGTCGTGATGATCGAGGCATAGGTCGAGGGCCGCCCGATGCCGAGCTCCTCCATCCGCTTCACGATGGTCGCCTCGGTGTAGCGGGGCGGCGGATAGGTGAAGTGCTGCTCCGGCGTCACGCCGCGTTGGGTAAGCGCGGCCCCCTCCGGGATCTCCGGCAGGCGCGCATCATCGTCGGTGGCGGGCTCATCGCGCCCTTCCTCATAAACCGCGAGGAAACCATCGAAGGTCACCACCTGGCCTGTGGCGCGCAGACCCACAGTGCCGGCAGCATCCCCGATCTCCACGGTGGTGCGGCGGAACCGGGCGGCCTCCATCTGGCTGGCAACCGCGCGTTTCCAGATCAGCTCATAGAGCCGCGCCTCGGCCCGTTCGAGCTTCAAGTACCCGGGCGCCACGTTCAGCCGCGAGGGGCGGATACACTCATGCGCTTCCTGCGCGTTTTTGGCCTTGGTCTTGTAGATCCGGGGTTTCGCCGGGACGTAATCGGCGCCATAGCGCTGCCCGATCACCTCGCGCAGCGCCGTGATCGCCTCGGGCGCCATGTCGACACCGTCCGTCCGCATATAGGTGATGTGCCCGGCCTCATAGAGCCGCTGGGCGGTGCGCATGCACTCCTGCGCGCCCATGGAGAGCTTGCGGGACGCCTCCTGCTGGAGCGTCGAGGTCATGAAGGGCGGTGCGGGGTTGCGAGTCGCCGGTTTGGCCTCCACCGAGCGCACCGAGAGAGCCGCCGCCTCGATCTTCGCCACCGCCGCCTTGGCCGCCGCCTCGTCCCCGAGATCGAAGCGGTCAAGTTTCCGGCCATCCAACGCCGTGAGCCGCGCTTCGAACTCAGCGCCTTTGGGGGTCGTGAGCCCCGCCTTCACCGACCAGTACTCGCGCGGGCGAAACGCCTCGATCTCCATCTCGCGCTCGACGATGAGGCGCAGCGCCACCGATTGCACACGGCCGGCCGACTTGGCGCCAGGCAGTTTGCGCCAAAGCACCGGCGAGAGCGTGAAGCCCACCAGATAGTCGAGCGCGCGGCGGGCGAGATAGGCCTCCACCAGCTGCATATCGATCTCACGCGGGGCCTGCATCGCCTGGGTCACGGCCGTGCGGGTGATCGCGTTGAACACCACGCGAGAGACGTGGGTGGACTTCTTCACCGCCCGGCGTTTTCGCAAAGCCTCGAGCAGGTGCCAGGAGATCGCCTCGCCCTCGCGATCCGGGTCGGTCGCGAGGATCAGGCCGTCATCGTCCGAGAGCGCATCCGCGATCGCGCGAATGTGTTTCTGGGCCTTGGCGTCGACCTCCCAGATCATCTCGAAGCCCTGGTCCGGATCGACCGAGCCATCTTTGGACGGCAGGTCGCGAACATGGCCATAGGATGCGAGCACCGTGTGATCGCCGCCCAGATAGTTGCTGATGGTCTTTGCCTTGGCCGGCGATTCGACGACGACGACAGCCATTCGGTACTCCTGTCCACCGCCACCCGGGGACCGGGCGCGGCGGCAGAAAATGGTGCAGGGTCAGGGTGCTGTCAACCGCCCCGGGAAGCGCAGGCTGTCCGCTCGCGTCACGCGGACTGGACCACCCGCCCGCCGGGAAGCTGTTCGATCCGCCCCGCAAGCTCCAGCTCCAGCAGCACGAGGGAGAGCTCTGACGGGCGCGTTCCACAGGCCCGGGCGACCTCGTCGATCTCGATGGGCGCTGTGCCGATGAGACGCACCACCTGCTCGGCCAAGGCGATATCGGTGTCGCGCCCATCCGGGTCGAAATCGTCCATCGCCTCATAATCGTCTGCATCATCGAAGGCGTCGAAGTGGAACTCCGCACCACCCTCGGCAAAACCCAACTGCGCGGGCATGGCCAGCGCGTCGAGCACGTCCTGTGCGCTGCGGACCAGAGCGGCGCCGTCGCGGATCATGGCGTTGCATCCGGCGGCGCGCGGATCCTCCGGCGCGCCGGGGCAGGCCATCACCTCTCGCCCCTGCTCAAGGGAATAGCGCGCGGTGATCAGGCTGCCGGAGCGGCTCGCGGCCTCGATCAGCAGCACGCCGGCGGACAGCCCGGCCACCAAACGGTTGCGCTTGGGAAAATGCCGTGCCGTTGGCTCGACCCCCATCGGACATTCGGTAACCAGCGCTCCTGGCCCCTCGGCGATGCGCGCCGCCAGCCCTTCGTTCTCCGGCGGATAGACCCGGTCGAGCCCTCCGGCCAGCACTGCGATCGTCCCATTCTCCAGCGCCGCCTCATGGGCCGCGGCATCGATCCCACGGGCAAGACCGGAGACCACGATCCGCCCCGCACGCGCCAGACCACGCGCAATCTGGCGCGCCGTGCGCAACCCCATGGCCGACGCGTTGCGCGCGCCGACAATACCGATCGAGGGCTGAGCGAACGCCTCTCCGTCACCAAGGATCCAAAGCACCGGCGGTGGCGTGTCGATGGTTGCGAGTTGGCGCGGGTAGGCATCCTCGCCCAGGATCGCAAGCCGCGCCCCGATCCGCTCGGCCGCATCCATCTCCTGCGCCACGGCCGCCTCGGGCCGCAGCTCATAGCTTGCACTGCCGCCACGGGTCGCAAGCTCTGGCAGCGCCTCGAGCGCCCGCAGCCCCGTGCCGAACCGTCGGATCAGATGGAGATAGGTGCGCGGACCCACATTGCGGCTGCGGGCAAGCCGGAGGCGGGCAAACCGCTCCTCCTCCCGCAACACCAGCCTCTCAGCCAAGGGTGCCGAGTATTCGCCCGCGTGGGTGCTTTCGAACTGGGTGACCGACATGACGCCCTCCTCACAACTGAGGTTAAGAGAGCGCAGCCCGAGTTAATCTCGGGTTAATGGTTAACAGGCGACCGCGATCAGCGACCGATCCGGGGCTCCTCGCCGCGCAGGAGCCGTCCGATGTTGGCGTGGTGACGGGCCCAAACCAGGACCGCCGCGAGAGCGACGGCCAGAAAGGCCTCCAGTCGCCCGAGGCCCCAAAGCCAGACCGGCGCCGATGCCGCAGAGACCAACGCCGCCAGCGAGGAGATCCGGCTCGCGCCCGCTGCGACAAGCCAGGTGAGCGCCGCCGCCGCCCCGGCAGGCCAGTAGAGCGCCGCCACCAGCCCGAGAAACGTCGCGACCCCCTTGCCGCCGCGAAACCGCAGCCAAACGGGGAAACAGTGACCGATGAGAGCCCCGAGCCCTGCCGCCTGCGCCGCCAGATCCCCCCAGAAGAGGAACAGCAGAACGGGCACCGCCCCCTTCAGCGCATCGAGCAGCAGGGTCACCGCCGCCGCCGCTTTGTGGCCCGAGCGCAGCACATTGGTCGCGCCGATATTGCCGGAGCCGACAGTCCGAGGGTCCGCGAGGCCGAAAAGCCGGCTGACCAGGATGCCGAACGGCACCGACCCGACCAGGTACCCCGCCAAGAAGGCACCGAGCAGCCATGGCAATGCGCGATCGAGCCCCATGATGTCGTGCAGCATCCGTCAGCCTCCGAAGACGCGTCGGCCCGCCACCCAAGTGCCGAGCACGCGGCCCTGCATGCGGCTGCGGTCGAACGGGGTATTCTTGGATTTTGAGCGGAGGGTCGCACGGTCAAGCAGCAGCGGTGCGTCGGGGTCGAACAGCACGAGATCCGCAGGCGCTCCGCGCGCAAGCCGCCCGCCATCGAGCCCAAAGCGCCGTGCTGGTGCCGTGGAGAGCCGCTCGAACAGAGCAGGCAATGTGATCTGCCCGCAATGCACGAGCCGCAGGGCCGCCGGCAGCAGGGTCTCGAGGCCGACAGCCCCGGTCGCCGCCTGCTCGTAAGGGAGCCGCTTGGCCTCTTCGTCCCAGGGCAGATGCGAGGACACCACACAGTCAATCACGCCCTCCGCCAGAGCCTCGACCATCGCCACCCGGTCATCCTCGGTCCTGAGCGGTGGCGCGAGCTTGAAATAGGTGCGGTAGTCCGCGATGTCGTATTCGTTCAGCGTCAGGTGGTGGATCGAGACCCCGGCGGTCACATCCAGCCCCTTCTCCCGCGCGCGGCGGAGCGGGCCCAGCGCGGCCGCGGTTGAGATCTGGTCAGCATGATAGCGGGCACCCGTGGCCTCGACCAAAGCGAGATCGCGCGCCAGCATCATGCGCTCGGCCATCGCAGGCACCGCAGGCAGCCCGAGCCTGGAAGCAAACTCCCCGCTGGTGGCACAGGTACCCGCCGAGAGCGAGGGCTCCTGCGGGTGGTGCACCACGATGGCGCCCGTGGAGGTGGCATAGCGCAGGCAGGCCATGAAGACTTTGGCGTCAGCGACGGCATGATCCGCATCCGTCAGCGCCACAGCGCCCGCATCGAGGAGGAACTGTTGTTCCGTGAGGTCGCGCCCCTGCATCCCGCGGGTCAGTGCTGCCATGGCGTGAACATGGACCGGAGAGGCCTCCCGCGCCCGCGCCAGGGTGAATTGCACCAGCGCCGGGTCATCGAGCGGCGGGGCAGTGTCCGGCTGTTGGATGAGGGTGGTCACGCCACCCGCCGCCGCCGCCTCCCCCGCTGAGCGGTGCGACTCGCGGTGCCGCGCTCCCGGCTCGCCCACAAAGACCCGAGCATCGACGATCCCGGGCGCGAGGACATGGCCACTGCAGTCGACGATGAGACCTTCGCCGGGGGTGGGAGAGGCGCCGCGCACAAGCTCCTCGATGCGCCCGTCCCGGATGCGCAGCGCTCCCGGCCCGTCATAGCCCGTCTCCGGATCCACCAGCCGCGCATTGACAAGATGCAGGATCATGCCGCCTCGGACAGTTGCACTATGAAGCCGGCCACACCGGCACCCCCACGGACCCCTTCGAACACGAGAATAAAGCGACCAGCATCGTAATCGCCCCACCACGTTGTTGGCGCCTTGCCGTGCGACACCCCCACACTGCTCAAATCTCTGTTGTGGTCATGCGAGATAATCGAGGATTGCATCTCCGGACGAAGCTTGTGCCGCGATATCTGACAGCCCTCCGAAAAGCGGTTCGGGCGCAGAACGCACAGGTGCTCGGACGTGATCCCATAGACCTCACGAGAGATCCGCAGCGATGGGAAACCGCCTTGCAAGGATCTTATTGCCTCAGCGAGAACACCGAGAAGAAGCAACAGTCCTGCTAGCGCGGGTCCTTCGAGAACAACCGAAATTGGAACCGGATCACCCTGGAGGAAGAACGCGCCGG
Organism: Pseudomonadota bacterium; assembly: GCA_039816045.1. Lineage (GTDB taxonomy): Bacteria > Pseudomonadota > Alphaproteobacteria > Rhodobacterales > Rhodobacteraceae > Thermohalobaculum. The sequence continues at coordinate 59,384 of JBCBYB010000008.1, forward strand.
CTCGCAACGTCATCCAAAACAGCCCGCAGGCGCCGGCATAAAGTGCAACACGGCGGACCCGCACTCGGGCCGTCAGCGCAGAGACGGGCGTCTCCATCGACCGCTGAGGGCGGCCCGCCCAGAGCAGGATCTCGCCATCGCGGAGGTGGGGGGCCCAGAAGGCGTGGTCCTCCGGGGTCGGCTCGGGCAGGCCGAAATCTTTCGCGCGCGGGGTCATGCGGCGGTCTCGCGGTTCTGGGCGAGGAGATCGAGCACGGCCATGCGCACGGCCACCCCCATCTCCACCTGCTCGCGGATCACCGAGCGGTTGATGTCGTCGGCGACCTCCGGGTCGATCTCCACCCCGCGGTTCATCGGGCCCGGGTGCATCACGATGGCGTCAGGTTTGGCGCGCGCCAGCTTCTCCGCCGTGAGCCCGTAGCGGTGGAAATACTCGCGCCGCGAGGGCACGGCGGCTCCGTCCAGCCGCTCGTTCTGGATGCGCAGCATCATGACCACATCACAGCCGTCGAGCCCCGCCTCCATCTCGGTGAAGACCTCCACCCCGAAGCGGTCGATGCCCGAGGGCAAAAGCGTCGGCGGCGCGATCACCCGGACCCGGTTCTCGAGCGCGTTCAGGCACAGAATGTTCGACCGCGCCACCCGGCTGTTGGCGATGTCGCCGCAGATCGCGATGGTCAGCCGCTGGAGCCGACCCTTGTGGCGGCGGATCGTGAGGGCATCGAGCAGCGCCTGGGTCGGGTGCTCGTGCCGCCCGTCGCCGGCGTTTACGACAGCACAGTTGACCTTTTGCGCCAGCAGCGCCACGGCGCCTGACATCCCATGCCGCACCACCAGCAGATCCGGATGCATGGCGTTCAGCGTCACTGCCGTGTCGATCAGCGTCTCGCCTTTTTGCACGGACGACGCCTGGACGGCCATCGACATCACATCCGCGCCGAGGCGCTTGCCGGCCAGCTCGAAGCTCGCCTGAGTGCGGGTGGAGGCCTCGAAGAACAGGTTGATCTGCGTGAGCCCGCGCAACCGCTCGAGATGCTTGTCCCGCTGACGATTGACCGAGACATACTCCTCGGAGAGATCGAGGATCGCCAGGATCTCCGCCGCCGAAAGCTGTTCGATCCCGAGAAGATGCCGGTGCCGGATCATGGGGCCCTCCCGGGGAGCGGGATAGCGCGCGGGACCAAGGCGCGCAAGCGGGGTTGGTCGCGGGCCGCAGGCACCATAGGTTGACGGCAAAAGGAGAGCCAAATGCTGCCGACCCCTGTCCGCCTCTACACGCAACCGCGTGCCCCGAACCCTATGCGGCTCCACTTGTTCCTCGCCGAAAAGGGCGTGGAGGTTCCGCAAACCGTGCTGAACTTGATCGAAGGGGAGCACAAGACAGCGGATTACCTTGCCAAGGTCGGCGACGCGAAGGTGCCGGCACTGGAGCTTTCGGACGGAACGGTCTTGTCGGAGACGCAAGCGATCTGCCGCTATGTCGAGGCGCTTAACCCGGAGCCGAACCTGATGGGCCGGGATCCGCTGGAAGCCGCGGTGATCGAGATGTGGCAACGGCGCGCCGAATTCGGGCTCTTCACCGCGGTCGGGCAGACCTTCCGTCACACCAATCCGCGCATGGGCGTGATGGAAGACCAGGTCGCCGAATGGGGGGAGATCAACCGCGGTCGGATCGACCCCCATCTGCGCGCCTTGGATGAACGCCTGAGGGGGCGGGACTGGCTGGCCGCCGATCGCTATACCATCGCCGACATCACAGCCTATTTGGCCGCGAGTTTCCGGCGGATCATCAAGCACCCGATGCCCGATGGGCTGGAGGCACTGACCGCTTGGATGGACCGCATCCGCGACCGCCCTGCAACCGCCGTCTTGGAGGCAAAATGACCAACCCGCTTTTGGAGCCGTTCGATGGACCGTTTGGCCTGCCGCCCTTCGACCGCATTGAGGCCGCAGATTTCGAACCGGCCTTCGAAGCTGCGATGGCCGAGCACCTGGCCGAGATCGAAGCGATCGCCGGGGCCGAGGCGGCACCGGATTTCGCCAACACCGTCGAGGCCCTGGAGCGGGCGGGTGCTGTGCTCGACCGGGTGGCCTCGGTGTTTTTCACGCTGGCCGGCGGGGATGCGACGGAGGCGATCCAGGCAGTTGATCGCGCCATCTCGCCAAAACTTGCAGCCCATGGCAGCGCAATCCTGTTGAACCCGGCGCTGTGGGCGCGGGTCTCCGCGGTGGTCGAACAGGTCGGCACGTTAGGCGCAGAAGAAGCGCGGATCGTCGAGCTCTATCGCAGGATGTTCGTGCGGGCGGGGGCGGCGCTGGACGAGGCCGGGCGGATGCGCATGGCGGAAATCCAAAAGCGTCTGGCGGAGCTTGGGACGACCTTCTCCCAGACCGTGCTGAAGGATGAACAGGACTGGGTGCTGCCCCTCAGCGACCACGACCGGTCCGGGCTGCCGGCCTTTCTGGTGGATCAGGCCGAACGCGAGGGCAAACGGCGGGGGATGGAGACGGCGGCGATCACGCTCTCGCGGTCGTCAGTCGAGCCGTTCCTCGTGTTCTCCGAGCGGCGCGACTTGCGGGAGAAGGCCTGGCGCGCCTGGACCGGCCGAGGCGAGGTTGGCGAGGGAACCTGGCCGATCATCGAGGAGACGCTCGCGCTGCGCGCAGAGAAGGCGGCGCTGCTGGGGTATCCGAGTTTCGCGGCCTATAAGCTCGAGACCGCCATGGCGAAGACGCCGGAGGGGGTGCGCGGGCTGTTGATGCGCGTTTGGGAGCCGGCGAAGGCACGGGCCGCAGAAGAGCAGGCAGCGTTGCAGGCGCTCGCCGCCGAGGACGGCTCGAACGCTGAGATCGCAGCCTGGGACTGGCGCCACTATGCCGAGCGGCTGCGCAAGCGCCTGCATGACTTGGATGAGGGGGAGACAAAGCCCTATCTGCCGCTGGACGGTGTGATCGAGGCGGCCTTTGACGTCGCCGGGCGGCTGTTCGGACTGGCATTTCGGGAGGTCGAGGGGCTGACTTTGCCGCATGCGGATGCGCGCGCCTGGAAGGTGACACGGGATGGCACGCATGTGGGGCTGTTCATCGGTGACTATTTCGCGCGTCCGACCAAACGGTCAGGCGCCTGGGCGAGCGGACTGCGCCAGCAACAGAAGCTCACCGAGCCCCACCGCCCGATCATCATGAACACGATGAACTTTGCGCGGGGAGAGCCGACCCTGCTGAGCTTTGACGATGCGCGGACGCTGTTTCATGAGTTTGGGCACGCGCTCCACGGACTGTTGTCGGATGTGACCTATCCAATGATCAGCGGCACCGCGGTGGCACGGGACTTCGTTGAGCTGCCGAGCCAGCTCTATGAGCACTGGCTGTCGGAACCGGCGGTGCTGGAAGCCCATGCGCGGCATTATGAGACCGGAGAGCCGATGCCGCGGGAGATGGTGGAGAAGCTGAAGGCGGCGGAGACCTACAATCAGGGTTTCCTGACCTGCGAATATCTGGGCTCGGCGCTGGTGGACATGGCGATGCACGAGATAGGGCCGGAAGAAACGGTGGACGGGCCGGCATTTGAGGCTAAGGTGCTGGCGGACATCGGGATGCCCAACGCGATTGCGATGCGGCACCGGACCCCGCACTTCCTGCATGTATTCGCAGGGGATGGGTATGCCGCGGGGTACTACAGCTATATGTGGTCCGAAGTAATGGATGCAGACGCATTCAGGGCATTCGAGGAAACTGGCGATCCCTTTGATCCGGGGACCGCCGAGCGGCTCGAGCGCCATGTGTTGTCCGCCGGTGGCCGTACGGAGCCGGAGGACGCCTATACCGGGTTCCGCGGGAAGTTGCCGGGGGTAGACGCGCTTCTCGAAGGGCGCGGGCTGGCGGATGCGGTTCCGGCCTGAGCCCGCGTTGCGCTCAAGGGCGCAGGATCAGCGAACCGGTCGTGCGCCGGGCTTCGAGATCGGTGTGCGCCTGTGTGGCCTCGGCGAGGGGATAGACCGTGGGCTCGGCAAGAGTGATGGACCCGTCGAGCATGGCAGCGAAGAGATCGTCGGCCGCGGCCTGGAGCGCCTCACGCGTGGGGACATAGTGGAACAGCGTCGGACGGGTGACAAAGAGCGAGCCTTTTGCCGCCAAGAGACCGAGGTCGACACCGGTGACCGGACCCGAGGCATTGCCGAACGAGACGAGCAGACCGCGGGGCTGAAGGCTGTCGAGCGAGGCCATAAAGGTATCGGCACCGACCCCGTCATAGACCACCGGCACGCCCGCGCCGCCGGTGATCTCCCGGACCTTTGGGGCAATCTCGTCCGTGCGGTAATCGATGACGTGGTCTGCGCCGAGCGCGCTGACGAGAGCACATTTTTCTGGGCCGCCGGCGGTGGCAATGACGGTCGCACCCAAGGCCTTCAGCCACTGGACGGCGATCTGACCGACCCCACCTGCGCCCGCGTGAAAGAGGACGGTTTCGCCCGCCTGGACGCGGTGAATCTGTCGGATCAGGTATTGAACCGTCAGCCCCTTGAGAAGGGAGGATGCCGCAGCGTCAAACCCGATCCCGTCCGGCAGCTTGACCGCGCGATCCGCCGCAACGCAATGGGCGGCAGCATAGGCCCCGATCGGACCGGTGCAGTAGACGGCGCGGTCGCCGATCGACCAGCCCTCGGCGCCCTCTCCGAGCGCGTCGACGGTGCCGGCCCCTTCGAGCCCGATACCTGTCGGGAGATCTACTTTGTAGAGGCCGGAGCGGTGATAGGTGTCTATGAAGTTCACTCCGATCGCGCTGTGGCGGATCCGTATCTGGCCCGACCCGGGTTGTGGCAAAGAAACCGTGGTGAGATGCATGGCCTCAGGCCCCCCGGGGGTCGACAGTCGGATGGCTGGGATCTCGGTCATGGGGGCGCTCTCCGTTGGTTTGCGTCTGCCGCGGACATGCGGTTGGAGTGGCCGGTAGGGAAACCGGGTTGGCAGACGGCGTCAAGGGCCATGGATCCATGACTGCCGGCGACACCATCTTTGCACCAGCGACGCCTGCAGGACGCGGTGGGATTGCGGTCGTGCGGATCTCCGGACCGGAAGCGCCCTCGGTGCTGGCGGAGCTGGGTGGCGCGCTGCCCCCTCCACGCCAGGCAGCGGTTCGGCGGCTGCGCGACGCGGGCGGCGGGCTTCTGGACGAGGCATTGGTTTTGCGTTTCGAGGCCGGAGCAAGCTTCACGGGCGAGGCGATGGCAGAGTTGCATCTGCATGGAGGCCCCGCGGTGGTGGGTGCCGTCCTTGACGCTCTGAGCGCAAGGCCCGGTTTGCGGCTGGCAGATCCCGGCGAGTTCACACTGCGCGCCTTTCAGGCCGGACGCATGGATCTGACGGAAGTGGAGGCGCTTGGTGATCTGCTGGCCGCCGAGACGGAGGCACAACGTCAGCAGGCAGCGCGCTTGGTCGAGGGCGCCCTTGCGAACAAGATCGAGGCCTGGCGGGCGGGATTGCTGCGCGCCGTCGCGCTCGTGGAGGTGACGATAGACTGGGCTGATGAGGACGTTCCAGAGGATGTGGGGCCCGAGGTTGGTACACTGCTCACCGAGGTCAGCACCGGAATCGCAGCGGAACTGGCCCTCTCCGACGGCGCCGCGAGGCTGCGCACCGGATACGAGGTGGCCCTGGTCGGCGCACCGAACGCCGGGAAGTCGAGCTTGATCAATCTGTTGGCGGGGCGAGAGGCGGCTATCGTGTCTGAAGTGCCGGGAACCACTCGCGACGTTCTTGAGGTGCGCTATGACCTCCAGGGGCTGCCGGTGACGTTCCTGGACACCGCCGGCATTCGGGCGTCGTCCGACCGGATCGAGGCTGAGGGAATTCGCCGGGCAGAAGCACGGGCTCAGGATGCCGATCTCCGGGTGCTGTTGGATGCGCCGGACGCGCCCTTGGGGGCGCTCAGGGGCTTAGCTCAGGATGGAGATGTCCTGGTTGCGGCCAAGGCGGATCTTTGCGAGGGAGACGGGATGCCGGTGTCTGCGGCGACTGGCGACGGGGTCGAAAGGCTGCTCGAACGGGTGCATACAGCGCTGCGGGCCCGGCCCACAGAAGGACTGGTGGCGCATCGCAGGCAACGACTGGCGCTTGAGGCCGTCCGAGATGCGGCAACGGTTGCGCGGGAGGGGCTGGATCACCGGGGGCCAGAACTGATATCGGAGGACATCCGCCAGGGCCTTCGGGCTTTGGCGCGGCTCACGGGGGCCGTTGGGACCGAGGAGATCCTCGGGGAGATCTTCGGGCGCTTCTGCCTCGGAAAGTGATGGGAGTGTTTCACGTGAAACACCTGGCAGATCAGCAGGCAGATGTCATCGTTATTGGCGGTGGTCATGCGGGATGCGATGCGGCACATGCGGCGGCGCGTGCGGGTGCGGCGACAATCCTCATCACCCACCGCATCGATCGCATCGGCGAAATGTCATGCAATCCCGCAATCGGAGGGCTCGGCAAAGGCCATTTGGTCCGGGAAATCGACGCTCTGGACGGCGTTATGGGGCGAGTCGCCGATGCCGCGGCCATCCAATACCGCTTGTTGAACCGAAAGAAAGGCCCCGCCGTACAAGGACCCAGGGCTCAGTGTGATCGGAGCCTTTACCGCAAAGCGATGCAGGCAGAGATCTCCACATGCCCGCGGCTTTCGGTGATCGAAGCCGCTGTCAACGACCTCAGCGTAGGCGGCGGCCGTGTCACCGGTGTCGTGCTGGACGGCGGTGAGGTTATCAGAGCCAAAGCGGTCATCCTAACCACAGGGACGTTTCTGCGCGGTACAATCCATATTGGGGACAAACGTATCCCGGGCGGTCGGATCGGTGATCCCGCAGCGAGACGCCTGGCAGACCGTCTTCGCGACCTCGGCCTCCCCATGGGTCGCCTCAAGACCGGCACACCGCCTCGTTTGCATCGTGACAGTGTTGATTTCGACCGACTCGACCAACAACCCGGCGATGACGACCCCACCTTTTTTTCGACGCTTACTTCGCGTGTGACTGCGTCCCAGGTGCCCTGCCACATCACCCACACGAGCGCAGAAACCCACGAAGTCATCCGAGATAACCTCTCCCGCTCCGCGCTTTTTGGCGGAGGCATCGAGGGCGTAGGGCCCCGCTATTGCCCTTCAATCGAAGACAAAGTCGTCCGCTTCGCCGAAAAGACCTCGCACCAAATTTTTCTTGAACCAGAAGGGCTTGATACCCCTCTGATCTATCCAAACGGCATTTCCACCTCGCTGCCCGAGGAGGTACAGGCCATCTGGGTCCGCACGATCCCGGGATTGGAAAGAGCTGAGATCGTGCAGCCCGGCTACGCGATTGAGTATGACTATGTCGATCCGCGGGCCCTGACCCCCGGGCTGGCTTTGCGTGCACTCCCAGGTCTCTGGCTCGCAGGCCAGATTAATGGCACGACAGGCTATGAGGAGGCCGCCGCCCAAGGTCTTGTGGCCGGACTGAACGCCGCCCGGGCCATTGCTGGTCAGCCGCCCCAGCATTTCAGCCGCACTGACAGCTACATCGGTGTGATGCTCGACGACCTCACAAGCGCGGGGGTCACGGAACCCTACCGCATGTTTACGTCCCGCTCGGAGTACCGGCTTCATCTCCGGGCAGACAATGCGGATCAGAGGCTGACACCCCTTGGGATTGCTGCAGGACTGGTCGGAGAGCGTCGAAGGCGGGCCTTCGAGTCCAAGCGCGAGAGCCTCGCACGATCGCGTGCTCGGCTCGAGGCCCATGCCATCACACCATCAGCAGCCAATGCAAAAGGGCTTTCACTCAACGAGGATGGCGTCAGACGAACCGCGCTTCAGCTGCTTGGGCGCCCGGACATCAATCCGGAGACTCTGTTTGGCCTTTGGCCTAACCTCGGTGACCTGCCCGCTTATGATGTGGCACAGCTCGCACGGGAAGCGCACTACGCCGACTACATCACACGTCAACGTGCGGAAGCCGAGGAGCTTCGTCGAGAGGAAGCGCGTCCTCTGCCGGCTGCCCTCACCTACGAAGCGTTGCCTGGCCTCTCCTCGGAACTGCGCCAGAAACTCACGGCCCGGCGACCAGCCACCCTCGGAGATGCGCGCCGGATCGAGGGGATGACCCCTGCGGCCCTGGCACTCTTGCTCGTCGCGGCAAAGCGCCTCGAACAGGCAGCCGCACAAAGCCGCCGCGCCTAAGGTGGACGCCGCCACCTTCCGCAAAGCCTACGGTGTTTCACGTGAAACATGCGAGCGGCTGGAGACCTTTGCCGCACTCCTCACGCGCTGGACAAAGCGCATTAACCTTATCGCACCAAAAACACTCGATACCCTCTGGAGCCGACACATCGCCGACAGCGCGCAGCTTTGGACGCTCCGTCCCGACGCGTGCGACACATGGCTAGACCTCGGCTCCGGCGGCGGCCTCCCCGGTCTTGTCATCGCTGCCATCGCTGCCGAAGAGACCCGGATACAGATCACACTGGTGGAAAGCGACGGCCGCAAGTCCGCCTTCCTGGCCACCGCCGCCCGGGAGATGAACCTCAGCCCCACCATCGTCACCGAGCGAATCGAGTCCCTCCGCCTGCCAAAATCCAGCGTCATATCCGCGCGAGCACTCGCCCCTTTGCCGAAACTGCTCGAACTGGCCGCGCCACATGCCGCGCCAGAGACGGTTTTCCTCTTTCCCAAGGGCCGCAACGCCAGATCCGAATTGACCGAGGCGCAACGCCATTGGCATATTGAGCAGACGGAGATCGCGAGCCGAACCGAGGCCGACGCGACGATCCTGAAAATAACCAGAGCAGAGCGCCGCCATGACCCCTGATCCCCGTACGCCCTCAGACCGCTCGACCGGCGCACGCATCATGGCCGTTGTAAACCAGAAGGGTGGCGTCGGGAAAACCACGACGGCGATCAATCTCGGCACCGCCCTTGCGCAACGCGGGTGCCATGTCCTGCTAATCGATCTTGACCCCCAGGGCAACGCTTCCACCGGCCTTGGTGTCGACCCCCACGCCCGCCAGACGAGCAGCTATGACGTCGTGGCAGGAGATGCTCCGCTTATCGATGCCGTCCGCCCGTCCTCCGTTGAGCGGCTCGATATCGTCCCAGCCACCGTCGATCTCTCGGGCGCGGATGTGGAACTGGTCTCCGACCCTGATCGCGCCCGCCGCCTCCAACAGGCGCTCGATACCGCACCGCTCTCCCATGACATCGTGCTGATCGACTGTCCGCCCTCGCTGAACCTCCTCACGTTGAATGCTATGGCCGCAGCCGACAGTGTGATTGTCCCGTTGCAATGTGAGTTCTTCGCGCTTGAGGGATTGTCCCAGCTTCTCAGCACCATCCGCCGCGTCCAGTCCCGCCTGAACCCGGATCTGCGCATCCACGGCATTGTGCTGACCATGTTCGACCGGCGCAACCGCCTGTCCGCCCAGGTCGAAGAAGACGTCCGCTCCACCCTTGGCGAGGTCGTCTATCAGACCGTGATTCCCCGGAACGTCCGGCTGTCCGAGGCCCCCTCGCACGCCATGCCCGCCCTGCTCTACGACCGTGACTGCGCTGGCAGCCGCGCCTATCGCAGCCTCGCCTCAGAGGTGCTGAGCCGCGACGGCACGACACTCGCCGCCTGAGGAGACCGCCCATGGCCAAGAAACAAGAACCGCGCCGAGGGCTCGGCCGCGGCCTCTCCGCCCTGCTCGGCGACGACGCAGCCGCCCTGACGGCCGACACGCCGAAGCCCGGGAACCCGCCAGCCCACATGGATCTCATGGTCCCGATCGAAATGATCGCGCCCAACACGGACCAACCGCGGCGCCAATTCGACGACGACGACCTCGAAGAACTGGCGGCGTCGATCCGGGCCCATGGCATCATTCAGCCGCTCGTCCTGCGGATCGATCCGTCACAGAAATCGCTCTACCAGATCGTCGCGGGTGAGCGCCGTTGGCGGGCCGCACAGCGCGCTCAGCTTCACCAGGTCCCCGCCGTCATCCGAGAGCTCGACGACCGCGGCGTGCTCGAGATCGCCATCGTTGAGAACATCCAGCGCACCGATCTCAACCCGGTCGAAGAGGCGCAAGGTTACGCCCAGTTGATCGACCAGTTCGGTCACACCCAGGCCGAGCTTGCCCGTATCACCGGAAAGAGCCGCAGCCACCTCGCCAACCTCTTGCGCTTGCTGACCCTTCCGGAACCTGTCCTCGAGGCGCTGCGCAAGGGCGAGCTGACCGCCGGCCACGCCCGGGCCCTCGTCACCGCGTCAGACCCCGCCGCGCTCTGCCGGGAGGTGATCGCCCGCGGCCTCAGCGTGCGCGAGTCTGAGCGTCTTGCCAAACAGGCTGCACCAAGCGCGCCCCGCACCCCAAAGCCCAAAGCGGAGAAGGACGCCGACACCCGCATGCTCGAAGGCGATCTCACCGCGGCCATAGGCATGGCGGTTCGCATCGAGCACGCCGGACAAGATGGTGGCGAGATGCGCATCCGCTACCGCGATCTCGAACAGCTCGACAAGCTCTGCCAGAAGCTCGCGGAGTGATCACCGCATGGGCGGCAACAGCGCCCGGTCGAGCGGACAATGCCGCTGCACACTCCGGCTGCAGGGGCGCGGCTCAAGCCCTCGGTCGAGGCAAACTCGCACCTCCCGGATCAGTCCATCACGACAGGTCACCCGCACCGATTCAGGTGTAAGCCATTGATTTTCCTCCAGGAATGCATCTTCCACCACATCCGGATCGATCCGCACGGGCTCCGGCAGCTGCCTGAGCAGCGCTGGTCGCGACACCCGCTCATAGGCCTCCCTTGCGAGCGCGAAGTACTGCCGTGAGCTGAGCCCCGAGCAGCGCCCATGCTTTTTCCACTGATGCCAGGCAAGGCCTCCACTGCCGTAGAGATCGGCCTGCGCGCCGGTTTCCCGTCGGCTGGGATCCCGCACCTCCGCACGGCAATACTCCGGCCAATCATCCTCGCTCTGAGGCCACAACCCGTGCAGCACAAAACCCAGATCATAGCGCGCGTCGCACTGTTCCGCATTCCGTGCATCGCCCTCGGCCCGGCACCAAGACGCGTTCCACGAGAGCGCTAGCACATAGTAATCGAACGCCCCCGCTCGATCCTGCGCCTTGGCAGCCCCCAAGCATGCCACGATCCCCACAACCGCCCAGATCAACCGCATCGTCGACTTACCGCTTTCCATTTTCACCGGCTGTCTCTATATCACCCCATGACGGTCTTGCAGCCTTGCTCTGTGAAACCTCGGGCAAAATTGGCTTCGCGGCCGCGCCCACCCCCGCTTCGCCGTTGGTGAGAGACGAGGCGCCGGCCCAGGATCGGCCGTGGCGCCATGAGATTGAGGACGATGATGGCTGATCTTCTGCCCCTGATGCCCAAAGCGACCGCCGTTTGGCTGGTCGACAACACCACCCTGACCTTCCGCCAGATCGCGGAGTTCTGCGGCATGCACGAGCTTGAGATCTCCGGCATCGCGGATGGCGAAGTGGCCATCGGCATCAAGGGCCTCGATCCCGTCCAGAACAACCAGCTCACAGCGGAGGAAATCAAGCGCTGCGAGGCTGATAGCCTGGCGCGCCTCAAGCTGCGCCGCCGCGCTATGGCGCCACCGCCAAAGAAGAAGGCACCGCGCTATGTGCCCGTTTCCAAGCGCCAGGACCGACCGGCGGCGATCGCCTGGCTCGTGCGCTATCATCCAGAGATCGAGACCTCCCAGATCGCCAAGCTCGTCGGCTCCACCAAGCCCACCATCGAGGCGATTCGCAACCGCACGCACTGGAACTCGGCCAACATCCAGCCGGTCGACCCCGTGGCCCTCGGCCTTTGCTCTCAGGTTGAGCTCGACGCCATCGTCGGCAAAGCGGCCGAGAAGAAGGCCAAGCGTGAGGAGGAGATGGGCGTGCCCGCTCCGGTTGAGGGCTTGATGCCTACCGAAGAGAGCCTCGCAGACGCCTTGCCTGAGCCGAACGCAGCCTTCACCGAGATGCCCCCGGCCGAGGACGATCCCGACGCGCTGCCGGATGCGGCCCTTGATCCGGATGCGCTCTTCAACCTGCCGAAAGCCGGCCCTGCCGACTGAAGACCACCATCAACGGCTAACCATGGCACGGAATCTGAGGACTGTTTTTCGCCACGGGATCGAACGTCTGGTGCCTGAAGTGGCAATCGATGCCTTCGACATCCGGCGCCGCGCGTCCCATTGGAAGCGGCGCGGCGTGATCGCCATACACGTCCCGAAGGCCGCGGGCACAAGCGTTCAGACACTGCTCTATGGCCGCCCGCTCGGCCATTTCCGCGCGCGCGACATCGCGCGGATCTACCCCGAGCTCTGGGACCGCTGCCAAACAGTCGCCGTCGTGCGCGACCCACTCACACGGTTGCGCTCCGCCTGGCTGTTTGCTCGAGACGGGGGAACCAAAAGCATGGGCATGCGCCGCCCCTCGCTCTACCGCGTCCCGGAATTCGAAACCTTCGAACGGTTCGTCACCGAGTGGCTCGCCCAGCGTGATCTCACCAAACTCGACGGTGTGTTTCGCCCGCAAACGCTGTATTTGGCCGATGCAGCGGGCACCGTGATGGTGGACACCCTCCTGCGCTTCGAGCGCGTGTCCGAAGAGGTCGCGGCCCGGCCTGATCTTTTCGGCAAGGGGGCCGTGCTGCCCAGGATCAACACGACCGCGGCCGTTCCTCCACCGCCCACCCCACCAGAGATCGAAGGCATCGTGCGACGCCTTTATGCTCAAGACTACGCGCTCCTCAACTATCCTTGACCGCCCGCGCAAAGCCGCCTGCCCTTGCCCCTTTGGACGGTTTGAGCTAGCTCGCGAGCGGTGCGGTCAGGAAGAGGCCCAGACCAGGCCAGGACGAGGAGCGAACCGATGTCCATTCCCCAGTCGGGCGGAGGTCCGATCGAGAGCCGCGCCGATCTCGCCGGCTATCTCGAGTCGGGGTGCAAACCCCGGGAAGCGTGGCGTATCGGGACTGAACACGAGAAGTTCGGCTACGATCTCGCCACCCATCGTCCGCTGCCCTATGACGGTCCCTGCTCGATCCGCGCGGTGCTCGAAGGGCTGCGCGACCGCTATGGCTGGAACGCCGTCAGCGAAGGCCCGCATCTGATAGGCCTGGAGAAGGCCGGTGCGAATGTCAGTCTGGAACCCGGCGGGCAGCTCGAGCTGTCCGGCGCGCCGCTCGAGACCATTCACCAGACTTGTGATGAAGTGAACCAGCACCTTGCCGAGGTGAAAGACGTCGCCGACGGCATCGGCGCAGGCTTCATCGGCCTCGGTGCCGCACCCGACTGGCGCCATGAGGACATGGATATGATGCCGAAGGGGCGCTATCGCCTCATGACCCGCTACATGGGAGAGGTCGGCACCCACGGCACCCAAATGATGTACCGCACTTGTACGGTCCAGGTGAACCTCGATTTCGGCTCCGAAGCCGACATGGTGCAGAAGCTGCGTGTGGCCCTCGCGCTCCAGCCGGTGGCGACCGCGCTTTTCGCCAATTCGCCCTTCTTCGAGGGCAAGCCGGCGGGTGTGCTCTCCTACCGCTCCCGGATCTGGCGCGATCTCGATGCCGACCGCACCGGCATGCTGCCCTTCGTCTTCGAGGACGGCTTCGGCTTCGAGGCCTGGGTCGACTATGCGCTCGATGTGCCGATGTACTTTGTTTATCGCAACGGCACCTATATCGACGCCCTCGGCCAGAGTTTCCGCGATTTCCTTAAGGGCCGCCTGCCCGCGCTTCCGGGTGAGGTGCCGACCCTGTCCGACTGGGCGGACCACCTCACCACGATCTTCCCCGAAGCGCGGGTGAAGAAGTTCATCGAGATGCGCGGCGCCGATGGTGGCCCCTGGCGGCGCCTCTGTGCCCTCCCTGCCTTTTGGGTCGGGCTGATCTACGACCAAACGGCGCTCGATGCGGCTTGGGATCTCTGCAAGGGCTGGACCGCCGAGGACCGTGACCGGCTCCGCATCGACGCCTCGACCCATGGGCTGAAGGCCGAGGTCGCCGGCCGCAGCCTGCGCGACGTGGCTGCCGACCTGGTCGCCATCGCTCAAGACGGCCTTCGGGCTCGCGCCTGCCCGGGCGCAGACGGCTTGATCCCCGACGAGACCCATTTCCTGAACGCGCTGCAGGAGATCGTGGAGACCGGTAAGACGCCCGCCGAAGAGCTCCTGGCCCAGTACGAGGGCGCATGGGGGGGTGACCTCTCGCGGATCTATGCCGAGCACAGCTACTGAGCCGGCCCGATAAGAATTGCAGATAATCGTTGAACAGGTTACTGTTTCCGCGGGAGTGGAGTGAGGAAGTATACTATGTTGTTGAAATATCTGCTGTTTCCTGCGGTGCTGCTGGCATCGCTGGGCCTTGCCGCGCCGGCACAAGCGATCACTGGGGCCGAGGTCACCTGCGCCGATGTCTCGTTCACCTGTTCGCCTGAAACGTTCACGGTCACCGATGGCGATCCCGACCCCGACACGGTGTTGTCTGGCGGCTCAACCCCGACCTTCGAGATCGATTTCATGGGCGGCTGGATCGACATCATTTATCTCGGGACATCATCCCTCACCTTCAATGCCGGAACGATCGAGCTCTCGGGGCTGTTCGATCCCGTAACCCCGCTCGTGGATCTCAACATCTACGACCTCGGGACAACCAATGTGTCTGGGTTTGGGCCCGACAATTTGGACCTTACCGACGGCACGTTGACGGTCGATTTGGCAGGGACGGTTTGGTCAACCGGTGGCATCGTCGGCTTCGATGTGGCCGTGCCGTTGCCTGCGAGCCTTCTGCTGCTCGGCACCGCCATCGCCGGTCTCGGGTTTGCCAGCCGCCGCGCCCGCCAGCAGGCCTGATCCCCCGACAGTTCCGATCCCTGCGGCATCCGCCGGTCCAGAATGGGGCTGGCGGTTTTGCTTTTTGTCGGCCAAGACTCCCCGCAAGGGGGACCACATGACCACCAGTATCTACGACCGCATCCACGCCTTGCCTTTCTGGAAAGGGCCGGTAAAGGTCTCGCCGCTCTTGGGCGGGCTCAGCAATGAGAGCTTCACCGTCCGTGATCGCGCAGGCACCTGGGTTGTGCGCTTCGGCGAGGACTATCCCTTCCACCATGTCGACCGCACCCGTGAGCTGATGGTCTCCCGCGCAGCCGCCGGCGCCGGGTACGCGCCCGAGGTCGCCTATGCCGAGCCGGGAGTGACGATATCGGCCTTCATCGACGGGCACACTTATGGCGAGGCCGATGTCCGGCGGGACCGCAGCCGCATCGTGGCTCTGCTGCGGCGCTTCCATACTGAGATGCCGACCCATGTCTCTGGCACAGCAACTCTCTTTTGGCCATTCCATGTGATCCGCGATTACGCGCGCACGATCCGGGCCGCGGGCCATGCCTTCAGCGCCCTACCCGTGGACGATTGGCTGAAGTTGACCGTCGAACTCGAGGCGGAACAAGTGCCTCTGCCGATCTGCTTCGGCCATCACGATCTGCTCCCCGCCAACCTCATCGATGACGGTCAACGCCTTTGGCTGATCGATTTTGAGTACGCCGCCTACGGCACGCCGATGTTCGATCTCGCCAATCTCTCCTCGAATGCAGGGTTTTCGGCGGAGGAGGACGTAGAGCTGTTGACCGAGTATTTTGACGCCGCGCCGAGTGCCGCACTGATCGACGCCTATCGCGGGATGAAATGCGCCTCGCTGCTGCGGGAGGCCATGTGGTCCTATGTGTCCTACATCCAGTTCAGGCACCGCGAAGACGTTTTTGTCGACTACCTTGGATATGCTGAGGAGTATCTTGAGAGGCTCGAGGATGCGCTGTTCCACTGGCGCCGGGGCCGCTGATGCGCCTTCCTGAGCAAACGCAAGTCATCGTGGTTGGAGGGGGGATCGTCGGGTGCTCCACCGCCTACCACTTGGCGCGGGACCACGGGGCGGAGGTGCTGCTGTTGGAGCAGGGGCAGTTGACCTCCGGCTCGACCTGGCATGCGGCGGGGCTAGTCGGCCAGCTGCGGTCGTCGGCTGCAATCACCCAGGTGCTGAAGCGCTCGGTCGAGCTCTATGCCACGCTGGATGCGGAGACCGGGCTCGAAACCGGGTGGAAGATGACCGGCTGCCTGCGTCTGGCTTGCAACGAGGACCGCTGGACCGAGTACCGCCGCCTCGCCACCACGGCACAAAGCTTCGGGATGGAGATGCATCTGCTCTCCCCAGCCGAGGTTAAGCGGATGTGGCCGCTCTTGGATGTCTCGGATCTCGTGGGCGCCTCCTGGCTCCCGACGGATGGGCAGGCCAACCCCTCGGACATCGCTCTGTCGCTCGCCAAGGGGGCCCGGATGCGGGGCGTGACGATCCGCGAGGGGGTCCGTGTCACTGGCCTTTGCACCGAGGGCAACCGGATCACGGGCGTCGAGACACCTGAGGGGGTCGTCTCGGCCGACACCGTGATCCTCTGTGCCGGGCAGTGGACCCGCCAGCTCGCCGCCAAAGTCGGCGTGACGGTCCCTCTCCAGCCCGTGAAGCACCAATACGTCGTGACCGAGCCGATCCCCGGGCTTGCGACCGACGCGCCGACGCTCCGCGATCCGGACCGGCGCACTTATTTCAAGGAGGAGGTCGGCGGCCTCGCCTTCGGCGGCTACGAACCCGATCCGCAGAACTGGGTACTGGACGACGTACCGGAGGATTTCGCCTTCCGCCTGTTCGACGATGACTGGGACCATTTCGAACAGCATCTCTCGGCCGCGGTGACCCGCATCCCGGCGCTCGCCGAGACCGGCATCAAGCAAATGATCAACGGGCCGGAGAGCTTCACCCCGGATGGCAACTTCATAATGGGCCGGCCTCCGGGGTGGGCGAACCTGTATCTCGCCGCGGGGTTCAATGCTTTCGGGATCGCGGCGGGTGGAGGTGCGGGTTGGGCGCTGGCCGACTGGGCGATGACTGGGGAGCCACCGCTCGATCTCTGGTCGGTCGACATCCGCCGTTTCTCCGGTGAGCATGCGGACCGGGAGTGGGTCGCCGCACGCACGCTCGAGGCCTACGGCCGCCACTACGCCATCGGCTATCCGCATGGTGGGCCGGATGTGGGGCGCCCACGGCTGACCTCACCGCTCTACGGCCGGCTGAAAGACCAGGGTGCGGTCTTTGGTGAAAAGCTCGGCTGGGAGCGCGCCGACTGGTTCGCACGCCCCGGCACGGAACCGCGCGACATCCCCACCATGGGCCGTCCGCATTGGCACGACGCGGTCGCCGCCGAGCACCAAGCCGTGCGCGAGACCGCCGGGCTCTTCGACCAAAGCTCTTTCGCCAAATTCGAGGTCAGCGGGCCCGAGGCCACCGCCGCGCTCGACTGGATCTGTGCGGGCCCCGTAACCCGGCTTCCAGGACGCATCACCTACACCCAACTCCTCAACTCCCGCGGCGGGATCGAGGCGGATCTCACCGTCGCCCGACTAGAAGAGGACCGATTCTATCTGGTCACCGGTACCGGGTTCCGCACCCATGACGGCGCCTGGATCGCGGAGCATCTCCGCGGCGACGCCACCCTCTCGGATGTGACGGAGGCCTGGGGCACGCTCTCACTCTTCGGTCCGGCGGCCCGGGCGATCCTCTCACGCGTCGCAGAAGCGGATGTCAGCCACAGCGCGTTCCCCTTCGCCGCCGTCCGCGAGATCCGCATCGCCGGGCACACGGTCCGCGCGCTGCGGATCACCTATGTGGGCGAGCTCGGCTGGGAGCTGCATGTGCCGATCGAGGGCCTCACGTCCGTCTATGACGCCCTGATGGCGGCAGGCGAGGGGCACGGTCTCCGCCTCTGCGGCTATCGCGCGATCGAGAGCCTGCGGCTGGAGAAGGGTTACCGCGCCTGGGGGGCCGACATCTCCCCGACCGACACCCCCTGGGAGGCAGGTCTCGGCTGGGCCGTGAAGCTGCGCGCTGGGACCCCGTTCCTCGGGCGCGAAGCGGTGGAGCAAGCGGCCAACACCCCCCTCACCCGGCGGCTCTGCGGGTTCACGGCAGCGCCGGAGACCGTGCTGCTCGGCCGCGAGACGATCCTGCGCAACGGGGATGCGGTCGGCTATCTCCGCTCCGGCGGGTTCGCGCACACGCTCGGCCAGGCGATCGGCTATGGCTATGTCCGAGGCGAGGCGCACTCCGAGGAGTGGCTCAAGGCCGGGCGCTATGAGCTCGTGGTCGCGACGGAGCGGGTGCCGGCGGAGCTCCATCTCGGCCCGCTCTACGATCCCGAGGGGTTGCGCATCCGCGCCTAGGCAAAGCTGAGCGGCAAGCGCACAGGTCCGGTGTTCCCGCTCTCCGGAAGCCAAAGGGGCTCTCCAGTCGGCTCCACCGAAGCGAACCGTGCAGAAAGCGCCCTCAGCGCCGAGGCGATGTCCGCCCGCGCCATCCCCTGGCCGAGACAGTGATGCGCCCCGCCACCGAACCCGAAATGCGCCCGGCGTCTCGCCGCGATGTCGAAGCCGCCCGCGCAGATCGCCGGGTCGCGCGCCGAGGCATGGACCAGCATGTGCAGGATCTCACCTTGCCGGATCGCCACCCCTTCGAAGGTGAAACTCTCAAGCGCCTCCCGGGTCACCCAGGTGGTGGTAGGACGCATGCGGATCGCCTCCTCGACGGCCGCCGGGACCAGCTCAGGCCGGGTCCGCAGCAGGCTCCACTGCTCGGGATGCTGCGCAAACAGCGCCATGGCGAGGCCAAGCTGCGCCCGTGTGGTGTCCACCCCGCCGAAGATCGTGATCACGACGAGATCCCGGAGTGCCTGTTCGTCCAGGCCGTCAGCCCGCGCCACCAACCGGGCGGGATAGGCCTTGGCATCCCGTCCCTGGCGCGCCCGATCAAGCCGCGCCTCCGCCAGCGCCTCGAGCGCTAGATAGGCCGTGTTGATCTCCTCCGCATGGGCCGCCGCGTCCACACCCATCGCAAGGCCAAGGGAGACGGCATTTGCGGCAATCTCAGGCCAGGCCGCAGCCTCCATTCCCAGCAGCGCCGTGATCGCGCGCCCCGCAAAGGGCATCGCAAAGGCCTCCATGAACTCAGTGTCTTTGCCGAGTGTACCGCACAACTCCGCCGCCGTTTCATCGAAGGACGGCACGAGCGCTTCGATATGCTCAGCCGCCAGCGCCGGCACCGCGAGATGGCGGAGCGCTTTGTGCCGCGGCCCCTCCTGGCCGATCACGCTGCGCTGCCAGAAGTCGACGAACGGCCCTCTAAGCCCCTGCAGCCCCGGCCAGGCGTGGCTCCCCTGACGCAGGCGCCGGTCCCGCAACAGCCGCCCCGTCTGGGCATGGCGCAAAACTGCCAAGCCATAGGGTGTCCGCGCGCACCAATGGGCCTCCCGGGCCGCGAGAACGTCTGGGCTCCGGGTCGAGAACCCATGTGCCGTCAGATCGAGAACCGGCAAGGAGGCCATAGGCTCAGGCGGTCGCCGCCACCGGGGACTTGCCCGAGAGCTGCGCCGCCGCGGTCATCTGATTGGGGTTCACGAGCGCAAAGATCGCCACCGCCACGATCTCTTCCCCCGCATCGGGGTTGGTGACCACCGTCCCGTCCGCCTGCTCATAGGCCACTGGACAACCGGCATCGGCCTGGAGGAACCGCATTGCCAGATCCCGCCAGGCGCCGGTCGCGCGCATCTCGAGACGCACGCACTCCTCGCCGCGGCTGTTGAAGAGCGTCTCCATCACGTGCTCGGAGCGGTGCGAGAGGATCGCGCGGGCCATCATCTCAGGATAGCCGCGCACCGGTCGCATGACGGCATTGGCGCCGGCGCGCTGGATCCGGGCGCGGTGGTCATCGTCCACGACTTCTGCGATGATCCACGCGTCTCCATTCGCCGCCCGCAACCGGTCCACCAGATCGAAGGCCACGCTGTCGGACATCGCATCGGCCCGATCGGAAGACATCACCACGATGGTCTCGGCCAGACTGGCACAGGCATGCTCGAACGCCTTCGGGTCCGTCAGCGGCAGCGACACGTGCACCACACCGAGATCGGAGAGACTGTCCGGCAGGCCGTTGGGAAACTTCTCATCCACCAGGAGGATCGGCGCCTCGGCCCGCGGTCCCGAGCTTGCGCGGATGCTGTTCACCACCGCCTCGAAATAGCGGGTGTCGGCCTCGGCAGGCACGTTGAGGAAAACGATGTGGCTGTCCATGGTCCAGTTCCAATATCCTGTGATCATCCGGCGGCGGCGCTCCTGGCGATACTCGAACCAGAGCCCGGCCACTTGGGCGAGAAGCGCGATCCCCGCCACATAGATCAGCACCGTCGTGATGATGCGTCCGGCCACCGTCTCCGCCGACAAATCACCGTATCCGACCGTCGTGGCCGAAGTCACGGTGAGCCAGAGCGCATCGCCGAAGCTCATCCCCTCGATCACCACCATGGCCACTGCGTGCAGCCCCATGATCGCGATCAGGACACCGAGCAGGTCCAGCATCTTGCGCAGCATATCTTGCGTCGCGATGCGGTTCTGCTGCCATTTCGGCTTACGGCGGAAAACGGTGGCGAGACTGATCATGGCCGCAATCCTAAGCGAGCCCTCCTGCCCCGTGGAGAGGGAAATGCGCCGCGTCTAACCGCCCGTGATGCGAGGCAGAAGGACCACCTCGCTGTCCGGCTCGATCCGTTTGAACCAGTCGTCGTTGTAGAGCCGCCCGTCGATGGAGACGGTCACACCCCGGTTCATCTGGGGCCGCAGGCCCGGATGGTCGGCAGCGAGCCGCTGGAGCAACTCGCGCAGGGTGCCGGCCTCGACCTCGATCGCGTCAGCACCGCCGGTCGCGGACCGGAGCGAGCCCCAGACCGCGACCTTGACCATCTCAGGCGCCCGCTTCGATGGCGGCCAACAAGCGCGGCGGCGACATCGGCAACTCGGTCATCCTGACGCCCGCCGCCTCAGCGACCGAGTTGGCGACCGCGGCCAGCGGCGGCACGATGGAGGTCTCCCCCACACCGCGCACGCCGTAAGGGTGGCCGGGGTTCGGGATCTCGAGGATCACCGTGTCGATCATCGGCAAATCCGAGGCGACCGGCACGCGGTAATCCAGGAAACCAGGGTTCTGGAGGCGCCCGTCCTCGCCATAGATGTACTCTTCGTTGAGCGCCCAGCCGATGCCCTGGACTGCGCCGCCCTGGAACTGCCCTTCGACATAAGACGGGTGCACCGCCTTGCCCGCATCCTGCAGCACCGTGTAGCGGGTGACGCGGGCAGCTCCCGTCTCGGGGTCCACCTCGGTGTCGCAGATATGGGTGGCAAAGGAGACGCCCGCGCCCTCGGCGTTCACCTCATAGTGCCCCGCGATCGGCCCTCCGGTGTTGGAGGCAACCGCCGCGATCTCCGCAAGGCTCATCGGCTCGAACTCGCCCGCATTCGGGCCGGAGGGCATGGCGTGGCCGTCCTCCCAGGTCACCGCGTCCTCATCGATGCCCCAGATCTTCGCCGCCCGAGCGCACATCACGCGGATCGCGTCGCGTGCCGCCTCGATGGTCGCGAGACCCACGGCGAAGGTCACGCGGGAGCCGTCGGTCACCTCGTTCTGGCCGAGCGACGCAGTGTCCGCCACGATGGTGCGCACCTGCTCATAGGGGATGCCAAGCTCCTCCGCCGCCATCATGGTCATCGACGCGCGGGAGCCACCGATATCCGGGTTGCCCTCGGAGACACTCACGGTGCCATCGATGTTCACGTTCAGCGTGACGCAGGTGTCGCCGCCGAAGTTGAACCAGAAGCCGCAGGCAACGCCGCGCCCCTGGTTGGGCCCAAGCGGTGCCGTCCAATGGGGGTGTTGCTTGGCGGCTTGGAGTGTCGCCTTGCACCCGATCTGTTGGTAGGTCGGGCCATAGGAGGACCGCGTGCCTTCCTCCGCCGCGTTCAGCAGCCGCACATCGAGTGGGTCGAGGCCAAAGCCCTTGGCAAGCTCGTCCACCACGCTCTCCACCGCGAAGGCCGACATCGGCGCCCCCGGTGCGCGATAGGCCGCCTGTTTGGGACGGTTGGTAACGACATCCCAGCCCACAGTCTGCACATGTTCTAGATCATAGGGCGCAAAGGCCGACATCGCCCCGAACTCCACCGGCGAGCCCGGATAGGCACCGCCTTGATAGCGAAGCTCCGCGCGGGCCGCAGTGATGCGCCCATCCGATTTCATACCGATCTTCACATCGATAGAGGTCGATGCGGTCGGCCCAGTGGCCCGCAAGACCTCCTCGCGCGACATCACCATCTTGACGGGGCGGCCGGCTTTCTTCGCCAGCATCAGCGCGACGGGCTCGAGGAACACCGTGGTCTTGCCGCCGAAGCCGCCGCCGATCTCAGAGGCGGTTACCCGGAGCTGGCCGATCTCCATCCCCATGATCGCGGCACAGGTGTTGCGGACCATGTAATGGCCCTGGGTGCAGCACCAGAGATCGGCCTGCCCGTCCGGACCCATCTGCGCAAGGCAAGCATGGGGCTCAATATAACCCTGGTGGGTCGCGGCGGTCTTGAACGTCCGCTCCACAACGCGGTCGGCGGCAGCAAAGCCCATCTCCACATCGCCGTGGCCAAACTCGTAGCGGCTCATGACATTGCCGGACATCCCCGCGGGCACGGTCTCGTCCGAGCGGCCCTCATGCAGCACCGGAGCATCCGGGCCCATGGCCGCGTCGACATCGGTAACATGCGGAAGCGCCTCCCACTCCACCTTCAGCAGCTTAAGCGCCCGGCGCGCGATGGCATTGCTGGAAGCCGCCACCGCCGCCACCGCATGGCCATCATAGAGCGCCTTCTCACCAGCCAAGCAGTTGTCGACGATATCCGCCACATCCTCCGGCACCTCGCCGAAATCTGCGCGCGTGGCCACAGCATGGACACCAGGCAGCGCCTCGGCAGCGCTCGTGTCGATCGAGCGGATGCGCGCATGGGCATGGGGGCTACGCAACACCAACCCTTGCAGCATCCCGGGCGCGGTGATATCTGCTCCAAAACGGGCGCGACCGGTGACTTTGTCGATGCCGTCGGGGCGCACAGGGCGCGTGCCGACGACTTTGAATTGGCGTGTATCGTGACCCTTGTCGAGTGCCATCAGTTCGCCCTCCGCATCTCGTCGGCCGTGTCCATGACGGCTCGGATGATCTTATCATAGCCCGTGCAGCGGCAGAGATTGCCGGCAAGCCAGTAGCGCGTCTCTTCCTCGGTCGGGGTGGGGTTGTGCTCAAGCAGCGCTTTCGCCGCCACCAGGATCCCCGGCGTGCAGATGCCGCATTGAAGTGCTGCATGCTCGAGGAACTTCTTCTGCAGCGGGTGCAAGGTCTCGCCGTCGGCCATCCCCTCGATGGTGGCAATCTCAGCACCCTCGGCCTCCGCCCCCAGCATCAGACAAGAACAAACGAGCCGCCCGTTGACGGTGACCGAGCAGGCGCCACAATCGCCAGTACCGCAGCCTTCCTTCGAGCCCGTGAGGCCGAGCCGGTCCCGGAGAACATCGAGCAGCGTCTCGTCCGGCTCGCAGAGGAACTCCGTCGGGTCGCCGTTGACGCTGGTGGTTACGTGGATCTGGGGCATGGGATCAGCCTTTCGCTCGATCTTTGGCACGGTCGCGGGCGATGCCGGCAGCGCGGCTGGCAAGAACGCCCGCCACGCGCTTGCGGAACGCCACAGTGCCGCGTTTGTCGTCGATAGGGCGGGCGGCAGCGGAGCAGGCCGCTGCGAGAGCGGCAAGAGCCGCATCGTCGATAGCCGTACCCACGAGCGCCGCCGCTTCTGGAACCATAATCACAGTCGGGGCAACCGCACCGAGCGAGACCCGGGCCGCCGTGCAGAGACCGGCCTCATCGAGCGAGACGGAGACACCGCAGCCCACCACAGCGATGTCCATCTCGGTCCGCGGAATAAAACGGAGATAGGCATCCACCGTCCGCGGCGCGGGGTCCGGCAACACAATGGCGGAGACGAACTCGTCCGCCGCAAGCGCCGTGCGCCCGGGGGCGACAGGAACCGCCTCGACCGGCAGTTCGCGCCGGCCAGAAGCACCCACAATCCGCGCCTTCGCCCCGACAGCTGCCATCGCCGGAACGCTATCCGCCGCGGGGGACGCATTGCAGAGATTGCCAGCGGGCGTCGCACGCCCCTGGATCTGGGTGGACCCGATCAGTCCGAGCGCCTCGACCACCCCCGGAAAAGCGGCCGCAACGTCGGCATGCTCACAAACCTCGGCGCTCGCCACGCCTGCGCCAATCACCCAAGCGCCATCCTCACGGCGGATCTCGCGCATCCCGGCGATCCGCTTGATGTCGAGCACCAGGGCCGGCTCGGTCACGCCCGAGCGCATGCGGACCAGCAGGTCGGTGCCTCCGGCCAGGACATGCGCGGGGCCGTCCGCGCCAGCCAACAGGCTGACGGCAGTCTCTTCACTTTCAGGGGCTTCGTATCTCATGCGTGGCACCGGATGTTGGCTGGATATCTGCGGGCACGGTGTGCCGCTCTTCGACTCGCGAGCTTAGCCGTGAGCAGGGCCGCAGACTAGCCGGATGCGACGTCTACCGGACAGGACTCGCCAGCGGATCGAGCACCGTGCGCCCACCATCCACCGCCAGGATCTGACCGGTGACAAAGCTCGCTTCGGGAGAGGCCAGATAGCAGACCGCATTGGCCGCCTCCTCTGCCTCGCCGATCCGTCCGAGGGGTGTCACCCGCACCATCTCCTCGCGGAGCTCCGAGCGCTCCTTCAGCGCTTCGCGCAAGGTCGAGGTCATTACCGAACCGAGCGCAACGGCATTCACACGGATGCGATGCTCGGCCAGCGAGGAGGCCATCGACCGCGTCAGCTGATCGAGCGCGGCACAAGCGACCGAATAGCCGAAGAGCTCGGGCACGGTCCGACGAGACGCGATTGATGTGACGTTGACGATCGCCCCGGAGAAGTCAGGATCTGTCTCGGATTGCTGGATCATCTTCCGCGCCACCGCCTGGGCCAGCACGAAGACGCTGCGGACGTTGATATCGACCGCTTCGTCGAACTCCGCCACCTTCATGTCGAGGAAACCGCCGGATTGCGAGCGCCGCGCGGCGTTCACCAGAATGTCGATCCGGCCATAGGCTTCTTTGGTCGCCGCCAGCAGGTTGTTCACGCTGAGCTTCTCGTCGAGGTTACAGCAGAAATGCGCGATCCGCTGAGCACCGTTGCCATCGCTGCCCTGGGCCGCCTCTAGCTCCTTGGCCAGATCCGACAGCTTGCAATCGCCGGGCGCGGTCAGCATGACCTTGGCCCCCGCTTCTGCCAGACGTGCAGCGACCGCGCGCCCCACGTCACTGTCGGCACCGGTCACGATGGCCGACTTCCCGTTCAGCTTCTCACCCACACTCATCCTCCAAGCCGACTCTCGGGGCCGACACCCTAGCAACCGCAGGCGCCCTGGGACAGCGCCAGAACGCGCCCTGCCACCCATGCGGCCGATTGCCTTGCCCACACCGCAAGATTTCCGCTTTACTCTTTTGCCATGAGCCTTTGGCAACGAATCAGGGATCTTGTCGACCGTCTCCGTGCTGGCGAGGCGTTCAGCTCCCTGTTTGACCGGCTCACCAAGCAGCCCGAGCAGACAGTGGCCTTCACCATCGCCGTGATCGCGCTTGGCGCTAAGATGGCCAAGGCCGACGGCCGCGTGACCCATGACGAGGTGGCGGCCTTCAAACAGATTTTCATCATCCCCGCCGAGGACGAAGCCGCCGCCGCCCGGGTCTACAATACCGCCCGGGCTGATGTGGCAGGCTATGAGTTCTACGCCAAGCGCATCGCCCGGATGTTCCGGGAACGGCCGGGCGCCCTCTCCGACTTGCTCGAGGGGCTCGTCTTCATCGCCATGGCGGACGGAGAGTATCATCCGCATGAAGCGATCTTCCTCGCCCAGGTGGCGGAGATCTTCGGTATCTCGGATGCAGAGTTCCGGGCCATTCGCAACCGACACCTTCCCGAAGGCTCGGACCCCTACAGCATCATCGGCGTGCCTCACGACACCGACGATGATACCATCCGGCGCGCATATAAGCGCAAAGTGCGGGAGTTACACCCCGACGGGATGCTGGCGCGCGGCCTGCCCGAAGAGGCCATGCGCCTGGCCGAGCAACGTCTGGCGGTGATCAACGCGGCCTTCGACCAGATCCAGAAGGAACGCGCGGCGGTCCTCTAAGCACGGCCGCTACCGCCCCCCGCCCAAGTCAGACGTTCAAAACCCGGTATCCCTTTTCGATGTGGTCCCGCGCCGCCGCAGCGTTCTCCACGCGGTTCGCAAGGTCCAAGAGCTAAGTCCGCCCGATCAAGGGACCGCTCTGGAGCGCACCCAGAAAGAAGTCCCAGCCGCCGAGGTCTTCGTCGGCCTCCCGACCGAGCACAACATTGTAGAGCGTGTTCAGATGTTAATCTGCGCAGATGAGCTGACTTTTGTACGGGTTACGGAGCAGGAAACAATCGGCAGTCGCCGAACGGTCAGATCGTGCCGGCAAACGGGAGACCGAAGGGCAGCCCGAGTGTCGCGACATCAGCCGCTGTGGAGGAAATGGAGGACGTCTCCATCCTTAACAGGATAGGTTTTGCCCTCGGCCCGGAGCTTGCCGGCATCCCGGGCGCCCGCCTCTCCTTTGCAGGCAACGAAATCGTCATAGGCGACTGTCTCGGCGCGGATGAAGCCCTTCTCGAAATCTCCGTGGATCACCCCAGCCGCCTGAGGCGCGAGGGTGCCGTCAGTGATCGTCCAGGCGCGCGCTTCCTTCGGACCGACGGTGAAGTAGGTGATGAGGCCCAGCAGCCCATAACCGGCCTGGATCAGCCGGTCGAGCCCGGGTTCCTCAAGCCCCATATCCACCAGGAACTCGGCACGCTCAGCATCCTCGAGCTGGGCGATCTCCTCCTCGATCGCCGCGGAGATCACCACATAGGCCGCGCCCTCGGCTGCCGCCATCTCGGCCACCCGTGTAGACTGGGTGTTGCCTTCAGCCGCAGACCCCTCTTCGACATTGCAAACGTAGAGAACCGGCTTTTGGGTGAGGAGTTGCTGCTGCGCCCAAAGACGCGCGTCCTCGGCCGAGACCTCTACCGTGCGCGCTGGACGCCCCTCATCAAGCGCGGCCTTGGCGGCGAGCAGCAGACGCTCGACCGTCTTTGCCTCTGCATCACCGCCCTTGATCTTACGCTGGAGCCCCTGGATGCGCTTCTCGATGCTCTCGAGATCGGCCAGCATCAGTTCGGTCTCGATGGTCTCTGCATCGGCAACCGGATCGACCCGCCCCTCCACATGGGTGATGTCGTCATCCTCGAAACACCGCAGCACATGGGCGATGGCATCCACCTCGCGGATGTTCGCCAGGAACTGGTTGCCGAGGCCTTCGCCTTTGCTCGCACCCTTCACCAGCCCTGCGATGTCCACAAAGGTCAGCCGGGTCGGGATGACCTTGGCGGACTTGCCGATCTCGGCGAGGCGGTCAAGCCGGGCGTCGGGCACCGAGACCTCTCCGACATTGGGCTCGATCGTACAGAAGGGAAAATTCGCCGCCTGCGCTGCCGCCGTCCGCGTCAGCGCATTGAACAGGGTCGACTTGCCCACATTCGGCAGGCCCACGATCCCGCATTTGAAGCCCATGGGCCTTCTCCCCGGTTCTGCTGCGGCCCGGGGCGTGCCATGGCCTCCCCCCGGGGGTCAAGCCCTCAGGCGCTGAAGCTCTGGCCCGCGGGGGGCTACGAGGCGCGCCGCGACGACGCTCATGACCGAGGCCTGAAGCGCGCGCTGGTCCATCGGCTTCAGAACCAAACCGTCAAACCCAGCCGCCTTCATCAGGGGAAGCTCGACCCGGTCGTCAGCCGTGACGGCGAGCACTGGTACATCGGGTGCGCCCGCATTGCCGGAACGGATCAGCTTGACCAGTTCCTCGCCGCTCATGCCCGGCATCCGAAGATCCAACAGGACCGCATCGATCGGTTCAACCTTGAGGACCTCGATTGCGTCGGTGGCCGAGCTTGCCTCCATGGTCTCGACGCCCAAGGGCTTCAGGAACAGCCGGGCAACGGCTCGGTTGGTGCTGACATCGTCGACGAGCAAAACACGGAGGCCGCTGCCGGTCGCGGTCCCCGCCTCGGGCATGGTGCGCTCGGGCATGTCTTCACGCGAGGGCTCTTCCGCCAGGGTCGCCAAGAACCGGAAGGTGAACTCGGCACCGCCCTCGGAAGCATCGGCAGCGGTGATGTCGCCGCCCATCTGCCGAGCCAGACGGCGCGCGATGCAGAGACCCAAGCCCGTGCCACCAACCTGTTTCATAACCGCCGCTTTGGACTGCATGAACGGTTCGAACAGCACCTCGGGCCCTGCGCCTCGCAATCCGATGCCCGTATCGGTGACCGTCGCCTTGATCTCCACGGTCCCGGTGCGATGATATGTGCGGCGGTTCGCTTTGACCCGGACGGTGACGCTTCCCTCATCGGTGAACTTGATCGCGTTGGAGACGAGGTTCGAAAGACATTGGCGCAAACGGATCGGGTCGTGCTCGATCCAATCGGGTACACTGGTGTCCCGCTCGAGCCGGAGCACGATGCCTTTGGCCTGCGCGACCGGGGCGAACAGGCTGATGACGTGGTGCAGCCCTGCGTGGAAACTCTCCGGCACCGGGTGAATGTCGAGCCGGCCCGCCTCAATCTTAGAGTGGTCGAGTAGATCGTTTAGCAGCGCCGTCAGTGATCGACCGGACTCCGCAATCACCTCGGCTCGCTCGCGCTGCTCGGGTGAGAGGTCATCCGAGAGGAGCCCCTGTGTCATCCCGATGATGCCGTTGAGTGGTGTTCGAAGCTCGTGCCCCACGGTTGCCAGGAAGCGCGCCTTGTCCTCGGGATCGACCGCGGGTTGCGCGGCCGGCAACCAACCACCCGGGCCCATGGCCGGGAAGATCCCTCGGTTGACCCCTCCCCAACTCCAGAGGATGGCGGCGAGCAGCCCCAAGGCGAACTCTCCGGCGGCAGCCCCGGGCGCCACCCCAGTGCCGAGCTCATAGAGGCTCAGCAGCATGATGGTCGCGAAGGGAAGCATGCCGCTCCGCACGATCCAGGGGCCGGTCCGCACGCGCACGGCCTGTAGCAGGATGAGCCCAAAAAGCGCGATGGAAACCACCCTGGTCTCGGGCCGTTCCAGGATCCAGAGAAACCCTGCCAAAGTGGCGATCATCATCGGGCCGAGCATGTCAGCCACGTAGCCGCGCCAACCGAGACCCTTGATCTGCGCCGAGCGGCGATCCGACACCGCACTCTGCAACAGACCGAGCTCTACGACCAAGAACGTGCCGAGGACACCGAGTAGGCCAAAACCCAGGGCATAGGAGTAGGTCACCGCGACGAACATCACGACGACGCCTAGAGCTGCGACACGCTCCGTGCGTTCCCGGTTGAAGACCGGCGTCGCCTTGGCATGCTCGGCCTGATCGGTGCGCCGCCGGAAAAGGGTGTGGCGAAGGATGCCGACGAACCGCTCCAGAGCCTTCCGCAGCGAGCGATTCTGGTCGGCCACGCCAACCGTTCTCCCAACATCCGTCGCCATACGGCGTCCTCCAATCGTGCTGCTTCATGCCGAAGGACATTCAGTCCGCAGAACTGGAAACGACCGGCTTGCCCGTCGCGCCACCGCATTCGGAAGCGCCGTCCAGCAACCCACAGACAACCGCCTCACCCCGTTCGAGGTGTGGGCCAAGATCGCGTGGAAAAGTGAACAAGCCCTTGTCGCGGACCCAGGGCGGTTCTCAGCGGCGTCGAAAGTGATCCGCCAAGCGTTCGAGAGGAGAGCGCGGCGGCTCTTCGGTGGCTGGGGCTTCGGACGCAGGGGTGGGGCGCGCCTGCGACAGCTTGGGTTTGGCCGGTTTCAGAGGCTGCAGCGCAAGACCGATGCTGTTGAGGAACGCGGCGTTGTCGCCTCTCACAAGGCCCGGCACAGCGCGCGCAATGGCTTCGAGAACAGGCGTCAGCCAGATCCGATCGGCCACAGCGAAGTCATGCAACACATAACCGGAGACACGGGATTTGTCGCCCGGATGCCCGATCCCCATCCGCACCCGGTGATAATCGGCCCCGATATGAGCGTGGATAGAACGCAGACCGTTGTGACCCGCATGGCCGCCGCCCTCCTTTACCCGGATCTTACCGGGCGCGAGGTCGAGTTCATCGTGAAAGACGATCACATCCGTCGGCGGAACCTTATGAAAGCGTGCCGCTTCACCCACGGCCCGGCCGCTTTCGTTCATGAAGGTCTGAGGTTTGACGAGAAGGATCTTCTCGCCTGCGATGCGGCCCTCCGCGATCTCAGCCTGGAACTTCGAGCGCCACGGGCCGAAACCCTGCTCGGAGGCGATCGCATCGAGCGCCATGAACCCGATATTGTGCCGGGTTCCCGCATATTTCGCCCCGGGATTGCCCAGCCCGACCAGAAGTTGCATCGGCTCGCCCCCCGGGGCTGTGGCGCCTTAGCTGTTGTGCGCGCGGATCTGTTCGGCAGCGTCCTTGTTGAACGCAACACCGTTGGTCTCGAACACCTGGTCGAGCTCGCCCGACAACGTCATCTCGACGATGATATCGCAGCCGCCTACGAACTCGCCCTTCACATAAAGCTGCGGGATCGTCGGCCAGTCTGAAAACGACTTGATGCCCTGGCGCAGATCATCGGACTCGAGAACGTTGATGCCAGAGTACTCGACATCGACGAAGCCGAGGATCTGCGCCACCTTGCTGGAGAACCCGCATTGCGGTGCATCGGGAGTGCCCTTCATGAAGAGCACAACGGGGTTTTGGTCGACGGTTTCCTGGATACGCGCCTGGATATCGGACATGGATGCCCTCCTGCGATGTCTGTGAGCTCGGTCAGACCGATTTGGTCGGGTAATAGGGTCGGAGGCGGCAAAAGACAAGGGCGAGAGCCCCAACCTCGCAGCTCAGTCAGGTGCCTTGGTTTGAAGTGCCAGCGCATGCAGCGGTGCGTTGGAGCCGTCCAAAAGGCTCTTGAGGGCCTGGTTCACCAGCCGCTGCTGCTGCACACGGTTCTTACCGCGGAACTCTTCGTCCACAACGGTCGCGGCATAGTGATTGCCATCGCCCGCAAGATCGCGGATCTCGATCTGCGCCTCCGGGAAACGGGCGCGCAGCAGGGTCTCGATCTCGCTTGGCTGTACCGGCATGGGTCTCTCCTGATCACTCCATTTCGAAGTAGAGGGCCACAGGCGGGCTGGCAAGCGGGTCGCGCTCAGTCGGGGAAGAGCAGCCGCTCGTAGTGCGCCTTCGTCGTCGCCGCTTCAAAGAGATGCAGTGGATACTCGGGCGCTTGCTCCGATGACAGAGCGGCCTCGAGCGCCTGAGCCAACGCTGAAGGGTCGCCAACCGGCACAAGGGTGCCCAGCCGACCGTCATCGAGCAGCTCTCGCGTGCCACCCGTGCCGTCGGTGCCCACAATGCGAGCACCTGCCGCCATCGCTTCGATGATCACGGTCGGCAGTCCTTCGGATCTTGAGGACAGCACAAAGACCCCGCAGGCAGCGAGATAAGGCATCGGATCGGGGGCGAACCCCGGCAAGCTCACCGCATCGGCGAGGTCAAGCTCTGCCACCAACGCCTCCAGCGCTGCGCGGTCGGGACCTTCACCAAGGATCAGCAGCCGACAGTCGATCTTCTCACGGAGTAAAGCAAAGGCCCGGATCAGTGTCGGATAGTCCTTCCGCGGGATCATCTGACCGACACTGAGGACGACTGGAGGCGCTCCGGGCGCAAACCATGGATGGTCAGCCGCGCGTTTCGTTCGAGCGAGAAGCTCAGGCGTCACCACTGCATTGTAGACCACCGCAATGTGGTCCCGGGGCATACCGCTCAACGCTGCGAGATCATCTGCCACGTCCGTGCCGACCGCCAAAACTCGATCCGCCCGTGGATAGAGCCGCCGAATCAGTGGCGGCAAAACTCGATGCGTCCATTTCTGCGCCACATGCGGGCTGACCATGTTGTGCTCTGTCAGCAAGAGCCGCGTCTGCACGCCCGCAAGCATGCGTGCCATGACCGCCAAACAGTTGAACGACGACATCGCCGATACAAACCCGTCGGGCCGCGCTTCGCGCATGTACCGCGCGATGGCTGGAACGGCGCGCAAGCGTCCCGGGGCATTTAAGACAATGCGATTGAGGGACGCTGGCACAGCATCCACGAGCGGGCCTGTGTCCTGCAACAACACAAGATCGACCCGGTCACCTTCTGAGACGAACTGATCGGCCAACGCCAGCGTTACCCGCTCCGCACCGCCGCCGCCAAGATCCGGCAGCATGAAGGCAATGTGGCGTCCGGACATCCCTGCCCGTCAGGCGTTCATGCTGTCGAAGAAATCGGAGTTTGTTTTCGTCTGTTTCAGCTTGCCAAGCAGGAACTCGATCGCGTCCGTCGTCCCCATCGGGTTGAGGATGCGACGGAGCACATACATCTTTGTGAGATCGACCTTCGAGACCAACAGGTCTTCTTTGCGCGTACCCGATTTGAGAATGTCGATCGCCGGAAAAACGCGTTTGTCGGCGATCTTGCGGTCGAGAACGATCTCCGAGTTGCCGGTGCCCTTAAACTCCTCGAAGATCACCTCGTCCATGCGGCTGCCTGTGTCGATCAGCGCTGTCGCGATGATGGTGAGGGAGCCACCCTCTTCGATGTTCCGAGCCGCACCGAAGAAGCGTTTGGGCCGCTGAAGCGCGTTTGCATCGACACCGCCGGTGAGCACCTTGCCCGAGGACGGCACAACGGTGTTGTAGGCCCGGCCAAGGCGCGTGATCGAGTCGAGCAGGATGACGACATCGCGCCCATGCTCGGTGAGGCGTTTGGCCTTCTCGATGACCATCTCGGCCACCGCCACGTGGCGCGTCGCCGGTTCGTCGAACGTGGAGGACACCACTTCCCCAGAAACGGACCGCTGCATGTCGGTCACCTCTTCCGGGCGCTCATCAATCAGCAGAACGATGAGATAGCACTCGGGATGGTTCACTTCGATCGACTTAGCAATGTTCTGCAGCAGCACCGTCTTACCCGTGCGGGGCGGCGCCACGATCAACCCACGCTGACCCTTGCCGATGGGCGAGACCAGATCGATCACGCGCGCCGAGCGGTCGCGGATCGTGGGATCCTCAATCTCCATCTTCAGACGCTGGTCCGGGTAGAGGGGGGTGAGGTTGTCGAAGTGCACCTTATGGCGCGCCTTCTCCGGATCTTCGAAGTTGATCGTGTTGACCTTGAGGAGCGCGAAGTATCGCTCGCCATCCTTTGGTGCACGGATCGGACCTTCGACCGTGTCACCAGTCCGGATGCCGAATTTTCGGATCTGATTGGGCGAGAGGTAAATATCATCGGGCCCAGGGAGATAGTTGGCCTCGGGGGAGCGCAAGAAGCCGAAGCCATCCTGCAGCACCTCCAACACGCCCATGCCGATGATTTCTTCGTCCCGATCCGCGAGCTCCCGGAGGATCGCAAACATCATGTCCTGTTTGCGCAGGGTAGACGCATTCTCAACTTCGAGAGATTCCGCCAGCGACAACAAATCGGTCGGCGACTTTGCCTTCAGATCGGCAAGTTTCTGTTGGGTCATGGATCCCGCGCTGGTCAGTAGAGGGGCGAAGAGAAAAACAAGCCCGAACGGGCGGTGCAGATCTGTCTCTGCGGATTAGCGAGCTGGAATAACGTTGATCGCCAGATTTGTCAAGTGGTCTAGTCGATGCCCGATATGGACCAGAAACACTTCATCGTTCCTACGCGTTCAGAACGGTTTCACAATGACGAGGATCACAATCCCCACCATCATGAGTGTCGGTACTTCGTTCATCAGCCGATAGGTTCGGCCCGAGTGGGTGTTGGCGTCCCGGTCGAACTCCTTCCGGCGCAGACCGAGCCAATGGTGAAACCAAGTCATGCCGAGGATCAGCACAATCTTAGCATGCAGCCAGTACGCGCCCGAAATCCCTTCCCAACCGAGAGCCACCATCATCAAAAGACCAAACAGCCAGGTCGCCATCATCGCCGGGTTCATGATGTAGCGAAAAAGCTTGAGCTCCATGACCTTGAAGGTCTCGGAAAGCTCTGAGCCGACCGCTGCTCGCTCGGCGTGATAAACGAAAAGCCGTGGTAGATAGAAGATGCCGGCCATCCACGCGATGACCGACATCACATGCAACGCCTTGAGCCAGTCATACCAGTCCAGCAAGAGATCTTGCATGGCGTTAGCCCCGGATCGCCTTCAGCAGCACATCGACATTGGCCGGGTCCGCTTCCGGCGTGATCCCGTGCCCGAGATTGAAGATATAGGGATGCCCATCCATCGTCTCGACCAGGCGCTTGGCTGTGTCTGCAAGCGGTTGGCCGCCCGTGATCATCAGCATCGGGTCAAGGTTCCCCTGGAGTGCAACCTTTGGCATGGCTTCGCGAGCCCAGTCGAGCGGCACAGACGTGTCGAGTGCAACGCTGTCTACCCCCGTCTCCGACGCGAACCGCACAGTGGAGCCACCGGACCCCCGGGGAAACCCGATCACAGGAATGCCGGGGTGGCGCGCCTTGAGGGCGGCCGTAATCTTACGCGCAGGTTCGATCGAAAACCGCCAGAACATATCCGGCGCCAGCGCACCCGCCCAGCTGTCAAAGATCTTGATGACCTCGGCACCTGCATCCACCTGGCGCGAGAGATAGTGGATGGTCGCCTCGGTGATCCGGTCGATCAACTGCGCGAAGCCTTCGGTGTCGGTATACATAAAGCGCCGCGCAGGCCCTTGATCCGGCGTTCCGCGTCCGGCGACCATATAGGTGGCGACAGTCCAAGGTGCACCAGAAAACCCGATCAGCGTGGTCTCTGCCGGCAGGGACGTCGAGAGCCGTGCGACCGTCTCATAAACCGGCTCGAGGATCGCATCCAGCTCGTCCACGGGCTTGAGGGAACCGAGCGCCGTTCGGTCCTCCATCGGGTTCAGCCTCGGCCCCTCACCGACCACAAACGTAAGCTCGCGCCCCATCGCGTGTGGAATGAGCAGGATATCGGCAAAGAGAATGGCAGCGTCGAAGCCATAGCGCCGGATCGGTTGCAGCGTTACCTCTTCAGCCAACTCCGGATTGTAGCAGAGGTCGAGGAAGGAGCCTGCCTTCGCGCGCGTCTCGCGGTACTCGGGCAGATACCGTCCTGCCTGCCTCATTAGCCATACTGGCGGCGGTGAGACCGGGTTTCCGGCCAGCACAGAGAGAACCGATTTCATGAAAGCCCTCGGAAAGATTCTTAAAAGGAGTCTTAAAAGGATGATGGACTCTGAGGAACCCTGAAATCCGGGGATACCCGGGATTGTTGCTTGGTGCACAGGGATATCCACAGAAATATCCGCCCGTCCGGTGGCCTCTCAGCTCTTGTTCACAGCCAAATAGTTAATAAGATTCAATAAGTTGGCCGTGGAAATGTGTTCCAGAAGCAACAGACTGCCTGGTGGGCAAGCGAATCCTGTGGGAAAAACCTTTCAGAAATTCACACCTTAGTAACCTTTGTCCTTGTCCACAGCCCGAGGGTGGACCTCTCCCGGCCTCCCCGCTATTCCCGTTATCCACAAGCGGGCAATCGCCACGCAACAACGTCTCTCTAGGCCATTCGGATGAGTGAAAGTCACCACGTCCACCTCATCTCGGACTCGACCGGCGAGACCCTGAACGCGATGGCTCGGGCAACCATCGCCCATTTCAACGAGATCAAGGTATCGCTGCACACCACCATAATGGTGCGCTCATCCCAAGAGCTTGAGAATGCCATGGCCAAGCTCCGGCAGAACCCGGGGATGGTGTGCTACACACTCACAGATCGAGATTTGCGCAACCGGCTGGAGCGGGAGTGTGCGGCGCTGAGCGTTGTTTCCATTGCGCCTCTGGATCCGCTGTTCGCTCGGCTCAGCGATGTCTTTGGCCAGACGCCGGGGCCGGGGGTCGGGCTCCAGTATCAGTTGAACAGCGCCTATTTCGAGCGGATCGCCGCCCTCGATTTTGCGATGGCGCATGATGATGGGGCGCTCAGCACGCGGCTCAAGCGAGCGGATGTGATCCTGACTGGGGTCAGTCGGACTTCAAAAACCCCGACCTGCATTTATCTCGCTCATCGGGGGGTGAAGGCAGCCAACGTCCCCCTCGTGCCCGGGCGGGACCCGGATCCGGCCTTCTTTGAGGCTTTGGCCGATGGAGTGCCCGCCGTTGGTCTCACGGCGAATCCTTCGCGGCTGGCGCAGATCCGGAGCGAGCGGCTGGAAACGCTGGGTGACCGCACGCCGGATTATGCCGAGCTCGACCAGGTGCGAACCGAGGTGACCGAGGCGCGGTTGTTCTTTGATCGCCATGCGATCCCCGTGATCGATGTCACACGACGCTCGATCGAAGAGACAGCGGCAGCCATTCTGGCCACTCTGCAAACGATCGAAGGCGC
Organism: Pseudomonadota bacterium; assembly: GCA_039816045.1. Classification (GTDB taxonomy): domain Bacteria; phylum Pseudomonadota; class Alphaproteobacteria; order Rhodobacterales; family Rhodobacteraceae; genus Thermohalobaculum. The sequence continues at coordinate 95,869 of JBCBYB010000008.1, forward strand.
ACGTCCGTGACCCTGATCCTGGCCAGTGCGAGTGCAGCGCGGCGAGAGATGCTGGAGGCTGCCGGTGTCGCGGTCGAGGCTGTGCCGGCACGGGTTGATGAGATCGCTGTGAAGGCCGCGATGCTGGCCGAGGAGGCTCCGCCCCGCGATATCGCGGATTCACTGGCAGAGCTGAAAGCCGTTCGCATTTCTGGCCGGTATCCGGGCCAGCTTGTATTGGGCGCGGATCAGGTGCTCGTCGCTGGCGGGCGCGTCTTCGACAAACCGCGAGATCTGGCTGAGGCGCGGGCGCACCTGACCACTCTTCGCGGTCAGACGCATCAATTGCTTTCAGCGGCGGTGATCGCCCGTGACGGCGCACCACTTTGGCGCCATATTGGCACCGTGCACTTGGTGATGCGGCCGGTGACAGATGCGTTTCTCGACGATTATCTCGCGCGGTCTGGGGAGGCGATACTGTCCTCGGTCGGTGCCTATCACCTCGAAGGGCTCGGTGCGCAGCTCTTCGCGCGGGTGGATGGGGACTATTTCACCGTCCTTGGGCTGCCTCTGCTGGAAGTTCTCGGGTTTCTTCGTGCGCAGGGGGTGCTGCTGGAATGACAGATGGACCACTTGTCGCCGGTGTGCTCGGTTGGCCGATTGCCCATTCCAAAAGCCCGGTGCTGTTCGATCACTGGTTCCGCCGCCTTGGCATGCCGGGACGTTATGTTCCTCTGGCTGTGAGGCCTGAAGATTTCGCCGAGGTTTACGTAGCGTTGCCCAAAGCCGGATTGTGCGGTGTCAACGTCACCCTGCCACACAAGGAGGCGGCCCTGAGTATGGCCGACCAGGCGACCGAGGCGGCCCGCGCGATAGGTGCGGCCAATATGATCCGCTTCACGCCTGACGGAATCGTTGCAGACAACACCGACGCTTACGGCTTCATCGAGAACCTTCGGGCAGGGGCGCCGGACTGGAAGGGAGTGGCTGGCCCGGCTGTCGTGCTCGGGGCCGGCGGGGCGTGCCGCGCGGTGCTGCACGCGCTCCTGGCTGCTGCGGCGCCAGAGATCCGCCTCACCAACCGCACGCGCGCAAAGGCGGAGATCCTGGCCACGGCGTTCGGAGACCGCGTCCACGTGTTCGACTGGTCGGATCGGGTAGATGCGGTGTCGGGCGCGGCGCTCATCGTCAACACAACAAGCCTCGGGATGGCTGGTCATCCTCCCTTAGAACTTCCCCTCGAGGGCGCGGCAGAGGGGGCGGTGGCCACGGATATCGTCTACGTGCCTCTTGAGACACCCTTCCTGACGGCTGCCCGTGAGCACGGGCTTGCCACAGTCGACGGCCTTGGGATGTTGCTCCACCAGGCACGACCGGCCTTCAAGGCCTGGTTCGGCGAGGACCCGCCAGTGGACGACGCGTTGCGTGCTGCATGCCTCGCATGATCCGCCTGGCGCTCACCGGCTCCATCGGGATGGGGAAGTCTACGACCGCCCAGATGTTCGCCCGCCGTGGTGTCGCGGTCTGGGACGCGGATGATGCAGTCCACCGGCTCTATGGCCCTCAGGGTACTGGAGCTGCGGCCATTGCGATGCTCGCACCCGCTGCGGTCGGGCCGGATGGGGTGGACCGGGCCAAGCTGCGGGAGGCTATCCTGGCAGACGCAACGCTGTTGCCCAGGATCGAGGCATTGATCCATCCGTTGGTGGCTGAGGACCGGGACGCTTTCCACAAAGAAGAAGAGATAAAGGGCTCGGCCGTTACCCTTTGCGATATTCCGCTGCTCTTCGAGATCGGTGCGCAGGACGACTTCGACCATGTGGTGGTCGTATCGGCATCCGCAGAGGTTCAGCGCGCCCGCGTTTTTGCGCGTCAGGGGATGACGGAGGCCGCGTTCGAAGCCATTCTCGCCAAACAGATCCCCGATGCGGAAAAGCGCGCGCGCGCGGATTTCGTGATCGACACCGCTGCGGGCTTGGAGGCGGCTGAGCGCCAAGTTGATGCGGTCCTGCAAGCCATAGGAGCGAGCGATGCGTGAAATCGTAATGGATACGGAGACGACAGGCCTCGACCCTGAGGACGGGCACCGCATTGTCGAGATCGCCGGCGTCGAATTGATGAACACCCTGCCGACGGGGCGCGTCTATCATCAGTACATCAACCCGGAGCGCTCAATGCCTCCGGATGCCTTTCAGGTTCACGGGCTCGGGGATGATTTCCTGCGCGATAAGCCGGTCTTTGCAGACGTCGTAGAGGCGTTTCTCGCCTTTATCGGTGACACGCCGCTGGTGATCCATAATGCGGCCTTCGATATGCGGATGATCAATGCGGAGCTGACCCGACTTGGTCGTAGGGCCTTGCCCAACCAGCAGGCAATCGACACGCTTGCCATGGTGAAACGGGCGTTTCCGGGGGCGCAGGCAAACCTCGATGCGCTTTGCCGGCGCTTCGGGGTCGACAACAGCGGGCGTGAGAAGCACGGAGCCTTGTTGGACTGCGAGCTGCTCGCGGAGGTCTACCTCGAGCTACAGGGAGGTCGGCAGCGCGGCTTTGAGTTGGGTGCAGCGCAGGCCGAAAAGGTGATCGCAGACGCCGGTCACCACAGCCAAGGAGCAGCGAAACCCCGTCCGGCGCCCTTGCCCTCGCGTCTCTCAGAGGCCGAGACGGAGGCGCATGCGGCTTTTGTGGCCGAACTCGGCGATGGGGCGCTTTGGACCACCACCGCCGAATAGTGCGAGCCCGTCAGGCCTGGGGCACCTCAGGCGCGTCGCCAGCGCCGTTTTCGGCCTGTTGTTTGGCCCGTGCCTGCTCAAGCCGCTGTTTGTAGAGTGCGGCGAAGTCCACATTGTCGAGCATCACCGGTGGATAGCCACCGTCCCGCGTGACGTCGGCCAGGACCCGGCGCGCAAAAGGCAGCAACTGCCGCGGGCACTCGATGAACAAGAACGGATGCAGATGCTGCTGCTGCACGTTCGACAGCACGAAAACCCCTGCATAGTCGAGCTCGACCAGGAACCGCGTCTTTTCCTCGGACGTCGCCTTTGCGTTGATCTTCATGTTGACCTGATAACGGTCTTCGCCAAGGGATTTGGCGTCCATCCCGACATTGACGCTGATCTCGGGATTGCCCTTTGTCAGCGACCCTTCCATCACCGCCACGTTCTCGAAAGACAGATCCCGGGTAAAATGGCCGAGCATCCGCGCAGTCGGCGGGTTCTCGAGATCAATGCCGGTATTGGCCATCTGGCTGGTGGTGTCGCTCATCGGACGGTTCCTCTCATGCGTATGCCGCGCGTTGGAGGCCGGGTATCAGATCGGTCGGAGACGGGCAATGGCGTCAGGATTGCGGCGGGCGGTTTTCGGGGCGCGGCGGTTGCTCCGGGTCAGGTGTGACGTCCACATAATCCGCGTCAACCGTCGTCTGTCCGCGCCTTTCTGTGGGGCCCTGATGCATGGGCCCTGCCTGCATCGACAAGACCGAGATCCGACCGGCGAGGCTCTTGATCAGCGCAGCGCGGACTGCGGGAACCAACAGCAGAAATCCAACCGTGTCCGTAAAGAAGCCAGGCGTCAGCATCAAAACGCCCGCGATCAGGATCATCGCCCCATGGGCAAGCGTGCCGCTCGGGTCCTCTCCCACCGCCATCCGCCGCTGGAGCTCGTTCATAGCGGCGAATCCCTGGGAGCGCAGCAAAATGCCCCCTGCGACGGCGGTGGCGATCACAATCGCGATGGTGGGCCACAATCCGATCGCTCCGCCGACCTCGATGAACAAGGCGATCTCGATGATCGGTACCGCAATAAGCGCCACAAAGAGCCACATGGCCGCATTTTCCCGTCTGTGTCCGTCTCGTTTCGCACCCAGTAACCCAGTCCGAATAGACTTTGCCCCGTGCACGCCTTACATAAGCCAGCGAATGCACCGACACCACCCGCCGCTCGGGCCGACGGCGGTCCGTGGCAACATCGAGAAAGCAGATGGGCACATACAAATTGGTCGAGTTCATCATCCTCTTCGCAATCGCCGCCATTGTGCTTTATCGGCTGCGGTCCGTGATCGGCACACGGACGGGCTATGAGCCAACCTCCAACTCAGGAGTTGGCCAGCAGAACGGTGTGGGCCCGGCAGGTCCCGAGGTTGTCGAGGAGGAGGATGAGATCGAAGCCTCCGCTGTGCGCAATCTCGATGAAGAGACGCGGGACGCTCTGACCGAGATCCGCAAGGTAGAGCAAGACTTTTCGCTTGAAGAGTTCCTGCGGGGCGCGCGATCTGCCTATGAGATGGTGCTGATGGCCTATGAGGAGGGCGACCGCTCGACCCTGCAGGACCTGCTGACGCCGGATGTTTATCAGGCGTTCGAGAAGGTGATCCGCTCGCGCGAGGAAGAAGGTCTCCAGGTCGAGGCGCGTTTCATCGGTGTGCGGGATCTGCGTGTCGAGACGATCCGTTTCGACGATGACACGGCTGAGGCCGATCTGACCCTGCGCTTTGTCGGTGAGATGATCACTGCGGTGCGCGATGCGGAGAACCGTATTGTCGAGGGAGATCCGAACGAGATCCGGCGCCAGACCGATGTCTGGACCTTCAGCCGTGTGATGGGCTCCCCGAATCCGAACTGGCTTCTTAGCGCCACCGGCGAGTAAATCCATGGCCCGGAGGGGCTCGGGCAAGCCGCCCTCCCGGCTCAGTCCTGAAGACCAGGCGTTGTGGGAGCGGGTTGCGCGCACTGCCCGACCGATGAACAGACGCGTCGCGCCGGGGCCACAACCGGCGATCTTGCGAGAACCTCCGGCCCCTGTCGAACGGCTCCCAGACAGTGCAGCGCAGGGCCCAGGGCCTGCACGCCTCATCCGGCCGGAAGGCCGCGCGCTGCCGTCCCACTCAGTGAGCCTTGGCGAGTCGCCCCCAGCCCCGGTTGGCCGCCCCGAGCCTGGGCTCGACCGTCGCACGGCCGAGCGCCTCCGTCGCGGAGAACGCGCGCCAGATGCCCGCATCGATCTCCACGGAATGACTGCCGAGCGTGCCCATGCCCGGCTCGACGGGTTCATCCGGCAGTCGCTTCAGGCGGGACTGCGCTGCGTTCTTGTGATCACTGGCAAGGGCGGGCGGGCAGATAGAGGTGAGGACGCGCCCTTTATGAAGCCCGACCGGGGGATCTTGCGCGATGCGGCTCCGCGCTGGCTGCGGTCCGGTCCCTATCGCGCACGGATTGTCGGGATCTACGAGGCGCATCAACGCCATGGCGGCAGCGGCGCGTTCTACGTCTATCTCAAACGGGGTCGCTGAGCGGTTCAGGCACGCCCTGCCGTGGGGCTTTCTGGGGTCAGCATCAGGCCATAGCGCTCGATAAAGGCAGCCGTCAGGGCGCGCATCATCTCCGGCCGCACTGTCCGCCTATCGCTTTCCCAGGCGCGCGCCGGATCAGAGGTGGTGACCGCCTCGTAACAAGGGAAATAATCGACAGATGGCGTCGCTGCGGCCACCTGGGTCGCCGCAGCGTGCAACGTGCTCTTGGCGGTCTGGGTTGCGACGATAATGTCTTCGGGGCCGTATGTGCGCTCGAGGGGCACGGGCGAGACTGCGATCACGATCTTCAGTTTCGGGTTCTCTCCGTTGAGGACAGAACAAGCCGCCTTTAAATGTGCCAGCACCTCTTCGAACAGCACGGGGCGGAAGCTGAAGCGGTCGGGATCAGTCCGGTAAATCCGCTTGAGTGGTGGACCGTTCAGCGCCAACCTCGTGCGCCGGTCGAACCAAACCTCGGTGGTGCTGAGTGTGATGACCACCAGATCGGCACGAAACGCCCGGGCGAAATAGGCCGACACACCCTCCCGTCGCCGCATGATCGTGTTCATGTCACCCGCTGGCGCCAACTCATGCAGCCCTGGATCCACATAGGCGCCACCGTGACTGAGCAGAAACTCACGTGGGAAATCCTCGATCCCCGAGGCCCAGTCCAGTTCCTGGCGGATCGCGACCGGGTTGTACTTGTTCAGCAGACCCCTGGTCGGGTTGCTGCGAAGCACCGCCAAGGCAGCGGACGGGTCGCGCGAGAGCGTTTGGACCCCTGCCGCCGCCAGATCCGTCTCCATGCCTCGGGCGAACCTGGAGCCGATATGAAACACCCGAGCGTTGGGCGAAAGCGTGAAGCCAGGACGCGCTGCTGGCACCACGATCCCTCGGGCGATGCGCGCACTGGCCTTATGCTCGCCTTGGGACCAGCTGTCGAACCCAGCCTGAACCGGCGGGCGCCGTCCACGCTCGCGGCGGCGGTCGGACATGAAACGGGCTCCTCTTCGGGATGGTCCCTTCTGCCAGCCTCACCTTGGGGCACGGGTGACAGGCACATTCGGGCGGTGTTAGCGTCGCCACGGTGTGGGGTCAATGCAGGGTTGTGCGATGGCGGAACAACGGCAGACGGGTGTGCATGTGGTCGTAAGACCGGCCTACACGGCGGGGGAGCTGCTGGCGGACAAGGTGCTCCATGTCACAGGTGTGAGTGCGGCGCTGATTGCTGCGCCCATTCTGGTCGGGCTGGCCGTTGTTTGGCACACCGGTGGTGCGACCATCGCCGCGGTTGCCGTCTATGCCGCCTGTCTGGTGGCTATGTTCGCTGCCTCGGCCTCTTATCACCTGATCAAGATCCCGCGCTTCGACAGCTGGCTGCGCCGTCTCGATCACGCCGCCATCTATGCCAAGATCGCGGGGACCTATACGCCGTTCACCGTCATGTTGGGGGGTGAGCGCGCGGCGCTGATCCTCGCGGGCATGTGGTCGGCCGCGGGAGCGGGGATCGCGCTCAAACTCCTGATCCCCGATCGGCTCGAATGGCTGACGCTCGGGCTTTATCTCGCAATGGGCTGGGCCATCGTGGCCGTTGGGTGGCCAATCCTTGCTGGGCTCGGCACGCCCGCCTTCGTCCTCTTTTTTGTGGGCGGGGCGCTCTACACCGTCGGTGTGGTCTTTCACCTATGGGAAAGCCTGCCGTTCCAAAACGCAATCTGGCACGCGGCAGTGCTGGCCGCGAGTTTTGTCTTCTACGCTGCCGTCGTTCTGGAGCTGAGCCGGATCGACTGAGCTCAGCCGTCTGGGTCGCGCTCGGTGAAAAGAATGCGCGCGGCATCCCCCTCGAGGTCCTGGTACTGCCCGTGACGGAGGGCCCAGACAAAGGCGCAGAGCCCGAGCAGTCCGAGTCCCAGCGACACCGGGATCAATACGGCGAGGATTGTCATTGGCTGGTGTCCTTTGGTTCGAGTGGCGCTCGCTGATCGGTCGGCCAGCTGCGGATCGCGTTCAGTGTCACGATGATTGATGAGCCTGACATCGCCAGGGCTGCGACCAGTGGCGTGACCAAACCCGCCAGCGCGAGCGGGATCGCGAGTGCATTGTAGATTGCGGCAAGGGCAAAGTTTTGCAGAGCGCGACGACGCGCGGTTTGCGCTGTGCGAATTGCAAATGTCACGGGTGAGAGGCGCGCCCCGGTGAACACCAGATCTGCCGCTGCCCGGCTCACATCCGCTGCGGCCACCGGGGACATCGAAGCGGAGGCAGCGGCCAGAGCCGGCGCGTCATTAATCCCGTCACCGACCATCAGAATGCGGTGTCCGTCACGCTCGAGCGCTCGGATATGGGCGAGTTTGTCTGTTGGAGTTTGGGTCGAGAGGGCTTTTGGAATTCCGGCAGCTCTGGCAAGCCGAGCCACCGGACCACTTCCATCCCCTGAAAGCAATACAACCTTCAACCCCAAACCACACAGGGCCGAACACGTCTCAGGGCCATCCTTACGCAGCACTTCTCCGAAAGTGAAAGCAAGAGGTGTGCCATCTCCAACGCGCAGAAAGACTGCCGTTTCCTCGGTGGGCTCCGCGCCCGTCCACGCCGCACTTCCCAGACGGGCGGTCAGATCGCCCGCGCGTCCCTCGATGCCCAGTCCCGGATGCTCGATCACCTCTGTGATCTCCGCAGGCGAGATGCTGTGTGCCGCCGCCGCTTCACTGAGGGCGCGCGCCAAAGGGTGGCGTGAGGAGCGCGCGAGCGCCATTGCGATGGGCCAGGCGGGGTCGTCGATGCGCGGGGCGTTGTTCAGAACGGGTTGCCCGTCGGTGAGCGTGCCCGTCTTATCGAAAACCACCGTATCAACAGTCGCCAAACGCTCGAGCGCACCAGCGTCCTTCAGCAAGACCCCACTTCGGAAGAGCTTGCCGCCCGCCGCCGCATGCACAGCTGGAACCGCAAGCCCGAGTGCACAGGGGCAGGTTATGATAAGGAGCGCTGTGGCCACCGAGAGCGACAGCCGAATGTCTCCTGTCGCGAGATACCAGCCAAAAAATGCTGTGGCAGCAATGAGATGGACCAAGGGTGCATAGATGCGGGCCGCTTGGTCGGCCCAGCGGTCATAGCGGGTCTTGCCATGCTCTGCCACTGTGACCATTCGGGCAATCTCAGCCAGCAGCGTTGCCTCGCCGGTCGCGCGGGCCCGGACCCGAAGCACACCGGAGAGGTTCAGCATGCCGGCATGGACCTCCGCTCCTTCTTCCACGACCTCGGGGCGACTCTCGCCAGTCACCAGCGATCGATCGACATCCGAGCGCCCGACCTCCACCACTCCGTCAGCGGGAATGCGCTCACCCGCGGCGACTTCGACAAGGGCACCGGGCGACAGCTCCTCGGCGGGGATCGCCGCACGGGAGCCATCCGCTGCAATCACCGTCGCCGACCGTGCTGACAGTGCGGTTAGCTCCGCCGCTGAGGATCGCGCGACGGCTCGGGTCCGGTGGTCGAGGTACCGCCCAACCAAGAGAAAGAAGAGCAGCGAGATGCCTGCATCGAAATAGGCGTGCTCCCCGCTCAGCATTGTTTCATAGAGCGAGGACCCCGCTGCGAGACAGACGGCGAGCGAAATTGGGACATCCATATTGAGACGCCTGGCCCGCAATGAACCAATGGCAGAGCGGAAGAAGGGCATCCCAGAATACGCGATCGCCGGCAGCGCAATCAGTGCGGAGACCCAGTGAAGGAAATCCCGTGTTGCATCCTCAGCGCCCGACCAGACAGACACCGAGAGCAGCATGACGTTCATCGCTGCGAAGCCGGCGACGCCGAGCCTCGCTAGCAAATCGCGCCCTTGGGCGTCCCGATCGACGCCGGCCATCGCATTGGCGTCGAAGGGCTTTGCATCATAGCCGAGCGCCTCAAGCGCCTCGATGATCCGCGAGACCGAACTCACATCCGGGTTAAACTCAACGTTTGCCCGCCGGAGCGACAGGTTTACACGGACGAACTCGATACCGGTTTCCTGTGCGAGCCCTCGCTCAATGGTGCCTATGCATCCGGCGCAGGAGATCCCCGGCAAAAGGAGATCAACCCGCTTTCGTCGGCCTTCGCTCGGGCGCGCCCAGCGTTCAGCGGCCTGGCTTGCAAGGGCACTTGCCGCGCCTCCTCCGCAACAGGGCGAAAAGGGCGGGTTGTCCTCTAGATCGCGCATCACTTGGGCTCCGGGACGAAGAGATTGGCGGATGCAGTATAGGACGCCTTGCCGTCATTTGCTGCGATGGCTATCCGCCATTGACCCGGTGCAAGGGAGGCTTCGGCCTCGTATTCACCCGGCTTTGATCCAGCCCTTGCGGTCAGCGCGCGATCCTGAGCGTCGGTTGCCGGACGGCCCACGGTGATTGCCGGTGCCAACCCCTCGAGAGGCGCTCCCTCCGCATCGCTAAACCGAACGGTCAGCACACCGTCGCGATGGGCCACCACGGACTGCCAGCCCAGCGTCCGTTGTGCCGCGGTGCGGGCATCCCAGCCCTGGCTTGCGACATAGGAGTTCTTCACGATCAGCCCCGGGAAGCTCCCGGTTGCCGAGAACAGAAGCGTGAGGTTCGCCGTCAAAATAACGCCGAAGGCCAGGAGCGCGATCACAAGAACCATGCGCCCAGTGATTGGACGGGCGGATCGATCGAGATGGGTGTTGCTCATTCTTCGGGTCCTCTGAAATGCGTCTTGTAGGCGGTGCACTCCCGGGTCGCGACGTTTTCGACCCACATCGTAAGGTCAAAGCGCTCTGGCATGCCGAACCACGGTGGGGCCGTTAGGAAGACACGTAAGCGCCGGGTCGTGTCGGCGGCCACGGTGAACACAAGGCTTGCTTCGTTCTGTACCTCTGGCACCACGAAGTAGTCGCTCTTGACCGAGAGGCGAAACCGGTTGGGCTCGCCGCTCTTGTTGTGAACCTTGAGGGTATAGCCGTTCCGGATCTCGCCGTTGGTCAGCGTAACATAGAGCGGATTGCGGTCCCGCTCGAGAGATATGCCGACCTCGGAGCGCACAAACAGCGCGACCACCATCGCGATCCCGATCAGCGACCATAGAGCAGTGTAGAGCAGTGTGCGCGCCCGAACCACCCGGCGCCATGACGGCACGGGCTCGGCGCCGCCTCGCTCCAGCGTCTCGTCGGCAAGGGTGCAATAGTCGATCAGCCCGCGGGGCTTGCCAATCTTGGCCATGATGTCGTCGCAGGCATCGATGCAGAGCGCGCAGGTGATGCAGCCGATCTGCTGGCCCTCTCGGATGTCCACTCCGGTTGGGCAGACGTTGACGCAGGCATTGCAGTCGATGCAGTCGCCGAGCGACGCCGCTGCGGCGGCTTTGCGGTGTTTGCCCCGGGGCTCTCCGCGCCAGTCCTTGTAGGTGACAATCAAAGACTGGTCGTCGGGCATCGCCCCTTGGATGCGCGGCCAGGGGCACATGTAGATACAGACCTGCTCTCGCATAAACCCGCCGAAGATAAACGTCGTAGCGGTGAGAATGCCCACGGTGGTGTAGGCGATGGCGGGCGCCTGACCGGTCGCGAACTGCCACGCCAAGGTCGGTGCGTCGGCGAAGTAGAAGATCCAAGCGCCGCCGGTCGCGAGGGCGATGAGCAGCCATAGGGTCCATTTCGCACTGCGGCGCCAGATCTTTTTCGCGCCCCAGGGAGCGTTCCAAAGCCGCATCTGAGCGTTCCGGTCGCCGTCGATCCAGCGCTCGACATGTTGGTAGAGATCGACCCAGACAGTCTGTGGACAAGTGTACCCGCACCAGGCGCGTCCCAGCACCGAGGTCACCAAGAACAGCCCCAAGCCCGCCATGATCAGCAACCCTGCGACATAGTAGAACTCTTGCGGCCAGATCTCGATCCAAAAGAAGAAGAACCGCCGGTTGGCGAGGTCGACCAGCACGGCTTGGTCCGGCATGTGCGGACCACGGTCCCAGCGGATCCATGGGGTGAGGTAATAGACCGCAAGCGTCACCGCCATGATCGCCCATTTGAGGCGGCGGAACTGTCCCGTCACCGATTTTGGAAAGATCGGCTCACGGGATGTGTAGAGCGGTTCCGCGGAACCGGTGGTGTCCGATTGCGACAAGGAGGCCTCCAAAAATCGCGGAGCCCCGAAAGGGCTGGCCCAGATCATCGGAGAGTCTGGTCCCGTCGTCCTTGATCGGAATCAAACCCGTCAAAGCGATCGTGGCGCTCGGCTCTGAGTTGGTCGGGCGATGTCGAAACCGGCTTCTAGCTGCGGTTCGGGTCCGCAGCTTGTGCGGCGGAGTTTCCGTCACGGTCTCGGCCCCGCCGCGCTCATCTGTGAGGCAGGCGTGTCGAAGACCTGCGTTGAGGCCAAGGTGTCCGAGAGACAGTGACCACCCCTTGAGGAGCTGGCCCGGGAGGCAGCAGCTTGGATGCTTCGGACCATGGCAAAACGCACCGGCCTGGCCACCTCAACCGTGTAGGGGTTTGGAAGGCGCAACCGCTCCCACCGTATCGTTGGCTGGTCTTCAAGCTCTCGAAGGATCCGGCCTTCTCGAACCGTCGCCAAGCGCAACTGTACCAGGACGCTGTTCTCGACGCTCAAACCGCTGACTGGCAGGGTCTTTGGGCGAACCGTGCCGCGGCGTCGTTATCTGGAATTCCTGCTGGGTGTCAGTGCCCCCAACCGCGAGTTCCCGGCTGGCAAGACCATGCACGCGATCCTAGACAGTCTGGCCGCGCGCAAGACGCTGGCCATGCGACGGTGCCCCGAACGACATCTCCGGTGGGCGGTCCACTTCACAGCAGATGCGAGCTTACGGCGGAATGCGGCCGAACTCGCTTTGCAATGCTTTCGCTGAGTGCGACGCCAGCGCCCTTCCCTGGAGCGCAGACTCAAGCGCCATTGTCACCGTTAGAAGTCGGTTTCTCCAAATACTAGGCCGTGTGGACGAATTTGCCCAAGACGAAAGCTGCGGCCAGCGCGACGATGGAGCGGAAGTTTCGGGCGGTCTTCTCGCATCGTAGCGCGACGCGCTTGAAGCGCTTCATCCTGTCGATCATCTGCTCGATGCGGGCCCGTCCCCGGTAGAGTGCCCTCGCGAAGCGGGCTGGAATGCTCTTCCGGTTGGATCGATGCGGGATCACCGGGACGGCGCCGCGGTCGCGCGCCATGGCCCGGTTGGCATCGCTGTCGTATCCCTTGTCGCCGACGACGGCGCGGGGCGCCTCGTCGGGTCCTGCATCGATGAGGGTCGCGAACATCGGCGCATCCGAGGCTTCGCCGCCGGTCAGCTCGAAGGCGATGAGAAGCCCGTCATGGTCGGTCTTCACATGGATCTTGGTGCCGAACCCGCCGCGCGAGCGGCCGAGTGCCTGGCCGTCCTGCCCCCTTTCGCGCCAGCCGCCGAGACATGGGCCCGGACGACCGTCGAGTCGAACATCTGAACGAGATGAGCCGTGCCGCTGGGGCCAGCGAGCAAGGCAAACCAATCCTCGAACACGCCAGCCTTGCTCAGGCGATCGAAGCGCTTCCAGACGGAGTTCCAGGGGCCGAACCGTACGGGCAGCGCGCGCCAGGAGATGTTGTGGACCGTGAAATAGTGGAGCGCCTCGAGGAACAGCCGGTCGTCCCGCGCCTTCGCGCCGCGAGCCGGCAGACAGGCGCGGAACACCTCGAGCGCCACCTCCCAATCCGCCTCCGTCATCTTCGTCGACATCGCCGACCTCCCATGCAGTCGGCTCTCCATGAATCAGACAAATCTCCGCACGGGAATCCTCAAACCGTTACTTGAGTCAATTCGTCCACAGGCCCTAGGATCAATCCGATAGATCATCCGAGGGTGCAGTGAACTCTTGCGCCGACCACTCATCGCTCTGATCTAATCGGCCGTTTCCCTCTGAACGGCTGCCTTGGGTTTTGGACTCGCGATAGGCCGCCGAGAGGATCCCTGGATGTTCCGCTGAAACGGCAACGCCATGCGGCGCGACGCGTCTCAGGTCTTCGACGATACTGCGACCCAATGTGTCGGTGAGGCTCATGCCGAGGACGAAGATGGCCGCGAGGGCCGCTGTCAGCGCGCCGCTGGTCAGCATAATCCAATCCATCGCAGCAGCGCCGCACGGATCTTTCAGATACATAGAGAGCGACCGGAGAAACCGGGACCGAGTGTACACCACACCAAAACCTACGACGCATAAATAACCTGCTAACGAAATAGAGAAATTGTCCTAACGAAGCTTTAAGCGAGAGGGTAAACCGGCCAGCGGGGTTCCGCTGCGATCCGTTCTGCGCTAGATCCGCGCCTGACCGCGTAGGCCTGCCAAGGGCCCGCGGGTTCTTACCGGACGAGGCCGACGATGAAGTTTCCGCTTTCCTGGTTGCACGACCATCTCGACACGGACGCCAGCGCCGACGAAATCGCTGAGGCACTTACGGATCTTGGGCTTGAGGTCGAGGGGATCGAGGATCCTACCAAGACGCTTGGAGCGTTCCGGACCTGCCGCGTCATCGAGGCGGTGCAGCACCCGAATGCGGACCGGCTGCGGCTTTGCCGGGTTGAGACCTGGCCGAAGGGACCTGAAGGGCCGTCCGAGGAAGTCCAAGTGGTTTGTGGTGCCCCAAATGCTCGGACCGGGTTGGTGGGTGTGTTTGCTCCGACCGGCACTCACATCCCGGGCACCGGGGTGGATCTCAAACCCGGCGTGATCCGCGGGGTGGAGTCGAACGGTATGCTGTGCTCGGAGCGGGAGCTTGAGCTCTCCGACGATCATGACGGCATCATCGACCTGCCGGAGGACGCGCCCCTCGGTGTGCGTTTCATCGACCATGCAGGTCTGAACGATCCGGTCATCGAGATTGCGGTGACGCCAAACCGTCCGGATGCGTTGGGTGTAGCCGGGATTGCGCGGGATTTGGCCGCTCGGGGCGTTGGCACGCTGAAGATCCCTGCGGTTGAGGCGGTCGCCGGCAGCTTCCCTTGTCCAATCACGGTCACCATCGACGACGCACTCATCGACAAAGGCTGCCCGGTGTTCTGTGGCCGTCTGATCCGGGGGGTGAAGAACGGACCCTCGCCAGAGTGGTTGCAGCGCCGACTGAAGGCGATCGGGCTCAGGCCGATCTCCGCGCTCGTGGACATCACCAACTATGTCACCTTTGACCGGGCGCGCCCCTTGCATGTGTTTGACGCAGACAAGGTGGCCGGCGGCGCGTTGCGGGTGCATCCGGCGGAGGGCGGCGAGACGCTGGTGGCCCTCGACGACAAGGAGTACCGCTTCGAGCCGGGAATGATGGCGATCTCCGATGAGAACGGACCTGAGTCCATTGCCGGCATCATGGGCGGCGCTGAGACAGGCTGCACCGAAGAGACGGTGAATGTCTTCCTCGAAAGCGCCTACTGGGACCCGGTGACCATCGCCGCGACCGGTCGGCGCCTGAAGATCCACTCCGACGCCCGATATCGCTTCGAGCGGGGGGTTGATCCGGCGTTCACGCCTGTGGGCATGGAGCTTGCCACGCGCATGATCCTCGCTCTCTGTGGTGGTGAGGTGTCGGAACCTGTTCAGGCGGGTACAGTGCCGGACACGGCCCGCAGCTACCGCCTGCGGCCGGCACGGGTCGAGAGCCTGGTCGGCATGAGCATCCCGCGAGAGGAGCAGGTGCGCATCCTCACAGCGCTCGGCTTCTCGGCGACGGGCACGGGTGAGGCGCTGGAGGTCTGGGTGCCTTCCTGGCGACCTGATGTGCACGGCGAGGCGGATCTGGTGGAGGAGATCGCCCGGGTCGCGTCGCTCACCAAGCTCAAGGCGAAACCGATGTCGCGGCCGGATCCAGGTGTCCTGCGCCCGGTGCTGACGCCTGCGCAAGTGCGGGAAGCTGCAGCCCGTCGGAGCCTGGCCGCATCGGGTCTGAACGAGTGTGTAGGCTACAGCTTCGTCTCCGGTCCGCAGGCCGCGCTTTTTGGTGGCGGGGAGGATGCGCGCAAGCTTGCCAACCCGATCAGCTCGGAACTCTCGGATATGCGGCCCTCGCTTCTGCCGGGGCTTTTGGCCGCCGCCGCCCGCAATCAGGCGCGCGGGTTTGGCGATCTTGGGCTCTTCGAGGTTGGCCCTGCCTTTCTCGGCGCTGAGCCTGGAGAGCAGGAAGCACAGGCAACGGCGCTCCGCGTTGGCCATACCGGTCCGCGGCATTGGGCCGGCGATCGGCGGGCCGTTGATCTCGGCGATGCCCGGCGGGATGCGGAGGCGGTGCTCTCCGCTGTCGGCGCGCCCGTCGTCCGGCTGCAGATCGCCCGGGAGGCGCCCGAGTGGTTCCACCCTGGCAGGTCGGCGGCGCTCAAGATGGGCCCCAAGGTCACGCTCGCCGTCTTCGGCGAACTGCATCCCAAGGTGCTGACCGAGATGGACATCAAGGGACCCGCCGTGGCCTCGGTCGTATTCCTGGATGCCGTACCAGCACCGAAGCGCAAAGGGACCGCCCGGCCAGCGCTCGCCACGTCGGATTTCCAAAGCGTCGAGCGCGATTTCGCGTTTGTTGTCGGTGATCGGGTAGAGGCGCAGGCGATCCTCCGCGCCGCGCTTGGGGCCGACAAAGCCCTGGTAGCAGACGCACAGGTCTTCGATCTCTTCGAAGGCGCCCGCGCCGCGGAGCAGTTCGGCGAGGGCAAGAAATCCGTTGGCGTTACGCTTCGGCTCGAGCCCAAGGACGGCACGCTCACGGATGAACAGATCGAAGCGCTCTCGGCCAAACTGATTGCGGCGGTCGAGAAAGCAACGGGTGGGCAGCTTCGAACCTGAAGGCTCAGAGCAAGAGTGTCACCAGCGTAAACCCCGCGATGCCGGCGCCGATCCCCGCAATCGTGCTGGCCGCTGCATAGCCTGCGACCAGCGCAGCGGCGGCCGCGGCCCCAGTGGCTGGATCGACTGCGAAGCCCCCGGCGCCATCCGACAGCACCATGGGTGCGATCAAGGCGGGCAGAACGGTCGCCGGCACAAAGCCCAGCACGCGCCGCACCCGCTCCGACACCGGCCTGCCGCCGAGCAGGCCAAGAAACGAGAACCGGATCAAATAGGTGGTAATGCCGAGACCCACAATCACCAGCCAGATGGTCGCGGGCTCGATCACTGCTGATCCTCCGGGTGTGGCAGGCTCATCCCGATGACGATGCCGGCGGCCGCGCCAATCATAACGCCGAGGGAGAACGGCACCCCTGCCAGCAACACCGATATTGTCGCTGCCACCGCTGCTGCGACGGCGTTCGCCCGGCCGCGCAGCATGGGGGCTGCAATAGCGATAAAGGCGACCGGTACAATGAAGCTGAGATCCACGTAGGCTTGCAGACGGTCTCCGAGGGTTGCGCCCAGATAGGTCATAACGATCCAAGCCAGACTTGTTGGCAGGCCCACGCCAAAGAAAAATCCGAGCCGGTCAGAGAGGCTGTCGTCCGGTTTTGTCCGATAGCGTTGGATCGACAAACCGTAACTCTGGTCGTGCAGGAGGACGGCTGCGAGCGCGCGCAAGTTCAAGGGCGCCCCTTGCCAGGAGATTGCAAGCGAGGCCGAGTACATCGCCATGCGCAGGTTGACCACCGCACCTGTCAAAATCGCCACCAGTGCTGGCCCGTCATTGGCAAGCACCTGGAGGGCGGCAAGCTGGCTTGCACCTGCGATCACCAGCGCACTCATCGTGAGGGTTGCAGCAAGATTCAGCCCGTTCTCCGCCGCGACGATCCCGAAGATCAGTCCAAAAGGGCCCACGGCCGCCAGCACGGGGATCGCGCTGAGCAAACCCGCGCGGAAACCACGGCGGCCAAGGCGAACAGGGTCGGGGTGTGGGGTCATGTCCATCGCTTTGCTCTACCGGGCCTTGACCGCGCGCACCAGTCGCGGTTTGTGATGGGGTATGCGAACCGACGTGAACAACGCCCAATCGGGCCAGATCCCCTTCGGGCTGGAAGGCGTGTTGCTGATCCACGGTCTCGGCCGGGGAGAGGGCTCCATGGTGTTGCTGGCGCGGTGGCTCAGGCGCAGCGGTTTCGAGACGGCCAGGGTTCGGTATCCATCCCGTCAACTTAGCCTTGAGGAGGCGGTCTGCTGGGTCCAACAGCGGGTTGCAGCGCTGACGAAAGGCTGGGGCCGTGTACATCTCGTTGGCCACTCGCTCGGGGGCGTCATCGCAAGACGCATGGCGCTTTCGCGGAGCGATGCGCGGTTTGGCCGCGTTGTGCAACTGGGTGCTCCGAATGCAGGCGCGCCGCTCGCAGAAAGGCTGGCGCGTTGGCAGTGGGCGCGCCGGGTCTTTGGTCCAGCCTTGAGCGACATCGCCGTGCTTAGGCCTCCGAACAGCCAGAGCGAGGGTATCGCGGCAATCGCCGGGATCTGTGCCTTGGGAACGCGGCGGGGTGACTGGCTTGTCCCGGTCCGTTCCGCTTGGGCAGGGGCGGAGGCGCGCGCGGTCGTGTCGACGGTTCATGGGCTGTTGCCCCTCAATGCAGAGGTCGGCCGCCTGATTTGCTGCTATCTGCAAACGGGGTCGTTCGGTACTGCTGGGAGGGTCGCACGATGACCGAATTCGTCATCGCACCTGATTCGACCGATCCGCGCCTTACCCGAGGCGTCACCGGGCGGGACCAGACCGGCGCTTTGGTCGACATCCGCGTGGTCGAGGAGCGGGCGCTTACTATCTATCTGAACGCTCAGGAGGTGGTCACCGCGATGACCATCGGCGACCATCCGGAATACCTCGCGCTTGGCTACCTGCTGAACCAAGGGATGCTCTTGGCGTCCGACCAGGTGACGGCGGTGGACTATGACGACGAACTTGAGGTCGTCGTGGTCCGCACCGAGCGGGCAACCGACTACGAGGATAAGATGCGCCGCAAGATCCGCACCAGCGGCTGCGCGGTCGGAACTGTCTTTGGTGATATGATGGAGCAGATCGAGGGGGTCTCTTTGCCGAAGGCGGAGCTGCGGACGTCATGGCTCTATGCGCTCGCAAAGGCGATCAACACGGTTCCCAGCCTTTACCTCGAGGCCGGGGCGATCCACGGCACTGTGCTGTGCGAGCAGGGGCGCCCACTCGTGTTCATGGAGGATGTCGGGCGCCACAATGCGGTCGATAAGATCGCTGGATGGATGTTCCGTGAGGGCGTCTCGGGGGCGGACAAGATCCTCTACACCACAGGGCGGCTGACCTCGGAGATGGTGATCAAGACGGCGCTGATGGGCGTTCCCATCTTGGCCTCGCGCTCGGGGTTCACGGCCTGGGGGGTGGGGCTTGCGCGAGCGACTGGAATGACCTTGATCGGCCGGATGCGGGGGCAGCGTTTCGTCTGTCTCTCGGGCGAGGCACGGCTGACCTATGATATCGATCCCGCCTCCGCCGCCGAGGAAGAGTCCCGCCACCGTCGAAAAGGAGCCGGCCATGACTGAACTCAACGGCGGATTTGGACCGGGGCGTTCATTTTGGGGAATGAAATGACCACTGCGGGGGTGATCCTGGCCGGCGGGCTCGCGCGACGCATGGGCGGGGGCGACAAAACCTTGCTAGAGGTGGCGGGACGTCCCCTGCTCGCCCACGTGATCGCGCGCCTCTCAGCACAGGTCTCTGAGGTCGCCATTAACGCCAACGGTGATCCTTCCCGGGGGGCTTTCGGGCTGCCTGTCGTCCAGGACACGGTCGACGGGTTTGCCGGGCCACTCGCAGGGGTGCTTGCGGGCCTACGCTGGGCGGCGTCGCGAGGCCATGACCGGATCGTGACAGCAGCCGGCGACACGCCCTTCTTTCCCGCGACGCTTGCCGCTCGTCTGGCTGAAACCGCCGAAGCGAATGGGACGCCGCTCGCATGCGCTGCCACGACGGATCCCGAGCGGGGGCTCTCCGAGCATCCGACCTTCGGGCTCTGGCCTGTCGCGCTGACCGACGATCTCGAGGAAGCGCTCATCACCGGCCATGTGCGCAAGGTGATTCTGTGGACGTCACGTCATGGCTGCGCGCGCGCATTGTTCGACGACGCAGGCTCTTACCCGTTCTTCAACGTCAACACACCCGAGGATCTCGCAGAAGCGGCTCGGATCGCGGAGGCGGCGGCATGAACGTCTACGGTGTGATCGGTTGGAAGAACGCGGGCAAGACCACCCTTGTCGAGCGGCTGGTGGCAGAGATCTCTGCGCGCGGTTTCTCGGTCTCAACGTTGAAGCACACCCATCACGGGGTAGACGTAGACCGGCCCGGCAAGGACAGCCATCGC
Organism: Pseudomonadota bacterium; assembly: GCA_039816045.1. GTDB lineage: Bacteria > Pseudomonadota > Alphaproteobacteria > Rhodobacterales > Rhodobacteraceae > Thermohalobaculum. The sequence goes on from JBCBYB010000008.1 coordinate 115,379, forward strand.
CACCGCGCAGCGGGGGCCCATCAGGTGATCCTGGCGTCGTCGGCACGTTGGGCTGTCATGACAGAACTTCGCGGCGCGCCGGAGCCCTCCTTGGCGGATCTGATCGCGCGCCTCGATCCGGTGGACATCGTCATCGTCGAAGGTTGGAAGCGTGACAGCCATCCAAAGATCGAGGCGTGGCGGGCGGAAACTGGCCAGCCGCTGATTGCCCGGGGTGATTTGACCGTGCGGGCAATTGCTACCAATGACGTGCCGGAAATCCGTCCGGCCGCCGAACAACCCGTGATCGGGCTCGACGATATCCCGGCCATCGCGGACTTCATTCTTGCCGATCTCGGGATGGCCCTGCGCCAAAGCGGAGCTGAAGCGTGAGCACGCGGCTCGCCGATGATTGCTTTGCCTTGCCGCCGGGGGTTGATTGGACTCCGGTCGACGACGCTCTGGGCCTGCTGCGGGATCGGCTCACATGCGTCTGTGCGGCGGTGGATGGCCCGCTCGAGGTTGGTGCAGTTCTGGCGGAACCCGTTCTCGCCCGTCGCGACAATCCGCCTACCGACAACGCTGCGGTCGATGGCTTTGCGTTTGCTTGGGAGAATGCAGCGGCCGAGGCCGATCTTGGTCTCGCCGATGGGCGGGCAGCGGCCGGACATCCGTTCCCTGGTCGACTGTCACCGGGAGAGGCGTTGCGGATCCTTACGGGCGCTGAGCTTCCTGCAGGCGCTGATACGGTGGTGTTGGAGGAGGACTGCACAATCTCGGCTGGACGGGTGCGTTTTCCGCGCCCCAAACGCAAGGGTGCGAACAGGCGTGCCAAAGGGGAAGATGCGCGCGTTGGTGGTCTGGCCCTGGAGGAGGGGACGGTTCTCGGACCTCAGCACATCGCGCGAGCCGCCATCGTCGGAGTGCACCGTGCGCGCATGCGCGAGCGCCTCCGGGTCGGCGTCCTTTCTACCGGGGACGAATTGATCACACCGGGCGATGACGGTCCGGGCATTCCAGACGCCAACTGGCCGATGCTTGAGGGGTTCTGCGGGCGCCAGGGCTATCGACCCCTTCATCTTGGGCGGGCGCATGACCAGGTGGATGCCGTCCGAGACGCGCTCGATCGTGGGGCGGCGACTGCGGACGCGATCCTGACCACCGGAGGAGCATCGGCCGGGGATGAAGATCATGTCTCGCGCCTGCTAAGCGAGGAGGGTCAACTCCACACCTGGCGGATCGCTGTAAAGCCGGGCCGCCCCTTGGTATTAGGGCTTTGGCGCGGCGTGCCGGTCTTCGGTTTGCCAGGCAACCCCGTCGCGGCCTTCGTCTGTGCGTTGATCTTCGTGCGCCCTGCTTTGCGGGTTCTGGCGGGGGCTCCTTGGGAAGATCCACAGGGCTTCACCGTGCCTGCCGCCTTCGAGAAGTCAAAGAAGCCCGGCCGCCGGGAGTTTCTGCGCGCTCGGCTCGATGGGCAAGGCCGGGCGGAGATCTTCCGTTCAGAGGGGTCGGGGCTTGTTGGGGGCCTTGCCTGGGCGACTGGACTGGTAGAACTGCCGGACGGTGCTCTCACCGTCCGGCCTGGAGACAAGGTGCGCTATCTGCCCTATGCGAGCTTCGGGCTCTGAGGCTCAGCAGTTGGCGGACCGAAAGACGGCACCTTGGGTCGCGCCATGCTTCGTCTTGTCGTCATAGACATCCTGCGGCTTGTCGATGACCGGTGTGAACCAGTCGTTCATGATCGTTTGCTGCAGTTCCTTGGCCGTGAGGATGTTGCCCGCGGCGACCCTCTCCGCTTCGAGTTGACGGGCTTTCTCTGCGATCTTGGCGAAGCTCTCCATCAGGATCAGCTTGTGGCCGCGCTCGTGAAAATCCAGACACTTATAGAAGCGGTCCCACTCTTTCTTGGCCTTGGCGCTCTGCTTCGAATAGGTCGCCCAGACAGGCATGGTCAGCTGGGTTTTCGCCGCGAGCTTCAGCTGTTTGACCGAGCCGTCTTTGTTCACCGAGATCCGGGTGGCGCCAATGTCGAAGGCGAACTCACCGGCATGATCACGCTTGTTCATCTCCGTGACCAGAGCCTCGGGATCCTTGGCCTTCAGCTTGTAGGTCACCTTCTTCGGCGCGATTTTCTGCATCGTGACTTCCATTGTCTCTCTCCTAGAACTTGGGGTCAAAACTGATCTGCTTGGGCCATCAAATCCTGGCCCTGTGACGCCTAGATCGGGGTCGCTGGCTGAGTATTCAATTGCGCGATACATTGTAGCCGGAGGGCCATCGTGACGCGTGCATTGTGTCCGGAAGCAGGGGAAGCAGGCGTCTAACCTTGCGCAAGCGTTCCAGCCACCCTGCGCTCTTCCTCGTCGGCCAGGCGTTTTGTGCGCAGAATGGGCCCGGCGGCCCGGGATATGAGAACGCGGCGGCGTATCAACGGGGCGACCGCAGATCCCTGCTCAGAAGAACTTGACGGCGAGGATCTCGTAGGACTTGCCACCACCAGGGGTCACAACCTCAACGCTGTCGCCCTCTTCCTTGCCGATCAGCGTGCGGGCAAGTGGCGAGTTCATGTTGAGCTTGCCAGCCTGAATGTCCGCTTCCGCCTCGCCAACGATCTGATAGGTCTTTTCTTCGTCGGTGTCCTCGTCAACCAGCTCTACGGTCGCGCCGAAGCGCACAGTGGTGCCGCTCATTTTGGCCGGATCAATCACGTCCGCGCGGCCGATCATGCCCTCGAGCTCTTTGATGCGGCCTTCGATGAAGCTCTGCTTCTCTCGGGCGGAATGGTATTCTGCATTCTCGGACAGATCGCCGTGCTCGCGCGCTTCCGCGATCGCTTTGATCACGGCTGGGCGCTCCTCATGCTTCAGCGTCTTCAGTTCCTCGTTCAGAGCGTCATAGCCCTGTCGGGTCATCGGGATCTTGTCCATGCGGTCCCCCTGACTGTGGGTGATCGGCCTTCGGGCGGGTTGCCGTTGGGACAGGGAGACCGCTTCCGCCGCGGCTCCGGGCCCCGTGAGCGGTCCGTCATAATGAGACCGTAGCGGCGTGCTTGCCTGGGTGCAAGCGCCCGAAGGCAGGTTGGGATCGGCTATGAACGCGTGGCAAACGATTGCAACGGTGCGACCTCGATGGCCCCTTGGTTGTAGGTCTCAATGGCGCGTGCAGCCGCGTTCGCTCCCGCTGCCGTCGTGTAATACGGGATCTTCTGCATCAGTGCGGTTGTGCGGATCTCGAAGCTGTCGCGAACCGACTGCGCGCCTTCCGTGGTGTTGAAGACGAGAACCACATCGCCGTCCTTCATGCGGTCGACGATGTTTGGGCGACCTTCGAACACCTTGGCGATACGGCTGGCCGCAACGCCTTGTGAGCGGAGATACTCTGCCGTCCCGCCGGTCGCGATCAGGGAGAAGCCGAGCCCCTCCAGAATACGGGCTGCTGGCAGGATCGCGGCTTTGTCCCCGTCACGAACGGAGATGAACACGGTGCCAGAGCGCGGGAGCGTGGTGCCGGCTCCGAGTTGGCTCTTGAGGAACGCGCGCGCAAAGCCTTGGTCGAGACCCATCACCTCGCCGGTCGAGCGCATCTCCGGGCCCAGCAATGTGTCGACCCCGGGGAAACGGGCAAAGGGAAGCACCGCCTCTTTGACCGCAATGTGCTCGATATCCGGGTCTACGAGGTCGAACGCCGAGAGCGGCTCTCCCGCCATCACGCGCGCGGCGATCGCCGCGATGGGGGAGCCCACCGCCTTGGCCACGAACGGGACCGTCCGCGAGGCGCGGGGGTTCACCTCCAGCACATAGATCATGCCGTTCTGGATCGCGAACTGCACGTTCATCAGACCCATGACCTCGAGTCCGATGGCAAGGGCATGGGTCTGCCGCTCGAGTTCCTCCACCATCTCGGCCGAGAGCGAGTGTGGCGGCAGAGAGCAGGCGCTGTCGCCGGAGTGAATACCGGCCTCCTCGATGTGCTCCATCACCCCCGCAATATGAACCTGATCGCCGTCGGAGATCGCGTCGACATCCACCTCAATGGCGCCGGTGAGGTATCGGTCGAACAAGAGTGGGTTTTTGCCGAGGACCGTGTTGATCTGACCCGTCTTGTCGTTGGGATAGCGGGCCTTCACGTCTTCCGGCACGAGCGACGGGATGGTTCCGAGGATGTAGTCGTCAAAGTCCCGCTGATCCTGGAGGATGGCCATCGCCCGTCCGCCGAGCACATAGGACGGGCGGACCACCAGCGGCAGGCCGAGATCGCCTGCGACCAGGCGGGCCTGCTCGACGGAGTAAGCGATGCCGTTCTGCGGCTGGCGCAGGCCAAGCCGGTCGAGCAGCCGTTTGAACCGGTCACGGTCCTCGGCGAGGTCGATGGCGTCAGGCGAGGTGCCAAGGATCGGGATGCCGGCGGCTTCCAGTTCTCGCGCGAGTTTCAAAGGCGTCTGGCCTCCGAGCTGCACGATCACGCCGTGAAGTGTGCCCGCGGCCTGCTCCTTGGTCAGGATCTCCAGCACATGCTCTGGGCTGAGCGGTTCGAAATAGAGCCGGTCGGAGGTGTCGTAGTCAGTCGACACGGTCTCCGGGTTGCAGTTGATCATGATGGTCTCAAAGCCCGCGTCAGAGAGCGCGAAACAAGCGTGACAGCAGCAATAATCGAACTCGATCCCCTGCCCGATTCGGTTCGGTCCACCGCCGAGGATCACGATCTTCTTCGCAGTGGATGGCCGCGCTTCACACTCGGCCTGCCCCATCGCATCCGCCTCATAGGTCGAGTACATATAGGGGGTCTGCGCTTCGAACTCGGCCGCGCAGGTGTCGATCCGCTTGTAGACCGAAGAGACGTCCGCCTCGCGCCGCGCCTCGCGCACTGCAGTCTCCGACAGATTTGTGAGCGCTCCGATGCGAGCATCCGAAAAACCCATCTGTTTCAGCCGCCGCATCCCGGCGGCATCCGAGGGGAGACCGCTTTCAACCAGCTTTGCCTCCTCGGCGACGATTTCGTCGATGCGCTGAAGGAACCAGAGATCAAATCCGGTGGCTGCTGCGATCTCATCGAGCGCCATTTCCTCACGCATGGCTTGCGCGATCAGGCGAATCCGGTCCGGTGAGCGGCGCGCCAGTGCGGCACGGATGGCGCGGTGCCGCTCTTCGGGAGGATGGTCCGGCGAGAGACCGGGGATCTCTATCTCATCGAAACCAGACAGCCCCGTCTCCATCGAACAGAGCGCCTTCTGCACGCTTTCATGAAAGCTTCGGCCGATGGCCATGGCCTCTCCCACCGACTTCATCGCGGTGGTCAGTTCCGGCACGCTTCCGGGAAACTTCTCGAAGGCAAAGCGTGGGATCTTGGTGACGACATAGTCGATTGTCGGCTCAAAACTCGCGGGCGTCACCCCTGTGATGTCGTTCTGGAGCTCGTCGAGGGTGTACCCGATGGCGAGCTTCGCCGCGACTTTCGCGATCGGGAACCCGGTCGCCTTCGATGCAAGCGCCGAGGACCGGCTGACGCGGGGGTTCATCTCAATCACCACCATGCGGCCGTCCTCGGGGTTCACCGCGAACTGCACGTTGGAACCGCCGGTTTCCACACCGATCTCCCGCAAACAAGCGAGCGAGGCATTGCGCATCGCTTGATACTCTTTGTCGGTCAGGGTGAGCGCAGGCGCCACCGTGATGCTGTCGCCGGTGTGCACGCCCATCGGGTCGACGTTCTCGATGGAGCAGATAATGATCGCATTGTCCGCCTTGTCGCGGACGACCTCCATCTCGAACTCTTTCCAACCGAGCAGGCTCTCGTCGACCAGGATCTGCCCGACCGGCGAGGCCTCCAGCCCCTGGCGGCAGATCTTGAGATAGTCCTCGCGGTTGTAAGCGATGCCGCCGCCCGTGCCGCCGAGAGTAAAGGCCGGGCGGATGATCGCCGGCAGCCCGGTTTGCGAGAGCGCTGCCTCTGCTTCGGCCAGTCCCGCCGCAATGTCATGACCCGTCTCAGTCTTCGGCGCTGAGACGATCGCAGCACGCGGGTTCTCCAGTCCGATCCGGTCCATCGCTTCGCGGAACAGCTTACGGTCCTCGGCCATCTCGATGGCTTCGCGCCGCGCTCCGATCATCTCGACGTCGTATTTGTCAAGGACCCCTCGGTCGGCCAGCGCCATTGCAGTGTTGAGCCCGGTTTGCCCCCCCATGGTCGGCAGCAGCGCATCCGGGCGCTCCTTGGCGATAATGGTCTCCACGACCTCAGGGGTAATCGGCTCCACATAGGTTGCGTCGGCCATCCCGGGATCGGTCATGATCGTGGCCGGGTTCGAGTTCACCAGGATCACGCGGTAGCCTTCTTCGCGCAACGCCTTGCAAGCCTGCGCGCCGGAGTAGTCGAATTCACAGGCTTGGCCGATCACGATGGGTCCGGCGCCGATGATCAGAATGGACTGGATGTCGCTGCGCTTAGGCATCGCGTCTCTCGCTTGCGCGCGCGGACGCTGCCGGAGCTTGTGCCCGGCCGGTCGGCGCTAGGGTCGGAAGGGGCCGCCGCGCCTTATACCCGAGCGCCGCCACAGCACAAGCGTCCAACTTGGCCGTAGGGCCGCGGTACCGCCTGGGAGGTTAGAGGATTGGAAAAGCGCCTTGTGCGTCTCAGCGCATCGGTTAAGCGTTGATCAACGCGAGTCGGCGAGAACTTTGGCGCCGCGCCAGGAGGGGAAGGACGATGGACACGGAGCTGCCGAAGGGTATTGCATCCGAACTAGAGCGGGATCGCCGGGACCGCCGGCGGCGGGCGAGCCGCCTGCGTGTGGCCGCGGCGGACAAGCTCTACACCGTGTTGGAGTTGACCGAGACCGGTTTTGTCATCGAAGCGCCGGAGCCTCCGCACTTGCGCGGTTTCGTGGACATCCTCGAAGGAGACGAGCGGATCGCGCGGCGCTTGGTCGTCTGCGTATCCTCAGGCGATGGGCTGGTTGGCTATGAGTTCAAGCGTGAGAGCGCCATCGGGGGGGTGCCGGCCGACCATGTTGCAAGCCGTATCGCCGGGTTGATCGAGGCGCGCCGCGACTGACGCCGGGTGGGGTCCATGCAGAGACAACTCACTGCCGAGGCCCTTGGCACAGCCCTTCTCCTTGCCACTGTTGTCGGCTCCGGCATCATGGCGGAGCGGCTCGCGGGTGGGAATGAGGCAGTTGCCCTCCTTGGCAACACGGTCCCAACAGGTGCCATCCTGTTTGTCCTCATCACCATTCTCGGTCCGATCTCTGGGGCACATTTCAACCCGGCGGTGACGCTTGCCTTCCGCATACGCGGCGAGATCGCGACGCCCAATGCCGTGGCGTATGTGGCAGCTCAGGCACTGGGTGGCATTATTGGCGTTTGGGCCGCGCACCTCATGTTCGACATGGCGGTTCTCCAGGCAAGCAGCACCGTTCGCACGGGACCCGCCCAATGGTTTGCCGAGGTCGTCGCGACGTTCGGCCTTGTGCTGGTCATCTTCGCTGGCCTTGCGGCGCGCCCGGCAGCGGTTCCGGCGCTCGTCGGTCTCTATATTACTGCTGCTTACTGGTTCACGGCCTCGACCTCCTTTGCCAATCCTGCTGTGACGCTTGCGCGGGCGTTCTCGGACACCTTCGCAGGTATTCGCCCGATCGACATGCCGCCGTTTATCCTGGCCCAGGTTGTGGGCGCAGTCATCGCTGTGGTCCTCGCTGGCTGGCTCTTTTACGAAAAGCGTTGACAGCGGCCCCACCCGCGTCCCACCCCTGTCGCACAAAGATCTAAGGGAGGGCGTCATGATCACCGTTTGGGGCCGGGCAACCTCATCCAATGTGCAGACGGTGATGTGGGCCTTGGCCGAACTGAAGCTCCAGGCCGAGCGTATCGATGTTGGCGGCGCGTTTGGCGGGCTCGATACGCCTGAATACCGCACCATGAACCCCAATGGCCGCATTCCGGTGATCAAAGACGGTGACCTCGTGCTTTGGGAAAGCGCGGCCTGCCTGCGCTATCTGGGTGCGCGCTATGGTGGTTCCGCGTTTTGGCCTGCCGATCCCGGAGCGCGGGCCGGCCTCGACATGTGGGCGGAGTGGATCAAGACCACCTTCGCCACGGCATTCAACTACGGCGTTTTCTGGCAGTTGGTCCGCACGCCGTCGATCGAGCGTAACATGGATCAGATCGCCAAGAATATCGAGGCGGTGAAGCCGCTTGCGACCATGCTCGACGATCGCATCGGTGAGGGGCCTTTCCTGGATGGTTCGGAGCTCAGCTTTGCCGATGTGATGGTGGGTCACCAACTCTATCGCTACTACACGCTGGATATCGACCGGGCCGAGACGCCGCATCTGGATGCCTACTATGCGCGGCTGGTTGCCCGTCCGACCTATTCGGAGCATGTGATGGTCTCCTACGAAACGCTTCGGGTCGCGTGATGGAGGCTGATTTCGTCATTGTTGGGGCGGGGTCGGCTGGGTGCGCCATGGCGGCCCGTCTGTCCGAAGACGGTGCCCATTCCGTGATCGTTCTGGAGCATGGCGGGACGGACTGGGGCCCGTTGATTCAGATGCCGGGTGCACTTTCCTTCCCGATGAACATGCCGCGCTACGACTGGGGATATCGCTCAGAGCCGGAGCCTGGGCTCGGTGGGCGGCGCCTTGCTTGCCCTCGCGGCAGGGTCGTTGGTGGATCATCTTCGATCAACGGCATGGTCTATGTCCGGGGTCATGCCTGCGATTTCGATCACTGGGAGGAGCAGGGCGCAACCGGTTGGGCCTATGCCGATGTCCTTCCCTACTACAAGCGAATGGAGGAGTGGCGCGACGGCGGCCATGGCGGAGACCCGGCCTGGCGGGGTCGGTCCGGTCCGCTCACGATCTCTCGGGGAAAGCGCGACAACCCTTTGGTTACGGCCTTTGTCGAAGCGGGACGTCAGGCGGGCTTCGAGACCACCGGCGACTACAATGGTGAGAAACAGGAGGGTTTCGGCCCGATGGAGGCGACGATCCGGGACGGTCGCCGATGGTCCGGAGCAAATGCCTATCTCAAGCCCGCGCTGTCGCGTCCCAACCTAACCTTACACCGCTGTCTTGCAGAGCGTGTCGCTATAGAAAACGGCCGCGCTATCGGCGTAGAGGTCAGCCGCGGCAGTACGACCGAGATCATCCGGGCGCGTCGCGAGGTCATCGTTGCGGCGTCGGCAATCAACTCTCCGGTTCTGCTGATGCGATCGGGTATCGGCCCGGCCGATCACTTGGCGGAACATGGCGTCGAGGTTGTGGCCGATCGCCCCGGTGTCGGCAGCAACCTGCAAGATCATCTGGAGCTCTATATCCAGCAGGCCTGCACCCAGCCGATTACGCTTTTTAAGCATTGGTCGTTGATGGGAAAGGCGTTGGTTGGGGCCCGTTGGTTGTTCCTCCGCGAAGGTCCGGGGACGTCGAACCAGTTCGAGAGCGCGGCGTTTATCCGCTCGCGCGCGGGGGTCGAGTACCCCGACATCCAGTATCATTTCCTCCCCATTGCCGTGCGATACGATGGGCAGGCAGCCGCCGAAGGCCACGGCTGGCAGGCCCATGTGGGACCGATGCGTTCGGCCTCGCGGGGTACTGTGCGGTTGGGGCGAGAGGCGCCAGTGATCCGGTTCAACTACATGTCCCACGAGCAGGACTGGATAGAATTTCGTCACTGTATTCGGGTGACGAGAGAGATCTTTTCCCAGTCCGCATTCGATCCGTATCGCGGCAAGGAAATCCAGCCCGGCGAGGATGTGTCCACGGACGACGAGCTCGACGCCTTCATCCGCGAGCACGCCGAGAGTGCCTATCACCCATGCGGCACCTGCCGAATGGGACGGGCGGATGATCCAGGGGCCGTCGTCGATCCGGAGTGTCGGGTTATTGGGGTGGATGCTCTGCGTCTCGCCGACAGTTCGATTTTCCCGCGCATCACCAACGGCAACCTGAATGGGCCGTCGACTATGGTCGGAGAAAAAGCTTCCGATCACATTCTTGGCCGCGCGCCGCTGCCCCGCGAAAATGTTCAGCCCTGGATTAACCCCCGTTGGCGCGAGAGCGATCGTTGAGGTGGCGACCGCGCCAGACCATAGGGCCCAGGCGCGCGGTCTCGTCCAATTGCCAAAGAGTGCGAATCAAATTGTTCTTCTCGTCGAGCACCCGTTAGATTGTGCCAAGGGTGACGGCCACTGGAGAACACGAATGCCACCTTGGCTGTCTGGACAGGCTCGAAATGCTTAGTCGCTGCATCCCGTCCATTTGATCCCCATCAATGACAACAGTGGATAAAAAATATGACCAGCTATGCTTCAGTGGTGGTGCGGGTTTGCGCCCACCCATGTTGCAGTGCACAAGGAAGCTGGTAGCGTCCCGCCAACCAACTCGCATCCTGAACTAAGGAGAGGAAAGCCATGACAGGGGTAGTGATTGCATCCGCCGCGCGGACGCCCGTCGGAAGTTTCAACGGATCCTTTGCGACCATGCCCGCCCACAAGCTAGGGGCCGTGGCGATCAAGGCCGCGCTCGAGCGCGCAGGTGTAGAAGCGGCGGAGGTCTCTGAAACGATCCTTGGTCAAGTGCTGACAGCCGCACAGGGCCAAAACCCGGCGCGCCAGGCGCACATCGAAGCGGGTCTCCCGATTGAGGCCGCGGCCTGGGGCATCAACCAGGTTTGCGGTTCGGGCCTGCGGGCAGTTGCGCTTGGTGTCCAGCACATTGCGCTTGGCGATGCGGGTGTGGTTGTCGCTGGCGGTCAGGAGAGCATGTCGCTCTCGACCCATGCCGCGCATCTGCGGGCCGGTCAGAAGATGGGCGATCTCGGCTTTATCGACACGATGATCAAAGACGGGCTCTGGGACGCCTTCAACGGATATCACATGGGCAACACGGCAGAGAATGTCGCGAAGCAGTGGCAGATTTCCCGTGATATGCAGGACGAGTTCGCGCTCGCTTCCCAGAATAAGGCTGAGGCCGCCCAGAAGGCCGGGAAGTTCGCTGACGAGATCGTCCCGGTCACGGTGAAGCACCGTAAGGGCGAGACCGTCGTCGAGCATGACGAGTACATCCGCCACGGCGCGACCATTGAGGGGATGCAGAAGCTGCGCCCGGCCTTTGATCGCGAGGGGTCGGTGACCGCAGCCAATGCCTCCGGCATCAATGATGGGGCTGCGGTGACGGTCCTGATGTCGGCTGCCGAAGCTGAGAAGCGGGGCATCAAACCGCTTGCGCGGATCGTGTCGTATGCGACCGCAGGCGTTGATCCGTCGATCATGGGCACCGGTCCCATCCCTGCCTCGCGAGTTGCGCTGGAGAAGGCCGGCTGGAAGGTCGAGGATCTGGATCTCGTCGAGGCGAATGAGGCCTTCGCCGCCCAGGCCTGTGCTGTGAACAAAGACATGGGCTGGGATCCGGCGATGGTGAACGTCAACGGCGGCGCCATCGCCATCGGTCATCCGATTGGCGCGAGCGGGTGCCGGGTGCTCAACACGCTGCTCTTCGAGATGCAGCGGCGGGATGCGAAGAAGGGTCTGGCGACCCTTTGTATTGGCGGCGGCATGGGTGTGGCCATGTGCGTCGAGCGCGGCTGAGTTTCCAGCGCCCAGGGCCTCCAAGGCTCTGGGCGCAGTTTTTTCCCAACATCGCCGGAATTTTAAGCGCCTGATCGGCGTCCGATCCGGCACAATCGACTGCAGAAACCGAAGACGGAGGGACGGAGATGGCACGGGTTGCATTGGTTACGGGAGGCTCGCGCGGCATTGGCGAGGCGATCTCGAAGGCACTCAAGGCGGAAGGGTATGCGGTTGCCGCGACCTATGCCGGCAATGATGAGAAGGCCGCGGCCTTCACCGCGGAGACCGGCATCAAGACTTACAAGTGGAACGTGGCTGACTATGAGGCGTCCAAGGCCGGCATCGCCCAGATCGAGGCGGATCTCGGACCGGTCGACACCGTCGTTGCCAATGCCGGGATCACCCGCGACGGGGCGTTCCACAAGATGACGCCCGAGATGTGGAAAGAGGTGATCGACACCAACCTCACCGGCGTGTTCAACACCATCCACCCGGTATGGCCGGGCATGCGCGACCGCGGCTTTGGCCGGGTGATCGTGATCTCCTCGATCAACGGACAAAAGGGCCAGGCGGGCCAAGTAAACTATGCGGCGACCAAGGCCGGCGATCTCGGCATCGTCAAGTCGCTGGCCCAGGAGGGCGCGCGCAAGGGGATCACGGCGAACGCGATCTGCCCTGGCTACATCGCGACCGAGATGGTGATGGCAATCGACGAGGGTATCCGCGACAAGATCATCGCAGGCATCCCGGCCGGCCGTCTCGGCACGCCCGAGGAAATCGCCCGCTGTGTCGTGTTCCTCGCTGCCGAGGAGTCGGGTTTCATGAACGGCTCGACCATCTCCGCAAACGGCGCTCAGTTCTTCGTCTGAGCAAGAGCGGCAAAGCAGGCTAGGGAGGCGCCCCATGGATGATCGCAGCACCGATCTCGACCCCGTCGAGACCCGCGAGTGGATGGACAGCATCGAAGATGTGATCGAGCGGGACGGGCCGGAACGGGCCCACTACCTGATCGACAGGGCCATCGGATCGGTCCGCGAGCATGGGGCGAACCTGCCCTTTGGGGCGACGACGGCTTATGTAAACACCATTCCGCCCGATCTCGAACCGGCCTATCCAGGTGATGCCGAGATGGAGTGGCGCATCCGCTGCATCAATCGCTGGAACGCCATGGCGACCGTGGTGCGGCGGAACCGGGTCAGCAGCGAGTATGGCGGGCACATCGCTTCTTTCGCCTCCTCGGCGGTGATGTACGACATCGGGCTCAACCATTTCTGGCGCCCGCGGACCGAGGCGCATGGTGGGGATCTGGTGTTCTTCCAGGGTCATGCGGTGCCGGGGATCTATGCCCGTGCCTTCATGGAGGGCCGGATCTCTGAGAGCCGGATGGACAAGTTCCGCTCTGAGGTTGCCGGTGAGGGGCTGTCTTCCTATCCGCACCCTTGGCTGATGCCGGACTTCTGGCAGTTCCCGACCGTGTCCATGGGACTGGGCCCGCTGATGGCGATCTACCAAGCGCGGTTCATGAAATACATGCACAACCGCGGGCTGATCGATGCAGCCGACCGGCAGGTCTGGGCTTTCTTGGGTGATGGCGAGATGGATGAGCCCGAGAGCCTCGGCGCGATCTCTCTGGCGGCGCGTGAGGGACTGGGCAACCTGAACTTCGTGATCAACTGCAACCTGCAACGCCTCGACGGGCCGGTGCGCGGCAACGGCAAAATCATTCAGGAGCTCGAGGGTGAGTTCCGCGGATCCGGCTGGAACGTGATCAAGGTGATTTGGGGATCGGGCTGGGACGCGCTGCTAGAGAAGGACACCACAGGCATGCTGCGCCGTTTGATGGAAGAGACCATCGACGGCGACTATCAAGCGTTCAAGGCCAAGGGCGGTGCCTACACACGCGAAAACTTCTTCGGACGCTATCCGGAAACCAAGGCCCTTGTTGCCGACATGACCGACGAGGAGATCTGGAACCTCCAGCGCGGCGGGCACGATCCGGTCAAGGTTTATGCGGCCTATCGGGCAGCGCTTGCGAACACCGAGCAGCCCACCTGCATCCTGATCAAGACGGTTAAGGGCTATGGCATGGGTGAGGCTGGCGAGGGTCAGAACATCACCCACCAGCAGAAGAAGATGGCGGACGATCAACTCCGTGCTTTCCGTGACCGCTTTGAGATCCCGGTGAAGGACGAGGAGCTGCACGACGCCCCTTATGTCAAGTTGACCAATGAGCAGAAGGCCTATCTGCTCGACCGGCGCTCGGACTTAGGTGGCGCATTCCCGCAGCGGGTTTGGAAGGACAGCCCGTCGCTTGAGATCCCGTCGCTCGATGCGTTCTCCAGCCAGCTCAAGGGCACCGGCGAGCGAAAGATCTCAACCACCATGGCCTTTGTGCGGATCATGAACACGCTTTGCCGCGACAAGAAGATCGGCAAGCAGGTGGTCCCGATCGTCCCGGACGAGAGCCGCACCTTCGGCATGGAGGGCATGTTCCGTCAGCTCGGGATCTACAACCCCAAGGGTCAGCTGTATAAACCCGAGGACGCTGACCAGCTCATGTACTACAAGGAGAGCAAGGACGGTCAGGTGCTCCAGGAGGGCATCAACGAGGCCGGTGCCATGGCCGACTGGATCGCCGCCGCGACCAGCTATTCAGTGCACGGCGTGCCGATGATCCCGTTCTTCATCTTCTACTCGATGTTTGGCTTCCAGCGCGTCGGCGACTTGGCCTGGGCGGCGGGGGATGCGCGGGCGCGCGGCTTTATTGTGGGGGGGACCGCAGGGCGGACAACGCTGAACGGTGAGGGACTGCAGCACCAAGACGGGCATTCTCATGTGCTCTCGTCGACAATTCCGAACTGCATCTCCTATGATCCGAGCTTCTCCTATGAACTCGCCGTGATCGTCCACAACGGCTTGCAGCGTATGTTCGTGGATCAGGAGGACATCTACTACTACCTCACTGTTGAGAACGAGAACTACGAGCACCCCGACATGCCTGAGGGCGTTGAGGAAGGGATTGTGCGCGGTCTCTACCGCTTCTCCCAAGGCTCCAAGCGCCCCGGCAAAAAGCACGTCAACCTGATGTCCTGCGGCTCGATCATGCATCAGGCGATTCAGGCGGCAGAGATGCTGAAGGCGGATTTTGGCGTGTCGGCTGATATCTGGGCGGCGACCTCGATCAACGAACTGGCGCGCGACGGCCAAGATTGTGAGCGGCACAACCGCTTGAACCCTCTGGCAAAGGAACGCGTTCCTTATGTCACCGAGGCGCTGTCAAAGGCCAAGGGCCCGGTCATAGCCGCCACGGATTACATGAAGAACTACGCCGAACAGATCCGTGCTTTTGTGCAGCAGCCGTTCCACACGCTCGGCACCGATGGGTTTGGACGCTCGGACAGCCGCGTGAACCTGCGGCGGCACTTCGAGGTGGACGCGAACCACATTGCTGCGTCGGCGATGGTGGCCCTCTATCGCGAGAAGGCGGTCACGAAGAGCGACCTCGAAAAGGCGTTGAAGAAGTACGAGATCGAAGGCGGCAAGCCCAATCCGCGCACGGCGTGAACCTCTGAGGGGGAGGAAAGACTATGTCCATCATCGAAGTCAAAGTGCCGGATATCGGAGATTTCACGGACGTGCCGGTGATCGGCATCATGGTGAGCCCTGGGGACCATGTCGCCGAAGAAGACCCGCTCCTCGAGCTTGAGAGCGACAAGGCCACGATGGAGGTTCCGAGCCCTCAGGTGGGTGATGTGCGGGAGATCCTGGTCAAGGAGGGCGATACGGTCTCTGAGGGCACGGTGATCATGACGCTTGAGGTTGTGGACGCGAAGGCGCCGGTCGATCCGCCCTCGCCTCAGGGTGTCCAGGAACATGAACCCCAGCCACCGAAACCTGCCGCCGCGCCTGCGGCGCCCGCGCCGGCCAAGACCGGGGGAGACCGAGCACCAGTACCCGATGCGTCCCCGCATGCCTCTCCTTCGATACGGGCCTTTGCGCGATCCCTGGGCGTCGATTTGGCCCAGGTAAAGGGATCGGGGCGTAAGGGCCGCATCCTGCGTGAAGACGTGACCAGCCATTTCAAAGGCCAGACCGAAGCCGCGGCGCCCAAGGCCGCGCAGGCTGCTGAGGGCGGCATGGGCATCCCGCCGATCCCGAAGGTGGATTTCTCCAAGTTCGGCTCGATCGAAGATGTCGAGATGTCCCGGATCAAGAAGATCTCGGGACCAGCTCTGCACCGTGCCTGGCTCAACATCCCGCATGTGACCCATCAGGAAGAAGCGGACATCACGGACCTGGACAAGTACCGCAAGGAACTGGACACGGCGGCCAAGCTCGACGGCTACCGGGTGACGCTGCTGAGCTTTATCATCAAGGGCTGTGTCTCGGCTCTGAAGACCCACTGGGAGGTCAACAGCTCCATCCATTCGGACGGCGACAAATTAATCCGCAAGCACTACTACCATATCGGGTTCGCAGCAGACACGCCGAATGGCTTGGTGGTGCCGGTCATCAAGGACGCCGACCGCAAGGGTATAATCGAGATCTCCAAGGAACTCGGCACCCTCTCCAAGAAGGCGCGCGACGGCGAACTGAAGGGCGCGGACATGCAGGGCGCCTCCTTCACCATCAGCTCGCTCGGCGGGATTGGGGGCACCGGCTTTACTCCCATCGTGAATGCACCAGAGGTCGCGATCCTCGGCCTTACGCGCTCCAAGATGGCGCCGGTCTGGGACGGCGAGGCCTTTCAGCCCCGCAACATGCTGCCGATGTCGTTGAGCTATGATCACCGGGCAATCGATGGCGCCTTGGCCGCCCGGTTCTGCGCCACGCTGAAACACCTGCTCGGCGATGTCCGCCGCCTGATGCTCTGACGGAGGCCCCCATGGCAGAGATCGAGATCAAGGTTCCCGACATCGGGGATTTCAGCGATGTGCCTGTGATCAGCGTGCTGGTTAGCCCGGGCGATACCGTGGTGCCAGAGGATCCGCTGATCGAATTGGAGAGCGACAAGGCCACCATGGAAGTCCCCGCACCCCAAGGCGGCAAGGTGGTGTCGATTGCTGTGAAGGAGGGCGATTCTGTTTCCGAAGGGTCCGTAATCCTGACACTGGAAGCGGAGGGTGCGGCAAGTGACGGGAAGTCAGGGCGCGTTTCTGGCGGCGGCGCCCCGGCAACAACCGAGCAAGCAGGCTACGGATCTGCGGCGGGTCATCATGTGGTGGTGGATATCCGCGTGCCGGATATTGGCGATTTCTCGGATGTGCCGGTGATCTCCGTGCTGGTGAAGCCGGGCGATGCGGTCGGCAAGGAGGACCCGCTCATCGAATTGGAGAGCGACAAAGCCACCATGGAAGTGCCTGCGCCGATGGCCGGGACTGTGGTTGAGGTGAAGGTCTCCGAGGGCGACTCTGTGTCCGAAGGCGCGCTGATCCTGACATTGGAGACCGGTGCGAAGGCTATTGAACCGGCAGCGCCGAAGGCGGCCCCGGCGCCGGCATCGCGTCCGACCGCGCCGACGAAGGGCGATCTGCATGCGGAGGTGCTCGTGCTCGGGTCGGGTCCGGGCGGTTACACGGCGGCGTTCCGTGCGGCGGATCTCGGTAAGAAGGTGGTGCTGGTCGAGCGGGATCAAACGCTCGGCGGTGTTTGCCTAAATGTCGGCTGTATTCCCTCTAAGGCGCTGCTTCATGCGGCCAAGGTCATCACCGAGACCGAGGAGATGGGCGCCCATGGGATCAAGTTCACCAAGCCTAAGATCGACCTCGATGCCCTGCGGTCTTGGAAGGAGGGTGTCGTTGGGAAGCTCACCGGCGGGTTGAAAGGCCTGGCGAAGGGGCGGAAGGTGACGGTTGTCGAGGGCGTGGGCGCCTTTGCTTCGCCAAACCTCCTTCGTGTGCAGACCGCCGAGGGCGAAAAAATGGTCTCCTACGACCAGGCGGTTATCGCCGCGGGATCTGAGCCAGTCCATCTCCCTTTCATTCCCCATGACGACCCCCGGGTGATCGACTCCACCGGGGCGTTGGAACTGAAGGACATCCCGAAGCGCATGTTGGTGCTCGGTGGCGGGATCATCGGGCTCGAGATGGCCAGTGTTTACGATGCACTGGGCTCGAAGGTCACTGTCGTTGAGTTGATGGACCAGATCATCCCGGGCGCCGACAAGGACATCGTCAAGCCGCTGATGAAGCGGATCGAGGGACGCTATGAGGCGATCCATCTCAAGACCAGGGTGAGCGCGGTAGAGGCGATGAAGTCCGGTCTCAAGGTCACCTTCGACGGTCCGGATGGGCAGACCACGGATGTTTTCGATAAGTTGCTGGTGGCAGTGGGGCGGCGGCCAAACGGCAAGCTCATCGGGCTAGAGAACGCGGGCGTCGCGGTAGATGAGCGTGGTTTCGTGCCAGTGGACGCGCAGCAGCGGACGAATGTCGGGCACATCTATGCGATCGGCGATATCGTTGGTCAGCCAATGCTGGCGCACAAGGCCGTGCACGAAGGCAAGGTCGCTGCCGAGGTCGCGGCCGGGCAGAACAGGGTTTTCGATGCGCGGGTGATCCCCTCGGTCGCCTACACCGATCCAGAGGTCGCCTGGTGCGGACTGACTGAAGGCGAGGCCAAAGCGCAGGGCCGGAAGATCGGCAAAGGCGTGTTCCCCTGGGCCGCGTCTGGGCGCTCGCTCTCGAACGGTCGCGACGAGGGCGTCACAAAGGTGATTTTCGACGAGACCGACGAGCGCGTGCTCGGTGCGGCGATCGTTGGTACCAATGCAGGTGATCTGATCGCAGAGGTTGCGTTGGCGATTGAGATGGGGGCTGACGCCACCGATCTTGGTCGCACGATCCACCCGCATCCGACGCTCTCGGAGACTGTGAACTTCGCGGCAGAGATGTTCGAAGGGACCATCACGGATCTGATGCCGCCGAAGAAGAAGCGGCATTAGTCGAATGGGGCTCGCGCGGTCTTGCGGGCCCCACCCACCCTTTCACCCGATGCGCCCGTGGCGTCGTTTCGCTCCCCTTCGCCCGCAAGACCGCGCAGGTCAGTCCTGCTCCTCCAGGCGGTCCGTGGCCGGCGGCGGAGCAGGGGCCAAAGCGGAAATCTCGGCGTAGAGAGCCTGTGTCATCTCGATATCGGCGGAAGCCAGCGATGGACGGAGTTGCTCGACAGAACGTGCACCGATTATCGGCGCTGTGACGCCCGGGTGGGCCCCGGCCCATGCGACGGCGAGACTGGCTGGATGCAAGCCGCGTTTCTCCGCCATCTCGGAAAGGCCTGTTGCGGCCTTATGCATCCAGTCCGGACCGTAGCGCCTGGCGTAGCGATCGTTCGCCGTCAGTCTCCCTGCCCCATCGCGCGCGTACTTCCCGGTCAGCAGGCCTCCTCCAAGTGGGCTGTAGGATATCACGCCAAGCCCTTCCTCCTCTGCAAGCGGGAGCAGTTCCACTTCGGCCTGGCGTTTTACGAGGTTGTACATTGGCTGAATGACGGCAAAGCCAGCCCAGCCGTGTCGCGCGCTCAGTCCCAGAGCCTTGGCGATCTGCCAGGCCGCGTAGTTCGAGGCTCCGAGATGCAGCACCTTGCCTGCACGAACAACATCCTCCAGCGCCTTCAGTGTCACATGCAGATCCGTCGCCGGATCGAAACGGTGCATGAATAAGACATCCAGCCGGTCCGTTTTGAGACGCCGCAGACTCGCCTCGACAGACGTTACGATCTCGAGCCGGCTCCCGTTTCCGCGGGGATCGGACGCGGACCCATAGCCGCATTTCGTCGTGATCGTGATTGCGTCTCGATCAGCGGCAACGAACTCTCCCAGCAGCGCCTCAGAACGGCCGCCATTGTAGGTTGCAGCGCAGTCAAAGAAACTGATCCCCGCATCCCGGCAAGCACGATAGAGAGCGAAGGACGTGGCGTCGTCCGCGTCTCCTCCGAAGCTCATTGTTCCATAGCATAACGACGACACCGTGATGCCGGTGCGTCCGAGTAGCACGCTCTTCATTGTCTCGCTCCGCCTCGCCCCGTCGAAATCCAGGCCCGCAACCTTAGTGCCTGGGCGGCTCGGAGCAAACGCGCTCTTCACCCGTGATCATGAGTTGGTTTGGGTGTTGTCGGCTTACCGTGTCGCCGCCAAATCCTGGTTTCGGTGCAACCCAGACCCATCGTCTCATCCTGACTGCGCACGAAAAAACGGTGCCGACGGAGTCTGGCACGCGGGTTGCATATTCCTAGCCAAGTGTTGCTTGCGGTTCGGTTTGCGTCGCTGCTGTTTGTGAAGTGGTTCGTGATTTTGCGTTCGTGTTCGGTCAAGCGTTGAGCGTTGGTGAGTGACCGAAAAGCGTTTGGTGCGTGACTTTGTGAGGCTTAACGGGCGGCGATCACGCCGCCCGTTCTTGTTTTCTGCCTCGTGCTCGAGATTTCCCCACATCGTCGCAAGCTGGCGTGCGAACGAAGTTTGCATTATGCGAACAATGCATTTTGCAATTCGCAATTGCAATTCGCCAAAACAGACTGTTTTGCATTCCCAAATGCAGCGCCCTGTTGAGATGCGTTCGCCGGACAAGCATGGTAACGTTCGGGTTCGAGGCTTGCAAAACGAGGAGCGAGGGTGAGATGCGTCTGATGGGGGGAGACTGGCAGATCAAGATCGGGGCGGTTCTGGCGGCGCTGATGGTGAGCTTCAGCATGGCTGGGCCCTCGGTCGCCGCAGACGATGTCTTGGCTGTCGAGCTCAACAAGTTTGAGGATGTGGATAGCGGTTGCCGGAGCTTCTTCCTTTTCCGCAATCGGACGGAGGCACCGATGGAGGCCTTCGAGATGTCGCTTGCGATCCTGACCTCTGATGGGGTGATCGACCGATTGCTGACCATCGATGCCGCACCGCTGCCTTCTGGGCGCACGACGCTGAAGCTCTTCGAGATCCCTGAGATCCAATGTTCGGCCATTGGTGAGGTGCTGCTCCACGACATCGCCAGCTGCCGGCCGCAGAACGGCGAGGAAATGGATTGTTTCGCGATCCTCGAGCTTGGCTCGAAGACTGCGGCGCCACTGGTTAAGTAAGGCACGGCGATGCTGGAGCAGGTGCTCGGCTGGGCCACCGACGGGGGACCGATCGTTTGGTTGCTCGCGGTTGGGTCAGTGTATTCGTTGGCGCTTATCGTGCTGAAGTTCGTGGATCTGTCCGGGGTCCTAGCCGGCGTCTCGGTGCGCGCCCAGGCCATCCGTGACTGGGAGGAGGGTCGCAGAGACGCCGCCCAGAAAGCGCTCGCGCGTAAGACACCGGCTGATCGGGTGCTTGGTCACGCCATGGCAGGGCTAGAGGCGAAGGCTGATCGTGCGCCCCTCGAGCGGGAGTTGGAACGTCGAGGCAATGAGGAGCTCGAGAGGATGCGACGGCATCTGCGCACGCTCGAGGTCATTGCGATGGTGAGCCCGCTTCTCGGACTGCTGGGCACGGTGCTCGGCATGATACAGTCGTTTCAGGAACTCGAGCTTGCGGGCGGTTCTGCGAATGCGGCGGTTTTGGCAGGTGGTATCTGGCAGGCGCTGCTGACAACGGCCGCAGGTCTCATCGTGGCGATACCGGCAGCGATCGCGGCCAACCTTTTCTCCGCCAGGGTCGACCGGGCGGGTCATCAGATTGAGGATGCGGTATCGGCGCTGTTTGCCGCCGATCACGCGCAAACGGACGGATGAAGCTGGCGCGTCGTCCAAGGGCTGGAGCATTCATTCCGCTCACGCCGTTGGTCGACGTGATGCTGATCCTGCTGGTCTTCTTCATGGTAACCTCGACCTATCTCAATCTGGACATGATTCCTGTGGGGCCTGAAGGCGAGGAAGCCGCCGACGCAAAAGCTGGGGTTGGCGCCAGCGGAGCAGCGTCCGAGACGTTGCTTGTGCGCCTTGATGCGGCGGGTCGGGCTGTCTTACGAGGGCAAAGTTTTTCCGCCTTCGAGCTTGAAGACCGGCTCGCGGCCATTCCGAATGCGCGGGTGTTGATCCTGCCCTCGGGACTCGCGCCGGTGCAGGCCTTGGTTGGGGTGATGGAGGCGACGGCACGGGCGGGGGTCTTGGAGGCCCAAATCGTGCGCGTCGAGGCCCGGCCGTGAAACTGAAGCG
The DNA here is from genome assembly GCA_039816045.1 of Pseudomonadota bacterium. Lineage (GTDB taxonomy): Bacteria > Pseudomonadota > Alphaproteobacteria > Rhodobacterales > Rhodobacteraceae > Thermohalobaculum. The sequence goes on from JBCBYB010000008.1 coordinate 137,039, forward strand.
CGCCGAGGCCAGACCACCGACCGAGACGATTGTCGCCTTGATCGACGTCATCTTCTTTCTTCTCGTCTTCTTTATGCTGGTGGGGAGGATGGATGCGACTGCGCCATTTGAGGTTCTGCCTCCTATTGCAACCGTCGGAGCGCCTATGCCGAAGGGAGGCACCACGATCAGTCTTTCGGTCGATGGACGATTGGCGCTTGATGGGGTGGAGATGGCCAGGGCGCCTCTGATCGACGCGGTGGCGACGGCTCCAGGTGCGATGGTGCGCGTCAATGCGGATGCCGCTGCTGAATTGCGGCGCCTCCTGCCGCTGGTGGCGGAGCTTGAGGCGATCCCGAACAAGGAGGTCGTTCTCGTGGTCACACCGGAGCCACAGTGAGTGCCTTCACGCGAATCCCCGCAGCGGTCGCGGTATCGGTCGCTGCCAATCTGGGCCTCGCAGCCTTTCTGGCAATCGCTATTCGGCCAGCACCAGTGCCTCCGCCAGATCGGATCGAGGCGAGGATGCGGATGCAGGCTGCAGAGGTGCGCCAAGACCGGGCAGATGAGGCGGCGGTTGAGACGGAGCGGGCCGCTGAGGCGACAGGCACGTCGGAGGCAGTCAGTACCGCGGGCGTAAGATCTGAGCGCGCCGGCGCCGTCTCACCCTCGCGTTTGGCATCGCGCGCCGCAAGCACGGCGCCTGATGCATCCCGGACGCGCCCTTTAGAGAACTCTTCGGCTCCTTTGTCGTCATCGAGGCCTGAAGCGTCCCGGGTCAGTTCCGCCGAACCACAAGGCTCTGTGCTGGCCAGTTCGACGGCCGAAGGCCAGCGTGCGCGCGCCGTAAGCGCGGAGGCGCGCGCGGCTGTTCGTGCTCGGCCACCAGAAGCGCCAAAGAAGACGGCTGTCGCACCGTCAGGAGCGCGCCTCACATCGGCCGCCGCCCCTGCTCCGCGGCTAGCATCGGGCGCGCGTCCAGAAGGGGAGCGCTTGGCTCTCGCTCAACCCGAGACGCCCATCGTAACCAGCGATGGGATTGCAACAGATCTCACGGCACCGATTGAGGTCGAGCCGCCCTCGACACCGCCCGCAGAGCCGGAAGTGGCAGCGTTGTCTCCGGATGCGGCGCCTTCAGTGTCGGCGCCGCAAGCTCCTGCTGCGGGCCAACCTGCGTCTTTGTCCGAAACAAGAGGACAGCCGGCAACGGGCCCGGCGGCCGCCAGCCTCGCCTCGCAACCCGGGACCCGACCGGCTTCCGACATTGCCGTCGCGGCGAGGGCAGGGCTCGCCTGGTCCGGAGGCTCCGACGCGCGGTTCGACGCGCTATCGCTTGCGACGGTTCAGTCGTTCATGGCCCCAAAACAGACGAGCGATGCAGCAGATGGGGACGTCCGCGATGGACTCGGCCAGTTGCTTTCCGAGTATCCTTGCAGCCGAATGGAGGCGGCCTTCGTCCCCGAGACAGGCACCATGGCCATTCGCGGCCATGTTCCTGATGCTGGTCTGCGCACCGCGGTTGAGGAGCGGTTGCGCGCAATGATCGGCACTGCAATCGGGGTTGGGAACGACCTACAAGTATTGCCACAGCCCCTTTGCGGTATCTTAGACGGCGTTGAGGCACTTGGCCTGCCGCAATCGACCGATCAGACGGATGACCCGCTCGTAGTCGGACGCTCGGCTCAAGCGAAGATCGAGCAGTTCAGCGACGGCGATGCCTTTGGCCTCGACCTCGGTGGCGCGGATTACGACGCCTATGTCTACGTCGATTACTATGATCGAGCCGGGAACGTCTTTCACCTGATCCCGAACGAGCACGTTCCGCTGCGCCGGCAGTCCGCCAAGAGCGCGCTTCGGATCGGTCAGGGAAATCCAGAATTCGATCCTCTCGGAATGCGAATCTCCGCGCCGTTTGGCCGGGATGTGGTGGTCGCGTTCGCAGCCTCTTCCCCTGTCTACGAGGGGCTGCGACCAATTGTCGAGCCTGCGGCCGAATATCTCCAGTGGCTCCGAGAGCGCATCGGTGAGGCGCGCCGATCTCACGGCGTCAAAGGCGAATGGGTTTATCTTTTCGTTGATACCGCGGCACTTCCCTGACCCGGATCACCAAGGCGTTTGATTTTTGCAACAGTTCAACGGTGATCAAATCGTGGTGAAGCCCACGAATACAGGGCGGTTGCACGATAACAGCAAATCTCATACGGTCCGCCAGTCTGGGTGGGTCAGCGCGCGGTGCGTATGGCCATCCGGTATGTGAAATACGGATGGTTGCGTTGTCACAGCAGCGCGGCCCTCCTCGGGCGAGAGCGAAAAAGGACAGGTGAGAGCGATGCTGAGCGACGCTGAGATTTTGGCCCTTGAGGCTGGCGTACAGAATGTTCTTCGGATTTCGG
>JBCBYB010000090.1:0-5244 GCA_039816045.1 Pseudomonadota bacterium
CATTACAACACCGTCCGGCCACACAGCGCCCTCGGCTACCAACCGCCGGCCCCAGAGGCAATCATCCCGGTCGACCAGAGGCCGATCATGCACTAACAACTCAACCGGACCACTCAACGGGGGCAGTCCATCGATGAGCGGCAAGGGGAACTGCCTCGACAACGCCCCAATGGCTCACGCTGCGCGCGTGCCATTGGGGCGTCTTTCGGTCGCTGAAGAACGAAATGGTCCATTGCAGCCATTTTCCGATCACGCCGCGAGGAGAAGGCCGCTCTCTTCGAATAGATCGCCATTTTCTACAACCGACAGCGCCGCCCTTCCCGCATCGGCTGTCGAACGCCCAAGCAAGCTAAGATGGACACAACACGCGCCAAAGCAGAACAGTGAAAAAGCGCCCAGTCCGGCTTCAGGGTGAGATCCCGGGGTGGAAATCGGATCAAAAAAAATCGAATGTATCGTCATATGGTTTAATGTGTTCATTAGGGTCTCTCTCTTGATGTTCGCGCTTCATATTTTCTATATCTCTCATAATTTCTTCTCTCCATATATCCCAGGCATCAGTTGGGTTTTGAGGGTGAGATTTCATCGGTTTGCCCCTTGATTTCGCTGCCCTTTTATTTGCAATTATCGAAAATATACATAGAAAAAGAAATCCATTTCTATGGAGGCGTAGAAAAACCATATAGGGCTATATTATCTGGTAATTTCAGAAGAGATGTTCCCTGATTGGAGTGGTACATAACTCAGCCTGCCGATGTTCGCGACCGATATGGTTTGGCTCGAGAGTCTTTCCGCTCTGACCAGAGTGACATTGGCCCGGGTAACGAACAGTCCTCGCATCCCCACGCGGTTCATCGGGGAGACGGTATGACCACACTCTTTAAGTCGGTCGCAGCGGCTGCCCTGGGCCTTGCAGCTCTGACCACAACAGCAGTCGCTCAGGAGTGGGCAGACGATCCGAAATCAGCTTCTCCCAATTGGGTCCTCTTCAACCACCGTGCCCTCGGTTGACAGGCCGAACAAGCGCGACGCGCCCTTCCCGAGGCGCTGGCAACTCAACGCTCTCGGTTCGTGGCCCGCAATCAGTCGGCCGAGGCGGCCGTTACCATAGACGCCGTCCCGCGGGTGCTATCACCAGACCTGGACCTTGCCCATGTCCGCTCATTGTGGCGCGGTCAAGCGGGTGGACGCGGGCAACGATGGCGAGTGCATCGCTTCCCACGCCAACCTCTCCAAGCGTTGCGACCTGGTCGAGCGGATGGTTGGGCGCATCACAGATCGGTGCCGCTACTGAGCGCGCTTCGACCGATGCGCTCACACGTGCATGCGCGTCATCTGCACCGCAGCCACGATCATGGTCCGATGACGAGGCCCGAGCCATGGCGGATGCCTCGTGGTGATTTTCTTAAGGCAGAAGGGGGGGGCTGGGTTAGCATTATGCAAATGTCGGTTGATTCTGTGTGCTCGCCCTTTGCGCTGTTCCCAAAAATCAAACCAAAACAAAAAGCAAAAGAGGATGAAAATGCGTTGTCGAAAATTGGCCGATGTCGGTCGCCGGAAATTCCTAAGAGGCGGTGCTCTCGCGACGGCTGGCGCGGGGATGGTGGCCGTAACGGGTACTCAGCAGAAGGCCGCTGCCGCCGCTCGGGTCGAGTACCCGTCCAACAGGCTCGGAAACATCGCTGATCTCAGCGTCAATGCGCCCCTAGAGGTGGCCTATCCGGATGCGGACGCGCCCGGCGTGCTGCTGAAGCTTGGCAAATCCGTCGAAGGGGGCGTCGGGCCCGATGGAGATGTCGTCGGCTTCTCGACCGTCTGCCCGCATAAGGGCTACCCTCTGAACTATATTTCGGAGAACCGAACCTTCAATTGCCCCGGGCACTACTCGGTGTTCGATCCGGAAGCCGGCGGTCAACAGGTCTGGGGCCAGGCGACCCAAAACCTCCCGCAATACGTGCTGCGCGTCGACGATGCGGGCGACATCTACGCCGAGGGCGTGGACGAGCTGCTCTATGGCCGCCTCAGCAACGTGCTCTAACAGGGAGAGACTTTATGGCTTACAAACGCCAGGTAGATCGTCTGCCGATCATCCCAGCAGACGCAAAGAAGCATAACGTGACGTGTCACTACTGCATCGTTGGCTGTGGCTATCACGCGTATTCATGGCCTATCAACAAACAGGGTGGGACTGCGCCAGACCAAAACGCCTTCGGTGTCGATCTTAGCGAACAGCAGGGCGCTGACGCAGATGCTTGGTATGCGCCGTCAATGTACACGGTGGTGAAACAGGATGGGAAGGACGTCCACCTCGTCATCAAACCCGATAAGGATTGCGTTGTGAATTCGGGTCTCGGCTCGATCCGCGGTGCGCGTATGGCCGAGAACCGTCGCTCGGACGTGCTCGGGACCCAGCAGCAGCGGCTGACGGAGCCAATGGTCTGGCGCTATGGCACCTGGCAGCCGACGTCCTGGGACGACGCGCTGGATCTCGTCGCGCGCGTCACCGCCCGGGTGATCGACCCGGACAACGAGGACGACCTCTATGTCTCGATGTTCGACCATGGCGGCAGCGCTGGCGGATACGAGAACACCTGGGGCACTGGCAAGCTCTACTTCGACTCGATGAAGGTGAAGAACTGCCGGATCCACAACCGTCCGGCCTACAATTCCGAGGTGCACTCGACCCGCGATATGGGTATCGGTGAACTGAACTACTGCTACGAGGACTACCAGCTCACCGACGCGATCTTCATGGTGGGGGCGAACAGTCTGGAGACCCAGACCAATCTGTTCCTCAACCACATGATCCCTGGCGTGCGTGGCGATACGCTGGGCAAAAAGGCCGAAGAGCTTCCGGGCGAGCCTCATGCGCCGGCCAAGGTGGTGGTGGTCGATCCTCGCCGGACTGTGACGATCAACGCCTTCGAGGACGCTGCGGGCAAGGAGAACGTCCTCCACCTGGCGATCAACTCCGGCACCGATCTGGCGCTGTTCAACGCGCTCTTCACCTATATTGCCGACCAGGGCTGGGTGGACAGCGACTTCATCGCGGCGTCGACCTATCCGAGCGGAATCGCCCAGGGCGAGGATGCGCAGCACCCTGCCGCCCTAGGCAGCTTCGAGGAGGCGCGAGAGGCCTGCCGGATATCGACAGCCGACGCGGCCGAGATCTGCGGTGTGGCCGAGGCCGACATCATCAAGGCCGCCGAATGGATCGCTCAGCCCAAAGAGGGGGGCGCACGTCGGCGCACGGTGTTCCCCTATGAGAAGGGCATCATCTGGGGCAACGACAACTATCGCACCATCGGCGCGCTGGTGAACATAGGCCTCGCGACCGGCAACATCGGCCGCCCGGGCGGTGGTGTCGTGCGTCTGGGCGGGCACCAGGAGGGGTACATGCGCCCGCCCGAGGGCCATGTTGGCCGCCCCGCGCCCTATCTCGATCAGCTGCTGATCGGCGGTGGCGGCAAGGTTCACCATATCTGGGCCAACGACCACTATAAGACGACGCTGAATGCCTCGGAGTTCAAACGCGTCTACAACCGCCGCACCAATATGGTGAAGGAGGCTATGGACGGCAGTGCCGGGGCGACCCGTGAGGAGTTGGTGGACGCCATCGTCGGCGCGATCGAGGAGGGGGGGCTCTTCTCGGTCAATGTCGACATCGTGCACACCCAGATCGGCCAGCAGGCCCATGTCATCCTGCCGGCGGTCGAGTCCGGTGAGATGAACCTGACCTCGATGAACGGCGAGCGGCGGATGCGGCTCGTGGAGAAGTATATGGACGGCCCCGGCTCGGCCATGCCCGACTGCATGATTGCCGCGGGCCTCGCGCAACATATGGAGAAGGTGTTGCGAGAGGAGGGCCGAGACGCCTATGCGGACCAGTTCCAAGGCTACGACTGGGCCTCGGAAGAAGACGCCTTCATGGATGGCTATCACGCAAACACCGGGCAGATTGTAACCTATGACCGACTTCGGGCGATGGGAAACAACGGCGTGCAAGAGCCCGTAGTGGGCTTCGAGGACGGCAAGCTGATCGGTGTGAAGCGGCTCTATGCCGACGGCAAGTTCGATCGCCACGGACGCGAGGATAAAAAGGCGCTCTTCTGCTGCGGGGCGTGGCGAGGTCTCCAGGCGCCGGGCAAGGTGGCACAGCGAGATGGGCACCGTTTCCTTCTCAACAACGGCCGTTCCAACATCAACTGGCAGAACTGGTTCCTCGATAAGGACAACGACTTCGTGGCAGACCGCTATCCCTATCCCTTCCTGGAGATGAACCCCGAGGATATGGCCGATCTGAGCATAGAGGCGGGCGATCTTGTCGAGGTCTACAACGATGTCGGCGCCACCCAGGCGATGGCCTATCCAACCGAAACGGCGAAGATTGGAGAGACGTTCATGCTGTTCGGCGCGCCCTCGGGCACGCAAGGCAACGTGATCAATGCCGGCACCAACGAGTTGGTCTTGCCCAACTACAAGCAAACTTGGGCGGACATCCGTAAGATTTCCAACGCTCCGTCCTCCGTTGCGCATCTCTCCTTCAAATCGAAGGAGTACCGGTCGAGCTGACCCTTCTCAGTTGCCCGGGCGGCCTCGCGCCCGGGTCCCACTTCCCGGGGAGGCTGACCTGAAGGATGGGTTGGCACTCTCCGGTGTCGCGTTCGGGATCGGAGAGGCGCAGCGGCTGAAGCCTTCAAAGAAGCTCTCGGCAAAAGCTGCCGGGCGCAGGCTCTGCATCCTCGACAAGCCGACGACGGGCCTGGATATTGAGGGTGTGTGCACGCTGCTCAATCCCCGGCGGATGGCGGCCCGTGTTGTCGAGGTGCGCGCCGTATGGACACGCCGACTACGCCCTCGGTCTGAGCTTTTGGGCGTGGTTTCGTCGCTGTTGCGGGTGCTGGCGAACGGCGATGGCGGATTAGCGCCGCGCTTTGCGCGGATCGCTTAGCGATGTCTTTTATCTTGGCGAGCGGTCTTCAGCGGTGTCACGGGCGGGCGCCTCCGATCGATGCGGTGCTGATCGTCAAGGTGGTGGTCCTGCGGGCGCTTTGGGGCCGTCGGACGGGCAGGGCGCAGTCCAGATCTCGGACCGGCTAAGATTGGCCAGCCCCCGATCACGCAGCCATTGGCCTGCCGTCATCGAGTGGTGCAGTTGAAATGTTATTGCATGACCGGCCTTTGGTCGACCGGGATGATCGTTTCTGGCGCGGGCGGACGGTAGCCGAGGGCGCTGTGTGGCCT
>JBCBYB010000091.1:0-4788 GCA_039816045.1 Pseudomonadota bacterium
TCCGGCTTCGTTGAGAAGTGCTGTGCCATGGTCCGCACACTGGCATGCGGGAGATGGCAGCCTCCTCGCAAGCGGCCGATTTTGTCGAGAAAGTCGTTTCTCGCAATGTGGTCAGGCTGAGCCGATGCGTGTTGGTAACGCACCTCACGCCGGCCTCGTCGAGGGCGTCGCGAGAGAAGGTTTGGTCCTTACGGCGGGACTTATCGATGACAGGTACGTGCGGCTCGATCCCTTGTTCGTAGACGAGCCAGGCGAGCATCTTGGCGTCGCCATAGGCCGTGTCGCCGACGAGGCGACCGGGATAAAGATCGAACCTGTCGCGGGTCCGCTCGATCATGTCGCGCGCGGCTTTGCTCTCCGCCTGCCTGATCGGCGCGGTCGGCTCGACAACCACGATCGTTGCGTTGTCCAGATCGACGAGATCGTTGGCTGAGTAGGTGAAGTGGGCTTTCCCGCGATCTGCCGCCGACCAGCGTGCAGAAGGATCAACGGGTGAGAGGTACTTTGGCTGGAATTGCGTTGCTGCGCCGAAGTCCGCGTCGTCCAGCGTCACCAGGTATTCCAAGGTCGAGTGACCGGCGTGCTCGGCTGGCGACCAGTCGTTTGCGGCGATCCCGTCCTCGCGATTGGCGTCCGCCTTGATCAGCGACGCGTCCACGCCGAAAACCTCGCCGCCGACGAGGCCTTCTTTGATGCAGCGCGCCAAGACGTCTTCGAGAACGTCGAGTGGTCGAGAACCGGGTCATTCAGGTCCAAGCCGCAAAACCAGCAATGTGCGAGGTTCAGATGGACTTCTTGGCAAAGCCATGGCTCTGTTCGAATGCCATGGCGGTAGCCGATGATTAGTATCCGCAGCCTCCGCTCCGGGTCGATCGAAGGCCGACCGATCCGAATGTAGAACAGCTCAACGCGTCGCCGAATAACGGACAGATCAACGAACCGATCGATGCGCCGCGGCACATGATCTTCGAGGCTGAACTCATAGAAGAAGTTTCGCTGAAGCATCCGGCGCTCGCCCATCATTGCCGCGGTATCATAGATTCACAGCTAGCTTGAACCCGCGCCAACCGCCGCCCTCCCCCCAACGTCTTCAACAAAACCGGCCGCCCGCGTCACCCACCCCGATCCGCTGTATGGCCATTGCCGCGATGCCAAACAGACCGGAGCTGCGGGGATTACTCGAATGTCTTACAGAACCACGGTCGACTGCTTCGCCTATCCGCCAGAGCGCCAAGACCTCACAAATCCCCGGCATGTTTAGCGGCTAAAGAAAAATCCGCGGTTTCCAGGCTCAACTGTCATCGGCAGCGGCTCATTCAATTCAACACGCGTAGCGGTAGGGATTTCATGTTCTCCAGTGTTCAAAACTGTCGAACGGTGAGTGGAGATTAAGCCTGCTGCTGGAGGCGTTCGCGCGCCGTTCCGGCAATTGAGAGGCGCAGACACCGCAACTCCCGTCCACCGACGTAGCGAACGCTTTGCTGCATGCTTGACCTTGGTCGGTGCGGCTGGGCTTTATGTGCGCGATCTGTTGATGCGGGATTCGGAGAGCGGAAAATGGCGCATGGCGAGACGGTGTCGGAGAGCCCAGGTGTCGGCTTGGTCGGTCGGGCTGTCAACCAGGCCAGCCCGCTTACCCGCCAGGGACTGCTGGAGCGCCTGTTCACGAAGGCGTTTTCGGGTCTCGTCTATCCGCAGATCTGGGAGGACCCCGAAGTCGATCTTGAGGGCCTCGCGCTCGCCCCTGGGGCCAGGGTCCTGACGATCAGCTCCGGCGGCTGTAACGCGCTGTCCTATCTTGCCGCAGACCCGGCCTCAGTGATCGCGGTTGATCTCAACCCACATCACATCCACCTGGCGCGCTTGAAACAGGCGGCCCTTCTGCACTGTCCGAACCACCAGACCTATTTTCGCCTGATCGGGCTGGCGAATGACCGTTCCAATAGCGCGCTCTATCGGCGTCATCTTCGCGACCGGCTGCCGCAGGAGACACGCGCCTATTGGGACGGGCGCGACGGCCTGATGCGGCGGCGGATCTCGCGGCTGGGGCGAGGCCTCTACCGCGAGGGCCTGCTCGGGCGGTTCATCCGGCTCTCGCATCTGGCGGGGCGTGTTCTCGGGCTCAAGTTGGAGCCGCTCCTGGAGATGCGCGACACGGATGAACAACGCGCCTATTTCGAGACCTCGATCGCGCCCGTCTTCGATCATTGGCTCGTCCGACGCGTCACCAAGATGAAGGCCTCGCTGTTTGGCCTCGGCATCCCTCCCGCACAATACGACAAGCTCGCGCTCGAGGGCGGCGGCGACATGGCGGTCGTGCTGCGCCGCAGGCTCGAGAAGCTGGTCTGCGACTTCCCGGTGACCGAGAACTACTTCGCCTGGCAGGCGTTTGGACGACGCTATGCGCCAGGCGACGGCGGTCCGCTGCCGCTGTACCTGCAGGCCCGCAATTTCGAGGCGTTCAAGTCTAGGGCCGAGCGGGTGGAATTCGCCATCGATTCCTTGACGGACCGGCTCGCGGCCGAAGCGCCGGGATCGCTCGACGCCGTTGTGCTGCTCGATGCGCAGGACTGGATGAGCGATGCACACCTGAACGCGCTTTGGCAGGCAATTTGCCGGGCAACGCGTGCGGATGCTCGGGTCCTTTTCCGTACCGCCGATCTTGAGAGTTTGTTGCCCGGGCGCCTTGACCCCACTGTGCTAGGCCAGTGGCACTACGAAGCCGAGCGGTCGACTGCGCTGACGGCCAAGGACCGCTCTGCCGTCTATGGCGGCGTTCACCTCTACCGTCGGGTCGCATGAGCCCCACTGCGTCGGATAGCCATGCGGCACTGATGGACGGCGTCTATCGCTGGCAGCGTCATATCTACGACGCGACCCGCAAGTTCTACCTGCTTGGACGCGACCGGCTCATCGGCGATCTGCAGCCGGATCCGCACGGCACCGTGCTCGAAATCGGCTGCGGTACAGGGCGCAATCTCGTGCTGGCGGCGAGGCGTTATCCGGACGCCCGGTTCTATGGTCTCGACATCTCTACCGAGATGCTCGTCACCGCGCGCCGCAAGATTGCCAAGGCTGGCCTTGCCGAGCGGATCACCTTGGCCGAGGCCGATGCAACGGCCGTCGACCCGCGCACGCTCTTCGGTGTTGATGGCTTCGACCGCGTCTTCTTTTCTTACACTTTGTCCATGGTACCGCAGTGGGAGACCGCACTCGACCAGGCGATGGAGGTGCTGTCGCGCGGGGGCAAGCTTCATGTCGTCGATTTCGGCCAGCAGCGTGAGATGCCCCGAGCGATCCACGCCGTGCTGAAGAAATGGCTCGCGCTCTTCCACGTCGAAGCACGGGCGAACCTTGGTGACGGCATCGCCGCTGCCGCAGGGCGTCGATCGGACGTCACGGTCGAGTTTACATCACGATACTATGACTACTGCTGGGCATTTCGGATCGCTCGCGCCCCAGCCCACGCACAATCGCATAGTCGATAGATGGCTCGAGCTGTCTCAGTCGCCGTGAGCCGGCCTTAAGACCATAGACAGACAGTTTCAGCCCACGGCTGCGTGCCGCCTTGATCAGCTCGGGCGTACAAAACAGTCGGTGCACGCAGATGCCGTGAGCCCCGGAAAGGCCTGTCAGGGTCTCAGGTTTCATCAATCTGACGTTTAGAGCATGAGCGTTCACCTTGTCCTCGGCCGGACTGAAGTGGCGGCGCGAGTGGATGAACGGAAAGGCGTTATGGAGATACAGGTCCCGAAACCGCGTTCGAGGCACCCGATCAGCAAAGATCGGTGCCAAACAAAAGTGTAGCTCGGCATTTTGAAAGGCCTCTCGGAGCACCTTAAGTGGCGCAACGTGCCAGCAGTTAAAGATGAGCCGGAAAGGGGGTGCGATTTCTGGTAACTGGCGTGCCACGGACTCGGCAGCGCGGGAGGACTTGATGTCGAGCATCAACACGTCGAGTTCGGGCGCCTCACCCGACAGAAAGTGAATCGCAGCGCCGAGGCTCTTTGGGATCTGGGCCAAACGGCTACGACGCAGCATGAAGAGGGGCGCATGATCAATCATCGCCATTCCACTCTGGCCGACACGGACATCGAGCTCGACACCATCGAGTTTGACATGCCCTTTGACATCGAAGGGTTCGATCGGTTCGGTGTCGCGAAAGATCCTGTGGGCAATGACATACATGCACGATTGACCCAGCTGAAGGGTTGATCTCCGTCAGCAGAATGCTCGCGCTCTTCAGCACGCACCATCCTCGACCAACACCGATCTTTCTACGATCTGCCGCGGGCTTTTTCTAGATCAGAGGTGAGATCCCTGCTGCCTGAAACCGATTGCAAGGCCTTTGGCAATTCTACCCGTCCCAAGGTCCCCGCGTTCCGTCGTCGGCCTCGGCGATGCTGTCCCTAGTATCGACGGCACGCACCGGTGGACTGCCCCCACCGAGTGGTCGGGTTGAATTGTCAGTGCTTCACTGGCCACTGGTCGACAGGACTGGTGACCTCTGGCGCGGGCGGACGGTCGCCGCGCATCTCGCTTGAGCCGTAAGCAGTGTCTGCGATCCGACGCTCGGATCAGAGGTCGAAGCGGTCGCGCACTCGGTCAATCATCGGCCGGGTGGCGTGGGTCTCGCCGGTGCGCACCGAGCGGCTCGCCTGGGACGTCCAGGATGATTGCATGGTCCGTGTCAATCAGATCGTTTTTCGTACCCTTGCTCCCTGAGCTCGGACCAGGCGGTAAGGTGTGAGCCGACCTGGAGGGACGCGGATGACGAAACGAGGGAGG
>JBCBYB010000092.1:0-4457 GCA_039816045.1 Pseudomonadota bacterium
GCGCTCGGCATGAGGACACCAGCCGCAGCCTTCGAATTAGCGGCATAACCTGGGCAGATTCCGCTGGGTCGATACAAGCGCTGCTCTCCCGCAGCCGGAGCTTGCCCACTGTACCCATGCCGAGATGCGCGCCTGGTAGCCGGACTGGTTCCGGGCCCGTGGTCCCGAGCGCGTGCGCCTCGAGCGCCTGCGCCGCGTCAACGGTTCCTGATCCATCACAGCCAAGGCCCCCCCGCGGGCGGACGCATCGCCCGCGCCTCCCTTGAAACAAGAGGACGCTTGCCATGAAGGCTCTCTCCGCCGTCTTCCAGATCGGCCTCGCGCTAATCGCCTCCGTAGGCTTCTCCGGATCGACCTGGGCGTTCAAGACCGCACTCGATACCGGCGATCAGCGCTGGATGATCGGGGCGATGGCGCTGCTTATCGTCAGCTATGACCCGTTCCTCACGCTGCTCGGCCAGTCTATGTCGGGCACCATCTTCTTCACCAGCATGATGAGCCAGGTCCTGGGCCTCAGCATCGCCTTCGCTGTCTATGGCGAGCCGATCACGTTGACCCGTGCCTGCGGCCTCACCGCGGCGCTGATCGCCATCATCGCCTTCGCGCTTCCCGCGGCCGCCAAGGGTTGAGGGGGCTGCGAGATGGCACACCCCAATAGCAAAGGGACCTATATACCTAACTAGCCGAAGCAATCGCAGGCAATGACCAACGCGACAGAACGGCGGACGCTCCCGAAAACAGGGAGGCGCACATGGAGACCGCTTGCGACGCCGTGACGCTTGCGACGCAGACGGGTCGTCTAGACTTCTTATCGGCGATCCTTGCCGTGCTGGCGCTCATTCTCGGTATCGGGGCTTTCCCTGTCTTCTGGTATGCTCAAGTTCGCGCCGAGAAGGTGGCGCGAGAGGCCGCCAAAAGCGCCGCAGATGCGGAGTTAGCATCAGTAAGGGCTAGGATTGAGGAGTTGGCAAACCAATATCTAGATAAACGTATCCCAGAGCTATTCCAACTCTACGCGCAAATCGGGAGGGAAACCGTAGCCGAGGATATCGCCAATCGCATTGCAGGCGCACAGGACCCGGACCCCAATGAAGACGGCAATTGAGAAGATCAGCGAAGCTCAGAGGCTAGCACCTGTCGATGTCATCCGCCTTGCCGAAGATCTTGGCGTGCGAGTGAATGAGACCTTTCTGGACGGGGAGATCTCCGGCGAGTTGGTGCGCAATTCAAACGGGGGCTTCGAGATTAATGTCAATGCATCTCATGCGCCCACCCGTCAGCGCTTTACCGTGGCTCATGAGTTAGGGCACTTCCTTCAACACCGCGACCTGATTGGCGACGGCTTGGATGATGACAGGGCGTACAGGAGCACGCAGAGCGGTAGGTACTTCAACACTCGGATTGGGCCTCGACAGGAAACCCAAGCCAACCAGTTTGCGGCGAGCCTGCTGATGCCCAGCCATCTAATTGAACGCCTGCGGAACGAGGGCCTTGATCGGCGCGAGATGGCGGCTCGACTTGGCGTGTCCGAGCACGCCATGGCGATTAGGCTTGGCGAACCGTACCCCTAGTCCATCAGGATCTCGTCGTACTCTCCCGCGACGAGCGCCTCCTCCTCATACTCAATGCCAAGGGCTTCAATCTTCAGTCGCTTTTTGTATAGGGCGTGCTCCAAGCGTGCGTGGCGCTCTGCGTCGTCTTTAAGAATTCTGTAGTTCCCGCGAAACACGGGGTAGCCCTCAAACTCCAAGAGATCATCGAGATAGTTCCTAAGATACCCCATCGTCATTTTTCTGCCCATTAGCGCGGAAGATTCAGCGTGAAGAAGAAACTGCTCTGATAGAACATGGAGCTTGTATAGCTCTTCGTTGTCCAAATAATTCTTGCCGACTGTCGCCTCTGCCAAGGTGGGCTCCCTTCCTTTGAAGGTTTTCACCCCCATGTTCTTCGACATATGATCGGCGCGATCCATGATTATCTTCGCACGATCCATTTTTTTAACAGCATGTAAGAACTTATTTTGAAGCGTGGCGTAGAATTTTTTCCACTCATCTGAGGATGGATCGTAGTCCGAAGCGCTGATTTTGAAGCATTCGCGGACCTTGGCGTAGATCTGCTTTTCCTCGGACCGAAGCGCGCGAATCTCTGCGGCTAGCCTGTTGAGCTTTTCTGGGGATTTGCGGAGGGCCTGCTCATTCAGAACATAGCCCTGCTGAATGTAAGCCTTAATCGTCTTGGTGGCCCACTGGCGGAAGCGGGTCGCTGCTCTGGAGTTGACGCGATAGCCGACCGAAATCACAGCATCTAGGCTGTAGAGCTTGACCGGCTTTGCTGAGTTAGAAATGTTCCATTTCCTCACATTGCCCTTCTCGGAAAGCTCCCCTTCTTGAAATATATTCCCCAAGTGCTTCGTAACGTTCGATCTTTCTGTTTCAAATAGCTCTGCAATCTGAGCCTGGGTTGCCCAGACTGTCTCCGTCCCTGGGTCTAGGCGAAACTCAATTGGCTCAATGCGCCCTGGGTCTGTGTATTCGGCAAGCTCAAAATCCTGAACGACCTCGTCCTCCACCTTGTGAACAGGCGTTGCCTTTGGTGAGATGGCGCTCACCACTTCATCGAATGAGGCATCGATCGGCTCTATCTCTCTCGGCGGTTTAGGCATTGATCAGGTCCTTGTAGGTCAGACGCTTCGCGGCCATCCGGGCGATAGTCATGTTGATGAACGGCATGGTGCCAGCCTTCGCGGTATTATGCCGGAAGGAAAATTCCTTGACGTAACGGTGCAGGTGCTTGGCGCTCATGTAGTGGTAGACGCCATAGTGCCCGCGCTTCAGAAGCGCCCAGAAGCTCTCGATACCGTTCGTGTGGGCCATGTCGCGGACAAACTCCTTAACCGAGTGCTTGACCGTCTTGTGCGTATAGCCTTCAGCACTCAACCCATTGTAGGCGGCGTGTTCATCAGTGACCACCGTGACGCCTTTCGGGGCGTGCTCCCTGATGAAGCCTTTGAGGGTGTCAGCATCAGTGCCGCCGACCGGCTGGGCGCGAACCTCACCACTCTCGTCGCGGATGCCGACGACCGCGGTCTTGCCGACAGCGCCGCGGCCAGCATTGAGCTTCTTATGCGCGTGCTTGTTCTTTTCCTTGCCACCAACATAGGTCTCATCAGCCTGAGTGTGGTTGCCCATGTCACCGCCACGATCCTTCAACCACGTTTCGTGGATGCGCTGAGCGAGGAACCAAGCCGACTTCTGGGTGATGCCAAGCTCGCGCGCCATCTGGGTCGAGGGGACGCCCTTGCGGGCGCTGGTGAGCATGTAGATCGCCAGAAGCCACTTCTGAAGGGGAAGGCGGCTTTCGGCCAGAACGGTGCCAGTGCGGACGCTGAAGTGCTTGCGGCAGCCCTTGCAGCGATAGGGCATCGGCTTGTGATCCTTGCACTCGGTGACTTCGGCGCTGCCGCAGTGCCCGCAGATCGGCGTGTCGCCCCAGCGCTGAGCCTCAAAGCGCTTGCGCGCGGCTTCCTCGTTCGGGAACCTCTGGAAGAACTCGAAGGTGCTCAGGGTCTCGGGCTGCTTCGGCATCGTGGTATCCCCTCTGTATGCAGATATAACTAGCCACTCTGGCGCCGGCAGTCAAGGGTCGAGTGGCTAGTTAGGTATTTAGATCCCATAGCAAAGGTGGCATGGCGGGGGCCCTCGACGGGCTCGCCCTCATCCTCTGCATCGGGGCGACGGTCTTCATCGCCCCGCATGTCTGGCAGCTCGTCGCCGCCGATCTCTGGCGTGAACTGCGCAGCCTCTACGCCGAGAACACCGCAACATGGCTCCATCTCGGGACCAGGATCGCCGTCTGGCCACTCACCTACTTCGTACTCCGCATCGCGCTCGGAGGGGCCGTCACAGCGCTCCAGCTCTTTCTCACCAAGCGCCGGATGTGAGCGCCCATCCCAACCAAGGGAGAAACCCGAATGCCCATCAATCTCGAAACCCAGCGCTTCAGTACCGCCGACTTCGCCAACCGCGCCATCCGCCGACAAGCGGGGCTCTACAAGCGCCGCGACGCCCATATCGGCCCTGACGAAGCCGTGCGACCGCATTTTGACGGCAGCTGGGCGGCCATCCTGCTCGACGGCGGCGCCCGCAGCCTCAAGGGCTCCATCGTGTTCCCGTGGCTCGTCGACGGCTGTCTCGGTGAAGGGAATGGCTCTCACCACATCTTCGCGCTGGACTTCAAACGCCAGGATACGGTGGTGGACTGCCTCTGTTGAGTGGTCCGATTGAATTGTTGTGCATGACCGGACTGTGGTCGACCGGGATGATCGTTTCTGGCGCGGGCGGACGGTAGCCGAGGGCGCTGTGGGGTCGTTCGGTGTCGTAATGGCGGCGCCAGTGCTCGATCAGTATCTGGGCCTCCCGGAGCGAGAAGAAGATCTCACTGTTCAGGAGTTCGTCGCG
>JBCBYB010000093.1:0-4409 GCA_039816045.1 Pseudomonadota bacterium
ATCTCTTCTGTCACTGTCTCGCTCATCGCTACATCGTCTCCCTTGTAGCATGAGCAGGAATCCACTGGGTCGATACAGCATCAACACCACCGGTCAACGTCCGGTCTGGGCCAGCAGACCGAGTTTGACACTACGCTGAGAGGGTCATCTGAGAGCCCAGACCAGGACGATAAGCGACATAGGCCGAACTACGACGCCGACAGTTCCTCAGCCAGCCATTCGATGAGCCGTTCGGTATCCGGGTGGCGGTCGCGTGCGGTACTGCGGAACACCGACAGTTCTGTCGGGCGCTCTACCCGGTCCAGGCAGGGTCGGATCAGCTTACCGTCGGCGATCATGCCCTCCGTGGTCCGGCTCCATCCGAGCGCAAGGCCATGGCCCGCGACCGCGGCCTGGAGCGCAAGCGGGTAGCTGTCGTATGGCACGAGCGCAGGGCGCCGATCGAACTCGGCACCGACGCCCCGGAACCATGCGTCCCACTCCATCCAGTCCTGGGGCGTGACGGCGTGCGCCAGCAGGGGCAGGCTCAGCAGCTCGCCGGGCGTGAGCGGCAGGCTCCGGTCCGCAACCAGTGACGGTGCGCAGACCGGGAAGATGTCGTCCGCCGCAGTGAAGACCAGGCGCGCCGAGCCCGACTTGCGACCGGAGGTCTGGATCGCCACGTCGAACGCTTCGGCACTCTCGGTCAGAGGGTTGAGGCTGCTCACCACGCGCAGCTCTGTGCAGGTATGACGTTGGTGGAACCGCGCAAGACGCGGCATCAACCAGTAGAAGGCCTCGCAAAGCTGGCAGTGCAGCACCAGCTCGCCGGCCCGCCGCTGGCCGCGCAGAGCGGCGACCTCGCTCGCGATGTCCGTGAGCGCTCCGCCCACCACCCGCCCGAGCCGCCGCCCGGCCTTGGTCAGGAACACCGCCCGGTTGCGACGCTCGAACAGCTGAGTGCCGAGCTCCCGCTCCAGGAGCGCGATCTGTTTGCTGACGGCGGTCTGGGTCATGCCCAGCTCCGCCGCCGCGAGTGAGAAGCTCTCATGCCGGGCGGCCGCTTCGAACGGTCTCAGTCGCGTGAGCGGCGGCAAGGCCTCATTGGGTCTGTCCATTCCATAAGCTCATGCAAATTGATCCAGAACTCGTTTTTCGCGAGCGGTTTTACATGATTTTCATCACCGCAGGAAAGCAGTCGGAAGAAGGACGCGGCATGCCGGCCAAAGCCAACCAACAAGATACGCGGGCCGCCGTGGTCGCCATCACACTCTCGGTCGCGGCGCTGTCGCTCGGCGACGCGGTGATCAAGGCCACGGGTCTCTCTCTGCCGCTTTGGCAGATGTTCATCGCCAGATCCTCGCTCGTCGTGCCAGTGCTCTGGTGGCTCATTCGGCGGCGTGGGTCGGTCACCGTATCCAGACCGATTTGGCCGCTGCTGCGGAGCGTGCTGTTGGTCGCGATGTGGCTCAGCTACTACGCGTCCTTGCCGTTGATGCCGCTGTCGCTTGCTGCAGCGGCTTACTACACGGGCCCGCTCTTCATCGTTGCGATTGCGGCAATGGTCGGACGACGCTGGCCGTCGGGTCGTGCGATGATCGCGGTCGCCTGCGGTTTTGTCGGCGTGTGGCTGATCGTCCGGCCGGACACAGCGGGCTTCTCGCCTGAGGCGCTGCTGCCAGTTGTGGCAGCCGTCCTCTACGCCTCAGCCATGGTGCTGACTTCGGCGAAGTGCCAGAGCGATGATCCTCTCGTCCTGGCCTTGGTCCTGCACGGGGTGTTCATCATCAGCGGAGCGCTTTTGGGGCTCTTTGCCGGGCACGACGGGTCGCTCATTCTCGGCCCTTGGCAACCGCTCGACATGCGCCTCATGGCCACGATCCTGGCCTTAGCAGGACTGATCCTAGTCGGAAGCGTCGGCGCGGCCATCGCTTACCAGAAGGGTCCCCCGGCGACTGTCGCGGCGTTCGATTACAGCTATCTCGCGTTCAGTCTGAATTGGGGCGGTCTGTTCTTCGGCGAGGTGCCGGGGCTGATGGCACTCGTTGGAATCAGTCTGATCGTCGTCGCCGGTCTCTTGGCCCTGCAGCGGACGCCAGGGTAAGTCTCACGGGCCCTCTTGGAGTGGGGATCTGCCATTGGCTGGCCGGTAGGGTCACGCGAGCGCGCGGACGGTAGCGGTGACTTCCGCAATCTGGCGGCATTGCACGAGGCTTGCTGGGCCGACCGCTTGCAGCACGCACTCGATCGTGCGGGAAAGTTGCTCTCGACGATCTCCTACACGCTCAGCACCCGACCCGCGTCCGAGACCCACCAAGCAGTGATCGCGCCTGCTCTCACCTTGTTCGTGTCGGCCGTGACCACCCGCTTGCGAACAAACGGCCTGAGGCCCGGCGCACCGAACGGCCAGCCCCTCGGTAACATCTCGGCGGCTATCGAACAGTGGCTAACCACGAACTTCGTGGCGTTCATGTCAGGCGCAGGCTTCTATACAAAGAACCAGTCGCCGGTCGTGTCCTCGACGAGCGTGTCGACCAGCGGAGTGCCGGCGATGTTCTCTGGGCTCTCGGCGAATGCGAGCAGCATGTCCGCTCGGCTCACAGACGGGCTTTGCAGCTGTCCGACCCAGAAATCAACACCCGCCTGCTCGCCTTCGCGATCGAGGACATTGCGAAAGAGCTGCTGGACCAGGTCGCGGTCATTGAGAAAGCGCGGATCACCCGCGTCGAGCGCATCGCCGAAGGCAACTTCAAACTCTGCCGAGCCGAGGAACGCCTGGGCAAGGGCGCGCTCAGTGAGCCCGGCAGCCCTCTGATCGATCCAGAAGTTCAGCCCAGGCAGATCGATGTTGCCGTTGCGATCAAGCCCGGCCTCATAGAGCCGCGCAACCTTGCGGGCCTCGCCGATCGAGAGCCCCCCGCCCTGGAGCTCGATGCCGCGGATGCTGTCGAAGCCAATGACCGCGCCCTCGGCAAAGCGCCCGCCGAAGGGCTGCTGATCGGGCGGCACATCCTCGCTGAGAAGGGAGACATCGGCCCCGAGCCCGAACAGATAGCTTTGATATTCGGCATTGAGCGCAGGGACCGGGAAATCGCCGCCGCGCAGGGTGACAAAGTAGTCGAGCGACGGCGCGCCGCCCCCAGGGCTCTCTTGGAACAGATCGAGAAGCACGAAGTCCTGGGGCCCGTTTGGTCCAGGCAGCGTGACCCGGATCGTGTCGTACTCGTCAAAGGCGACGGTCTGCCCGGTGGTGAGGTCGCGCACGGTGAAATCGGGCTGCGACGGCACGTCCCCAATGGTGAAGCCGTCGGTTTGCGTGGCGATCTCTAGCGTGCGCTGCCCGCGGTAGAAAATCGGTCCGTCGCCATCGACGTCGAACGCCTCGAGAAACTGTGCCTCGACGCGGAACACATCGCCCGGGCCTGCGACGGGCGGTGCCGTGGTGCCTGCGGTAAGGGTGACAGTTGCCGTATCAGTACCGCCGCGCCCGTCGGAGATCGTGTAAGTGAAGCTATCGGTGCCCTCGAACCCTGTCTCGCGCGCATAACGGACCGAGATGTCCACGCCGGGCACGAATTGGATAGTGCCGCGGGAGGGGGCTGTGACGGAAAGGATCTCAAGATCGTCGCCGTCTGCGTCGGTGTCATTGGCCAGCACGTCGATGTCGATCAGGCTCGCTGTGACCGTCACCGCATCGTCCGCCGCCACCGGATCGGTGTTCACGGCACCGCCGCCATCGGAGAACCTCAGGACCGTCGAGAGATCGTCGAAGGCGAACTGGGTCAGCACGACCTCGGTCTGGCCAAAGGCAACCACCGTTTCAGGAAAGCCGCTGCCGCGCTGGCCGATGGTGACCTCGCTTGCGGCGACGTTCTCGAAGATCACCGTGTCGTTCGCCGCGTCGACACCCTCAATCCGGATCTCACGGGTCTCGCCGGCTGCAACACCAGTGAGCGCGGAGCGCGCGAGCCGGATCTCATCCGGGCTGTCGTCCACCAGCGGCACGCCGGGCGAGATGGTGAAGAGCGTGATCTGCGGTCCGATGTTGCGCAGGGAGAGCGTGTCGGAACCGTTGAACAGTGCCGCGCCAGCGCCAGAGGTTCCGGGCTCGGGCGCTGGGTTGATCACCGTCACGGTGTCATCGCCCTCGCCTGCAAAGACCTGGGAAGTCTGACGGGCTATGATTGTGTCGTTGCCGCCCTGCGCGTCTATGCGCAGAGCGCCAGTGGCATCAATCTGATCTGCGCCGTCCGTTCCGACAATCACGTCCATACTGGGCCCCACTCGAAGCTAAGTCTGACTACAAAACCTTGATACACAAAGGTTCAGTCTCGAACCAGGATTTATGGGGTTTGGTCTGCCCCCGATCACGGATCCGGATTGAATGTTAGTGGACGGTGGCATTCGTTGCCATCGCGATTGACGGGCCC
>JBCBYB010000094.1:0-4212 GCA_039816045.1 Pseudomonadota bacterium
TCTGCGCCGGCACTCACCGCAACCAACCAACCGGAGAATTCCAGCTCCGCGCGGCCCTGATCAAGGGAGAAGGTCACGAGCCTGCGAAGAGCGCAGTCTTTCTTGTGAGGGGCACGGGCCTCATCGCGTTCTCGACCGGGTTGGTGTCCATCTCGAGAGGCCGTCCTCGAGGAAGCGCGTCGACCCATCCCATCGCTTCAGGCCGTAGCGGATGGGGCGAGCGAGGTCCGATCCGGGGGACAGGCGCTCGGGTTTGGCCTCGATCCAGGGGCGGAGCGCATTGCGGAGCGCATTGGCGATGGGCTTCGAGGGCGTCTGGCGGATGGCGGCGCGGGTCTCGGCGTCACGCCCGCGGATCTCGGCCTCGATCCTGTAGAGCTGGGCGATGCGGGCGATCCTCTCCTCGCAGAGCGGGGAGTCCCTCTCCTTGCAGAGCGGGGAGTCCTTGGTGTGAGCGAACTCGACGAACCGGCGGCGCCAGTGCGTCCAGCAACAGCTGATTGTCCGAAGTCTGTGGGTGCGCCTCGCATCTGCGAGGGTATCGCAGCCGGCATAGCCGACGACCGTCAGGGCGCCGCCCGAGAAGTCCCTGAAGATCTCCCGCGCGGTCTCGGTGCTGTGGCTGCGCGAACGCTGGAACACCACAACGGGGGGATCGGCGCCGCCCCAGCCGCTCTGGTCGCGCCCGATGGCCCAGGGATAGTCCTTGCGGGCATTGCCGGTGCCGAGCGCCAGCGCCGGGACCGTGGTCTCATCCGGGAACAGACGAACGCTCTTCCACAGCTCTCCGACATGCCACGTCTCAAGGAAGCAGCAGAAGATCGATCTGAGAGGCGGTCGCGCGCAGCTCGCTGGCCGAGATCGATCGAAACCCGTCTTGCGAGAGGAGGACACGGCCATAGGTGCCATGGACAAGGTCCACCAGTTCTCCGCGCTCCTCGTCCGAAAACCAATGTGGCGAGTACTCGATCTGCATCGGCACCCGCGCCTTGAGCAACTCCGGCATCCCTTTGAGCGCCCTTAGCTCGTGTCCCTCGACATCGATCCAGACCAAGGCAACGTCCTCCGGTGCAACACCACGCGCGCCCAAAATATCATCGGCGCGCTGTATCGCCACTTCGACGCTGTAGTCGATGTTCAGAAAGTCCCGACTTGCCTCGTGCCCTTCAAGCCTGGTCTCGCGCAATGTCGAGGTCCCGGAGTTCAACGCGTTGCGCCTCAGATCGGCGGTGCCCTCGACATCCGAGACCGCGCAGGCAATCGCCTCCGCACAACCGTCGAGCCCGTTGACGCGAAGGTTCGCGCACAGCAAGGCGTGGTTTCGCGGATCCGGCTCGACGGCAATGAGCCGCTCGAACGCTCCACTCAGGGCTGCGTAAATCGTTTGTGTGCCAATGTTTGCTCCGAGCTCAAAGAAGACGCCAACCGATGCTTGCCCGGCTTCGGAGCGCTCGGAACGGACTGTCTTGATGACAGCATCGGTTTGGGCGCGCTGCCAGCCGCCGCTGTCGTAGATCTGGCGGCCGATAAACTCCGAAGGATCGAAGATCAGGCTGTGATCGCCGCACTCCGCAAAAACGAACTTTCCATCGTTTGCGAGACTGCGCAGCAGAAAATTTCGGCCCCGCGTGCTGGCAAGCGCAGAGTTAACCGACCTCCGGACGAGGCGCTTTATCGCATTCATCCGGTTTCCCTCATTTACTTTCCAAAACAGGAGTTTTGCGGGCATGACTGAGCGCGATCAAGCGAAAAGACACCCGTCCAGTGTTGGACTGTCCCAGGGCGTGGTCCGGTCGACGTGTTAGTGCATGACCGGTCTGTCGTCGACCGGGATGATCATACCGAGCGCCTGTGGACGGTGGCCGAGGGCGTTGTGGGGGCGGACGGTGGTGTCGAGACATTGCGCACGCTCGATCGGAGATCCGAAGGTCAGGGAACGTTCCAGTAGATCGTTTCCTCGAGAGCCTGCCTCGCGGAGGGAGAAGACCTCTCCGTTCGGGATCGCGACCCTAGACCGGGCGTTCACATCGCGCGGCGCTGCCCAGCCGGGTGGTCCAACATCGGGTCGCAGGTCGACGGAGCAACACCCTCACGAACCGCGTGTCGGGAGTTGCAGGGGCCTCAACAGGACACCGCTGACCCCAGGGCCCTGTGGCGGCGCTCACGCGCTTATCGATTTGTCGAAACTTGCGCTCCGGAGCGATGGCGTATGGTCAGAAACTGGCGAGCGATCTGCAGCCGGGAAGGCAGCTAGCTCCTCAAGCCGTTGACTTTGCACCCAAGGCCACCCCCCTTTGTGAGTATGGCACCTGTGGCCGCCTGCGAGAGAAACTCCACATCAACCCCTCTCGCTTCATAGAACGCCCTAAATTCCGCCTTAAGATCATCAACATCCCTCTCAGACAAGGCAATACTGTTCGCTTTTTGGAAAAAATCCCCGCAAATCAAGAGCCGCTTATCATCATTTGTCTTTACAATTTCGGTGTTGAAGAAGGTTGTCAGCCTGTCCTCGCTTGCCCATGGCTTCCGGTGAACCGTGATACCCATACCTTCCAGGTCCTCTTGGATCAAATCCTCGATCTTTCCATAACTCTCTGCGTTCTGTTCCATCTCGTCCAGCGGCACATTCAGTGCGGGAATTCCCGGATTTTCAGAATGATTTCTCTGCCTCAAATCAAAGTACTGCCTTGAATCATTTAGTACGACTTCGTTCTCGCCGCAGAAGCTCATTGTCATATCGAGATGAAATGAAGGCTGCTCGACAAAGGTCACCGTGTCGCCCACGGCAAGGTGCAGCTCGCGTCTGATCTGCTCCTTTGCTTCGTCGAAGGAGGTTTGTGGGGAGCGACTCTGCATGTGAGCTTGCGTGAGAGCAACGCTGTCCAGTCCAACGATAAATTTCCGCCGCCCAGCTTCGGCACCGTTTCCGAGAATGTTGCCACCCTCGATCGCCGCAGAGATCGACCTCTTTTGCGGAATGGCGCGAAGCGTGGGTTGCCCGGACCGGGTCGAGTAGGTCTTCGTCGCCGCGGGCACGTAGTCGATCTCAGCAGCACTGTTTCCAGTTCGCATTGCCCTTGCGAACATCTCGGCGTCGGGAATGTTAAGAGCTTCGAACCCCTCTCTTCGAGACGCAATGATTGCTTCGCGCCCATCCTGACCGCCGGGTCCGAGAGGGCCGCTGAATTCATTGGCAAGCCGGTGCATGCTGTTGTTTCCCATGAATATCACGTCCTCGGGCCAATTTGGCGGAGAAACGGCCTGTCTCTGGAGTGTAATCGTTGCTCCTTGCGGCGAATTTTGGAACACCCGGGTTTCCCGGTGATCGTTGCCGAGGTCTAATATTGGTAAATTGGTTCTGCTTAGGGTTCTTGAATAAGCATTGAAGAGGCTTGATCTAACGTCGATATGTAAACTAAGGTTTTTGTCAATTGCAAGATTGACCATATCTAAGAACAAGCGTTGATCGATGTCTCTGTTATCAGTGACCCCGAATGACAGCGTGTCCGGGGGGTTCACGAACCCGGGCCGATCGGCAAAGCTGCTCTGGACCGAGCTGGTGCTTGCCTCGGACGCGCCTGAGGGGGACTGTGGCGGTTCCATCATCCAAGGTTCAAATGCAACGGACGACGCCGGCAAACGCTGAGGCAAGCGTTCTGCGGCAGTCTCGAAGATATCGTGGACAGCGCCATCGGTAGCCGGCTCCGGTTCGCCTGGAGGCGTGCCTGCGGTTTGACGCTCCACGCCCGGACCGACGCCCCGAGCCATGCCTGGACCAGGTTCGACGTTGTCCCCGCGCTCCGGTTGGCGAAGCGTGGGTCCCGTCGTAGGTGACCCAATCGGTCGCATCGGTACTGCTCCCCTGATGCAGCGTTTGACGGTTGGATACTCGACGACGCATATGTCTATGACTGAGGCCGAATACACTCATCGCAAAATCGTATAACGACTGAATTTTGACCGTGCTCCCTATCCAGGGCCAAGCTGGAATGTCCCATATGTGGGTTTGAACCGCGCGGGGTTTGCCGGAGGCTTGCATTCCTGAGAAGGTCGGAGCCTGATGCGCAATACCCGGAACAAGTTCTCGCCTGAGATTCGCACGCGCGCGGTGCGTTTGGTCCTCGATCAGGAGGCCGAGCATTCGTCGCGGTGGTCGACGATCCAGGCGATCGCGCCGAAGATCGGCTGTTCGGCGCAGATGCTGAACGAGTG
>JBCBYB010000095.1:0-3979 GCA_039816045.1 Pseudomonadota bacterium
CACATGGCGCGCCGACCCTGACGCCATCATCGCCGCGAGAAACAGGGGGTTCCAAACGTTGGAATCAATCCACTAGGGAGTAGTCGACAAGCTTCTTCGCGCGCAGCCGACCCTTGTCGGGACGTCCAACCATGATCGCAAGATCGGCTTCGCGTTCGGAAAGCGAAAAGCTTCGGGGCACTGGGACAAGTTGGATCCGTAAATCAGGGTAAGCATCGCGAAACCTGCCAAGTCGCGGCGCAAGAAAAGCACTGCCAAACCCATCAGGTGTGCCAATGCGTACCGTACCAGCCAAATCGTCTCCGCCCCGCAATTGGGCGGTCCCGACCAGCACTTCAGCCTCAACGCGTTCTGCCGTCGCGAACAGCGCTGCGCCATCCTCCGTCAGCGTAGAGCCGCGCGTTGTCCTTTCAAAAAGGCGAGCTCCGACTGCCTTTTCCAAGGCTGCAATGTGCCGGCTCAGCCGCGCCTGGCTGACCCCAAGACGCGCGGCGGCGCCCAGCATCTGGCCTTCGCGGGCCACGGCAAGAAAGTACCGCAGATCATCCCAGTTCATTTTATCATTTTTGCATAACGGTTTGTCATTTTCGTCTGTTTATATGCAAAATCGGACAAGCGATACTCCTTCTTGAAGAAGCGCGAGAGAGAGCGAAGCGAGAGAGAGAGCAATGACCGCGATTCAGGAGTTAACGCATTACATCAACGGCGCGCATGTGAAAGGCGGGTCAGACCGTATTGCCGATGTCTACAACCCCGCCACAGGCGAGGTACAAGCCAAGGTGCCTCTGGCAAGCGCGGACGAGTTGGACCAAGCCATTGCCGCAGCGCAAACGGCCCAACCCGCATGGGCTGCTGTCAACCCGCAACGCCGCGCACGGGTGATGATGAAATTCGTCGAATTGTTGAACCGCGACATGGACGCGCTTGCCGAAGCGCTGAGCCGTGAACATGGCAAGACACTGCCAGATGCCAAGGGCGACGTGCAGCGCGGGCTGGAGGTCGTGGAATATTGCATAGGCGCCCCGCACCTTTTGAAGGGCGAGTTTACCGATAGTGCGGGCCCCGGCATCGACATGTATTCTATGCGTCAACCTTTGGGCGTGACGGCCGGCATCACACCCTTCAACTTTCCCGCCATGATCCCGATGTGGATGTTCGCGCCCGCGATTGTCTGCGGCAACGCCTTCATCCTCAAACCTTCAGAGCGTGACCCTTCGGTTCCTCTGATGTTGGCCGAGCTGATGGAAGAGGCTGGTGCGCCCAAAGGCATCCTGCAAGTTGTGAACGGCGACAAGGAAGCAGTTGATGCGCTGCTGAACCATCCGGTGGTGCAGTCCATCGGTTTCGTTGGCTCAACCCCGATTGCCGAATACATCTATGCAACGGGTTGTGCGAACGGCAAACGGGTACAGTGTTTCGGTGGTGCCAAGAACCACATGATTATTATGCCTGATGCTGACATGGACCATGCTGCGGACGCATTGGTCGGAGCAGGTTATGGTGCGGCGGGCGAACGCTGCATGGCGATCTCGGTCGCAGTTCCGGTCGGGGATGAAACTGCGGATCGTCTGATCGAAAAGCTTGTACCACGTGTCGAAGCGTTGAAGGTCGGGCCCTATACCGCTGGCAATGATGTGGATTATGGCCCGGTGGTGACCGCCGCGGCCAAAACAAACATCGAACGCCTGGTGCAAACCGGAATCGATCAAGGCGCCGAACTTGTTGTCGACGGACGTGATTTCAAACTGCAGGGATACGAGGATGGATTCTTTGTCGGGGCGCATCTGTTCGACAAAGTTACGCCAGACATGGACATTTACAAGTACGAGATATTTGGCCCCGTCCTGTCGACCGTGCGCGCGCAGTCGTACGAAGAAGCTGTCGGCCTCGCAATGGACCACGAATACGGCAATGGCACTGCGATCTATACTCGTGACGGAGACACAGCGCGCGACTTTGCCAACCGCATTAACGTCGGCATGGTTGGTGTGAACGTGCCCATCCCGGTGCCTTTGGCCTACCACACCTTTGGCGGCTGGAAGAAATCCGTTTTTGGTGACTTGAACCAGCACGGGCCGGATGCGTTCAAATTCTACACCCGAACCAAAACCGTGACTGCCCGCTGGCCTTCCGGCATCAAAGAGGGCGGCGAGTTCTCGATCCCGGTGATGGAATAAGCCAATCAGAAAGGGCGGCTGAGCGAGCGGCCCTTTCTTACGTTGCGCCAGGCCTACACTGGCTGGGGCAGAGGCGCGTCAAAGCGCAAAACTGCACGTCATCGTGCTTTGTTTGAGCCCGAAGAAAGCTGGACGAAGCAGCCCTTCACCAGGCTGAGTTTGGTCGCAATTGAACTTCGACCGCTTATGCGCATGCTTTGCGTTTTGTGCAAGCCTGCGTTCTTGAGCCCAGAATTCTACTGGGAACCCTAAAATACTGGGGTTTCTTGGTGCAAGTTGAGATCGGGGGTCAAGATTCCATGAAATTGGTGGCGCGAAATCTAGTGAAACTAGCAGGAGGCGCGCGATAATCGAGGCTCATTTCGTAGAATGCAATGCCAGCTATCACAAGGTCGGCGGTACGGGTGTAGGGCCGGTTGCGCCACATATGGGAGGCAACCTTTAAGAAACGCTAAGGCTGAATCGCGAGGTCGACGATCAAGACAAAGTCGCGAACTGCAAAAAAACGCTAGGGAGGAAACATGCGTAGGACTATTCAGGCGGCTCTGGCCGCGACATTTGTGGTGTTGCCCCCTATTGACCGGACACCTCGGCGTGTTGATGGGCGCGTCTGAACTCGCGAGGCGAGCGCATCCGTAGCCCGGAATGAGGATGGTTCTCGTTGTAGTCCTCGAACCATCCGGCGATTTGGCCGAGCGCCGTGGCGGCGTCCGGCAGCGGGTTCACGCGAACGTAGTCGCGCTTCAGCGTTTTGACGAACGCCTCGGCGACGCCGTTGCTCTCCGGGCTCGCAATCGGCGTGAAGCAAGGCGTGAGGTTTAGCTGAGCGGCGAAGCGGCGGGTGTTCTTCGCCGTGTAGGGCGAGCCGTTGTCAGAGAGCCACTCGATCGACGACGGTGCGCGGCTCGTGCCGATGACCTTCTCCCTGGATCAGGGCCGCGCTGAGCTGGGATTTTCCGGTTGGTGCTCTGTTCCCGAACCTTGGACCACCCGGAGCCAGGATTTCCGGGCTCTTGCACTGTCCCCAAACCTTGGACCACCTGGCGCCGGAATCTCCGGGCTACCTTCACTGCGACGGGCCGGATGCGTCGCCGTGCGTGGTGAGCGATATCGGGACCTTGTACCCGATCGCGCTGTGGGGTCCGTCCTCGTCGTAGAACCTGCGCCAAGTCTCCAACTTCTCACGCGCATCCGCAAGGCTCAGGAACCAGTGCGCCGACAGGCACTCCTGGCGGAACTTGGAGTTGAACGCCTCGATGAAGGCGTTGTCCGTCGGCTTCCCCGGCCGTGAGAAGTCGAGCGTGACGCCATGCCGGTAGGCCCAGAGATCGAGGTCGCGGGAGATGAACTCGCTCTCGTTGTCCACGCGGATCGTCTTCGGATGACCGACTTCGGCGCAAACCATCTTGAGCGTGCGGACCACGTCCTCGCCGCGGTAACTGAAGCGCGGATCGACGGCCGGACAGAAGCGTGAGAACGCATCCACGATCGTCAAGACGCGCAGCTTGCGCCCCGTCGCGAGCTGGTCGTGGATGAAGTCCATCGCCCAGGTCTCGTTAGCCGCCCCCGGATCCTGACGGTTCTCACGCAGCTTGGCCTTCACCCGCCGCTTCGGTGTCTTGTTCCTCAACTGAAGGCCCAACTCCCTGTAGATGCGATGCGTTTTCTTGTGGTTGATCTCCCAGCCCTCCCGCCTGAGCTGCACATGCACCCGGCGCACGCCATAGTGTATCGACCCAGCGGAATCTGCCCAGGTTATGCCGCTAATTCGAAGGCTGCGGCTGGTGTCCTCATGCCGAGCG
>JBCBYB010000096.1:0-3469 GCA_039816045.1 Pseudomonadota bacterium
AAGGCGCAGGCTCCATGCTCAACCGCGGACCATCGCTCCGGGAAACTGGCCCATCTTGCTCCGAAATTGATAGGCGGCATAGTCGCACTGCTTCGGCGCGAGTTTCGATTGCGTGCGCCACTCCACCACCGCGCCCCGGCTCTTGGGGTTTTCAAAGGTTTCGGCTGGAGGCTTTTTCAACGCACCCCAGAAGCGAAATGCCCACTTCTTACACGTGCTTGCGTCCGTTGATGTCTGACGTGATCCCCCAACCGGGATGAGACTATCCCGCAATGGGCAGGACCAGAGATGGCCAACATGACCGTCTCAGGCTCAACGATCAGGACCTCAAGTCGTCCGCCACCAGCGGCGTGGCTCGACATTTTCGGCAAGCGTTTCCACCGGAATTTCTCGGGCAACTCGGAATATCTCCGAATACGTATCGATCCCGCCAGCCCAACCATTGAGGCGCTCACGCCACTCTGCCCAAGGATCGGGATTAAACTCTGGTGAGCACATCTCCTCAGCGATGCGCCGCTGATAGGGCGACAGCAACGCCGGTCGCACATTGTTGAGCGCGAAGATCGAGTTCGGGTTCTGAGGGATCGAAAAGCCGACCGTATTCAACAGCGCAGCTTCGTTCGCCGATTGGATATGAGCCTGCGTGAAGTAAGACGACTCCATGACCGCGTCTTGCAGATCCCCAGAGAGCGCGTCGAACACCGCCGCAGACATCGATGTGTGCTCGGTTCCGCAGAACAAACGAAGGTCTACAGACTGGGACACGACGGGGCTCATCCCGGCATAGGCAACAGCCGATGCCCAGGTCTCGGCACCATCGATGGCGCCAGACTGAAGGCTGCTCATCGTCTCCTCCCAGGCGACAGGCACTGGATTGAGGAACAGCAGCTCCATGGCGATCCGGCCGAGCTTCGTTCCAGTCACGCGGTTGCGGGTGCCGAGGATCTCCTCGAGGAGCGTCACGGTCGGCCGCTCTGCATAGGCTCCACCGAGCTGGATGCCGCGCAGTTCGCAGTGTGAGAACAGGAATTTCAGCCCATGCAGGCGCTCAAGCGGGTCGCGCAGGATGCGTTGGCTCTCGGGATGATAGAGAAAATAGTATTGAGACGCTCGACTTGGGAACATGTAGGCATAGTCAAGTACATTCAAGTACGGCGCGCCATCGGCAGAATTCTGCGTCGACGCCGCATAAATGTCGATGTTGCCGGCGAGTGTCTCGCGTAC
Organism: Pseudomonadota bacterium; assembly: GCA_039816045.1. Taxonomy (GTDB): domain Bacteria; phylum Pseudomonadota; class Alphaproteobacteria; order Rhodobacterales; family Rhodobacteraceae; genus Thermohalobaculum. The sequence goes on from JBCBYB010000096.1 coordinate 1,225, forward strand.
GCATGTGAGCTGGCCGCAAATCTTGTTGTCACCGATGAACTCGATACGAATCTCACCCTCGGTCCGCTCTTCGAGATCGCGCGCGAACTCCAGGCAACCGGCACGCTCGATGAGCAGGTTCTGGGCATTGAAGCCCGACGCGCCAAATTTAAGCGTGTGCTTGGCCGGTTTGGCATACCGCTTCTCGTAGGTGCTTTCGACCGCCTGAGCAAAAGCTTCGATGCTGCCACCGACCGAGACAGAGGCAGCGGCAAATGCCACCGAGGCAATTCCATACCGTCCTGTCAGCTGCAAGAGATCGCGCCGAGACAGCCGCGAAAGCTTCTCCGATATGTTCAAGACACCCCCCATAACCGATCTGGTCGCACAAATCTAAAATTACCCTGGCGGCTTGGCGCTGTCTAGCGTAACCATTAAGGGCGGGATGGATTTCGAGATTTATCGTCTCATAGCGTGAGACGGCAACGAAACCGGGACAACAGCGGGGGTGATGAATGCAGTGTGTAAACGCAGGTGCGGAATCAGCGGTTGCAGTTTCGACCAGCAACTGGACGCTTGCGGCCCTGAGTGTGCTGATAGGCGTTACGGCCTTCTCCAGTGTGCAAGCTCAGTCGCTCCCTGCCTATCGGATGGGAGACCCCGGGCCGACCGGTAGTATTGTGGGCCAGGTTCGCTTCGAAGGTCCGCCGCCTGTGGGGCGCATCCTCAGGATCATCACCGATGACGGTGCGTGCGAAGAGGGGTTTCGCGACCCCAATCCGATGGTCATGCGACACTCCGGCGAACTCTCGGGGGTCGTTGTTGAGGTGTCGTCGGTCTCCACCGGAATACCGTGGTCGGCTGAGTTTGATGTCACGCGGGCCTTTACAAGGAACTGCCGGTTTGAGCCGTTTATGCAGATCGCACGCGCCGGAGTTGGTCTGCAGCTTGCAAATCTGGATGAGGTGCCCTTCGGCATAGACATCACGAAAACAGATCCCAACGGCACGGAGAGCATTGAAACAGGCGTCGAACTTCTTGTTTTCGGAGAGGTCTTTAGAGAGTACGACTTCCCCGCCGGCTCCGCCATCAGCCTCGCTTCGGAACAGTTTCCCTGGATGCTTTCGTGGATTTATATTGCAAATAACCCATATACTTCTGTCAGCAATATTGACGGACACTATGAACTAATTGACGTGCCGGCTGGCAAACACACTCTTTCGATTTGGCACCCGGTGCTCGGTTTCTATTCGGAGCAAGTCGACGTGCCTGCCGGAGATACAGTTAGGAAGGAAATTATCCTGAGCTATCGTTGATCGGAACCTACCATCCTGGTCCGCCTACATCTAGCACGCCGTCATCGACAAGCCCACCTTCGCTCAGCTGGACACCCGGAAGAACCTACCGTTGAGAGGCGGTGTATGATTCCCTCGGCTGAGACGGATCGGGAGGGGCGACCATGCGGCAGACGGGCTTGTTCGGGCTTTCGGAGCATCTTGAGCGGCTGAGCAAGGACGGCGATCCGCTCAAGATGCTCGAGGCGACAGTGGATTTCGAGGACTTTCGCCCGTGGCGGGTCGCGAAGCTCGGCTATGGCGACGGCTCGAAGGGCAGGCGGCCGCCGTTCGAACCGGTCTCGATGTTTAAGGTGCTGATCCTGCAGGCGCGGCACAACCGCTCCGACGCGCGGATGGAGTTCATGCCTGTCGGCCAGCGGATCCGCGACCGACTGTCGTGGATGCGGTTCTTGCGTGTGGATCTCGGCGCGCCCCTGCGGGACGTCGGCAACCGCCTGACCGAGACCGGCACGCTCAAGCGCGTCATGACGTTGCGAAGCGGCGGGCGCGCAGCGCCAGTCGACCGTCAGTTGCAGAAGAAGGGATACATCCCCCTCTCAGCGATTACAGGCACTCGCCTGTCGGCTAATGGACAGCGCTTTCTGCAGCCAGACGGACGAGGCGTGGGCGGCGAAGCGCCTGCTCACAAGCCGCATCCATTGGCGCGAGCCAGCGGAAAAACCGATGCCGCGGAACATCGCCCGGGCGACCGCGAAGAAATCCGCCATCCGCGCCGCCGTCGAGCACCGTCGAGCACGTCTTCGCCCATTAGAAGACCCGCTTCGGGGGGAGCGTCCGCACGATCGGACTGGCCCGGGCCGAGGCGAAACTGACGCTGGCCAACACCGCCTACAACGTCGACCGCCTGATCTTCCATAAACGGCGCGGCACCGTAGCATGAGCCCGCCGGACGTCAGCGAAAACAGGCC
>JBCBYB010000097.1:0-3336 GCA_039816045.1 Pseudomonadota bacterium
GCAACGACGCCCTCGAACACCATCCGAAAGAGGTCGCCGTGGCAAAAGCGCCCGTGCGACGCTGCGCGCCCGCCGCTTCGCGACGTCTTCGAGAAGCTCGAATGGTCCAGGATCGGGTCTGCCAGGTCGAGCCTGCAGAACCAGCGATACGCCAGATTGAGATGCACCTCCTGGCACAGCCGTCGCTCGGACCGGATGCCGTGCGTGTAGCCGACGATCAGCATCCGGATCATGAGTTTGGGGTCGATCGAGGGGCGCCCCTTCGAACTGTAGAACGGCGCGAGATGGGCACGGACCCCAGTGAGATCGACAAACCGGTCGATCGAGCGCAGCAGGTGATCCGCTGGCACGTGATCCGCAAGACTGAACCCGCAGAAGAGCTCGCCCTGCGCCACCTGCCGCCGTCCCGTCATCGCCTAACCCTCCCCGATTTTAGCGAAGTGAATCAGCCCCTACACCGCGCCACAACATTCCTTTTTCAACGGAATTGGCTCAAAGCTTGATCTTGCTCTTCGCGCCCTTCAGCGCGGACGCGACATCATTGACCGCTTCCTTAAGCCCTTCGGCGTCATCGAGCATCGGCGCGATCTTGGCTCTGACGGCATCGACTTCCTTCTGCTTGCCGTCGATTTTCTTCTTCAGCTCCTTGGCTTTCGTTTTGTCGGTTTTCTCGACCTGGACAAATTCCTTGCGCAAGTCCTCCATCTCAAGAAACAGGTCATATGCCTCACGGCTGCGGCGCCCGCAGATCTCAAGCGACTTGTTGTGGATGTCCCGCGCCGATTTGATCTTGTCGCTCAGATCCGACCAGCCGGACTCGTTCTTCTCGATGGTCTTGTCCAGCGATGTCATGAGTTTGCGCAGGTCACGTGACCATTCGCGCACACCGTCTGCCTTCTTCTTGAAGTCGGGGTAGCCTGCCATGGTTCAATCCTCCTGAGGCGGGTCAAATCGGCCCACCGAATAGAACTTTTCATTCTGCGCCGACCAAAAGGCGACGCGGCGGTAAGCCTGCCCCCGGTTGTCCTCTCGATCAAGCGCGTTCCACATTGCCCGTTGTAGGGGCTGGCGCTTCCAGTCGCGGACCCGTAGGCGTCTGGCTTCCAACGCACATTGTAGACCGGCTCACGCAGGCAGCGGTCCGTCGCTGATCTGAGAGTTCCGGCCGGCTGATATCGACGATGGCACCGTTGATGTGGGCTCGAAGGTCAAAGTCTTTCGAGATGAGCAGCGGGCCCTGATCTACGGGGATCGCGTTGTGCAACCCGTGATCGGTCGCCACCCTCTCGAGGGTCCGCATGACGTCTGCGCGCGTAAACCGCAACCGCACATCGATGGCCGGGGACAGCGTCATGGCCGCGTCGACGATCGTTAGAACAAGAACCTTGGTGCCATCGAAGCACTGGTGCGAGAGGAGGTCCCTGGCCCGGACCTTCCTTGGCGCGGTGAGTGGTTTGGTGAGTTGCTGGATCTATCGCAGGCACGATCAGGAGGGGTTTGGCGCGACCATGAACCCCCGAGAGTGGCCAAGCTATGCCTTCCGGTTCGACAGCATGGCCGGCTTCGTACTGGCCCACCAAGCCGAACTTGCAAGCTCGAAGATACCGTCTCGCCAAGGCCGTAGTTCGGCCGTCGACTGTGGTGTCTAAGGTTGGAGGACCTGTCCGACCGAGACGTCTCGCAAGTGGAAAGCTCCGGACGCTAAAGATCAGCGGAAGGCCTCCGCGCGCCAAAGCAGAGTTGCTGGGAGCTTGAACGCCATCTGAAAGACACCGATGCTCGTTTTGCGTGGCACAGAGGCGGCGCAGGCGGGGGCAGGGTAAATGAACAGCGCAGACGAGCAGACACGCAACGGTCATATGATGGCGGTCGTGACAACAGGTAACGGCGGCTATGAGAAGCTTGACTACCGCGCCGTGCCGATCCCCGAGCCCGGCCCCGGTGAGGTGCTGCTCCAGGTCCTCGCTGCCGGGGTGAACAACACCGAGATCAACACACGTCTGGGTTGGTATTCGTCCTCGGTCACCACCGACACGAGCGCGACGGCAAACTATCAGGAGAGTGCGGCCGAACATAAGGCCGATGGCGGCTGGAACGAGGCAACGCCTTTTCCACTCATCCAGGGCACCGATTGCTGTGGGCGGGTGGTCAAGCTTGGCGCCGGGGTCTCCGGTCCGACCTTAGGCGCTCGGGCTCTTGTGCGGGCCTGCATGCGGCCGAACGGCGATGACGATATGACGAATGTCTGGATGGCCTCCGACTTCGACGGCGCATTCGCTCAATACGTCAAAGTCCCTGCAAGCGAGGTGTTCCCCGTCGACTGCGCCTGGTCCGACGCAGAGCTGGCGACCATCCCCTGTGCCTATGGGACTGCCGAGAACATGCTGCATCGCGCCGGCGTTGCCGCGGGGGATCTGGTGATCGTGGCCGGCGCCTCGGGCGGCGTTGGCTCCGCAAGCGTACAACTTGCCCTGCGCAGGGGGGCAGAGGTCGTGGCGATAACCAGTCGGGACAAGGTGGAGCAATTGCGTGATCTCGGCGCGCAGGAGGTTATCGAACGAGGCAGCGACCTTCTGGCAAAGCTCGGCAAAGACCGCGTCGATGTCGTGGTCGACAATGTTGCCGGCGCAGGATTCCCGCAGATGCTCAAGGTGCTGAAACGCGGTGGTCGCCTCGTCTCCTCGGGTGCAATCGCTGGCCCGATCGTGCATCTGGATATGCGCGATATGTACCTCAAGGACATCACCCTAATCGGCTGCACTGCGTGGGACGCTGCCGTCTTTCCCAATCTGATCTCGTATATTGGGCGCAATGAGATCCGCCCATTGCTGGCAAAGACCTTTCCCCTCAAGGAGATTGCCGCGGCGCAAGAGGAATTCATGGCCAAGAAGCACATTGGAAATTTTGTCCTGATCCCGCCGCAAGGGGAGTGACCACCCACCTGGAAAGAAGGGTTGCTGCGATCGAGGTCGGGGCGGAGCAGAACTCATGATGACAGCTGTGGATCCCGTGCAGGAAGTTGATCTGAGGAGGCCCTGATGGACTGTGGCGAGCTTACCGATCTAACCCGATTTCAGATCGATCCGGGTGGTGCCGTTTTCCATGAACGCATCTCTGAGGCACAAGGCGCACTCGAGGAGTGCGTCGGGCAAGATAAACTCGTTGTGGGCGGCTTTGATGCGGGCGACAGCAAGATGATCTCAGGCGGTGCTTTGGGTCAACTCGGCCCACGCCGTTTTGGCGGCAGCTCGCACTTTGCGGCGTTGACATCGCGCAGCGATGGGCGCGGAGCGTCTTCGCAGTCGTCCGCAGGACGCGCGCGCAGCGTGGGTCTTG
>JBCBYB010000098.1:0-3271 GCA_039816045.1 Pseudomonadota bacterium
GATGCCGTCGATATGGACTCTTGGGCATCATCAGCCTGTTATCCCCGGCGTACCTTTTATCCGTTGAGCGATGGCCCGTCCACGAGGGACCACCGGATCACTATGGCCGCGTTTCCGCTCTGCTCGACCTGTCGGTCTCGCAGTCAGGCTGGCTTCTGCCATTGCACTCGTCGAGCGATGTCCGACCGCTCTGAGCCAACCTTCGCGCGCCTCCGTTACTGTTTGGGAGGCGACCGCCCCAGTCAAACTGCCCGCCACAGAGGGTCCCGGACCCTGGTTCAAGGGCCGCGGTTAGACGTCAAACGAGTGAAGGGCGGTATCTCAAGGGCGGCTCCGCCGAGCTGGCGCTCGGGTTTCATAGCCTACCGCCTATCCTGCACATCACGCGTCTGACGCCAATCTGAAGCTGCAGTAAAGGTGCACGGGGTCTTTCCGTCTGACCGCGGGAACCCCGCATCTTCACGGGGAGTTCAATTTCGCTGAGTCGACGTCGGAGACAGCGGGGAAGTCGTTACGCCATTCGTGCAGGTCGGAACTTACCCGACAAGGAATTTCGCTACCTTAGGACCGTTATAGTTACGGCCGCCGTTTACCGGGGCTTCAATTCGGAGCTTGCACTCCTCCTTTTAACCTTCCGGCACCGGGCAGGCGTCAGACCCTATACGTCGCCTTGCGGCTTCGCAGAGCCCTGTGTTTTTAGTAAACAGTCGCCACCCCCTGGTCTGTGCCCCCGACCCCTGGTTGCCCAGAAGCCGGGCCTCCTTCTCGCGAACTTACGGAGGCATTTTGCCGAGTTCCTTCGACGTCGTTCTCTCAAGCGCCTTGGCATGCTCTGCCAGTCCACCTGTGTCGGTTTAGGGTACGATCATATGAAGGGCTGTTTCCAGGAACCTCTCAGCCGCAAGACCAATCCGATAAGGCCTTACGACACCCGAGATCCGTCACGTCCTTCTGGCTCAGGAATATTCACCTGATTCCCATCGACTACGCCTTTCGGCCTCGCCTTAGGGGTCGGCTCACCCTGCTCAGATTAGCTTCAAGCAGGAACCCTTGGACTTTCGGCGAGCGGGTCTCTCACCCGCTTTGTCGCTACTCATGTCAGCATTCTCGCTTCCGATCGCTCCACCGGTAACCCTTGCAGGCCGGCTTCATCGCCATCCCACGATCCGACCAAGACCGTTCCCGAAAGAACGACCGAAGTCGGAAGGGGATTGTCACGGAACGCTCCGCTACCGCGCACTTGCGTGCACCCAAAGCTTCGGCTCGTGGCTTGAGCCCCGTTACATCTTCGCCGCAAGACAGCTTATCTAGACCAGTGAGCTGTTACGCTTTCTTTAAATGATGGCTGCTTCTAAGCCAACATCCTGGTTGTCTTGGCCGTCTCACATGCTTTCCCACTTAGCCACGAATTAGGGGCCTTAGCTGTTGGTCAGGGCTGTTTCCCTTTCGACGACGGACCTTAGCACCCGCCGTCTGTCTGCCGCGCAGTCCTCTCGGGTATTCGGAGTTTGGTTAGGCTCAGTAAGGCTGTGGGCCCCCATCACCCATCCAGTGCTCTACCCCCCGAGGGATACACGCGACGCTCTACCTAAATAGATTTCGCGGAGAACCAGCTATCTCCAGGTTTGATTGGCCTTTCACCCCTAGGCACAGCTCATCCCGATCCTTTTCAACGGATGTGGGTTCGGTCCTCCAGTGCGTGTTACCGCACCTTCAACCTGGCCATGCCTAGATCACCTGGTTTCGGGTCTGATCCCTGCAACTCAAGCGCCCATTTCAGACTCGCTTTCGCTGCGCCTACGCCTCACGGCTTAAGCTTGCTGCAGAGACCAAGTCGCTGACCCATTATACAAAAGGTACGTGGTCACTTGCGCTCCCACTGTTTGTAGGCGTTCGGTTTCAGGGTCTGTTTCACTCCCCTCGTCGGGGTGCTTTTCACCTTTCCCTCACGGTACTGGTTCGCTATCGGTCGACTAGGAGTACTTAGGCTTGGAGGGTGGTCCCCCCATGTTCAGACAGGATTTCACGTGTCCCGCCCTACTCTGACGGCAGTCGTTTCTATGGCTACGGGGCTGTCACCCTGTGTCGCTGCGCTTCCCAACGCATTCGCCTTTATCAACTGCACGGCCTGGTCCGCGTTCGCTCGCCGCTACTGACGGAGTCTCGGTTGATGTCCTTTCCTACGGGTACTTAGATGTTTCAGTTCCCCGCGTTCGCTCTTGATGACCTATGTATTCAGTCGCCAAGTACCTGGTTAACCCTGCCGTTCATTGGCTGACGCCAAACAACGGTAGAATTTCAGGTGGGTTTCCCCATTCGGAAATCTCCGGATCAAAGCTTGTTCGCAGCTCCCCGAAGCTTATCGCAGCGTACCACGTCCTTCATCGCCTCTAGTCGCCAAGGCATTCACCAAACGCCCTTCTCGCGCTTGATCGCGTCCCGGAAGACGACCGGCGGGCCTTTTGCCGTCCCGCATGTCGTCATCGTTTCCAGGACCTTCGCTTGGTTCGGATCCGATCTCTCGGATCCATGTTTCCCTGGGCCCCGCTCTCGCAAGGCCCGGTCAGCATTCTTAGACTTGGAAAGACGGGACGGTCATTCCGCTTCTCCAGCCGATCTGGTCGCCCAGTCGGCCGCAAGCTCCGGAACGCGTCCCGCGTCTCTCTCTTCACGATGTCAAGGAACCCTCGGGTGGCTCTGGGCCGACCCAAAAGGTCCAAACGAATATGTCGGTGTCGTCGAAGACGATCGCATCGCCGCCCTCCAGAATCCTCGCGGAGCCTGAACGATGGTGGAGCCTGCCGGGATCGAACCGGCGACCCTCTGCTTGCAAAGCAGATGCTCTCCCAGCTGAGCTAAGGCCCCGGAACCGGCCGCCGCGCGACCCGTGCGGATCGGCGGACGCAAGTGCGCCGCCGCCCAGGGCCTGCGGTTCAAGTGGTGGGTCGAGGAGGACTTGAACCTCCGACCTCACGCTTATCAGGCGTGCGCTCTAACCACCTGAGCTACCGACCCAAGACCCGGGCCGGCCCCGCAGGCGCAAAGCGCCCGCGCCGGCCGGCGCGCTGCATCTTCGACTGGAAGGGATATGAGGACGGCTCGCCGCATCCGGCGAGCGGGATCGGCAAAGGAGAACCGATCCCTTTTTGATAAGGTCGATCTTCGAGGAAAGCCGAAGCTTCCCTTCCCGATCATCCTTAGAAAGGAGGTGATCCAGCCGCAGGTTCCCCTACGGCTACCTTGTTACGACTTCACCCCAGTCGCTGAGCCT
>JBCBYB010000099.1:0-3232 GCA_039816045.1 Pseudomonadota bacterium
TCTCTTCTGTCACTGTCTCGCTCATCGCTACATCGTCTCCCTTGTAGCATGAGCAGGAATCCACTGGGTCGATACATCGTGATCTACACGGCCTCGCTCGTCGCCGTGCTCGGCCACAATGGCAGTGCCGCGCGCAGCTGCAAGGCCTACCGCACCAAGACGAACGGAACGGTGGAGAGACCGTACCGCTACGTGCGAGAAGACGTCTTCCTGGCCCGCGCGTTCCGGACCCTTGAGGACTTCTAAGCCCAGTTCGACGCGTGGCGGACAGGCATCGCCAATCCGCGGATTTATGCCACAACCGGCCGTGTCGTCGACGCGCCCTTCGCCGAAGAGAAAACGAGCCTGATCCCGCTGCCGGCCATTCCCTCACACGCGCGGTGCCGACCGTCGCGCGCTGGAGCGCGTCCATCGCTGCGCGACTTCAACGGTCGGTTCCGCGACGAATTGCTCCAAAGCGGGATCATTTTCTCCCTGCATGAGGCCGTGCCTCGGGCAAACGATCCACTGGACCCTTTGCTGATCCTAGAGGCTCGGATCGAGGAGTGGCATGCCCCTGTTAAGCCTGTGGCATGTGTTTTCGGCACGCTTGCGATCTGCTGGGCGGGATAGTCGACGCGCGAGTTGCCGGTCTGCGGGCGGGTTGGTGCGATCGAGGTCGGGATCTCCCATGTTCTGGCGCCGTCTTCGGTCTGGTTCCCGCGGAAGTGTGTGCGGCTGATCACAACGGGGCTGGAGCGAACGATGCGCAGGACATGCGCAGTGTCGGGCGCGCGGGTGAGGGCCGCACCCGTGCTGCACGCCGACGAGACGAGCTGGTAGGTGGGCCGCCTCTGGGTCGTGACCAACGCGGCCGGCACCTCGCATCGTTCCCTCGCGGACTTAGGTGGCCGCAAGCGAGTTGCGCCGATCCGACGAGGGCGTGCCGGTCAGCGATTGCCTCAGCTGACCGCAGATCGCCTCGCGGCGATGCGCGCAGCCTTTGAGGTCAATGCGGCGCGTCTCCTCGGTAAGCGCCGGGCTTGAGGACTGGATCCGATGGAGCATCGCCAAACAGCGTGACCATCCTTGCATGATCCTGATCGTCCAACAGCCGATGCCACCGACACTCTCGCAAAGCGCTAACTTCGCCCCTTCTTGAGCGAGGCTGCATGTAAACCGTTCGGGGCCCGACCTGGGTCGATGCCGCACCCCGGGCCGTCGAGACCTGCAGCGGATGCGACGAGGCCGAACGCTGCCCGCAGCCAAAGCACCGATTGCGATGCGTCGGCAGGCGAACAATCTCCGGCGTGACTGGCGCAACCTCGTTGACCGTCGGCGCGGTCGCCCCGTCGGTCACAGGATCGAGCGCCGCCCTGCAGCCCGGACGCCGCCCCAAAGGGACGTTGATAAGCCGGTCGACCTCGCTGTCATCGGGCCGACCCCGGAAGCTGCCCTCGTGGCCCCCTTGCGCCCGGGTCGCGCTGGTGTCCTGCGTGGCTTGCTGCCGGCCCGCGCTAACGGCTCAGTGCCGCGCATCGCCTTTTGCTCGAGGTCTTCAATCCGCCGATCGAAAGCTGCCAACTGCGCCTCCGGTTCGGCAACGCGACCCGCCTGCCGTTCGGCGAGGTCAATCAGATCGCTTTTGTTGAGTCTTGGCGGAGGGACCGCTCAATCCTGATCGTGAACCACCGTCCTGACCCGTCCGCAACCGAATACACAGTTTCTGGAGCGCAAAAGGGGTACGTAGGCATACCCCAAAAACACCGTCCGGCCCCCACAGTGCTCTCGGATTTTGGCCGCGGGCCCCGAGACGTTCATCCCCGTCGACCCGAGGCCGGTCACGCGCTAACCTGCCAACCGCACCACTCGATTTGGGCAGTCCACCCGCATCGCCGACCACATCAACTCAAGGGATCACCAGTTTCTGCCCTGTGACTGGGTCGCAGAACAAAGTCAGCTAACCGCGACCTGAAGCAGCCGATAACGCTGAACGTCCTTCTCCGCGAATGTAGGCCTTCGCCTGCCGGGCAACAGGTCGATGATCTTTGCCTTGGCTTGGCTGGCGAAGACCCCTGCGCACCACCGGTTCTCGTCATGGACTGCCACACTGCCGCACGCACGGGCTAATTGCTGGGCTGGCACCTTTTGAGTGGCGGCAAGGCCTCAACGCTTGCGACCTGTGCCGCCGGTTGCTTCGTCGGCGCGGGTGCGCCTAACTAGATGCAGACCCCGATCCCAGCTCGATGACCGTCGGGGGGAAACAAAGCGAACCGACATAGACTGCTATGAAGACCGTGAGCCTCAATGCAGCTACACACATAGTTTCAATGGCACCAGCGCTCGTCTCAATTGGCCTTTCAGAAACCGTCCCTTATGGAGAAGATAAATAGAAATACACGGAGGTAAATAGCTCGGAAAACAGCGCCACAGAACGCATTTCTTTTAGATTTTTCAGCCAGTAAGCTCAGCCAAGCCAATCAATTTGTAGGCAATGTGTCGGAAATAATTTTTGGAGCGGGTAGACGGAATCGAACCGACATAACCTGCTTGGAAGGCAGGGGCTTTACCATTAAGCTATACCCGCAGACCGCTATCGAGATATTTCACCCTCGCTAGTCGGTCAAGCCATACATGCCAAGCCGAATTGGGATTGATCGCAGCGCCCCAATAACCAACGATCTCGAAAAGCTATCTGAGAACCTGCTAAGATGCTAAGATGCTAAGATGCTAAGATGCTAAGATGCTAAGATGCTAAGATGCTAAGGGAACCGGTCGGGCAGCCACCAGCCCTTTGTGCTGACGTCTCGATTCTTCAAGCGTTCACAGACCTATGACCCCTAGTGGGATCGGACCATCGGCGTGACGAAAGACGGCAAGCGGATCTTCGCCGCAAGCAAATTACATGTCTATATCGCCCCATCGGGATCTGCTCCGGATTCGGCCGCTCAGTTGAACGCGGCGGCGGGTGTCCTCATGCCGAGTGCCTGATGCGGTCGGCGGTGGTTGTAGAGACCTGCGTCGAATGCCACCGGTCCAAGTGAGATGTCGTGCCTGTTCCGGTCTCCGGTCGCGCGGCTGACATGGGCCAGGATCTCGAAGCGCTGGCGATGGACGCACTGTTCTTTGAGCGCGTCGCGAAGCGGCGGGCGCGCAGCGTCGATGAGGCGCTCCATCTGACCTTCTCCCCAAGATCGGGGCCATTGCGGGCTGGGGTTTTCCGCCTTTGAACGGACGAAGGAGGATGTCCCAT
>JBCBYB010000009.1:0-135723 GCA_039816045.1 Pseudomonadota bacterium
AGGCACTCGGCATGCGCCCACCAGTGCCAGAGACAATCTAGAAATAGCTCAAAAACGTGGCCCAAACACAGGGGGCTTTACAGGTCCGCCTCCCAGTGCCCGGCCTCGGTGCGGGCATCGACGGCGTTAGATCACTGAGAGACATGGGGCATCTAAAGGTTGACGGATCGTCAATGCCTCCCCCGTGCTGGCTCCGAACCAGCGCAGCACCGAGGGCGAGTAGGCCGCGGTCAAGGAATGCAAGCCGATCGGAAATCTGGCCCGATCATCCCTCATAGTCCGCTCAGTAACGAGAGCGGCCGAACGCAACTGGTTCGAGAGTGGCCGCGAACCGCACGCTGGACGGCGAACGTCGGCGGCAAGAATCGGTATCGCCGGGACGGCATGCCGATATCGATGATCGCGGTGCCGGTATTCAGGTAGAGGCGCCATATCGGCATCGTTCTTCAGTATCACGCTCCACGCGCGCCGCTTGGCAACGTCATTCGGGAGAGTGCCGTCACCTCGTCTTCGTCGGCCGGCGGGAGGGACTTTGGCGCCGGGTCAGCCGGGGGAAGACGGGCTCCAAGTCTGTGCCGACAGCGTCGTAGCTTACAGCGAAACGAGGCATCCCGCCCCACCACAACCGGTTTGGGGCCGCCCACCCACCTAGACAGCCTGACATCCGTAGCTATCCTGACTAGAAGCAAGCCATGTCAACGGCCAAGCATTGGAGCGCACCAACTCGCTCCCCAACGCTCGTCCGATTGATTGCCAGTGACACCTGCAATCCAAAGGGAGCTGGCACATGGCCGTTATCACTCGCAGAACACTCGTCTTGTCGACAGCAGCGCTTTCCGTGCTTCCACGCCGCATCGCTTTTGCCGCCAGTCACGATGTGCAGATGCTCAACAAGGACCCCGATGATCCGAAGAAGCGCATGGTCTTCTATCCGCGCATTCTTACAGTGCAGCCCGGCGACACCATCACATTCATTCCCGCAGACAAGGGCCACAACAGCGAGAGCATCAAGGGAATGGTGCCGGATGGGGGGGACACATGGAAGGGCAAGATCAACAAGGAGATCAGCATCACGCCGACCAAGCCCGGCTTCTACGGATACCACTGCACCCCGCACGCGACGGTCGGCATGGTTGGCCTCATCATCGTGGAGGGAGATGGCAAGCTCGCCAACCTAGACGCCGCCAAGAAGGTCAAGCATCGTGGACGGGCGAAGAAGGTCTGGGATGAGATCTGGGCCGAGGCGGACAGCGCCGGTCTGACCGCCTGACTGCGCTGATCATCCACGACTCACATTCGCCGCGATCCGGTCCGCCTCCTCGGGCGACAGGCGCGGCGGATGCCACCCCTGTCCCGGTGCCGCGTCAAGCAAGCGTTTTGTGTAGTCGTGCTTGGGAGCATTGAAGACCTGTGCAGCGGGACCGAACTCGACCATTACCCCCTTCTCCATCACCGTGATGTAGTCGGATATCTGCGCCGCCACCCGGAGGTCGTGTGTGATGAAGATGATCGCGATCTGGAGCCGGCGCTGGAGATCGTTCATCAGCCGCAGCACCTGTTTCTGCACGGAGAGGTCGAGGGCGGAGACGCTCTCGTCGGCGATCACAACCTCAGGTTCCATGGCGAGTGCGCGGGCGATCCCGATGCGCTGGCGCTGACCGCCCGAGAAGTTCTGGGGCCGGCGGTCGAAGGCCTCTGGCGCAAGGCCGACCAACTCGATCAGGTCCCGAGCCTTCTGGCGTGATCGCTCGATCCCGATGCCGCGCAGTTCCGCGCTGCGGCTGATCATGGCCCCGACGGTCTGGGTCGGGTTCAATGAGCTATATGGATCCTGAAAGATCATCTGGATGTGCCGCCGCGCCTCATCGAAGGTGCGCCCACGCAAGGCCAGGAAGTCCTCATCATGGATCACGATGGAGCCCCCTGTCGGCTCGACAAGGCGGACCAGCGCCTTGGCAAGCGTGGATTTGCCGGAGCCTGACTCGCCGACCACGCCCAGCGTTTCACCGGCACGGAGCGTGAAGTTGGCATCGGACAACGCATGCACCGCCGCCGTGCCGGACCCGTAGGTTTTGTGAACATGCTCAGCGCGCAGGATCGGCGGGTCGTTCCGGCTTTCATCCGGGCTGCGTGTGGTCTCGAGCAGCGGCATCGCATCTACCAGCAGCCGTGTGTAGTCCTCCTGAGGGCGAAGCAGCACGTCTTCGGTGGTTCCTTCCTCGACCAACCGGCCCCAGCACATCACGGCAACGCGATCGGCAACTTCGGCCACCACTCCAAAGTCATGGGTGATGAGGATGATGGCGTTGTTGTAGATGTCCTTGAGTTCGTTGAAGAGGCCGAGGATCTCTTTCTGTGTGGTAACATCCAGGGCCGTCGTCGGCTCATCGGCAATCAGGATGTCCGGCTTGCACGCGAGCGCCATTGCAATCACAACGCGCTGAGATTGCCCGCCAGAGACCTGATGTGGATAGCTGCGATAGATCCGTTCGGGCGTTGGCAACCGCATCTGCTCGAAGAGATCGAGGGTCTGTTGCTTGCGCTCTGCAGCCGAGATCTCGGGCCGGTGCAGCCTGAAGACCTCGTCCACCTGCGCCCCGATGCGGATGGCCGGGTTCAGTGCCGCCATCGGCTCTTGATAAATCATCGAGATCCGAGCCCCCCGCAATGCGTTAAGTTCGCCTTGCGGCAAGGTTAAAACGTCCCGACCATCGAAGATCACCTCACCCTGCTCGACCGAGAGCCGAGGTGCGACATCGTTCATGATGGCGCTGGTCATGACCGACTTGCCCGAACCGGACTCGCCCACGACACAAAGCAACTCGCCCCGACGGAGCGTCAGCGACACGTCCTCAACGGCAAACCGTCGGTCTGCACCTTTCGGCAGCGCAATCGAGAGGTTCTTGATCTCAAGAATCTTGTCGGGGGCACCACTGGTCATGGCCACGGCTCCTTTTGGTCGATTGCCTCTGCATCGACGCGGAAGCTTGGTGGCGTGGGACTGGCGGCCTCGCAACGCGCATGTTTGCGCGTCCGGGTGTCGGTGCGCTGGGAGAGTTGACATAATTTGAGTAAATTAGTCAACTACTCGCACCCAAGCTGTATCCACGCGCAACGGATCCGCCCGGTACCCTCTGATCAGACACATGCAGGAGCGGCCAATGGGCGACGACCATTCCGTTGGACATGTCCACCAATCCGAACACGACAGTCTCATAAAGGACTGCGGGTTTGATCGCTTTGAGACATCGGTCCTCGAGATCTCTCGGCGCTTGTTCTCCAGCTTCGCCGACCCCTTGAGCCACGGATGGATGCACGCTTTCGAGCGCGCCGAAGAGATCTTTCCACCCCCATTCGGCTCGACAATCGCCCTAGCCCTGGTGCGGTGCATCCGCATCCTACGCACGAGCCGGACAACACGCTTCTCGTTCATCAACGCAGACTGCAGATCCTGCAGTCGCTGGGTGACACAGGAGGAACGCCACTTCATCTCGATCCTGAGAGCGGCTCGGCACAGCAGACGATCAGAGGCCGTGACATTTGCCACAATGGTCTGCGAAGGCCAGGAACCAGGACAATTGGTCGACGGGTTCGAACGCATGTGCGTCATCATCGGTGAGGGTCCGCTGCGCTGAACGCACGGCGGGCTGGTGTTCTCGGCGTTGCGGCTTTCGGTAGCTCCAAACCGACCGGCCGGGACTAAGGGCGCGTTTTGTGCGACGTGACGGGAATGGCATCGGGACCAGCGGTCCGTTCGCGTCGATCACACGTCTCGAACGCGCCCAGTTGTCATCATCGACGGGCGATGAACCTCACTGCGGTGACTGGAAGCGAATCCGATTTTACCGGGCCGACGCGGTATACTTCAGCGGTCGTGCGTGAGGGCTACTCCGACAGAGCAATCGAAACCAACCGGATCAAGTCAGCCTTGCCGGCAACACCCGCACATCCAAGGATACCGTCGAGACCTACCTGCTCTACTGCGCCGCGGAAGTCACACTCGCGTCCGGCAATGACTGGTTCAAACTCGCCGATTGGGACACCGTGGCCGAGACCCGGTTTCGGTTCTTCTCAACGAGTCTTGGCATCCGCGGCTTTGGGTCGTTTTTATGTCGCTCGGGCTTTCGGTATGACTATTTCGGTGGCTTCGGCAGCTTCGACGCACGTCCGATCGCGCGCTATGAGGCGTTTGCCAACAGTCTCGTCTTTGGCCGCACTACGCCCAGCGATGATCCTGCTGCGAACCACGCCCGGTCTGTGATCGGGACGCTCGGTCCGGAGATCGTTCGCCCCGAGCCTGCGGTGAATGCCGGTGGCTGAGCACGGCCGGTCGAGCGATCAGCAGGCCCGGTAAGGTCGGCCTCAGAACCGCACCTGAGCAATCACGCCGAATGTGAGGGGTTCGCCTGCGCGGGCGAAGTCCGTCGCCGTGTCACGTTGTATGAGGTAGTCGTTGTCGAGCAGGTTGCGGACATAGGCCGAAACGCCCCAGTTCTCCTGTGCGTAGCTGATCGAGGCGTTGACCAGAAACCGACCGTCCACCCGTGAGCCGGGACTGTTGTCGATCTCGCTGAATGTGGCGCCCGTGTAGCTTGCATCTGCGCCGATGGTGACGCCGTTGTCAAAGAAGTACCGTGCTCCGAGCGCTGCCGACACCACCGGGGCAAAGGTGAACCGGTTGCCGGAGAAGTCCTCGCCGCCGCTCACGAAGTCCGTGAACTCGGTGTCGGACACGCCAACGCTGCCGAAGATCTCGAGCTCAGGCGTGGGGGTAGCCAGTAAGGACAGCTCGCCACCGATCAGCCGGGACTCGCCCGCATTGGCCGCTTCGACGTCGATCGCGAGCCCGCTGTCTCCGGGCACCCGAACTTGCTGATCACGCCACTGAGTGTAGAAAAGGTTGGCATTCGCGGTCAGTCGCCGGTCGAACCACTGCGACCGCAGAGACATCTCGTAGTTCCAAGTGAACTCCGGTTGCCACTCGGTGACCTCGGTGGTCAAGGTGTTCTGGAACGAGCCTCCCGCCCGGTACCCGCGCTGGACGGTAAACCCGGTGCTGAGCGTGTCCGTCCAGTCGTAGACGATGCCGAGCTTCGGCAGGAATGCATCGAAGGTCGTGTCGGCCGAGACAAACTCGTCCTGCGGCAGCGGGATCGGCAAAGGCGCTGACAGGAGTGTGGTCGACGCCGAGGTAAAATCGACGTTCTCACGGTCATAGCGGCCGCCGACAATCACCGACAAGCCCTCGGAGATCTCCAGAAGCTCGATCTCGGCTTCACCGAAGAAGGCGAAGTTGAACGTCTCCTCGCTTCCGTCGGCCAAAGCTGTAATCTGGACGGACGCGGGCAGCGCCGGGTTCAGAAAGTCAGCGCCGATGGTCGCATCGGTGACAAGGTCGGTCTTGATGGCGGTCACAAAGCCGCCGGCAACCGCAGCGATCCGATCCGTGTCGTAGAGCACACGCAGTTCCTGGCTCCAGCTCGAGCTGTCCTGATCCAACTCGAGATCGCCGAGCGCCTCAGGACCGGTGAGATCCTCGATCCGCACATAGTCGTTGATCACTCCGGTGGTCTCGGACTCGAGCGAGACAGTGTCGGACACCGCATAGGACATCCGCAGGCCGAACAGTGCGGTATCATTGCCTTCCTCGGCAGGTTCGTTGGCGAAGTTCACCCGCCGATCCGGGAACTCCGACAGCACGATCCCGTCCTCTCCGGTCCGGTTCCGACTGAAGCTGGTGCTCAGCACGGCGGAGAAGTCGGGTGTCGGCTCAAACAGAAGCTTGCCACGGAGCGTCGTCAACTCATCGGGGTCGTAGGCGTCATCGCCCAGAACTGGCGCCTCGACGAAGCCGTCTGTGCGCTTGTGCTCGGCAGAAAAGCGCAAGGCCAGCGTGTCGTCGACCACAGGAAGATTGATGGCGAGCGCCGCGCCTGCGGTTTGGCGCAGACCGAGCTCGGCGCGTCCTTTGACCTCATACTCATAGGTCGGATCCTTCGAGCGAAAGATGACAGCGCCTGCCAGAGCGTTGCGCCCCTGCTGGGTCGATTGCGGTCCGCGCAGGATCTCCACCTGCTCAAGATCCCATGTGCTGAAGGGGCCAAAGGTGATCGATTCCTGGGTCGGCAGGGCCGCTCCGTCCACTTGAACATTGATCACTGTGCCGTTGCCATCGGCGCCCACGCCGCGAGCCTCGATGCCACGGATCGTGAAACTCAGTTCTCCGTTTGCGACCGAGACGTTGGGTGTGCGCTCGAAGATGTCCTTGATGTCGAAGTCGTCGCGGCGGTCGAGCTCCTCGCCAGTGATCACTACTGCGCTGGTCTGGCTGTCCTGGAGGGTGCGCTCACGCAGCTCGCCCTGAACGATCAGTTCATCCATCACAAAGGCGCCCTCACTGGCTGCGTTCGGGGTCGAGGTGCGCTCGATTGCAACGGCGCCACTTTGGGAAATGCGGTGGGAAAAGCCCGTCCCCGCGAGCAGCTGGATGAGCGCCTCATCGACCGTGAGCATCCCGGTTGCACCAGGGCTGCGTGCACCCTCCGTAAGGCCCGCATCGTAAAAGACCGCCGCCCCGCTCACCTGACCGAATTGGGCGAGGACCGTATCCAGGGACCCAGGCGCAATGGCATAGGCCGTCTCGGTGGTTTGCGCCGCGGCTTGGCCCCAGGGAAGCGTCGTTGCGGTCACGACTGCCGTTGTGGAGAGGACCGCGCAGAAAGCACGGGCTTTCGTCGAAACGCCTGGTCTGATCATGCGGCCCCCAGTGATCTGTCTCGTGGGGCGGCCTCCGTCTCTGGCGCCTGCCCAATGGCACACACGCACGAGAGAGCGAACTGCGAAAAAATGGGGGCTAGGACAGGTACAGGTTCTAGCTTCGGAGCAGGACGATACCGCCTGGGATGCGGTGCGCCTGAATGGCAAGCGTCTCGATCATCTGCTCAAGCACGCGATCCGGATCGCGAAGCGGGAATACCCCACTGATCCTCCGGCTGGCCACCGCCTTATCGAGCACAACGATGCGCCCTGCCCGGTGCCGGTTGAGCGTCGACACGGCGCGTGCGATGGGATCATTGCGAAAGACGAAATGGCCCCGGCGCCACGCGGCGATGGCCTCGAGCTCAACAGGCACCGGTCCTGTCAAACGGCCGTCGGCGACGCTTGCTGCCATCCCAGGGACCAGCATGGCCTCGGTTTGCGCAACCATCTCGGCCCGACCCGTGATACACGCCACGTCGACCCACCGCTCGTAGGCGCTGACAGACAGCGCGCCGGTCCATGATGACACCACCACATCGCCAGCCCGGATTGGCGGCGGAGCGCCTCGGTCGGCGCCGGTCTCATGCGTGAAGACGGCCGCCCCGCGGCGAAGTTCGAGCGCCTCCGGCCCTTCGTCGAGAGCGGATGCACCATCGAGATTGACCGTCACGCCTTGCGCGAGCCCGATCCTGCGCTGCTCGCCCCGCGGGCTCGCATGGTCCGCGAGCAGTTCAACCGCATCCGGAAGGAACCCAAGCATTCCGCCGAGGGTTGCTACCCCACCGAGACCGGCCACGGTGGTGCCTGCCAAGATGGCCCGCCGCGAGACGCGCGCTGTTCGTTCCTGTCGGCTCCGAACAGCCAGTGACGCTGTGCGCCACAGGGTCAGCTCCTCACGATAGGCCACTTCATGGCGCAGGCTCTGCTCACGCCAAGACTTCAAGGCGCCAGCCTCAGCGGAGCTCAGCTCCCCGAGTTTCTCACGGAGCACGGCGTCGCGGATCTCTTCGCGCAGCGCATCAACGTGCGCATCGTCTGGGTTCGGCATCGCCAGCCTACCTTGGGCGCGCAGATGATCAGACAGACGAGCCCGCCGGTTCAGCGAGCCCGCCGGATCGCGTCGGCGCAGTGCTCTACCGCCTTGCGGACTTCCAACTCCACTGTCCGCTTGGACACGCCGTACCGCAAGGCGATTTCTCGGCAACTCTCGCCATCGAACGCTACAGCGGCGAACATGGCCCGGCGGCGGGTCGGCAACCGCGATAAGGCCTTGCGCATCACGGCGACCTCGCTGCGCGCAATTGCAAGCGTCTCGGGCGTCGGTGCGTGATCGGGAATGTCCTCGGAGATCGGCCCGTGACGCTTTTGATCCCGGTAGTGCGATCTCCGGCAGAAGTCGATGGCGAGGTTCCGAGCAATCCGCCACAAGAAGCGCTTGGGTGCGCGGGACGAGCGGTCCGGATGGCGGGACAGGCGAAGCCAAGTCTCCTGTGCGAGATCTTCGCCGGAGGCTGGACATCCACTGAGCGCGCTCAGGAACCGCCGCAACCGCGGCAACTCCGATCGAAAGGTTGAGAGCAGCTCATCCTTGGTGTCGCCCATCGTCTCGCCGAGCCTTCCCAGTTCAGTGGGGTTGATTGGCTGGCGAGACCCTCGCGTTGCTGAGCGCAGTGTATAATCGCAGGACCCGGCAACAAGCCCCAATCGCGACGCCGCCCCACGTTCGGGCTCTCTGGACTGGGAAGGCGGCGAGGCCCCTACGGACCCATGCAGGCGGCCCCTGGCATCCACGGAGCCCGTCAGATTGCCTCACTCAGAGCCTGTCCGAGAAGCCGCCGGCCAGGGCGGCTTTCGGCCTCCCACCGCCCCGCACCCCCTCCCAACCGCCCTCTGAAGTGTACCCTCGGGGCGGTTGGGAGGGGGTGCGGGGCGGTGGGAGGACCTTTTGAAACGGACTCTCAGAGGTGGCTACAAGTTCCCGACACGGGGAGAGGCAGTCTGACCACAAGATCCCGTCAGAGCACAATGCTCGAGAGGACCCAGGCCGAGCTCAGAACAGAACCCTTGCGCGAACGCCGAAGCGGCGGGTCGGCCCGACTTCACCGTGGCGCGGCTGGCCAAAAAGGCTCGCGGAGATGCCGGACGACTCGCCCGTCTGATAGACGACATCGAGCAGGTTCTCGACAAAGAGCTCGACTTCATAGCGCTCCGCCCGGAGACCCGTCCGGAGATTGATGATACTCCGGTCGCCAAAGCTCTCCCCTTCAAGCAGACTGTCTGCGATCCCATTGAAGTAGTCGCTGGTGTAGCTGTACTCGCCTCTCAGGAAGAGATCGGCACTGTCATCAAGCACGGGGTGGGCATAGTCACCAATGATGCTGAGTGTGTGCACAGGTGCATTCGGCAGGCGCTCGCCGGTGACATCGCCCACGAGGCTGCCTTCGAACTCGACAAACTTCGTCCGCGCGAGGCCATAGTCTAGCCCGAGCAACAGGCCCTCCGCCGACTGGACCCGAAGCGAGATCTCCGCTCCGATGCTGCGCGCCTTGGCCGCGTTCTCGATCACCGTGATCGGCAGGCCGACAGTAGGCACGTTGGCGAAGACCTGGAGATCCTCGTAGAAGGTGGCAAAGCCCGTTGCGTTGACCGTAAACCGCCCGTCGAGCCACGAGGATCGGATACCCCCCTCATAGTTGATCGCCCGCTCTTCATCGAAGGTGGTGAGCTCCGGCGTCGCGCCGGCGTTGAACCCGCCCGAGCGGTAGCCGGTCGAGATCGCCACATAGGTGCTCAGATCCTCCGTCCAGTTGTAGCGCGCGCTGCCCTTTGGGGAGACCCCCGTGAACGTGTCGCTGTCGGAGAAGGCAAACGACGGCGGAAAGAGCAAGCCGACCGTGCCCGTGGACACGTCCGCCGGGTCATCCAGCTTCACCCGGTCGAGGTTGAACCGCACACCCGCACCAAGCTCCAGCCGGTCGACCGGCTCGAAGATCACATCGCCAAACACCGCAAAGTTGGTGACCGAGCGCGTGTCTTCGCTGACGGTTGTGCCCTCAACCGGAAAGGGCAAGCTCGGCACGAGAGGCGGTCTGAAATCTGGGCCGGCCGTCGTCAGCGCATCGGTCTCGTCACGGTTGAAGCTGAAGTTCGTCCCGAGAATGAAGCTCGTCGCCCCCATCACCGGCACGTCGAACTTCTCCGAGCTGAGCCGGAACTCCTGGGCAATCGAGCGGGTCTTCGAGCCGAAGTCGGCGACAATTGCGTCAAAGCGCGAGATGTCCACGTCGCCGCTGCCACGCTCCTCCGCCCGGAAGAACGATGTCAGGGATGTCAGCGTACCGATATCGGTCTCGTAGTCCGCCCGGAAGGACGTGAGCACCCTGTCGACGTCGAAGTCCCCCTCCTCGTTTGGCAGGTAGACCAGACGGTCTCGGGCAATCCCCTCCTCTGTCCCCTGATTGCCGTCGACGTAGTTGTTGCGCTCGTAGGCAAGACTGAAGTCGAAGGTCAGCCGGTCGGCCGGCTCCGAGCGGAGCGCGATCCGTGCGCCGAAGTCGCTGGTATCGAGGCCCTGCTCCTCGCTGAGGTTCGGCGTGTCGATGAACCCATCCGAGACCTGACCGAAGAACGACAGCCGCGCGTTCAGCAGATCGTCCTCTAGTACCGCTCCGTTGACCACACCGCGCAGGCGACCGTCCGGGAAGCTGCCGAGCTCGGCCTCTAAGCTCGCTTCGAACTCCGCCGACGGCTTCTTGGTGACGTAGTTGATGGCGCCGCCAATGGCGCCCCGCCCGAAGGTGGTGCCCTGTGGACCATAGAGAACTTCCACCCGCTCGAGATCGAACAGGCTTGGGTCGAGACCTGTGTTCCTGCCCGTCGGGTTGATGATGACCTCATCGACATAGACGCCATTGGTCGGCCCTGAGCCCGCGTTTCCGATCTGGTTCGAGAGACCGCGGATCGAGAGTTGCGAGGTGGTCGGCGCACCGGTCTCGATCGCGTTCACATTCGGACTGCGCAGCACGAGGCTGTTGAGATCGGTGATGTTCGACCGCTCGATGTCCTCGTCCGAGAGCAACAGCACCGAGCCCGGAACGTCCTCGAGCCGCTCTTCGAACCTGCGCGCGGTCACCGTGAGCTCGTTCATCATCAGGGCCCCGTCCCCGTCTGCGGGCGTGGCGATGACGGGAGTGGTCTCAACGACGATGCTGTTGGTGCCGGACCGGCGCGCCTGAAGACCGCTGCCCGAAAGCAGGCGGGCAACAGCCTCGTCCGCGGTCAGGGAGCCGGACAGCGCAGGGGCCGCACGTCCCGCTACGAGCGGGTCCTGCACCAGAATGTTGACGCCCGTCCGATTGGCCAGATCAAGCAGGGACTGTCGCAAGGACTGCGCTGGCAGATCGATCGCAACAGGTGCTCGGGTTTGCGCCATCGCGGGTTGGTTGGCCGCCGCAAGAAATCCCGCAACAACCAAGGCACCGAGACGCAAGACCCGTCCCCCAGTGTGCATTGCTGACCTGCTCATATCTCAGTCCCCCCGAAAGCTGCACCGATCTCACAAGGTGCAGAATGAGGACGCGTCGGCAGGGCGGATCGGCACCCTCGGAAACAACAAAAGTGCCGGGACGGCTAAGGGCTCGCGGTGGGCTGAGTGGTTCCAATCACGGCGACTGCCGCAATCGGACGCCACACCGAGATGGGCAAGGCGTCCGCGAGCGCCGATATCATGCCGTCGATATCGCCCGCGTCGAAAGAGGCGGTGATCGCAAGACTGGCCGCCGCGTCGTCGCTCAGCACAAACCACGTGGTGCTGTAGCGATTGGCGTCCGCGATGACCTCTGACAGCCGAGCTCCACGGTAGACCAGGCGACCGTTCCGCCAGGCGCCCAGATCCGCCGGATCCACAATCTCGACGGAGCTGGCGCCGCCGCGTGCGGTAACCAGGATCTGCTCCCCGGCCCGCAGCTGTGCCAAAGGTTTGTCCCGGGTGTCGTCAGGTTGACGCACGTCGACGGCGCCTTCTACGACGCCAAGCCGAAGCCCCTCCGCCAGACGCCGGAGGGCAAAAGCCGTGCCGACAACCGAGACATCCGTCTCGCCCACGCTGACGACAAACGGCCGGTTCGGATCGCTCGCAACCGAGAAGAACGCCTCCCCGCTCAGCAGGTCGACGTGCCGTGCCTCGCGCGAGAACGTGGTTGCGATGTGCGCCTGCGGACCAAGCGTGACGACACTCCCATCGGCGAGTGCTACCTCACGGATCTCGGCAGTGTCGGCGCGGTGATGTGTGCTCGAGAGATCGAAGACCCCCGGCGGAAGAGCGACGAGCACAATCGCCGCAAGCACTGCCGATCCAGCAAGGCGCACGGACCAACTGCGCCAACCGGCTCCGAGCCAGGAGACCGCCTTCTCCGCGGGCAGAGGTCTGAGGCTCGCGGCGGGCACATCGGCAGGGCGCAACTCCCCCAAGGCGGTCCAGAGACGGGCAGCGCGGTCAAGCGCCTCTCGGTGCCTCGGGTCCGCATCGAGCCATTGCCGAAGCCGTGCGCTCTCCCTTGGGCTCAGACCTTCGGAGACGCGTCTGACATGCCACGCGTGGGCCGCACGCCGGATGGCATCGGTTTGACGATCCGATCGCGATCGCATGCACTCACTCGGGCTCGGAGAGGGCTGCATCCAGATCCGCCATGGCGCGGGCTGCATGCTTCTTGACCGCAGTTGGGGAGAGACCGAGACGCCGGGCGATCTCCGCAAAGCTCAGACCTTCGATGCGGTTTAGAACAAGCACTCTGCGGCGGCGGGCGGGCATGGATTGAAGAACTCTCGAGACGACTGCGATCTGCTCTCGTGCCAATATGGCCCGCTCAGGCGTGCGATCGTCACCCCCCAAAGGACAGAAACGGCCTTGGATCTCTTCTGTGTTGCGCACCCTCACCAACTGCCCACGCCGTTCGGACAGGACGATGTTGCGCGCGGCAACCCGGAGAAACGCTCTCGGCTCGCGGATCTCTGACAGGTCCTCGCGCGTTGCGAGGCGAAGGAACGCAAGCTGAGCGACATCCTCAGGAGCCGGCGGCCCAGCGCCGAACCTAGAAGCGACAAACCGGCAAAGCTCATGCCAATGCGCGCGATAGAGCGTCGCGAGCAGCGATGGCGTGTCCGATTGGGACGCAGTCTCAGTTGCGCCGGAGGGCCGCCTCCTCGACCAGATGCTCACCGCACAGCCGACCGGCTGAGCGCGTGGTGGCTCCGCAGAGGAGATCCGCCAAAGCGGTTCGGTTGTGTCTGAAGCATACGCGCCATGCTCGCTCGCTGGAAGGCCGACGGCTTGGCGAGTGGGCTGGGCGTCGCAATTAGTTTGGGTTCACCCCAGACGCTAGCGACAACGGAGCACCATGCCAAGCAGCACTGTCCTCACGCGCTGATGAAGAAGCTGGGGCGCTGTCTGGAGAGACTGGGATGCGCGTCCCGCATCGCCAGTCCATATGGTGTTCTGCGACCTCATAGGTGAAGCAGCGCAGTGAGAGCACCTCATGTCCGTTGTTCACGGGCGGCCGTCTTTCTAGGAAAAACGGCACCACGGACACGCTGCACGATGTTGTCCCAAAGCTTTGCCATCCCGAGCGGCTCATAGATCATGAAGACGATGATCAGCACGCCGAACACAACAAGCTCGATCGAGGAGATGATCGTCGCATCGATCGCTCCGTGGAAGAGGTTGTTGCCCATACTGTTCAGCACCACCGGGAAGAGGAGGATGAACGCCGCCCCGATAAAGCAGCCACTTATCGTGCCGAGCCCGCCGAGGATCACCATGAAGAGGATCCGAAACGACAGCTTGATGTCGAAGGCGACCGGCTCCATCGACTTGAGGTAGGTGAAGGCGAAGAGCGCGCCCGCGACACCGCAGAAGAAAGCGCTGATGGCGAAAGCCTGCAGCTTGGTCTTCAGGAGCGAGATGCCCATGGACTCCGCGGCGATGTCCATATCGCGCACGGCCATCCAGTTTCGCCCGGTGCTCCCGCGGGCCATGTTCACCGCCAGGATCGTCAGGATCGTCACGACAAAGACCACGACGAGATACATCTCCATCGGCGAGGTGAACGGCTTGCCGAAGATTACGATGTCCTGCGCCGTGATGATGCCGGAGGTGTCGTAGTTCTTGAACCAGCCAAACTTGTCGATCATCCAGATGATGAAGAACTGCGAGGCAAGCGTGGCCACCATCAGGTAAATGCCGCGCACCCTGAGGCTCGGCAGGCCGAAGAGCACCCCGAAGGCGGCGGCGATCACGCCCGACAGCGCCAGCGCCACGAAGAACGGGATGTCCGGCACCCGCAGTATCAGGTTGTAGCAGGCGAAGGCGCCCGCGGCCATGAAGCCCGCCGCCCCAACCGCGAGCTGGCCTGCATAGCCCATGACAATCTGCTGTCCGATGGCCGCCAAGGCGAGGCAGAGCCACGGGATCAGGATCGAGGAGTACCAGTAGTCGGTCTGCACGATCATCGGGATGACTGCAAAGGCCAACCCCATCAGCACGACAAAGCCGATGATGTCGCCGACCGAGTAGCTCATAAGAACGGGTTTCGCGCGCATCTGTCTTCTCCTCTACACCCGTCTGATGATCTTCTCGCCGAACAGGCCTTCGGGCCGGTAGAGCAGGAAGAAGATCGCGAGCACGAACGGTGCCCATCCCTCGATCGCCCCTCCGAAGAAGGGCCCGACATAGACCTCGAGCACTTTCTCGCTCGCCCCGATGATGAGGCCACCGACAATGGCCCCAGGGATCGAGGAGAAACCGCCGATGATGAGCACCGGCAACGCTTTGAGTGCGAGATCGACAAGCGCGAACTGCACGCCTGCGCGTGCGCCCCACATCATGCCCGCGACCAAAGCCACGACACCGGCCGCCGTCCACACCATCAGCATGATCGCCGGCAGCGGGATCCCGATGGAGCTCGCCGCCCCGGGATCGTCCGCCACCGCCCGGAGCCCGAGCCCCATCTTGGTGTACTTGAAGAGCAGCGCGAGCCCGATGATCATGATTGCGGCGACGAGCCCCGCGGTCAGATCGAGCGCACTGATGAAGAGCCCGGTGCTATCGATGATCCACGGGATCGGGAAGTCGCCGATGCCGAGATCGAGCCGCCGCACCTCGACGCCCCAGGCTGCCTGTGCGAGCCCTTCCAGCACGAAGCCGAGCCCGATCGTCGCCATCAGCAGCGTGTCCTCGCTCTGGTTCATCAGCGGCTTCAGCACCAGCCTTTCGGTGCAGAACCCGACAAAGGCCATCAGCAGGATCGTGACGATGAAGGCCACGACGAAGGGCAGGCCAAGCTCCATGAAGCCGACGAACGACAGCACGGCGAAGAACACCATCGCGCCCTGGGCGAAGTTGAACGTCGACGACGCCTTGTAGATCAGCACGAAGCCGAGCGCGACGAGCGAGTACATCGTGCCGGCGAGCAGCCCTGCAACGACGACCTCGATGAAGAACAGAAATTCAGTCATGCGCCACTCCAAGATAGGCGTCGATCACGTCCTGGTTCGCCCGAACCTCATCGGGCGGCCCGTCGGCAATGATCTTGCCGTAGTCGAGCACAACGACGCTGTCGGAGATGTCCATGACCACGCCCATGTCGTGCTCGATGAGCACCATGGTGGTCCCGAGTTCATCGTTGACCTTGAGGATGAAGCGGCACATCTCGCGCTTCTCTTCGACATTCATGCCAGCCATCGGTTCGTCGAGCAGCAGCACCTCTGCCTCGGTCGCAAGCGCGCGGCCAAGCTCGACCTTCTTCTGCAGGCCATAGGGCAGCTTTCCAACGGGCGTGTCGCGGATGTTCTCGATCTCGAGGAACTCGACGATCTCTTCGCACTTCTTGCGGTTCTCCGACTCTTCGTGCCGCGCCTTTGGAAGCTGGAAGGCGACCTGGAGAAAGTTGGCATCCATGTGCAGCTTTCGCCCAACAAGGATGTTGTCGAGCACCGACATCCGTTTGAAGAGGGCAAGATTTTGGAACGTGCGTGAGACGCCCTTCTGCGCGATCAGATTGGGACTGATCTTCTCCAGCACCTCGCCTTTGAAGGCTATTGAGCCCTCCTGTGGTTTGTAGATGCCGTTGATGCAGTTCAGCATCGAGCTCTTGCCCGCTCCGTTCGGGCCAATGATCGCTTTGATCTCATGCTGCAGCACACTGAACGAACTGCGGGTGATCGCCTTGACGCCGCCAAAGCTCAACGAGATGTCCTTCACCTCGAGAATGGGCGCGCCGATTGGGAAGTTTCGAACCTGCGTCATGTCACTCGTTTTATGTGTTTGTGTTGGGACGGCGTCCACGGCAAGCGGCTCAGTCGTGGTGGAGATCGGCATGGGATGCGCTCTCCTCACGCAGAACATCTCGGAAGTTCTTCCGGCCTTCTTTGGAGATGCCGAGGTAGAGCTCTTTGACCCTGTCGTCGGTCAGCAACTCTTCGGCCGTGCCATGCAGCATCACGTGGCCGGTCTCGATGATATAGCCATAGTCAGCATTGCGCAGCGCGACATTGGTGTTCTGCTCGGCGAGAAGGATGCTGACGCCTTCCTTCTGGTTGAGCTCACGCACGATGTTGAAGATCTCGGCGACGAGTTGCGGCGCAAGTCCCATGGAGGGCTCGTCGAGCAGCAACATCCGCGGCTTGGCCATCATCGCGCGCGCGACTGCCACCATCTGCTGCTCGCCGCCTGAGGTGTAGCCGGCCTGGCTCTTCCGCCGCTCCTTCAGGCGGTTGAAATAGGTGTAGATCTTGTCGAGTTCGTCCCTGATCTCCGCCTTCGTCAGTTTGCGCGAGTAGGCTCCCGCGATGATGTTCTCTTCGACCGTCAAATGCCCGAAACACCGACGCCCCTCGAGCACATGCACGAGGCCAAGGCGCACCATGTCCGCAGGCGTCTGGTTCCGAACGGGCGTGCCGTCATAGACGATCGAGCCGCGGGTGACCTTGCCGCGCTCTCCCGCCAACATGGTCGAGATCGATTTGAGCGTCGTGCTCTTCCCCGCGCCGTTGCCGCCGAGCAGGGCAACGATCTTGCCCCTTGGCACGGTCAGTGACACATCGTGCAGCGCCGCGATCACGTTGTCATAGACGACCTCCACATCGGATGTCTGGAGGATGTTGTCGGAGTTCGCAGTCATGTCGCTGGTGCCGCCTCTAGCTGATACCGTTTGGCGTCAGAGCACGCGCCAATCCGGCGGGCTCTTGGGACGATCGTCTGGAGGCGCGTGCAGCAACGCTCTCGCCTCCAGACCCGTGGCCGGGTGCTTTAACCAAGCCCCGTCAGGAGCAGGACTTGGGGGTGATATTGTTCTCGGCGGCGAACTTGGCCGCGGAGTCCTCGACCAGCTGGCGAATGTAGCCGGGATCGAGCGGCGCTTCCCAGCCCGTGACCTGCTCGAACTTCTCGCCGTCCCACTGCATCATCGCAAACTTGCCGGCACCCTCATGGTTCTCGCAGGAGATTGCAAAGGGAGCGACCATGCCCTTGATGCCGATCTCCTCGAGCCGCTCCTCGGTCATGTTGAGCGCCTCGTAGCCGTCACGGAACTCCGCCCCGGTGACCGCTTGACCGACCTTGCCGTGCATCTCCTGCGCGTTCTTGAGGGCCTCGATCCACATCACCGCCGCACCGAGGCCGCGGTTCCAGTAGACCGAGCCGACCCGGCTCTCGTCCGCGAGATTGCCTTTGCCCGCTCCGTAGACTTGCTCCTTGATGGCGGCGACCAGCGGGAACTCGTCCCCCGGCAAGGCATTGGCCATCGCGTAGGTGCCCGTTGCGCTGTCGCCCGCGGGATACATGTCCTCTTCGGCCGCGCCAAAGGTGACGTAGATCAGGCGCTCTCGCGGGAAGCCGACGCGCGCGGCATTGGTCATGCCCGTAGAGTTCATGCCCGAGCCCGCGCCCCAGAAGGTCACCCAGTCAGGCCGCTCGCGGCGGACCTGGAGCCATTGCGACTGCTGCTCCAGCCCTGGGGGCGGGATTGAGATCTCCACGAGGTCTACGCCCCAATCCTCGGCGATCTTTCGCATTGCGGGCAGCGGCTCACGCCCATAGGCGCTGTCGATGTGAAGGTGCACGATCTTCTTGCCCTTCATGTTCGGAATGCCGCCCTCTTGCTCGGCCATGAACTTCATCTTCACCGCAATCTGCGACCAGTAGTGGCTGGCGGCGTTGAAGACCCAGGGCCAGACGGTCCCATCGGCAGCGTCAGTCCGGCCGTAGCCGTACTGCGCGAGAACCACCTCATCCTCGGCCATCCGGTTGATGACTGCGTAGGCGCCTGGCGTGCCGAGCGTGTCGAACACAACGATCCGCTGACCGTCCTTCTCGAGCAGACGCTGATAGCACTCGACCGTCTTTACGGCGTTGTACTCGGTCTCGCACTCCTGCCATGTCAGCATGACGCCGTTTACGCCGCCGTTCATGTTGACATAATTCATGTAGTCGATCTGGGCGCCGTAATAGCCTGTACCCATCGCAGAGTATGGGCCGACGCGGCTGCTTGCGATTGGGAAGTATTGCGTCTCGTCTGCAGCCACGCTTTGCGGCAACGCCGAGGCAACGCAGAGCATCCCTGTGGCTATGGCGGATACCAACCACTTACTTGGTTTCCATTGTCTCATCTCGTGCTTCCTCCCTTTTTGTTCTCGTGTTTGCCGTGATAGCCATCCTGTCCACTGCTTCTGTCGGCGTGGAACGGCGGATGGTCCAAAGCCAGATGCTCAGCCGTCGAATGGGCCCATGATTGCCATCAAACGATGGCCCCTCGCGTCCGAGCCGAGGTGCATGGACAAGTGTCTTGGAACATCTGAAGACCGGCTCGCAGTCCTTGACCAGGACATTTGCGAGCTTCTCTTGGCTCGTCGCTCCTCCCCTCTTTCAAGCGTTTGTGGCAACGTCCCTAGCAGTGTTCGCTGTCACGAGCGGAGCGTCGGTACCGTTCATTAATCAAACTGCTACGGAAGAGGTGTAACGGCTGTCAACCAAGAAATCCGTTTCTTATCAATATGTTGGATCTCAGCTTTGCGGCGCAGCAAGGTCAAAGAGTCCTAAGCATGCAAACGAACACCTCACCCACAGGGACAAAATGTCCAGTTACGTGGCGGATTCCAGCGGTGCGCCAGACGAAATGTCCGCAGCAGGAAACCAGACGAAAAAGGTCGCGCCTTCGCCCTGCACGCTCTCGACCCGGATCAGACCACCGACACGTGTGACCAACGTCTGACTGATCGACAGACCAAGGCCAGAGCCCGATCCTGGCTTGGTTGTCATGAAGGGGTCGAAGACGTTGTCGATCTTGTCCGCCGGAATCCCCGGGCCCGTGTCTCTCACAAGGATCTCAGTGCCGGCGATCCCCTCCCGCATGGCGGGCCGGGTCTCAATCGTCAGTGTCCCTCCGCCCTGCATAGCCTGCATGGCATTGATCACGAGGTTCACGATCACTTGCTGGAGTTCGGTTTCGACAACCCGGAAAGCGGGGCTGGGAGAGTGCGCTACGTCGGTGTCGATGGTGTGCTTGCGCAAATCGGGCGCTACGAGGATAAGCGCGTCCTCCACAGCCTTTGCCGCATCGGTCAGGGTCAAGAGGTCTGACATCTCGTCGGGGCGAGTAAAGTTGAGAAGCTTGCCAACGATGATGTTGATCCTGTGCGTTTGTGCGTCGATCAGATCCAGTTCGGTTTTCATGTCGGCCTTCTGGTCCGCGCTGAGCCCCATCCGAATGACCTCAAGATTGCCTTGAATGACTGCAACCGGATTGTTGATTTCGTGTGCGACCCCGGCGGTGATCTCACCCACTGAGGCCAGCTTCTCCGACATGACCAATTGGGCGAACGTGGCTTCGAGTTTGCGGTTGGCTTCCTTGAGCTGTTCGGTGCGCTGTTCCACGAGATCGTTGAGATTGTCGGCATAGTCACGCAGGGCGGCATCGCGCTCCTGAACCTGATCGAGCAGCCGATCGAGATGCCGAGCGACAGCACCGATTTCGCTTTGCTCAGCGACAGGTCCGATCCGCGCGTCCAGAACGCCTGCTTCGGCTCGAGCCATGGTCGCCGACATTTTCTCCAGTGGAGCAAAGATCCCGCGCGCCAGCCAGAGGAACAGAGGCACAGAAAGACCGATCACCGCAATGAACGCGAGAATGAGCGTCACGATTGTCGTGTTCCGCTGAGCGTTGAAAGGCGCCTCCAGGAAACCGGTGTACAGCATCCCGATCCGGTTTCCCGTGACATCGGTCAGAGGCACATAGCCCGAGATGTACCAATCGTTCACCACAAAGGCCCGATCCAGCCAGGTTTGGCCGGTTTGCATGACCTTGTGCCAAACCACCTCTGAAACGCGGGTCCCAAGGGCGCGAGAGCCTTCGAACAGCCGCACGTTGGTAGAGATGCGGACATCATCCAGAAACAGCGTGGTGGTCCCGGTTCTGGAGATTTGACCCGTCTCATCGCGGTAGATCAGCGCGTTCATCTTGTCGATGACATCGAGGTTGCGATTGAGCAGGCGCCCCCCGAACAGAACTGCATCACTGTCGGCGGACCGGTGCGCCGCAAGAATGAACATGCCACGGCTCTCGACAACGCGTGCAATCGGTCGCGCCGCTTCCGTTGGGACGAGCGGCAGAGCAGCCCGTGCGGCCAAGGGTTTCGAGATCGCGGCCAAGGCATCCGCTTCCAAGAGAACGAGATGAGCACTTGGCTCGGCAGGGGTGGCAGCGTCAGCGACGTCGCGGGCCGCATCGGGCAGGCCGGTATCGGACAATTTCTTCCAAAGCAGAAAGTCGAGCTCAAGGGCGGCCTGTTCTTGCGCCAAAAAAGCCTCGAGCGCAGCGTCGCCCTTGGACCGAGCCTGCGAGAAGCCGACAGATTCCGCGACGGCTGCGACCTCAGCGGCTTGTGTGGCCTCAATGCGCCCAAAGTACTGCTCGGCCACACGCAGGTCGCTGGCAACCTTGGCAATGAGCAGATCATCATAGCGATTGATCCACCGCAGCATTGTAATCCCAAGCAACATGGGAAGCACCACGACCAAAGGCAGCAGTGCGATCATCAGCAAGCGGAGGCGAACGGAACGCATGGTGCTAGAGGCCCCAGCTCTGGCACTTTCGATCGATGGTCTTGCGCGCAATCCCGAGACGGCGGGCCGCCTCCGCCCGGTTTCCATTGCACGCTTCCAACACAGCGAGAATGTGTCGCTGTTCGACCACGGCGAGGCTCTCGATCTCGAACGAGCTTGGAGATGCGTTCAAGGCGCCTTCGAAGTCACCATGGATCAAGGCCCGCTCGATTGTGTTGCGCAGCTCCATGACGTTGCCAGGCCAGCTGTGTGACAGAAATCGTCGGCGTGCCAATGCCGACAGAGCGGGCGCATCGACGCCCATACGGCGTGCAAGCATCTCACTAAAGAACGACACCAGTTCGATCACATCTTCTGGCCGTTCGCGGAGGGGCGGCAGGATAATTTCGACCACCGTCAACTGATAGAAGAGGTCGGCTCGAAAGGCTCTTTCTTCAGTGATATCAGCGAGCGGGCGCGTCGTCGAACTGATAATCCGCATGTTGAGTTCGACGCTGCGGCTGGCTCCCAGAGGACGAAATCGGCCCGTGCCTAACAGTTCGGCAAGAAGGTGCTGGCATCCTGGCGAAAGCATCTCGACGTCTTCAAGATAGAGTGTGCCACCGGCAGCACTCAGCAGCATGCCCTCCTGAGCGGAAGCAGACCCATCTCCCTGTGCTGTAAGCTGCCCGAAGAGCCGCTCCTGAAACACCTGTTCAGTCATGCCGTTGCACTGCAGCCAGACGAACGGGTTTTCTCGGTTTGGCGATGCCGCATGCAGCATGCGCGCGGCAACCTGTTTCCCAGTGCCCACTTCCCCGCGAATGACGACATGGGCAGGGGTCAGCGCAGCCCGCTCAATCGCTTGTCGGACGTCCTGGATCTCCGCCGACGTACCAAGCAAGGCATCCCGGTGCTTCAGGAGATCCTTGCCGAGCTCCAGCTCATGGCGAAGCAACAGGTTCTGGCGGCGCAACCGCGCGCGATCCAGACTGTGAGTGATTGCGTTGAGTACCTGATTGGAACGGAAGGGCTTGAGCAGAAAGTCACTTGCACCTGCCCGGATAGCACTGATCGCCGTGTCGAGATCGGCATGGGCGGTGATCAGGATCGCATCGCTGAAGAGCCCGATCTGGCGCTGCTCCGCCAGCCACTCCAGACCCGTCTTGTCGGGCATGATGTTGTCGAGGACGATGACATCGTAGGTGGATTCGTCGAGCAGACGTGACGCATCTTGCGTGTCCTCGGCAACGTCGACCTTTGCACAACAGCTGCCCAAGACCTTCGAGAGGAAATTGCGCATCCCTGGCTCATCATCGATCACGAGAACCGTTGCGCGCGCCAGATCATCAACAAAACTCGCAATGGCAGTCGGGGTGTCTTGAGGCTCCCTATCCTTGCTGACCGGCACCGTCACTCACCCGTTCGCGCGGGCTCGGCGCCACTCACGGACCGCCCCGGCAACCGCGTTCCGAAGGACGTTTCAGCCAGTTGCCGTCCCATCAATTCCGATTGAGCACTCATATCGGACCTCCCCTTGATTGTTTTTTCTTATGTTAGGGGAGGTTTGGGCCACCGAGCAACGACTCCGTCCGCTCCGGTGCTGCTGCGTCGGACCTCTAGAAACTTGATGTGGTCCTCGGCGCGGGACGCGCTCTTGCCCAGAGAAGGTGGCGGCGGGGACAAGATGCCTGTTTGGCCGAATTTGGTACCAGAATCTGGCATTTGCCGACAACTCAGACCAGCCCACCTGGGCAGACTGACTCTGGGAGACCTCTCGGCACATGCAGTTTGGGTTCGCCGATCCAACGTCGTATCGATGTGCCTCTAACTTACCACAAGCCGCTCGAGACCGAAGCGACGGAGGAGTGAGAGCAAGAGCAATGCTTTGCCGAGCCTCAAGCTGCTGGCATAGTTCCTACGTCGATGAGGACAGGACAAACCTCTTTGCGCACCCGACAGTCCTGCTGCTTATCGTAGGCGCGTTCTGATGCGAATGTCCACTGCCTGCGCCGATCATGTTCCCCCCAAGTCCAGTACCGGTCAAACCTCGAGCAAGGTGACCGTCTCGGCAAAGGAACAAGGTGGCCCGTAGCAGTTGGCGTCAGAACTCTAGAGCAATTCCGCCGCCAACGATAAAGCCGTCCACATCGTCACCCGCAGCTGTGCCGTCATCCGAGACATCTTCATCGAAGTCGACATAGGCGCCGAACACGCCAACTGTCACACCGTCGGCGAGCCCATAGCTGACCCCGCCGACGAACTGCTGTAGCTCCTCATCGGACCCAAGCGGAACGGCCAGATCTCCGTTGGCCTGCTCGTCGTCAGCGTTGGTGCCACGCAGATAAGCAAACGAAAAGCCCCAGGGACCTGTCTCGTAGCTGACGCCCACATCGAATGACTGGCCATCGGATAGGGCGGTATTGTTCTGCTCGCTGAATGAACCGCCGACTGAGAAGCCCTCATAGGCAACCGTGGCGCCAACACCCCATATCTGCGGGTTGTTGTCCGAGGTGTCATCGCTCGCGATACCCCAACGCCCAGCGACTGCAAGATCCACCGGGCCAACGGTTTCGACAAAATTCAAGCCGATATCGAAGATGTTGTTGAGCGGGTCGTCGCTCAGGTTCACTTGCGCATTGTCATCCTCGTTCGAATCACGCGCATAGGAAGCCCCAATCTGGAAGCCGGAGAACCTCGGCGAGAAGTACGTGAAACGTTGCGCGTTATCGTTACCCCCGTTCTCGATAAACGTACTGTTGAGCGTCCCCAAGCCTGTGTCATTGCCGACGAGCACACTGCCTGCTTCCTCGTCAAAGGGAATGAAGTCGCCGGACAGTCCATCATTCGTGCCCAGCAACGAGACGTCAGGCGCACCGTAAAACATAGTGTATCCGGCAGACACACGGGAGCCAAGTTCTATGCGTCCAAATGAGGCCTCAAGAAAGAGAAAGCTCTCATCGATCTGATCGTCGTCAGTAATAGCCTCCAGAACGATCTCAGCGCCCAGCTCTATCCCGTTGTCTAGGGAAAGGATAGGTTTGAATGCGACCTTGCCCTCGTTCTTAAAGTCGACGCCATCGAAGTCAGTGTTGGCGTCGGTGTCCACATCCGAGTTCGCGTATCCGAAGTACGCTAGAAACTCACCTTCGATCTGGACGTCAAACTCAGCCGCCGTTGCGGCGTTTAGGCCAATGCTGACAGCACCAACGGTCATCAGCGCACGTGCACCGAAAATTCTCACAGTCTTGCGCATTGCACACCCTCTTTCGCGTCAGAGCTGATCCGATCGCTGCACCGCGAAGGCGTGGCTGCAGACATAGAATGATCCTGACAAAAATTGTCAAGAAAAGACTTCTGACCTTGCGTTCCGATCTGGAACCCGGTGGTTGAGCATGATCCAACCGGGCAGCTAGGACCACGAGAGGTCGTGCATCTCGCCAAAAGGAAGAATGGAGCATTGACCGATACGTCAAAATCCGCGCGCAGCTAGATCGACCAGGCGCCAGGGCACGACCCCGTCGCGATAGGGACGCGGACCGGCCTCCACAGCCTTCGCCATCGCCGCGCTTTGATCATCCGACAGGATCGGCGCCTTGCCCGAAGCCTAGCGCGTCTTCAGCGCCTCCGGCCCGCCCGTGTTGCTGCGCATCACCCAGTCCCTGATGACGTGAAGCCCGACGCCCTCGGTTTTGGCGGCGTCGCTGCGAGAGCCGCCGTCAAGAATGACGGCGACCGCGAGAAGCCGCCGAGTCTGATCCGCTTTGACGCCATGACGCCGAAGCTCGTCGCTTGTGTAATCCGTCCTGATCTGAACCGCCGCAGCCATGGAAAACCTCCACAGTTTTCCAATATGAACCACGCCAGGCGATCCGCCCGCCCTGCCAAAGTGACACTGAGCCAGTGCGCCGCGGTATTACCAGTTTTTCGTGACCTGCAGCTTGATCTCGCGCCCCGCGCCGTAGGAACAGACAAACTCGGTTTGGCACCCGGTGACATATCGCCGATCGCCGACATTTGTAGCAGACAGGCTCAGCGCGACCCGTTCGGTCAGCTCGTAGCTGGCATAGAGGTCAAAGAGCGTCGAGGACGGCACCCGAAGCGTGTTCGATCCGTTTGCAAAGCTCTTGCCTCGGTGACGCACACCTGCACCGATCGTCAGCCCCTCGGCCGGATCGGGAAAGGCGTAGTCGGCCCGAAGCGTCAGCTGCCGGCTCGGGTTCAATGTGGGCTCGTTGCCGATCAGGTTGGGGTCGCTGTCCTCGGTGATCTCGAGATCCAGGAAGGTCGCCGTCGCCTCCACTGTTAGTCCAAAGCCGAAATCGTATCCGCCCTCGAGCTCGATCCCGCGGGACCGGACCTCGCCAAGCTGGTTGAAGCTCGGGAAGACACCACTGACAACGTTCTCCCGGTCAATCTGGAAGATGGCTCCGGCGAGATAGAAATTCTCTCCCTCCGGCGCCCACTTCACGCCCGCCTCGAACTGATCGCCCCTCTCTGGCTCGGTCACACCATTGGCGGGCGAGACGATCAGCGGGTTGAAGAAGGTCGAGTAGCTGAAATAGGGCGTGATGCCATTTGCAAACTCGTAGGCGATGGCCCCGCGATAGGAGAACTCGCTGTCATCGCGCGAGAACCCAAAGGTACCGTCCTGCTCGGTGTCCGCGAAGTCGTGCCGAAGCGAGCCCGTCAGGATAAAGCCATCACCGAAGCGGAGCTGATCCTGCACATAGACGCCGATCTGGTACTGCGTTGTCTCGGCGTCCTGGAATGGGGCACTGAAGGTCGGCTCGCCCGGATCGAAGCGCCCCACCACCTGGTTCGAACCGAAGGCGGAGAACTGCTTCTCGTCGAGCGAGTACACTCTCGCGTCGAGCCCGAACAGCAAATCATGGCTCACCGGTCCAGTGTTGACTGTGCCATAGTAACGGATATCGGTCTGCGCGGTCCGCACGATGGTGTCATGCTCGAAGGCGAGCAGGCTGAGCGTGCCCACATCATCTGAGGGCGTTGGCGAGAACCCGGCGTAGCCGAACGGAAACCAGTACCGCTCCTCGACGCTCGCAATGCCGACCCGACCGATCCCGGTCAGCGTGAAGTCGTTGCCGAAGGTGTGCTCGGCGATCACCGAGGCCGAGAATTGCTGGCGCGAATAGTCGTCCCAATCCGGATCGGAGAAGTTGGCATCCTCCCCGATAAGGCCGAACCCCGGAGCGGCCTCGACCGTACCGACATAGGGCAGGAAGGTGCTGCCATTGTGCTGCTCTTCGGCGAGGTGGAGATTGGCCAGCAGCGTCACCTCCGTCCCCGTCGGCAGCACGACCCGGTAGGAGGGCGCCAGACTGCCGCGCAGGCCCGAGTTGAAGGCGTCGTAGTGGTTCCCGCCTTCTATCGTGCCGACGATCCGGAAGGCCTGAGTGTCGTCGATTGCATCCCCGACGTCGAACGCGCCATACCCCCGCGCCGCGTCGTCGACGCCGAGCACGACCTCGCGCACCCGCACGCCGGGGCGTTTCGAGACATAGTTCACGATGCCGCCAGGGTTCGAGCCGCCGAACAGAGCCGACGACGGCCCGCGCAAGACCTCGATCCGCTGCAGCGTGTAGGGGTCGATGAAGAAGGAGCCGAACGCGAATGAGAGGTTCTGCGCGTTGTCCAGGAAGACACCGGTCTGGTCTGCCTGAAAGCCGCGTATCCGAAGCCAGTCGTAATCGTTGTCGTCGCCAAACACATCCGTCTGAACGCCAGGGGTATAGCGCAGTGTCTCGGTCACCCGGTCGGCGTTGAAACGAGTGAGATCCTCGGTGTCCAGGATGGTCAGCGCCTGGGGCACCTCACTCCAGAAGATGGGCACCTTCGAGCCCGTGTTCGTGGGTGGATTGTTGCTCGTGACCGGTCCGGTCGCATCCTCGGTGTTGCCCAGAACAACGAGCTCTCCCATCAACACCGAGCCATCCTGCGTTTCCTGCGCCATGGCGGGCGGGCTGATGGATACGGTCAGCAGCGCTGTAGAGGCGAGCGCCCAGAGGCGCGCGATGTGTGCGGCGGGATCGGTCATGGATCGGCTCCTCCGGCTCCAGGCGAGATCTCCGCTGAGGGTACGAACGTGTGGCGTCAGCCGTCTTGAAGGATCGGCGCGGCGTTTGAACATCCGTGTTCGCGCATCCATCGCGCCGGTGGCAGGCCAGTTGCGCTCCGGAAACAGCGGCTGAAATGCGCCTGATCGGCAAAGCCGGTGGCATGGGCGACGCGACCAACGCTTTCACCCTCGGCGAGCAGCCGTCGTGCTTCCTCAAGTCGCCTTTGCATAACCCAGCGCCAAGGCGTGAGACCGGTGTGCTCCGCAAAGAGCCGGGTCAGCCGGAACCTCGAGACCCGCGCCGCATCGGCCATACGGTCTACCGAAAGCGGCTGGTCTAGGTTCTCGACAGCATAGGCCATGGCGCACCTGACGGGTATGGGCTGCCCGCGAGATGCGCGCTCGCCCGCGTCGATGGCAAACACCTCGTGGATCGCTGCAATGGCAAGCGCCTCGCTGTATCCTTCCTGGCGGCGGGGCTCGCGGCACTCGTCTGCGAGGAGCGACGTGATTTGGCGAAGATCGTCACTTTCGGGCAGGAAGAGCGGCGCATCGAGGTTGACCGAAGGCCCAACCGCTGCGCGGAGATTGTCAGACTGGATGTGGATGTCTAGATGCTCGAGACAGCGCGGCGCGCCAAGCACTCCGCAGAGCGGCAGATCCGCCGGGACGTAGCACACGCGGCACGCTGCTGACGCAGCCCCGCCGATGGGTCCGAGCGAAATGGATCCGCCCTTCAGGAAGATCACGAAACGCGGGTCCGGAGACAAATAGCGCCCCTCCGCGCCCTGTCCGATCTCGACCCGCCAATAGTCGATTGCCATCTTTTCGCGTAGGAGTGACTTACCGCTCTCGAGCGGAACAACCTTCTTCACCAAAGATGTCATTCTAGGTTTGAACGGCATGCGCGCCCCCGAACTAGGTTGGCGTGGCATCCCGCTAGCCCTTGCGTGATACGATACGTACCTCGGCTGTCAACCAAGAGTTTCTGGTTGAGTAACGGGCAACTCTGCGATCTTGCGGGTGCACCCAGGGTCGGTACCCTGATTAGTCTCCGGGAAATGACGAGGTTTGGACCGTCTGCAGTCACGAGCGTTGAGCGTGTCTGACCTCTACGTCTCGGTGGCTATCGCACAAACCCCGGTTTGTAGCCGCTTCGTCCTGAACAACCTCGCACGGACCCGAGACTAGCTAACCACCGGTTGATCCCCGGCATCACCTAAATGATCCGGAACGGACTGATCTCGCGCGATCCGCCTGATTGCTTTGGCCCGCACTGGACGCACTACAACCTTTCTGTGCAACGGTCTGCCGTCAGCGCCTTCAATCGGCTCTTCGCCGCGTCCGGCACCGGGAGCGCCGCCACGGAGCTGGTCTGCCGACAACTCACGCTGCGCCTGACCGCCGACCGCGGGCGATCAGCGCAACAAGGTATGCTCCACCAAGAAGCGCTGCAATGAGGCCGGCAGGCAGCTGCACCGGGAAGAGTGCGACCCGCCCGATCCAGTCCGCGACCACCATCATCAGCCCGCCAATGAGCGCGGATGCTAGGAGCTCCGTTAGCGCCGAACCGACGAGGATCAATCGCGCGAGGTGCGGCGCGACGAGGCCCACGAACGGCGCAAGCCCAATGGTTGCAGTGACCAGCGCCGTCGCCGTCCCCGCGAGCGCTAGGAGCACCGGCCTTGCCAGCCGCACACGGACCCCGACGGCTCCGGCCTCGCGCACGCCGAGCGACAGCAGATCGATCCAGCGCGCGAGCAGCACCGCGACAACCATCAGGGGCAGCACCCAGAGCGTGAGGCGCATGGCCATCCACCCTTCAACCCGATGCGTCGAGCCCGAAAGCCAACCAAGCAGACTGTAGACCCCGTCCCCGCCAGCGGCGAAAGCTACAGAGAGCAGCGAATCGAGCAGTGCCGCAAGCGCAAGCCCGGTCAGCGCTAGCATCTGCGGGTCGCCCCGCCCCAGCCGGTCGGCCAGCAGCAACGCCGCTAGCACCAGCCCCGCCCCGACTGCGGCCGCCGGCAACGCAGCCGCGCTGAGCCCCACACCGAGGACCAGGACCGCGATCACGACGGCCAGGCCCGCTCCGGCGCTGACGCCGATCACATCGGGGCTCGCCAGGGGATTGCGGAGGAGCCGCTGCAGGATGGTCCCGGCGATCCCAAGGGCTACGCCTCCGGCTGCCGCCGCCAGCACACGCGGCCAGCGGAAGGCAAGTGCCAAGTCATCCAGATCGGCGAGCTGCCAGCCGGTCTCTGCCCGCCCGACCACGAGCGTGATGCCCATAGCGGCCAGCAGCAGCGCCGCGAGGGTTGCAAGCACAGGCCGGGGCGCCCGGCGCTGCGCCGGCAGGACCGCGAGCACCCAGGGCCGCTCGACCGACCGGCGGCGCAACAAGAGGATGATCAGCGCTGGTGCTCCGAGAAGCGGTGCCACCGCGCCGCTCGGCACTAGCTGCATCGCCCAAGTGCTGGCGCTGATGGCAAGAGCATCTGTGGCGAGAAGCGCCGCAGCCCCGACCAATGTGGCACCGAGCACCTCGGCCCGGCTGCTCACGGCACCCACTGCCCGAGTGATGGCCGGCGCAAGCAGACCAACGAACGCAATCGGACCGACGGCCGCTATGGCTGAGGCGGTCAGCGCCAGTGCTCCGAGTGCCACCAAGGGTGCAAAGATGGCGAGCGCAAGGCCCCGACCAGCGGCGATCTCGAAACCAAGCCGGAGCAGCGTCAGTGGTCGTGCGCACACTATGGCTAGGCCCAAAACGGCTAGCACTTGGGCAAGCAGGACGTGCACCTCACCCCATCCCGACTGGCTGAGATCGCCCGCCACCCAGATGCCAAGATCTCGCAGCCTCTGGTCCTCGATCAACACGAGCGCCCGCGCCAGCGCTCCGAAGAGCAGGCTGACCGCAAGCCCCGCGAGCACTGCGCCAAGACCAGCCATCCCCCGCGGCCCGGCGATTACGACGACCAGCAGGCCCGCAAGGAGCGCTCCGCTGAAGGCGAAGAGCCCACCGTGTGTGGCCGTCAGCGTCGGAGCAAAGACCGTGCCTGCTGTCATCCCAAGCCAGGCACCGGAGGCTACGCCGAGTGTGGTTGGCGAGGCGAGCGGGTTTCGCAAGAGCTGCTGAAGGAGGCTTCCTGCTAGCCCGAGGGATGCCCCGACAAGCGCTGCCATCGCCGTCCGAGGCAGGCTCGCGTTAAGGAAGACGACCTCGACAAACCCCTCCGGCGCGCTGCCGGTCAGGATTGCCACGATCCGATCCGCCCCAGGCGCAGGCTGGACGGCTAGGTGCATCGCCGCCAAAGCAAGCAGTGCACCAAGGCCAGCCGCGATCCGTTTCATGGGGCGGCGGCGAGCAGGCTCTCGGCAATCGCCTCCGCGAGGTAGCCGACCGAGAGCGCGCCGCCATAGGTCCAGGTCGCTGCCATCGCGCTCACCTTCCCAGCCTCGACCACCGGCATTGCCTGCCAAATTGGGGAAGCAAAGAGGCGATCGGCCTCCTCGAAGGGCTCAATGTAGAGCACATGGCCGTCCTCCAGCGTGCCGAGATCAATGATTGGCCGCGTCGTCAGCCCCCAGCGCGACCGCGCCTGCGGCCAAGCGTTCTCGAGCCCGAGGGCGTGGAGGGCCGCCTCGGCCATAGAGTTCTCGCCATAGACACGGAGATTGGTGGCATCGGCGATGCGGATCAGCGCGACCTTCGGTGGCGCGCCGCCATAAGCCTCGGCAACGCGCTCACCGAGCAGGGCTATGCGCGCGTCCGCTGTTGCAAGCCTGGCCTCGGCCTCGCCCTCCCGGCGGAAGATGCGCGCAAGGTCTAGGAAGACGCGCCGGGCCGTAGCTGCGTTATCATGCGCTTCGTCAAAGAGGCGGAACTCGAGCACGCGTCCGATCCGCTCGAGCTGCGGTGTGAAATCGCCCTGGAGGTCTCCGACGAGTATGAGATCCGGCTCAAGCTCGGCAATCCGTTCAAAGTTCGGCGCGTGACGGAGACCGACCTCAGCCGTGCTCTCGGGCATCGGTGGACGCACGACCCAAGCCTGATAGCCCGACATATCGGCCATCCCGACGGGGGTTACACCTAGCTCGAGGATTTGTTCGGCAAGCGACCAGGTCAAGACCACGACCCGCTCGGGCACAGTCTCGAAGATCTGAGAGCCGCGGGTATCCTCAATCTTGACGGGTTCAGTGTCCTCCGCAACGGCTGCCCAGGCGAGGAACGCGCCCGCAAGGAAGGCAAGGATGCGAAGCGTTCGCATTGGCGGCATGGGCTTCCTCTCAGGCCACGAGCGCGACCGGCGTACCGGCCCTTGGATGGGTAGCGAGGCACAGTTCAACGTCGAAAATGCGCCCAAGCACTTCGGGCTGCATGAAGTGCTCCGGGCGGCCGTCAAAGGCGATGCGCCCTTGGGCGACGGCGATCACGCGGTCGGCGAAGCGAGCTGCGAGGTTTATGTCGTGCAGAACGGCGATCACCGCTCGCGCGCCCTCGGCGCGGGCACGCAGCAGCGAAAGCGTCGAGACCTGCTGGCCGATGTCGAGCACCGCCG
Organism: Pseudomonadota bacterium; assembly: GCA_039816045.1. Lineage (GTDB taxonomy): Bacteria > Pseudomonadota > Alphaproteobacteria > Rhodobacterales > Rhodobacteraceae > Thermohalobaculum. Next base: position 31,493 of record JBCBYB010000009.1, read on the forward strand.
TTGGCTCGTCGACCAGCAGGATGCGCGCGTCCTGCGCCAAAGCCATGGCGATCCAGGCGCGCTGACGCTCCCCGCCCGAGAGGGTGTCGACAAGGCGCGCCTCTGAGGTCGCAAGCCCAACCTCGACGATGCTCTGGTCCACAATCCGCCAGTCCCGCTCGCCCAAGCGCGCGAATGCGCCCCGCCAGGGATAGCGGCCTAGGGCAACGAGCTCGCGTACGCTCAGCCCTGGCGCGGGCGGCATCAGCTGAGCAAGGTGGGCCACATGGCGGGCAAAAGCAGCGGTCCCGAAGGCAGCGGCAGGGCACCCGTCCAGGTGCACCGCGCCCGAGGACGGCCGGATTGCCCGGGAGAGCAGGCCGAGCAGGGTCGATTTGCCTGCGCCGTTCGGGCCGACGATGGCGGTCAGCCCCCGGTCTCCAAGCGCGAGGTGCTCGACCCCGAAGGCTCGGTGGCGACCGTAGCGACGCTCGATCTTGGTGAGTGCGAACCCCTCGGCCAAAGCGCTAGAACTCGACCCGGTAGGCGAGCGAACCGGTGATCCCAGGCCCCCTCCCATTGGCAAAGGAAAGGTCATAGGCTTGGTTAATCAGTGGCGTGTAGTCGTTGTTGAGCAGGTTCTGGATGCCAATCTCGAGCGCGCCGGGCCCGATATTTAGCGAGGCGTACGCATCGACAATCGTGTAGCTGTTGATGTCCGAAGTGCCACCAAACGCCGTGCTATTGGGCTCGCGCGTGCCCACATGCGTCACCTGGAGGCGCGTCGTCGCCCAGGAGACGGGCGTGTAGTCGGCAAAGGCCGTGATCTTGATCGGCGGGATGCGCGTCGAGGGCAGGTCCTCGTTGAAGTCGCCGTCGTCGTTGGTGTCGACCCGGCCGCGGAGCCAGGTGAACGTCGCCCCGAGGCGGAGATCGTCGAGCACCTGTGCCGAGCCCGAGGCCTCCACACCCCAGATCCGCTCGGGCTGCTTGGCGATGTCGATGGTGTCCACCTGGAAGGTCGTGCCGTTGTCGGACTTGCTGAAGAAGCCGACCACGCTGCCCGAGAACCGCCCGTCGTCGTAGCGGACGCCCAGCTCGAAATTGTCGGTGCGCTGGGCCTCCGACTCCGCCTCCGTCGCGGCCGCAAAGGTGCCGTCAGTGATTGAGCGCACGATGTCGGCGACCGTGAAGCCCTGCGAGAAGCCGCCATAGACGTCGATCTCATCGGTGACGAAAACCGTGCCGGTGACGTTGAACAGGGTCTCGCCGTATTTCAGCTCGCCCCCTTGGACGAAGTTGCCCACATCGTTGGTGAAGTCCGAGACATCGACGTTGATCGCCTCGTGGCGGATGCCGGCGGAGATCTTGCCATAGCTCAGGATCGGCACGTCCAGCTGGGCAAAGCCCGCGATCGCGAACTGTTCCGCAACAGGGCTGGTCGTTGGGCCATCTGTCGCGGTCTGGCGCGTCTCATCCGAAAGGACGTCGATGCCCCAGGTGATCTCGAAGGGCAGCACCTCCAGCGGGACGGGCGTGTTGACGGTGATCCGCCCGCCGAGTTTCTCGCTCTCGATCCGGGTCTGCGCAAAGCCCGGGAACTTGCCGAAGACTACGTCGAGATCGGTGTAATAGGCCTGCGCCTTTACCGACGAGCCGAAGAGGTCGGAATGGGTGTACTCGGCGGTGCCGTTGAAGTTTTCGGTCCCCGGGTCGACCGGATTGAAGTTGCCGAAGGTCGCGGGCGTGCGGATGTCGCGCGCCGGGTCGCCGGCAAAGCTGACCTGGGCAAAGTCGCTGTCCTGCGCGAAGTCGTAATAGAAGGCACCGAGCTGGATGCGCTGGCGATCCTCGTCGAAGTTAAGACCGAGCTTGGCGAAGAGGTTGTAGCTGTCGCTGTCGGCAAGACCGCCTTGCGCACCGGTCGTGTCGGCCGGAATGCGAAGGCCATCGGCGTCGAAGAACGCCCCGCGCGAGACATAGGAGCCGCCCGCCACATAGTCGACCGCGCCGAACCGGCCGGACACCTCGCCCGACCCCTCGTAGGTCAGGCTGTCGCCCACGGGCTCGGCCAGCGAGAACGCGATGCCGGCGCGGGCGCGGGCGTTCACCGTGCCCTCCTCCGGGCGCTTGGTGATGATGTTGACGAGGCCGCCGGTCGCGCCGAACCCGTAGGCGGCCGTGCCACCGCGGATCACCTCGATGCGCTCGATCGAGTCCGGATCCAGCGAGTTCAGCGAGCGCCGCCCGTCGCGGAGCGGCGTCGACTGCGGCACCCCGTCGACCAGGGTGAGGAAGGTGCGCCCGCGGAGCGTCTGCCCAAAGTCGGTCTGCGCCTCGTTGCTCGGGCTGAAACCGGGCGTGGTCGTTGCGAGGATATCGCCGATATTGCGCGTGAGGCTGCGCTGGACCTCGAGCTCCTCCTCGCTCACCACGGTGACCGAGCGCGTGGTCTCGTCGAGCGGGGTCTCCACGCGGTTGTCAGCCTCTACGAGGATCTCGGGAAGCGTCGCGCGCTCGTCATTTCCTTCGGCGAACGCGGGATAAACACCCGTACCCGCAACTGCGATAACGAAGACAAGTCGATTTGCCATGCCAGCCCCGTGTGTCGTTTGTGCTTTTTTGCTTGGCGTTTGGCTGGCTGTCCTTTTGCTCCGAAATGCGCTCAGGATTGTCAAGGACCGTAGCGGACGTATGGGATGCGGCATCCTCGATCCAGGCAAAACCTCGTTCGAGCGTTTGCCTAAATGCTCGGCCCAAAGGGACGCAAGCGATGCCAGATGGACACCCGCAAGAACCTACCGGCGCGAGGCGCGGTGTGTTTCATTGATCCGGAGGATGGATCGGGAGGGATCAACATGCGGCAGGCGGGCTTGTTTGGGCTCTCGGAGCATCTGTAGCGGCTGAGCAAAGACGGTGATCAGCTGGAGGTTCTCGAAGCGACGGTGGATTTCGAGTGTTTCCGGCCCTGGCTGGTCGAGGAGTTCGGCTACGGCGACGGCTCCAAGGGCGGGCGCCCGCCATTCGACCCGGTCTCGATGTTCAAGGCGCTGATCCTGCAAGCCCAGCATAATCTGTCGGATGCCCGAATGAATTTTTTGATCCGCGACCGGCTGTCCTGGATGCGGTTCCTGGGCTTCGATCTCGGCGCGCCGACACCGGATGAGAACACCATCAGGCACTTTCGCAACCGGCTCACCGAGACCGGCACGCGGAAGCACTGGACGAAATCCTCCGAACACCTGAGGAACATCGTGCTGCGACGACCGGTTGAGTCCGCCCAGTATCTGTCCATCAAGTACACCGAACGTCTGGCCGAGGCCGGCATCGAGCCTTCCGTGGGCAGCGTCGGCGACAGCTATGACAACGCGCTGGCCGAGACGATCAACGGCCTCTTCAAGGCCGAGGTCATCCACCGCAGCGGGCCATGGCGCAGTTTCGAGGCAGTGGAGTTCGCCACGCTCGAATGGGTCGACCGGTTCAACAACCGCCAGCTGCTCGAGCCAATCGGCAACATCCCGCCCGCAGAAGCAGAGGCCAACTTCTATGCAGCGCTGGAAACTCGTGATGAGGCCGCGTAGCTAAAGATCATAAGCCTCCGGCAAACCCGGCGCGGTTCAATGACGCCATCGCCGATGGTCTACGCACAGCGGGCCTCAAGACAAAGCTCGCAACGCTCGAGATGCTCGAGACGCGCAAGACCGAGCTGGCAGCGATCCTCGCCACCGATCCGCCTTCCCCGGTCCGACTGCATCCGAACCTCGGAGAACTCTACCGGAGCAAGGTAACGGAGTTCGCTGCCTCCCTGCAGAATCCGGCGATCCGGGACGAGGCGCTCGGCATCGTGCGCAGCCTCGTCGAGCGGGTGGTGATTGGCCAGGAAGCTAGCGAGATGACCCTCGCTCTCGAGGGCGAGATCTGTGCGCTGGTCGGGCTCGGCCTGCCGGAGGCGGGCGTGCTCGGTCTGGACCGGAGTACGGCAAAGGTGGTTGCGGGGGCATGCAACCAACGATACTTATTCATAGAGGGCACAGCTTAAAGTGCGCCTCAAACTGTGCGGTAGCATGCCGACGGTGCGGTAGCGCGCCGATCGCCGGGACACCAGCTAGATCATCGCTATTTGGATCAGGGTCTGGACGAAGGCTTTAAAGCCTTCGAAGGCTTTGGCGAGCATCGGTTGACGGTAGTTTGGTCGGAGGTGCGTTCGACGATCCAGACGTTTGCCTGTGAGCCTGCTCGGAAAGGCCGGGGCTCTACCGTATAGACTGCATGCAGGGAGCGAATACCTACTGTGCTCGGGAGCTGTGGCCGGGCTTGCCTTCGCGCCAGTACGCGACACTCAGCTGGTCCTCCTTGCCCAGCCCAAAGTCTCGCTTGAACACCGTCCTGAGGGCCTGCGCAGTCTGGAACTCCCCGGCGAACCAAGCGTAAGAGACGGTTTCTCCAGCAACGCTCCGCGCAAGCCCGACGACGTCATCTCGAAAGCGCTCAGGTTCGATTGCGGTCATACGCAGGTCGGAGGGCGGAAGATAGCGCTCCAGCACGTCTTGCGAAGGTGCGGCAGCGATGAGGTCTCCTGACACCCGCCCGCCCGCAGTCTGAACCAAGCGGGCGAGGGCCGGTAAGCCCGTATAGTCCGCCACCAGGACAACGCCTTTGGTCTCAGGCAAGTAGGGATCCCCCACAGGGCCCATGATCCCGACGGGGCGCTCGTCTTGGTCCGCAGTGGCCCAGTTCGAGATCAACCCGCCGTTATGCGTGGCAATATCCACATCGATCTCGCGCGCATCCACTCGGATATCTCGAACTGTCACGTAGCGGGTATGCAGCTCGTCATCTCCTTGCGGCCAGACGGTTGCCCCGTTCTCCCCGACGACTGGCCAAACCGGCTCTCGGTCCCGCTGGGCAGGCATCATGACCCGGATGTGGATGCCGTCCTTGGTCATCGCCTGCACATCGATGCCTTCGAGCGTCACCCGGACGAGCCCCGGGAACACCGCGCGCCGAGCCTTGGGCCGCAGGATCCGGAAGTTGGACGGCAGTTCCCCCACCTTGATCCCGCCCGTCCAGCGCATGGTCTTGGTCGCTTCGAAGTCGAACTCCTCGAGGTGTTCGATGATCTCCTCGCGGATGAAGGTCAGGAAGTTGTCGCTCGGCGTGTCGATCAGCATATCCACCGCGCCCTCGGCAGCCTTCATCTCAACCAGACAGCCCATCTCCTCCATGCGCAGGATGTCGGGCTCGGGGCGGGTGCAGGTGATGCCGTGCTCTGTGAACTCCGTCTCGCAGAAGCGGATGAGGCGCAGCGGGTCGCCGACCGCGATCGATCCCGTGGACCGGGCCCGCTCCCCATCGAGGCCCCGGTTCGCGCCCTTGAACGAGGCAAAGCCCACATAGACGACGGCGAGCGGCACCAGGGCCAGCGGGATCGCAGCAAGGAAGCTCGGCAGATAGCCATGGGTGTCGATGACATAGCCGACGATGGGATCGGCAAACCCCGCCAGCATCATGTAGATCGCGATCTGGACCGAGAAATCAAAGCCCGGGATCTCTGGCCGGACCTTGTCCATGGCGCCGCGGAACATGACGACATCGGTGGTCGCGATGGCGATCCAGGCGAGAATGATCGCATAGCGGATACTGTCGGGGAACGCGCCCGCAATAAAGGCCACGGCCATGAGAACCGGGATGTTGATCAGCCCGACCAGATAGAGCGCGCGCACCCGCGGCAGGTGCCGCAGCATGGGCCCGAAGATCAGCGTGGCGCCGCCGCCGGCGCTCATGGCGAAGAGGCCGAACCAGATCGCGATCTCCTCGGTGCTCATGCCCTGGTCGACCATCATGAGCCGCATCGGCAGCATGGTCATGATGAGCGGAAGCCGCATGGTGCCAAGGATCGCGAGCCACCGGCCCATATTGCGCTGGGTGAAGAAGCGGAGCGCGTTGCGCAGCGTGACAGAGGGAGCCCCGCGCAACCGCACCGGCTCGTTGACCAGGAAGAGCGCGCTGAGCGGGAGCGCGAACAACCCCGCCTGGATCAGCAAGGCCGTCGTCCAGCCGAGGCTGTCGTAGAGATAGAGGAACCCGAAGCCGCCGACGACGGCTCCGGCATAGGCCCCGGCGTTCTGGAAGGTCGAGCCCATCGTGCGCTCGGACGGCCGCATGAGGGAGATCGCGAGCGCATCCACCGCCACATCCTGCGTGCTGACGGCAAAGCTTGCGACCAGGAGCGCCGCGACCAGCGGGATCAGCGACCCGCCGGGATCGCAGAGCGCCAGTGCCAGGATCCCGACGACGTGGACCGCAGAGAGGATCGCGATCCAGCTCTTGTAGCGGTCTCTGCCGAGCTTGTAGCGGTCGATCAGCGGCGCCCAGAGGAACTTGAAGATGTACGGGATGCCTGCGAGCTGAACGAGGCCGATCGTGGTCGCGGAGTGGCCTTCCTGACGCATGATGATCGGCAGCGCCATGACCACGAAGAAGAAAGGGATGAACTGGACGGCGTAGAGCACGCCCACCACCGACAGGATGCGCCAGCGCATGGATCAGCCCCTCTGCAACCCGCGCCCGAGCGCCATCAGAACCGCGCCGTCAGGGCAACGCCGAAGGTCCTCGGGCGGCCGGCCGCGCTGAGCGAGCCACCGCCGAAGAGCGGGCTGATGTCCTCCTCGAAGGTCGCATAGCGCTCGTCGAAAACGTTCTTGATGAAGGCATCGACCCGGAGATCGGTCCCGCCGAGGTCGAACTCGTAGCCTGCGTCGATGTCGACGACGGTGTAGCTGTCGAGATCAGCCTGACCGAGGGCCGAGGCGGTGGAGCCCACATGGCGCACGCTCACGGTGGCGTCAAAGCCGTCGGTGGGCATCCAGGTGAGGGCGGCCGAGGCCGTGATGTTGGGCGCGCGGGGAAGCTCGCCGCCCTCAAGCTCGGCGAGGTTCAGCCCTGCGTCCTTGATGTCGGTCTCCAGAAGCCCGAGCGCGCCCGAAACCCGCCATTTGGGCGTCACTTGGAACGCCGCGCCAAGCTCTCCGCCAAAGCCCACGGCCTTGGGGATGTTTCCAAAGAGCCGCACGCCGCTCGAGTCGATCACGTCCGAGGCTCCGGGCACCTGGGCGTCCTCCCAAGTGTAGTAGAACGCCGTCACCGAGAGATCGAGGCGATTGTCCAGCAGGCTGGTGCGGGCATAGATCTCGTGCTGATCGATGTACTCGGGCTCGAAGGTCGCCGTGGCGACAAAGGGCGCGCCCTGCAAAGAGGCCCCGAGATCCACGTCCACGCCACCGTTCCGGAACCCTCGGCTGTAGGTGTAGCCGACGGTCGACACGTCATCGAGATCATAGCGCAACCCGATCTTGGGGAGGAACACCGTCTCGTCGAAGCTTGCAGAGGAGGCAGGGTTCCCGGTCGGCGCTTCGGCATCCCGGAACCGGCTGTCGATCTCGAGCCTCCCGCCCGCGATCAGGGATAGGCCGGGGACAAGCGCATCGGCCGCTAGTTCGGCCTCGCCGTAGATGCCTGTGTTCTCGATCTCGCCTTCCACCAGGAAGTCGAACGCGTTGGTCCCGAAGCCGTCCTCCTCCTCGCGATTGTGGATGACCCCGATCACACCGCGGCGCAGGACTCCGATATCGCGAACCTGGAGATAGCCCTCGACCTCGATCTGCGACTTGTCGAAGCCGGTTTCACCTGAGACGATGGGGAACGGACCGAACGGGGTATCGAGCGTCACGCTCTCTTGCGTGTCGACAAAGCGCAACTGGTTGTCGAGATAGGCAACGCGGGTGAAGAGCGCGAAGTGTTCGTTGATCTCGTACTCCGCGCGGGCCTGAAGCGTGAGCTGCTCGACCTCCTCATAGGAGCTGCGCAAGAAGAACGGAAAGCTGTCATCGATCACCAGATCGCCGACATCGGTGACAAAGCCCTGCAACGGGCGCTCGTTGTCGAGATAGTCGGCGCTCAGCAGCAAGCGCAGTCCGTCGATCTGCTCCGGCTCGTAGAGCAGCTTGCCGCGCAGCCGGCCAAAGCGCTCCTCCTCCGGGTCGCCAAAGCCGGGATCGGGGAGGACGTCGACATAGGCATCCCCCTGGCTCCCTTCGCCGGTGATGCGAACCGCGAGCTGGTCCTCGACAATCGGCACGTTGACCATGAAGGCGCCAGTCCCTGTCCCATCCTGGGAGAAGAAGCCAAGCCGCGCGGCCCCCTCGAGCTCGAAGGACGGGTCGTTCGTGTAGACGCGGATCGCGCCACCGAAGGCGTTGCGCCCCGTGCTCGTGGGCTGGGGGCCGCGGGTCACCTCGACGCTGCCAAGATCCCAAGTCGAGACCTGCGAGATCGTCGAGCTGTCCCCGGAGGGCGTGGCGACATCGTCAACGAGGATCGGCGTGCGGGGCTGGGATCCGACCGTGATGCCGGGCCGCGCGCCGCTCGTGCTGTCGATGCCGCGGATCGAGGGAAGCGAGAACCCCTCCGTCGAGAGCACGTTGGCCTCGCGGTTCACGACATCGTCGATATCCCGGTTCTTAGGGGCCGAGGCCTCCTCTCCATCGATCACGGTGGTGCCGGCCGTAGCCTCGCCGAGGGTTCGGTCGATCTTGTCGCCGCGGATTGTGATCTCGTCCAAGAGGATCGCCCCGCCGAGGTCAGCGCCTTGGTCCCCGTCCTGGGCCGAGGCTTGCAGGGCAACCCCCACCACGCAGACAAGGGCCGCTGAGAACACACCTTTCCGGATCACGATCCCCTCCTTGATCCATCGAAACCTCGCTATTTGAAACTCCTAAGCGCGCCGCGGCTCCACCCCATTCCCGCGGCGACTATCGCCAATCCCGCTTTTTTGACTAAAATGATAAGGTATTAGGAGTGGGCATGCCGATTCCCCCAGAGACCGCCGTGTTGGAGAGGTTCCACGAGCAGGACGCGGAGGTGCACAGCCTCCGGGTGTCCTCCGACCGGTCGGTTGTCGTCTACGATGCCTCCTACCCCGAGCGCGAAGGGCCGGTTCCGGACATTCCCGTGCTGATCGCGATCATGTGCCTCTCCGGGGGCGGGACCGTTGTCCAGCGCACCACACGTCAGAGCTTCGAGGCTGAGGTCAGCCCTGGGGACATCGGGATCGCCGCCCCCCATGCGCCGGGCTTCGGGCGGTGGCCCGAGATGCGGGTGATCGGCTTCGGTGTCGAAGTGGCTGCCCTTGCGGGCAGTTTCGGCAAGTCCTGGCCCCGTCAGCTCCGGCGGGATGCGATCTCCCAGCCGCTCCGCGATCCGATGGTCGAGGCGACCATGATGCAGGTGGGCTACACCCATGCGGGCCGGGTGAACGACAGCGTTCTGCTGCACGCAGCGCACATGGTGGTGCACCAGCTCCTCGGCGGTGCGGAGGCGATGACGGACGAGGGCGACCGGTCGGAGACCCATCCCCTGCCGCAATCAACCGTCGACGCCGTCCGGGCCTAAGTGCTGGAGCACATTGACCTGACGATCTCAGTCGATCATCTGGCCCAGCATGTCGGGATCAGCCGCCACCATTTCGGCCGCCGCTTCCGAGCGACAACCGGGCAGCCGCCCTATCAGTTCATTCTGGATCTGAAGCTCGACCACGCCGCCGAGGCCATGCGCTCGGATCGCCGGATGAAAGTCATCGACGTGGCCAACATGGTCGGCTACCGCAACCCCGCGCAGTTCTCCCAGGCGTTCCGGCGCAGGTTCGGCCAGCCCCCGAGGCTCTGGCGCCTTGGCGGTGATTGACCGGCCCGCGTGGATCGCGCCACGCTGACGCTCAGTGGGTAACCGGGCGAGACATCCAAATGCGGTATCGCTGCGGTACTCCGAATGAGCCGTACTCGCAGTAGTTGACAAAATCGATCGGATACTGAAGCGTCCAAATCTACCGCCAGAGACGCATCCAGCCAAGCCAGCCGCAATACCGCAGCATCGGGGGCAGCGGCATGGACAGGATGGAACGACGGGCGATGCGCGGCCGCTGGGCGACGGTGAGCACGGTCGCGCTCGCGGCGGCATTGGAAGCGGCACCGGTCGCGGCACAGCAGAGAGGGTTTGGCGATGGCCCGCTCTTGATGGACGAGCTGCTCGTCGAGGGCGAGCTCCAGACCCGGACGCTCCAGGACACCCAGACCAGCGTTGCGGTCATCCCCGGCGAAGCGCTCGAGCGGCGCGGCGATCTCGATCTCTACGATGTGATCGAGCGCACGCCGAATGTCACCAGCAGCTTTGGCGAGAAGGGCTTTGCCATCCGCGGCATCGACCAGCGCGGACCAGGGGCGGCGGGCAACGGCCTCCTGGTCACAACCCGGGTCGACGGCATCACGCTGCCCACCAACCAGACGACGTTCTTTGGGCCCTACAGCACCTGGGACCTCGGGCAGATCGAGGTGCTGCGCGGCCCGCAATCCACCCAGCAGGGGCGCAACGCGCTCGCGGGCGCTGTGGTGATCCGCAGCAATGACCCGACCTTTGCAACCGATCTGAAGGCCCGCGCAGAGATCGCCGAGCGCGGCACCTTCGGCGGCGCCGTCGCCTTCAACGCGCCGATCGTGGAGGACGTGCTGGCGGTCCGCTTCTCGGCCGAGCACGTCCAGACCGACGGCTTTGTCACCAACCCGACCCTCGGCATCGACGACTACGACAACCGCGAGCAGACGACCCTGCGGGCGAAGGCGCTCTTCGAGCCGACGAGCGACTTCTCGGCCATCATCTCGGCCACCTATGCACGCAATTTCGGCGGCGAGGACTTTGTCGAGAACGCCCAGTTCCCGGACCGCCGGGTCAATCTCTCGAACATCGAAGCGGAGGAGGGCAACGAGTTCGGCCTCTTCAACCTGCGCATGACCTACGAGATCGACGAGGCGTTCACGCTCCGCTCGGAGACCAGCGGGCTCTTGAACGACTATGCGCGCATCGAGGATTTCGACCAGTCGCCCATCGACGGCGGGTTCCTCAACCGCGACGCAGACGCCCACAGCTTCGAGCAGGAGGTGACGCTCGCTTATTCGAGCGCGCGCATCGAGGCGGTGGTCGGCGGCTACGTGACCGGGATCACCAGCAACGACGCGACGAGCGCGATCCTGCCCGGCAGCTTTCTCGACCCGAACATCCCGGACTTTGTGCAGATCGACCGCACGACCGACAGCAGCTCGGAGACGTTGAACTTCGCGCTCTTTGGCGAGGCGGAGATCCGCGTGCTGCCGAAGCTGCGGCTGATCGCAGGCGGGCGCTATGACCGCGAGACGGTGGAGTTCGAGGACACGACCGTGGTCAGCACCAATGTGCCCCTGCCGATCCCGCTGCCGCCGGACGACCGGGTCGAGAGCGAGACGACCTTCAGCGCGTTCCTGCCGAAGGCGGGGCTCGTCTACGACTGGACCGACGATCTCAGCACCGGGTTCACTGTGCAGCGCGGCTACCGCGCGGGCGGCACGCAGCGCAATCTGCTGACCGGCGTGATCAACGAGTTCGACCCGGAATACACCTGGAACTATGAGCTGGCGCTGCGCTCGCAGTGGCTGGACGGGCGGCTGACGGCGAACGCCAACGCCTTCTTCACCACCTGGCGGAATCAGCAGGTCAACGTGCTGGGGCCGAGCGGGCTCGATGCGGATTTCAACACGATCAATGCCGGGCGTTCGCGGCTCTTCGGCTCGCTCGGGGTCGTGCGCACGGAGTTCCGCGATTTCGTGGACGGGGACGACGACTTCTCCGGCAACCGGTTCCCGGACAGCTCGCCCGTGACGGCGGCCTTCGGTGGCACCTACAGCTTTGTGAACGGCGTGGTGGTGGGGGCCGATGCGAGCTACACAGCGGGCGCGTTCCTCGGTGCCGACAACGTCGAGGCGACCAAGTCGGACGGCCGGTTCCTGGTGAATGCGCAGGTTGGCTACGAGGCGGAGAACTGGAGCGTTACGCTCTATGCGCGCAACCTGCTCGACAACTACTATGTCACGCAGTTCACCGAAGACCGGCGTCTGGCCCGGACCGGCGAGCCGCTGACCGTGGGGGCCTTCGCGACATTGCGGTTCTGAGGGCCGGCGGGTCGCGGGCCGTGTGGGAGGATCTTACCGCAGTGCGGTAAGCGGGGTGCTTGACGCGGCACACCCTTTTCCCGATTAAGGCAGTCAGGAATAGCCACCGCCCGCCAGGAGCCGGAAGCCAACCGAACCGTCGCAAGAAGGGGGGATGGCGTGCGCGTGGATCCAATGCCAGGGCTTGCAGGACGTCTGCGCGCGGCGACCGAGCGCTGGCCTGCGACCGTGCGTTGGTGGCTCGGCGGCGCAGGCTCGGTCGTGCTCTCGATCCTCGCGATGGCCGCGATGCCGCTCTGGCTGCCCAAAGGGTCCGCCGGCATCGATCACATCGTGTTCCCCGTCGTGCTCTTTCCGGCGATCTGGGCCGCGGTCTTCTTCTATGTCGTGCTCGAGGGCAGCCCCGTGCGCTGTCTCTGCGTGATGCTCGGGGCCACGGCCATCAACATCGCGCTCATCGCCATGGCCTTCCTCGGAGGCGACGCGTGATCGTCCTGTCGCAGGAGCGCACCAAGCGGCTCGTGGCGATCCACGGCTGGTCGGGGACCGTCCTCGGGCTCCTGCTCTATGTGGTGCTCCTGACCGGAGCGGTGGCCGTCTTTGCCCACGAGATCGGCAGCTGGTCGCGGGGAGGTGACGCCACCACGTATGGCCTGCCCTCGACGGTGCACCGCCATCTCGAGGCGCGGGCGCGGCTGGTCGATCCGGACTTCCACCACGAGATCAGCGTCGGGACCACGGATGCCGGCGCGCTTCGGCTCTCGTTCCAGGACCACAGGATGAACCCCGAGACAGGCCGGCTCGAGGACTACGCGCATGTCTTCCATGTCGATCCCGACACGGGCGCCACACTCGCGCAGCAGGAGGGCTTTCTGCGAAGCCTTCGAGCAGCGGAGTCCGACGGGGCGCTCGAGCGGTTCCTAATCGATCTGCATGTCCGCCTGCATGTGCCCGAACCTTGGGGGCTCTTTCTGACGGGCATCCTCGGTCTCGTGATGATGGTCGCGGCGATCTCCGGCTTCCTGATGCACCGGCACCTCTTCCGAGATCTATACACGGCGCCGCGGGGGCGCGGCCTGCTCTCGGACAAGCGCGACCGCCACGTGCTGGCGGCGGCCTGGGGGCTGCCCTTCAGCGTTCTGCTCGCCTTCACGGGCGCGTTCTTCAGCTTTGCGATCTCGCTCGGGCTGCCGGTCGTGGCGCTGGTGGCCTTCGGCGGCGACCAGGAGGCCGTGATCGAGACCGTGATCGGCAGCCCCGAGGCCCACGACCCGCGCCCGGCCCCGCTCGCGAGCCTCGACTATGTGCTGATGGACAGTGCAGAGCGCGCAGGCTCTCCGGCGCGCAGCATCCTGATCGAGGACTACGGCACCGCGGGCAGCATGCTGACAGTGTTCCACGGCGCCGCGGACGGCGCGCTCACGGGCACAACCCACATGTTCGACGGGGCGACGCGGGCCTTTCTTGGCGAGAAGCCGACGCTCGGCACGGCGCCCTCCGCGGGCTCGGCGGCGGTCTCGCTGATGGCGCCGCTGCATTTCGGGAACTTTGCGGGGCTTGCCTCCAAGACCGCGTGGTTCGCGCTCGGGCTCGCGATGTCTTATGTGACCGCAACGGGGATGCTGCTCTGGGTGCGGCGGCGGCAGGAGAGCCGGCTCTGGCAGCGTTTTGCACGCGCGATCGACATCACGCTCTGGGGGCTGCCGGTGGCGCTGCTCGGTTCGGCGGTCGCCTATTTCCTGGCGCGGCCCATGGGCGATCCGCTCTGGTGGACCCCGGCGGGGTTCTTGCTGGCAGCGGGCGGGGCCGTGGCACTTGGCCTCCGCCGGGGCGATCCGGCCGAGGCGTATCGCCGGCTGCTGGCCGCGCTCTGCCTCGGCCTGCCCTTGCTGCGCCATCTCACGGGCGGCGCGAGCTGGAGCGAGGTGCTGATCGCCGGGCAGCTCGAGGTGCTGACCGTTGATCTCTTGCTGATCTGCTGTGGCGCGCTGCTTTGGACCGCTGGCCTCGGCCGGGCTGGCCTCAGCCGGGACGTGCCGCGGACCTCGGCGCTGGAGCCGGCAGAATGACCGGGCCCGCATCCCTCCTCGCCGTGGCCGTCACCGTGGCCGGCCAGGCGGTCCTGCGCCTGTCCGATGCGAAGCGTCGACGGGTCTTCTCGCTGCCCGCGCGCCGGTTCGGCCCCCTGCGGGTGCTCGCGCGCGGCGCGGTCTGGTTGCCGGGCGTGGCGCTCGTCCTGCTCGGCGATGTCGCGGCGCTGGTGATCTGGATGGGGGCCGCCACCGTCACAGGATGGGCGATAGCCTGCGTGACGCCCGAGCATGTTGCCGGGCTGTGTCTGCGCCTGACCGAGGGCGCTTCGCGCGGTGTCCGTCGCCTGTCCGCACTGCGGGCCCGGGATGCCCGCCTCGATGCGCTCGAGGCGCGGGTAGCGGCACTCGAAGCGGCGGCCGTGACCGACACCCCGCGGGCATCGCTGTCTCCCGTCGCTGTAACAGGATCTGGATTGTGATGATGCGGTTTTTGTTGGCGGGTGCGGGTGCGCTGGCGCTGTTGACTGTTGGGAGCATCGCCAGGGCGGACGATGGCCGGCTCGGCATCGAGCTCAACCGGCTCGATGCGCAAGAGGGCGCCTGCCAGGCCTATCTCGTGATGCAGAACGGGACCGAGACGGCCTTTTCGGCGCTGGTGCTGGATCTCGTGATGTTCGATCCGGAGGGCATCATCGCGCGCCGGCTGGCGGTGGATGTCGCGCCGCTCCGTGCCGGGCGCACCAGCATCAAGGTCTTTGCCGTCGACGGGCTCGCCTGCGATCGCATCGGGCGGATCCTGCTGAACGATGTGCTCAGCTGTGCGGGCGGCGGCGGCGAGGCGCTCCCGGACTGCTACGACCGCATCGATCCGAGCACGCGCACGGACACCGAGTTCTTGAACTGAGGAGGCCGAGATGACCGATGCGGTGTCCACAGCACCGGCAGACGGGGCTTTTGAGGCAGACGAGGCTCTCGAGGCGGACGGAGCGCCCGCGGCGGACCGGGCACTGGAAGCAGGCGGGGCTCTCGATGCAGGCGGGGCGCCCGCAGCAGACGGAGCGCCCGCGGCAGACGTGGCTTTTGAGGCAGACGGGGCTCTCGAAGCAGCCGGTGCGCTCGAGACGGCCGGCGCGGCCGCCGGGGGAGCGGCAGACCCGCCCGCGACGGATGCCGCCACCCAGGCGCTCTCGGCGCTGGCCGAGGCCGCCGAGCTCGCCGAGGCGGGCGGCCCGGTGGTGCTCATCCTGGCCGCGATGTCGGTCTTTGCGCTCGCCATCGTGCTCGCCAAGGCGGTCCAGTTCGCCGCAGCCCGCGTCGGCGACCGGCAGAGCGCCCGCGACGCGCTCGCGCTCCTACGCCAGGGCCGCGCCCGCGAGGCCTATACCCGCGCCGCGGCGAGCCACGCCCCCGCGGCCGCCATCCTCACCCGCGCGCTCGAGGCCCAGGCCCGCGGCATCCCCGAGGCCCGCGTCCGCGAGGACTGCTATGCTGAGGCCGAGATCCGCATCGAGGCGCTGCGCGGCTGGATGCGCCCGCTCGAGGTGGTGGCCACCCTCGCGCCGCTGCTCGGCCTCCTCGGCACCGTGCTCGGCATGATCAAGGCGTTTGCCCAGCTCGAGGCGGCGGGCTCCCAAGTCGACCCGGCGATCCTCTCGGGCGGCATCTGGGAGGCGCTGTTGACCACCGCCGTGGGGCTCGCCGTCGCGATCCCGACGGTCGCCGCGGTCAACTGGTTCGAGCGGCGCATCGAGCGGGTCGAGCACGACATCGACACCGGGCTCGCGGTGCTTTTTGCCACCGACTGGGACGATGCGGTCCCCGCTCCGCGCGGGCGCGTCGAGGGGAGCTATGGCGATGCAGGCCCTGCACTCCGCCGCGCCGCAGCCGGGGAATAGCCGCGCGACCAGACGGCGCGGGCGGCTCAGGATCTCGCTGACGCCGCTGATCGATGTGGTGTTCATCCTGCTGGTGTTCTTCATGCTGGCCTCGAGCTTTCTCGACTGGCGCTCGATCCGGCTGAGTGCCGCACCGAGCGGGGCGCCCTCGGCCGGGGTCGAAGGCGCGCTCCTGGTGGAGCTGACGGCGGACGGGGTGCGCCTCTCGGGCGAGCGGATGGATCTTGCGGCGCTGAGCGTGCGGCTCGGGGAGCGGATCGCGGCAGAGCCCCGCCAGCGGGTGCTGGTGCGCGCGGCCCCGGCCGTGGACATGCAGCGGATGGTGCGGCTGCTCGACGCGGTGGCCGCGGCCGGGGCGGCGGACATCGCCCTCCTGCCGGGGCGCACGTGATGGGACGGCGCCAGGCGTTCGGGATGGGCCGCGGGCGCGGGCGCACCAGAGCGCGCCCGAGCGACGACGACCGGATCTTGCCGCTCATCAACATCGTCTTCCTGCTCCTGATCTTCTTCATGGCGGTGGGGCGGCTCTCGGCGGCGGACCCGTTCCGGATCGAGCCGCCCCGCTCCGAGAGCACCGGGGCCGCCGCGACCGAGCCGCACCTGATCGCGGTCGGCGCCGAGGGCCAGCTGGCCCTCGACGGCACGGTGCTCGACGAGGCCGCCCTGCTCGCGCGTCTCGCGCCGGAGGCGGGGGCGCCGATCCCGGAGATCCGCATCAAGAGCGACGGGGGCGCGGAGGCGGTGCGTGTGATCGCCCTGATCGAGGCGCTGCGCCAGCGCGGCATCGCGACCGTGCGGCTGATGACCGTGCCCGTGCCCGTGCGGGGAGTTGTGCGCGAACCGGCAGTCGGCGGGAGCGGCTGATGGATCTCGGCCGGCGCCATATCGCCTCGGCCGGCGTGCTGGCGGTCGCGCTCCACGGAGCGATCGCGGTCGCGGTCTTCTGGACGCCCGAGCAGAGCGGCGCGGTCGGAGCGGGCATCGGCGGGCTCGACATCTCCATGGGGGCGGCCGGCGGCGCACCGGGCCTTGCCGCCCCGGTGCGGCCCGAGGCGGTCGCGGAGACCCCGAGCGAGACGGCCGAGACAGATCAGACGGTACAGCCCGAATTCGCCGAGACGCTCGAGGCGGAGACCGAGCCCGAGGCACCACCCGAGACGCTCGCCGCACTTGAGGAGCCCGAGCAGCCGATCCTCGAGGCTGAGACCGCAGAGGTCCGCGAGCCCGTCCCGACGCGGGCGGAGCCTGTGCCCGCAGCGGTCACGCCCGAGACGGTCCAGACCGCCGCTGTCACGCCTGAGCCCATCGAGACCGCCACCGTGGCGGCGGCCCCTGCCCTGCCCGAGCCGGTCCCGACCCCGGTTGCCGAGAGCGCTCTGCCGGTGCCCATCGAGCCCACCAAGATTGCGCGCCCCCAGCCGACCCCGCCCGCCAACGCTCAGCCCGAGGTCCAGCCCGCGATCGAGACGGAGATCCAGCCCGACATCGAGGCGGCGCCAGCCGAGCCCGTCGCGCTCGCCCGCCTCGACCCGGCCGTGCTCGAGATCGCGCCCGAGATCGCCCACGAGATCACCCGTGCGGAGGAGGCGCTCCCGCCCGTCGAGGCGGCCGAGCCGACCGAAGCGGAGCCCGCCGACGCCGTGCCGGACCCCGACCCGAACGCTGAGGTCATGCCGATCCCCCGCGCCCGGCCCAAGGTCGTGCCTCCTGCACCGACGCGCACCGCGCGCAAACCAGAGCCGACCCGCGCCGCCCCGAAACCGGCCCGCGCCAAGCCCGAGCCCGAGCCCGCTCCCGTGCGCCAGGCCGCCCGGCCCGCCGGCGACGCGGCCGACACGTCGAGCGACACGCGCGGCCAAGGCGAGGCGGGTGCTGCCGGCACCGCCGACAGCGCCGGCCAGAGCGATCAGGCCCGTGCCGGCGGCGATCCCGGTGCCAAGCGGGACTATATGAGCCGGCTTGCCGCCATCCTCGCGCGCCACAAGCGCTATCCCCGCCGTGCCCAGTCGCGCCGCCAGGAGGGCACGGGCCATCTCTTCTTCGTGGTGGAGCAAAGCGGGCGGATCTCGCGCCGGGAGCTTCGGCGGAGCTCGGGCCATTCGCTGCTCGACGACGAAATCCTCGCCATCCTTTCCCGGGTCGGCAGCTTCCCGCCGATCCCCGACGAGGTGGGCCTCGCCCGCCTCGAAATCGTGGTGCCGATCAATTTCGACCTCAGATAGGCCATAGGCGGATGACCCACACACCCACCAATGGTGCCGAGGAGATCTTTGTCCGGGACCGCGACAAGCTGATCGCGACCGCCTGCGCGATTGTTGCCAACCGTGCGGTCGCCGAAGAGCTGGTGCAAGACAGCTGGCTACGCTGGGGCACGCGCGGCTATCCGCCCCAGTCGGCCGGGCCGATCTTCCAGCGCATTGTGCGCAACCTCGCGCTCGACTGGACACGGCGCTCGCGGACCGAACGATTGGCGCTCACGGCCCAGCTGCATCTGGAAGAGACCGCCCCCGATAGCGAGCGGGTCGTCGCCGCGCGCGATGAGCTCCGCCGGGTCGTCGCGGCCTTGGAGGCCCTGCCGGAGCGCACGCTGCTCGCCTTCCGAATGCACCGGATCGACGGAAAGCCCTATGCCGGCATCGCGCGCACACTCGGCATCTCGCCCTCTACGGCGTTCAAGCTGGTCGAGGATGCGATGGTCGACGTGGTCCTGAGCTTGCGGCTGTGACCTCCGACCTTCACCGATGCGGGCGCCAAGAGCGGCACGCAGCGACGGCCGGGATGCGAGCCCATGCCCGCCGCAGATGAAGACAGGCTGGTGCGCGAGGCAACGCGCCTCTTTCTGAGGTTGCGCCAAGCCCCTTCCGATCCGACACGGGTTGCGGCCCGCGATCGGTTTCTGGAGCGCGGTGTCGCTGAGTGCGCGGCCTATAATGAGGTCGAGCGCGCTTGGGCCATCACCGGGGCGGGACGCCGCGGGCAGAAGCGCACGTTCTATGCGCTGGCGCTCGTCGCCTGTGTTGCCGTCTCGGCCTATGCGGCGTCTGGAGCGCTCCGCAACGCCTGGCTTGCGAGCCACCGGACGGCGGAGGCCCCAGCGGCGCACCTGCTGGCCTCGGGCGACGAGGTCGTGCTCGATGCCGGCACGGCGCTGCGCGATGCGACGGATGGCGGTGAGCGGCGGGTGGCGGTGCTCGCGGGTGCGGCCTTCTTCGAGGTCGCCCCGGATGATCGGCCCTTCCGCGTTGAGATCGGCGGGCTGGAGGCGTCTGTGCTCGGGACGGCCTTTGAGACCGTGCGGATCGGGGAGGCGGTCACGGTGGCCGTCGCCAAAGGCCGGGTTGCCGTGACCGCCGATGGCGAGCGCATCGTGCTGGGCGCCGGTGACCGGCTGGACTGGTTGCCCGGCCGTGCACCCAAGGTCACGGAGATCGACCCCAACACCATCGCCGAGTGGCGGGAGGACAGGCTGCTGGCGGAAGGGCTCAGCTTTGCCGCAGCAGCCGAGATCATCGACCGGCGCCTCGCCGGGCCCGTGGTGGTGCTGAGCCCCGCGCTCGGACGGGCGCGCGTCTCGGGCGGCCTCGATCTCGGGCAGCCGCTGCGGGCGCTCGAGACGCTCGCAGCCGCCGAGGGGGCCCGGGTGATCTCGCTCGGCCCGGTCGCGACCCTTGTGCTGCCGGCGCGCTGATCCGGAAATCTGCCGAATCTTTGGCGGCCCCGTTCGTTGTTCCAGTGAAGGGCCCGATCAGCTGGCCCGATGCAGTGAGGGACATCATGCGTTTGACCAGAGGAGCGGCCTTTGCGGCTGGTGCAGCCCTTGCGGTGATGACGGGCATTGAGGTGATGACGGGCACGGGCGCCAAGGCCCAGGAGATCCGGCAGATCGACATCCCGGCGCAACCGCTTGGGAGCGCCCTTGTCGAGCTGAGCCGAGAGACGGGGCTCGACGTCATCGCCTCGAACGGGCTGACCGACGGGGTCTCGACCGCCGGGATTGCGGGCGCGATGACCGCGCGCGCAGCACTCGATGCGCTGCTGGCCGGGACCGACCTCCGCGCGCAACCGCTCGATACCAACCGTGTGGTGATCGCTCAGGCGGGACCGGCCGCGGATCTTGGGAGCGGCCCGCTCCTGATGGACGAGCTCTTGGTCCAGGGCGAGCTCCAGACCCGGTCGCTCCAGGACACTCAGACCAGCGTCGCGGTGATCACCGGCGAAGAGCTTGAGACCCGAAGCGATACGAGCCTGCGCTCGGTCGCCGAGCGCACGGCCGGGGTGAGCACCAGCGCTCGCGGCATCGGCTTTGTCATCCGCGGGGTGGACGAGCGCGGGGTCGACGCCAACGGCCCCTCGGCGCCGGCCATCACCACCAGCATCGACGGTGCCCGGATCACCGATTTCGGTCGGATCAACACGACTTTTCTCTCGACCTGGGACCTCGAGCAGGTCGAGATCCTGCGCGGGCCGCAGTCCACGCAATCCGGGCGCAATGCGCTGGCGGGTGCCGTCATCGTGCGCTCGCGCGACCCATCCTATGAGCAGGAGTTCAAACTGAGGGGCTCGGCGGGCAGCGACCAGACGCTCCAGGGCGCCTTTGCGGTCAACCAGCCGATCATCGACGACAGGCTTGCGGTGCGTCTCTCGGGCGATTTCAACCGGACCGACGGCTTTATCGACAACATCACCACCGGGCGCGACGACGATGGCGGGGTGGAGAACCTCAACCTGCGGGGCGCCATCCGCTTCGACCCGACCGAGGATCTCTCGGCGGTCCTCAAGCTCAGCTACATCGATGGCGTCGACGAGTTCGCCTCGAGCGAGCAGGCGTTCTTCCCGGACCGCATCAACGTGACCGACGCGCCGACCCGGGACGAGTTTGAGTATCGCACGGCCAATCTCCGGCTCGGCTACGATGTCTCCGACGCGATTCGGGTGGAGAGCGAGACGGTCTTCGTCGACCGGGACTTCACCTTTCTCGGGGATTTCGACGGCTCAGGCGCGCCGCTTGCGACCGCCATCGACGATGCCAGCGGGCAGTCGCTCTCGCAGGAGATCAAGCTGCTCTACCAGAGCGAGCGCATCAACGGCGTCTTCGGCGGGTTCTTCCTGCGCTCGGACGAGACCAGCGACGCAGCCGGTGTGCTCCCGGCGGCCCTTGTCGCGCCTCCAGCCCTGGTGCCGCTGCTGACGCCCGGCTCGACTGTGACCGGCGCCGGTGTCTCCTCGGTCGAGGTTCAAAACTACGCGGTGTTTGGCGAAGTGGAGGTCGAGGTCATCGATCAGGTCCGCCTGATCACCGGCGGGCGCTATGACCGCGAGACCCAGGACCGGTTGCGCGTTCCGAGCACCACGACCAACGACCCCGCTCTCGCGCCCTTCCTGCCGCCCGATGTGGCCGAGGCGACCTCGACGACCTTCGATGCGTTCCTGCCCAAGGCCGGCGTGGTCTACGACTTCACCGACGATCTCAGCCTCGGCTTCACCTATCAGCGCGGCTATCGCTCGGGTGGCGCAGGCATCAACCTCGCGCGCAACGAGCAGTTCGAGTTCGATCCGGAGTTCACCAACAACTATGAGCTTTCGCTGCGCTCGGAGTGGTTTGACGACCGGCTGACGGTCAATGCCAACGCCTACTATGTGGGCTTCCAGGACCAGCAGGTGGTGGTCGGCCTCAGTACCACCCCGCTCGACCAGGAGACGCAGAACGCGGGCTCGTCCAAGAGCTTCGGAGGCGAGCTCGAGGTCCGGGCGCAACCGATCCCGGGGCTGGAGGTCTACGGCTCAGTCGGCTACAACGAGACCGAGTTCACCGACTTCATCTCGAACGGCGTCCAGCTCGCCGGCAACGAGTTCCGGAATGCGCCGCGATGGACGGGCGGGCTCGGCGCCACCTACACCTTCGAGACCGGGATCTTTGTCGGCGCCGATGCGAGCTACACCTCAGCCTCTTACGGGGACGCGGACAACAGCGCGGCCTCGCGGTCGGATCCGCGGTTCCTCCTCAATCTGCGGGCGGGGTATGAGACGGAGAATTTCGGCGTCTTCGCGTTTGTCGACAACGTCACGGACGTGACCTATGTCGAGGAGCGCTCCGCCACATCGACGCTCGTGACCATCGGCGATCCGCTCACCTTCGGCGTGGTCGGGCAGGTGCGGTTCTGAGGGGGCACGACCGGCAGAAGGGACCTCGCGAAAACGCAAGACCCGAGACGTCGAGGGTCTGGTATTCTCCGGTCAGCGCTAGAGTTGGAGGCCCAGATGATTGGTACAACACGTCGGAGGAGCAGTGCTTTCGCGCTCGCCCTCCCACTGCTCCTGATCGGGTGCACCGAGCCAACCCGCTACGCGCCTGCCGTCGATCGGGACGGCTATGCGGATCAGGCGGTGGAAGCGAACCGCTATCTCGTGAGCTTCTCCGGCAACACGCGCACCTCGCGCGACACCGTCGAGACCTATCTCCTTTTTCGCGCGGCCGAGGTAACGCTCGCCGCCGGCAAGGACTGGTTCAAGGTTGCGTCGCAAGACACTGAGGCCAAGACGCGGTTCCGATCCTTCTCAACCGGGTTCGGCACCCGTGGCTTCGGCCCGTTCTTCTATCGATCCGGCTTTCAGCACGGGTACTTCGGGGGGTTTGCCAGCACCGACGCGCGGCCCATCACGCGCTATGAGGCATTTGCCAACATCCTGGTCTTTGCCGGAGAGAAACCACCCGAAGACCCGGCAGCCTATGATGCCCGTTCGGTCATCGAGACGCTGGGGTCCGAAGTCGTGCGGCCGGAGGCAGCGGTCAGCGCCGGCGGCTGAGTGCGCCGCAACGCTCTCTGCTAGTCTGCGGTTCCGAGCGCGCGGGCAAGCGTTTTAATCGCCTCCGGCGTGCGCGGTCCGAGCCGCATCAGCATCGAGCCGTCCATGGTGACGCTGCGCACCTGTCGGCCAGCCAGCGTTTGCCGGAACCCAGGGCCGGAGAGGAGGCGCTCGACCCCGCCGATACGCGCGGCATGCTCGGTCATCATCAGAACGCCGTCGGGGGCGAGGCCGATGATGCTCTCCGGCCCGACCTGCTTGTAGCCTTCGATCTCCGCGGCTGCGTTGACCAGGCCGGCCGCGCGCAACATCTCGTCCGGGACGGTCCCGCGGCCACCGACAAGGGCCATGCTGCCGCGCTGGGTCAACACAAAGAGCGCCCGAGGGCCGGGTGAGCCCGACGTCCCAGCGGCCGCTGCGCGCACCGCGGCGAGCCTCTCGCGGTAGTCGGCCGCGAGGGCGCGACCCTCAGCTTCGAGCCCCAGAACCGACGCGACAAAGGTGATCTTGGCCGGAACCTCCTCGGGCGTCTCGGCGTCCGGCGCGCGGTAAACCGGGATCCCCGCGGCCTCGAGCAGCTCGAGCGTGCGACCCGGCTCGGCATCCGCCGCAACGATCACAGCACTTGGGCGCAGCGCAATGATGCCCTCGGGTGCAAGCTCGCGGAAGTAGCCGACGCTGGGCAGATCGCTCACCTCTGGCGGATGGGTCGCCGTGTCATCCACTGCGATCACGCGGTCCCCGGCCCCGAGAGCGAAGGCGATCTCAACAAGCGACGCGCCGGCGATCACGAGGCGCTCAGGTTCCGCGGCATGCGCGCGCCATGAGATGCTAAGCAGGCCCGATCCACGCAGAAAGCCGCGGCGGCCGATCATGATCTGTCCTCCCAATCCGGCGCCCCGAGCTGCTCTCGGAAGGCAAAGCGCACGAGGTGGTCGTCGATGATCGCCTTGCCGCGCGCAAGGCCCGTCGCATCGTCGGCCAGAAGCTCGATCCGGAGCGCGCCGCCCACCGCCTCGAAGCGGGCGCGGGCGCCCGGCAGGGCCGCCTCCCCCCGCTCCGCATCGAAGCGGACCTCCACCTTGTGCGCGAAGTGCTTGCAGAGCTGCTGCAGATAGCGCGAGCCGTTCTGCGTGGTCACAACCGCGGCGGAGATGCGGGTCATGCAGGCCACCTCCGGTCAGAAGCGCGCCGAGACGGTGAAGCGCGCCGTCAAGGGCTCACCAAAGAACGTGCCGCGGGAGGTCGTGTTGATCCGCTCCACATAGGTCCGGTCGAAGAGGTTGGTCACCGCGAGCTTGGCCTCGACGCCGTCGGTGATCTCATAGCTGGCGAAGGCGTCGACCACCGCATAGCCGGGGGCGGTGATCTCGATGTCGCCCGAGCGGATGTCGAGGCCCGAGACGGCGCGCACGCCAGCGCCGAGGCCGAGCCCGCGGAGCGGCCCCTCACCAAAGGTGTACTTGCCGAAGGCGCTGAAGACCGTGTCCGGCGTCGGGTCGGTCACAAGATCCGTATCCACATGGGAGATCCCGGCGATCAGCTCGAGACCGGGCAGCGGGCTGCCGCTGACGAGGAACTCGACGCCCTTGCTGTCGGCCTCGTCGCTCGCGGTGAAGAAGCCGGGCGCATCGGCGGCCAGATCGGGCAGCGCGCGGTTGCGGTCCTGGATCAGATAGGCCGAGGCCTGCGTGATCAGCGCTCCGCCGAAGTGCTCGGTCTTCACGCCCACCTCGAATTGGCGGCCCTGGCGCGGCTGGAGCGTGGCGCCATCGCTGCTCTGCTCGGTCTGGGGCTGGAAGATCTCGGCATAGCTGCCATAGACCGTCACATTGTCGAGCACATCGACGGTGAGCCCCGCATAGGGGGCGAAGTCCGTCTCGTCGAACTCCGTCCTGATCCCGCGGCCCGTGTCGGTCGTCTCACTGTCGAAGATGCTGAACCGGCCGCCAAGGTTGAGCTTCACCCGGTCGGTAATCTCGATCCGGCCCTGGGCGTAGAGGCCCGTTTCATTCTGCACCGTCTCGGTGTTCAGCCGGAACCCCGGCCCGACACCGGGAAAGGTGATCTGCGGCTTGTCGAACGCCCGCGGGTCGAAGTCGAAGATGTTCACGGTCCCGGGCGAGAAGTCGAAGTTCTGCTCAAAGCCCTGCTCGGTCCGGCGATAGTCGACCCCCGCCACGATCTCGACGGGCCGGTCGAAGACGGTGAAGGGTGAGGTCAGGTTGGCGTCCGCGTAATACGCGGTCTGCTCGAACTCGCGCGCGAAGAAGAAGACGTCGAAGTCGCCGGTTTCCCGCTCGACCGGTTTGAGGCCCAGCAGGTTCAGGAGCGAGGCCGACTGGTCGAAGACGCGCCCCGTGAGCTTGGCCACGCCGCCATAGGCAAACTCGTGCTCGAGCTCTACAAAGCCCTCGCGATTCGGGATCTCGGCGTCGTTCTCATCCGAGCCGATGAACGTGTCTCGGTCGATGTCGATTAGATCGCCATCCTCGAAGGTCGGCAGGCCCGAGAACCTAAGCGCGTTGGTGTATTCGAGAATTCCGCCGGCCGAGAGCGTCGTGTGCTCTCCGAGATCGAGCTCGATGGTGCCGAAGACGCCCGCCTGATCCTGCTCGGTGAAGGCGACATTGCTGTCCTGGTGCTCGCCGTAAGCGGCGATGCGCGCGCGGATCGTGCCGGCCTCGTTGAGCGCGCCGCCGATATCGCCCTCGAGCCTGTAGCCGCCGAGGGTGTCACCCGAGGCGCCGAACAGCATCTGGAGCTCGTCCGTCGGCCGTTTGCGCACGAGATTGAGGGTGCCGACCGGCTCGCCCGAGCCCTGGAACACGCCCGAGGGTCCGGACATCAGCTCGAACCGGTCGAAGAAGAAGAGATCTGGCGCCGTGCCGTAAATGCTGAGGAACGGCCGCGGCGCACCGTCGACGAAGTACTGGAAGACCTCTTGGCCGCGGGTGTAGAGCGAGCCGGAGAAGCCATCCCCCGTCGCCTCCGAGAGGGAGGGGATGAGACGCGCCGCGTCCTCGATCGAGTCCACGCCGAAATCATCGAGCGCCTGACGCGGCAAGACAATCACGGTCTGCGGGATGTCGCGCCGGTCTTGGGGCTGCTTGCCGCCGACGGTCGCGCGCTCCCAGGCATAGCTGTCCTGGCCCTCCGTGATCACGCCCGGATCGCCTTCGACGGTGATCGGCGCCAGCACCGTGACGTCCTGCGCGTGACCCCAGGCTGTGGGTATGAGGACAGCCAGCACGGCAATTGCGGAAGGGAGGGCGATGTGCCGGCGCGCGCGCCACGGACTGCGATGACAAGAACGGCGGTTCATCTGACCCTCCAATTGTTGACTCAACAAGTCGGATACTCCCACAGTGGTCCCGTTAGTGCCTTCGCGCAGGCGCCACAAACCTTCGAGGATCGGTCAGACATGCCCGAGGAGACCGCCCATCCGGCCTTCGCGACGCCCAAGAGCGCCGGCCCAGAGAGCTCTCGGCCGCTCGTGCCCGCCTATGACGCACAGGCGCTCTCGCGGCATCTTGACGGCCCGATCCACACGGTCAGCGAGGGCCAGGGCATCCACATCCACACCACGGATGCCGTCGCTTGGGAGGACTTCGACGTGCGCTTCGCGGTCGCGCCGAGCGTCAAGCTCTTCGTCGTGCTCGAAGGCTCGATTGAGATCCAGATCGACGGCCGCTGCATCGTCATCGGCGGTGAGGACGCGGCGGTTGCCGAGCTTATCGCCTTCCCGAGTGCGACGACCATCACCCGGATCTGCCGGCGCGGGGAGCGCGTGCGCAAGGCCGTCGTCACGGTCCAGCGGAGCTGGTTCGCGCGCCAGCAGGCGAGCGGGGCGGAGATACCCTCGGACTTAACTGCTTTCCTCGACCGGCCCTGCGCGTCTCTGCAATGGGTGCCGTCGGCGCGGATGCTGCGGGACGCGGAGGGGATTATCAACGGCGTCGCCGAAGGCTCGCTACTGTTCCGGATTGCCTCGGAGCGCATGGCCCTCGATCTCCTGGCGGAGGCGCTCTCGCAGTTCGACGACACGCCGGCGCCGGCGATCGATGCGCCCGGCTGCCCGGCCCGCATGGCCGAGATCCGGCAACGGCTGAAGGAGCGCTGTTCGGAGACCTTCTCGATATCGTCCTTCGCGCGCGAGGTGGGGATGTCGGAACGCTCGCTGCAGCGGGCTTTTCGCAGTTCCACAGGGATGGCGGTTGCCGCCTATGTGCGCCGCTGTCGGTTGGAGCGGGCTCGGGCGGCCCTGGCAGAGGATGCGGTCTCCGTCACTGAGGCCGCCGCAATGGCGGGCTACGCGACGCCGTCGAGCTTCGCCACGGCCTTTGCCCGTCAGTATGGCGCGCCGCCGTCGCAAGCGCGGTCCGTAGTGTCGAAGGCCCGCTAGGGCTGACTGCCTCCTGGATGTGCACTGGTTTTGTGATTTACGGCGCGCCCCTGCCGCCAAGTTCTTTGTGGCTCTATGCCCAGCCCCGACATCCGGGAACGGATCCGCAGCCGAGACTCGTAGGCCGGGCGGATCAGTGCACAGCGACAAACTGCCTGACGCAGACTCTGTTGACAGAATCTGACTAAATCAATCAAGTATTAAGAACCAAGCTCGGCTCAGCGCTGTTTTCCAGCTCTATCAGCCCCGCCCGGCACGCTGATGATCCTTCGATCCGCCACCGAGGAGCCGGGCAATGGACGCCAACAAACCAAAACGCTGTACCTGCGACGCTCGGCACACGGGCCGTCTCGATGCGTGCGGGTTCGATCCGATCGAGCGCACCATCCTCACGGT
Organism: Pseudomonadota bacterium; assembly: GCA_039816045.1. Lineage (GTDB taxonomy): Bacteria > Pseudomonadota > Alphaproteobacteria > Rhodobacterales > Rhodobacteraceae > Thermohalobaculum. Next base: position 59,037 of record JBCBYB010000009.1, read on the forward strand.
GGCGCGTCAGGTCTTCGTCGCCTTCACCCAACCTAAGAGCCAGTCATGGATCTGCGCGTTGGAGACGGCGGAGCGCAGTTTCGCTCCCCCGTTTGGGCCGGCCATCGCACTCGCCACAGTCCGGGCGCTGCAAGCGCTTCGGTCGGCGCGAACTTCCTGCTTTGTCTTCAGCAACCCGTACTGCGAAACCTGCCGCCACGCGATCACCCAGGAAGAGCGGTTGTTGATCTCGACGTTCAGAGCCGTACAGCAGGGCAACCGCGCGCAGGCGCTGACCTTTGCCACGATGGTGTGCGAGGGCACGCGTCCCGACCACCTGGTCGATGCGTTCGAGGAGCTCGCCCGCATCCTCGGCGAAGGCCCGCTTGCGGAGCCTCCGAGCCGGCGCAAGCGGATGTCCTTCCGCTGGCCCGGTATGTCGAGACCTCCTGCGGCTCTCGAGGGGCCGAACGGCGTGCCCTGACGATTGCGCGCCGTGGTGGCTCGTCTGCTCCCACGGCGGCAACCCCGGTCACGCAGGCGTGGCGATCTGGCGCGTATGACCGCGCCAGGCAAGCACACCGCCCAGCAGGGAAAAGAGCACGCACACGATCAGGATCTGGCTGAGGCCCACACGGTCTAGCAGAGCAGTTCCCCCGGCCGCGATCATGAGAACTGCGATGGCCTCCAAACTGGCGAAGGTTGCAAAATCGGTGGCCTGACGCCCCTTTCCGCAGAGGCCCATCAGAAGGCTGCGGTTCGCGGTTAAGCCGACGTAGACGAGGAAGTTCGCCGCCAGGACCAGCGAGCAGGTAGCCCAGGCGCCGAACCCGCCGACACTCTCGGCCACGACTGTTGCAATCGCGATTGTCGCACCTGCAAAGCCGACGGCTCCGAGAACGCGCAGGCCTCCGAAGCGCCGGATCGGCCCGCGAGCCACCAGCGCCCCGAGCATGCCCGTGAGGTTACCAAGCACGATGCCGATCAGACCGCTTTCGGCCACCGTGAACCCCGCATCGATCAGCAGGATCGATTTGAAGCTGTAAGGGAGCACGGCGCAGGCCGCCACGAGGAGCGAAAGCCCGTAGAGCCGCCGCGCCGCCGGTTTGGCAAAGATCGCGAACTGGCTCGCCAGCGACACAGGCACGGCCGGACGCTCAAAGCCGATGTCGAGCCGCAGCCAGAAAACGATGAGCACGAGGAGCGCGCCGGACAGCAGAGCGACACTCGACACCACGACCGACCAGCCGAGATCGCCGAGACCATAGAGCACCCCCGCTCCGAGCAAGATGCCGGCGAGCGTGGCCCCGACCGCCTGTGTCGACGCGCCGCTTGCGTAGTCGACCGGTCGCAACTGCTGGATCATCAGACCGGAGGTCGCGGTCTGCTGCGTGCCGACCGCCACCATCGTGCAGAACATCGCCGCGATCAGCGGGGCGACAGCGCCGCCCGGATCTCCGAACGCCAGACCGCAGATCAGGACCGCAGAGGCCACCTGTCCGCCGAGGATCCATGTCCCGAAGGGCCCAAACCGCGGACCGCCGTAGCGGTCGATCAGCGGCCCCCAGAGAAAGCGCAGAGCAAACGGGATGGCCGCCAGATAGGTCAGCGTGACTGCATCTGCGCTCTGCCCGGCATCCCTCAGGAAGAGAGGGACGCCGTGGATCATGAACTGCCCGAGGATCGCCTGGGAGAACGACAGGACGCCGACGATCCGCAGGACGGCCTTGGGCTCCATCTCAGAAGCGCAGCGTCAGGGTGACACCGGCCAGCAGGGGCTCGGTCACGTCGACAAAGGTGTTGCCGGCCAAGCGCCGAGTGATGCCGTCCGCATTCGTCGCATTGCGCACGAAGGCCCGCAGATCCGCATTGCCGTAGGAGGCCGTCGCCCCGAGATCGACGATCACATAGTCCCCGACCTCTTGGCCCGGAATGTTGTTGAAGTCGTTCTCGGACTCGCCCCGATACGTCACCCGCCCGTCGAGCCGCAGCCAGTCCGTCGGCTGATAGGCCGCTCCGAGCGACGCCGTGACCGTCGGATCCTGGCCGAACGAATTGCCCTCGAGCTGCGGCGTGTTGGCGTCGGCCCTGGTGATCTCGGTCTGCAGGAGGCCGAGGCTTGCATCGAAGGTCAGCACGTCGGTCGCCGCCCAGCGGACCTCGATCTCGGCACCGAACGACCGGCCGCGGTCCTGGTTGATGATCTGCAGCGTGCCGCGGTTGCCGGGCACGAGCTCGGCAAAGAACTGGGGGTTGTCGAAGTGGTTGTAGAACGCGGTCGCCCCGAAGGTGAGCCGCGGCGACGACAGCTCGGCGCGATAGGTTGTCTCGGCAGTCCAGACGCGCTCGCTGTCGTACTGATAGGGCTGGCCGTTGAAGAAGTTGACCGAAGCCCCGCCCGGGTTGTAGCCGCGCCGGATCGAGGCACTCACGACCTGTGCGTCGCTGAGGTGATAGGCGATCCCCACCCGCGGCAGGATCTCGATATCGGTCTCGGAGAAATCCTGCGCCCCCTCGATCAGCCCCCCGAGCGGCGGGAAGAACACGCTCGATGTCTGCGTCCGATCATCGGCAAAGCGGAGCAGGCGCGCGCCCGCCTCAAGGGTGATTGCATCGGAGAGGCCATAGCGCAGATCGGCGAACACCGCCTGCGATGAGCTGTCGACCTCGAGCTCCCCGTTCAGGAGCCCGAAATAGGCGACATCCGAGCGCCGCTCCTCAAAGGCGAGCCCGACCAGCCCTCCGAACTGCCCGGCGGTCAGGCGGTCCTGCGGGCCGAAGCTCAGCAGAAACTCCTGGCTGTAGATCTGCTCGTCCGCATCGAAGCGGGTCGGCTCGATCTGCTCGGGAACGCTCTCGAACGCGTCGCTGGTGAAGCCGCTGACGGACTGGAGCTGCCACGGCCCGCGGTCGAGCGTCAGCGTGACGGCCGCGGTCGTCGCGTCCGTGTCGAAGGTGCGGGCCGGGCCTGTGGAGGTGAAGAGCCGATCGCCCGGGTCCTGACCGAGGCCGGGCCCCTCGACCGTGTTGCGGGTCTGCGGTGTCTGGCCGAACTGGTGCTCCAGCAGCAGCTCGGCATCGAGATCGCCGAGGCCGGTCTCGAACTCGCCCAGAAGCTTGCCGCGAAGCGCGAGCCGATCGTACTCGGTGATGAAATCGCCTCCTGGTCCGACCACATCGCGGGGATCGTCGCCGGCGCCGTATTCGACGGTCAGCCGCCCGGCGACCGTGTCCGTGATCGGACCGGAGACCATGGCGTTGCCGACGTATTCGACCCCGTTGAACTCATCGAAGCGGAGCCCGCCTTGGACCGCCGCCTCGGGCACGAAGGTTGGGTCCTTGGTCTCGACGATCACGGCACCGGCAAAGCCCGTCCGCCCGCGCAACAGGGTCTGCGGGCCGCGAAGCACCTCGACCTGCTCGACATCCCAGAGGCTGGTGAAGCTCGAGTTGGCGATGCTCGCCGGGCGCGCGATGCCGTCGCGGATGACCGCCGTCCGCGGCAAGGCCCCGGTGCTGAGCGCCGAGGGCAGACCGCCCGCGCCGCCCCCTTGCACGCCGCGGATCGAGGGGATCTCGCTCGGCCCCTCGACAAAGACGTTGGGCGTGCGGGTGACGATGTCGCTGATCACCGTGTCGCCGCCATCGCGCTCGGCCTCGGTGCCCTCGATCACCGAGACAGCGCCGGTGGTCTCGAGGAGGCTCCGCTCGCGCCGCTCACCGGTCACCGTGAGCTCCGGCAGAACTGTTACCTCCTGCGCCGGGCTGGTAGTTCCGATCAGGGCCGCAACGCAGAGAGCCCCCGCCCCGCCTGTCCCTCGGGTCTTCGAAAACGCCATCGCCGTGTCCCCTGCCGCTTATCTGACTGCTTTTGTCAATTATAGGCAGAGGGCGCAGATCAGGTCTCGGGCGGCAGCCTGTCCGATCGGGCCATTTTCCCGTCAGTTCAGACCGGCCTCCCCCGGCGCCGGACCTCCGTCGGGGTCTCGCCAAAGCGGGACCTGAAAGCCTTGGCCAGCGCCTCGGGCGTGCTGTAGCCGACCGCCTCGGCGACCTTCGAGATGCTGAGCGGGCCGCTCAGGAGCGCTCGCGCCGCCTGGAGCCGCTGTTCGGACAGATAGGCACCGATCGGTTGGCCGAGCTCCTGGGACGCCGCGCGCTTGAGCGTGGTCGGGGGCACGCCGAGCTCTGCGGACAGTGCGGCAACAGTCCAGAGCCTCGGGGGATTGCGCGCGATCACCGCGTCGATCTGATCGATGATGCCGGAGGCACTGCCCTCCGTTCCAAGCGCTGCCGTGAGAAGACAGAGTGCGAGCCCCTCGAGGCGGAGCTTGTCGGGCTCCGGCGGAGCCATGGCCAGCAGGATCTCGCGCGCCAGGACATGCGCCGCCTGCGGAACCGGCACCAAGCTGCAATGCCGGCTCGCGATCTTCGCCGCGATCCGCTCGGCCGAGGTCGGATCGGACGCCGCGAGGCTCTCGACGAAGGCCTGGGGGAAGCAGGCGGAGACGACCTCGAAAGCCGGCTGCTCGGGCACGAACACCTGCCAATTGCCGGGCTGCGGCTGGCCGAGGACATGCAGCGTCTCGCCATCCAGCTCGATCGGCGGGAAGCCCTCGGATGTCGCACGGGACAGGCCGGTGAGCCGCACCTCCACATAGAGCCCGGGCTCGCTGGCCGTGACGGTCGATGTCTCTCGGAGACCCCGGAGACTGCCGGACATCAGCCTCACGCCGCTCCGCAGAGTTGCCACCTCGATGCGGCCGCAAGCGATGGGTCCGCTGTTCGGCCGGGACTGGATCTCGGACGCGAGACTGCGATGCTGGTCGGTCAGGGTGCGCAGCCTGCGAACCGTGATCGACTCCGACCGTGAGGCAAAGGCCTGCCGCAGACCGCTGTCAGCTCCCATAACCCGGCACTCCGCGGCGCCAATAGGCAGCACTTATCTGGGTCGTCTTGTCGAGGCCGAGCTCCGCCTTGAAGTGCGCCCGCAGATCCTGCGCGTTCTGGAACTCCCCGGCAAAAAAGGCGTACCCAGTCCGGCCCCGCGCCGTGAGCGCCGCGGCGCGCTGCACGACCTCGCCCTCGAACCGGTCCGGCGCGATCTTGTGCACCCGGAGCGGCGTCTGAGGCAGGTAGTCCGTCGCGTCGGCGTCCGGTGGGAAGGCCACCACCACATCTCCGGTCGCCGCCGCGGGCAGGCTCTCGAGGAGGCGCGCCAAGGCCGGCAGACCGGTGCCGTCAGCGGCGAGAAAGAGCCCATCGAAGACCGGCAGCGTCACCTTGCCGGCCGGGCCCATGACCCCGACCCTTTGCCCCTCGCGCGCCTGCTGCGCCCAGTCGGAGATCAGCCCGCCGGCATGGCGGACGATGTCGATGTCCACCTCTCCCTCCGAGGGCCGCACATGGCGCAAGGTGATCATGCGCGCGTGCAGCTTGTCCGCGCCACCCGGCCAGACCGGGACGCCGTTCTCGGCCATCCGCGGCCAGACCGGCACGCGCCCGGGCTCCAGCGGCAGCATGAGCCTCAGATGAATGCCACCATCGGCAAGCGAGACCACGTCATCATGCACAAGCGTCACCCGCTGCATCCCGGCGAAGACCTCGCGGCTAGCCGTAACCTCCAGAACCTTGAAGTTGGACGGCAGCGCACCGGCGACCGCCGTCTCGCCCGACCAGCGGATGTTCGCCGCAGCCGTGGGATCCAGCTCCGCCACGTGGCTCACGATCTCCTCCTTGAAGAAGATCAGAACACCGGGATTGGGCCCCTCGATCCGCACCTGCAAACCGCTTGGAAGGACATGGAACCTCAGTCCGAACTCGTCCTGGCGAAAGATGCGCGATCCATCGTCGGCCTCGTCGAAGACGATGCCATGCTCATCGCGGATGTGGTCGATGAAGAAGCCCATCAGTCGCGATGGATCGGCCACCGGGATAACCGTATCGGACATGGATGTCGGCATGGACAGCCTCTGTATGGCATGCGGGGGAGCTTGCGGATCGTCACCCGGCCCTGCAAAGGACGCATCGGCACGACGGCTGGCGGGTCTGAAGCTACGCGACAGGTTCTCAGATGCCAAGACCGGCAACACCCGACGGCTTTCTCGCAGAAGGTCATGCACCGATTGAGGTTGTTTGGGTGAAGCGGGGCTTTGTGGACGATATCAACCTAGCGGAACGCTGCGGCGAGCGCTCTGCGTGTTCATTCAAGTCGTGTGATGGCACGAAACCATCATCCGAGGCAGGGGAAGATCTATTGACCATTCGGCCAATCAGCTGCCCGTCATGCCCGCCCGGATAAAAGCTAAAGTGGAGCACCAAACATCGCGTCGATTGCCGAACTGGCGAACGCATGTCGCATAGCCGGACGGGGCTGGAGGTGCAGCCGCCCACCGGTGAGTTCCGCCACCATGTTCGGAGGCGCATTGAGGACGTCCTGGTAGGTAACAGGTTCCCGGATCTGCCGCTGGATCGCGTTCATCATGTTCTTCTGTTGCGCTCAATTCTAGCCGATCCGCCTGATCTTGTCGCGCCCTTGGGTCAGAGCCGCGGTTGCCAGAAGCGAAACCGCCCCTGCCCTGTCATTTCCCTGACGAGCCCACGGCGCTCGAAAGCATTGAGCAGATCGCGCGACCGCGTACCGGTAAGGCCGAGCTCTGCAGCCACGGCCGAGGCCGACAGAACTGGCCGCGCGAGGAACAGATCGGCAAGTGATGGTGCGCCGCGCCCCCGCATGCCCTGAATGGCGTTCGCCACGCGCTCGCGCCAATCCGCCAAGGCGCTCAATCGGGCGCGCCCGGCGATCGACGCTCCGGCCACTGCATCGAACCAGGCTGCCAGGAAGCTCTCGGGCATGCCGCCATAGCGCAGCGCCGCCGGTGGACGGCCGAGCGCGAGCGGCAGGAAGGTCAAACCGACATTGGCCTCAATCCGCGCTGGGGCAAGCGCCAAGTGACCGGCGAGCGTGGCGGGCTCGAGAAGCTCCTGCATCGCCATCCGCGGCCAGAGCCGGAACCCGAACCCGGCACGAACGATCGGATGCGCGTCCAGGCCTTTGACAACGGACAGCCAGGCCTCCGCGTGGTCCCGGCCCATTTCCGGGAGAAGCTCGCGGATCGGATCGGACATATCATCATTGCCGGGCTCAGCGACCGTCCGGTATCCGAGCGCCGTCGCAACGGTCTCAGGGTCGCTCAACTTGCGAGGCGCTGAGATGGCGCGGCGGAGCGCGGAGGTTGCGCGGCCCATCACGGCGGCGTCGTCGCCCACGCGCCCGAGGCGCTCGAGATCCACCAGAGCGAGCCGCTCAGGCCGGATGCGGTGCCCTTCTGCCCAGACGAGATCGGTGATCTCCAGCAGGGCCAGATGACGCAGGCTGCCCTCCCGACGCTGGCTCGGCTGAGTGAGCAGCCGCTCGTCGAGCCGTGCGACGGCATCGGCGGCAGCCGCGAGCTGCCTTGCGAGCGCTTGCTCGGCGCGCTGCCACTGGACGCGGTCATCGACCGATGCCCTCGCTTGAGGGTTGAGATCGACCAGCGGTTCCAACGCGGGCGGGTCAAACCAATGGCCAAGGTCGTCCTCCGTCTCCTCACGATCGTAGATCGACGGCGGGCCAAGGAACGCGTCCTCAGGCACATCGTCGAGTGCAGTGGTGCCAAAGTTCTGTGGCGGTTTCCTGTTCATTCGCAGAGAGTACACGATTGAAGGCCATTTTTAGTGGAAGAATTGGTGTTGCCCGGGACTTCTGGTTCAACAGCATCTGGCGTGTAAGTTCGTACGCTCGAAGAAGACCCTCCAAAGACGGGATATGGAGCGCAACCAACTGAATTTGTGCCCTTTTCCCCACGAGCGCATCGACCTGCCAGCCATGAAAGCGCACTTGAACGCGTTTTCAAACGACCGTTTGAAGGCTTGCGGGTGTTTGTAAATTGGATTAGTCTAAGAACGAAGTATGAACACGAACGGTGTCTGGACGGTCGAGAATGAGGAACAGCCTGCGCAGGAGAGCCCCCTGCCCTTCCCGACCTTTCAGGCGAAGGGATTGACGAGCTTCACGCCATGAACGGTCCGACCCGCCTGCATATCTTCCGTGTAGAGGACCCCTGCCCCGGCCTCGACTGCCGCGGCGACGATCAGGCTATCGTAGACGCCGAAGCCCGTCTCTCGCGCGATCACAAGGCCCCGCGCATGCACCTCGAGGGTCAGCGATCGGATGTCGAGCACCTGCTTCACGCCGTCGAGAACCTCCAGGACATCGTCCCAACCCATGCCGAGCTTGCGCCGCATGACCGACGCCGCCTCGTTCAGGACCTGGACGCTGATCGTCCCCCCATCGGCAAGAAGGGCCTCAGCTGTGTCGGCCTTCGCCGTCTCGGCCGAGAGCAGATAGAGGATGACGTTGGTGTCGAAGAACCGGCCCTCAGCGCTCATGGGCCTCGTCCCGCTCGAAGCGGAACCCGGCGGGCAGGCGCCCACGGTGCTTGCGGAGCCGTTCAAGGAGGGCTGCCCTGCTCGGCGCCTTGCTTACCGCGAAGCTCCGTGCGTCGGCGACGAAGATCTCGATATCGTCGCCCTCCTTCAACTCCAGCGCATCGACCACCGCCGCCGGCAGGCGCACGGCCAGCGAGTTACCCCATTTCGAGACCTGCATCTGCCATCCTCTGGATATACATTGAACCAGGTATATCTAAGCGCCCAGCTGGCCGCTGGCTATCCGGGTGGCGGCGGTGAGAAAGACCGCGACCGCGCCGCGTCTGATCGGCTATGCTAGGGTCTCGACCGAGGACCAGGCCACGGATCCGCAGATCGGCGAGCTCCGGACCGTTGGGTGCTCAACGATCTTCCAGGACAAGGCCTCCGGCGCGCAGCGGAGCAGGCCGGAGCTGGCTCGCGCGCTCTCAGCACTGAAACCCGGCGATGTCCTTGTCGTCGCAAGGCTCGACCGTCTCGCCCGGTCGCTCAGCCATCTGCTCGAGATCGTCGAGGACTTAGAGGACCGAGAGATCGGGTTTCGATCGCTCGGCGACCCGATCGACACGACCTCGCCGCAGGGACGCCTCACACTCCAGATCCTCGGCGCCGTAGCCGAATTCGAACGCCAGCTCATTCGCGAGCGCACGAGATCGGGTCTCGCCTCGGCACGTGCAGAGGGTCGGCGTGGCGGCAACCCTGTGCTCTCGGCCGAGGATCCGATGGGACGCCGTCAGCTCGCTCGCGCGCGAGACGAAGCCAGATCTGACAAGGTCCTCCAGGCGATCGACGACATCGCGCCGCTCGTCCGTCGGCTCCGCCCGGGCGCGAGCTGGGACCGGATCGCGCAGATCCTGATGATCCGGTCCGTCACCCGCCCATGGGACGCGCGGCCCTGGACCCGCGATAGCCTGACCCGCGCCTGCAAACGCTTGGTGAAGGACGGCTTCCTTCCGGCCGAGGTCATGGAGCGCGGTCCCCGAGGCGCCGAGAACGACGGCCTCGTCGAGCTCGTCGCCGCGGTCTGGAGCGCCATGCCCTCTCCGTCCCTCACGGCCTGCGCACGGCACCTTCAGGCGCAGCATGTGCTCACGCCGAGAGGTGGTTTCCGGTGGTCTGCTTCGTCGGTACGCAATCTGCTTAAGCGCGCGCGTGAACGAGGCCTCGTTGGTGAGTTCCCGGCAGCATAGGCTGCTTGCCTTTCGGTCCGAAACCCACGCCCAAGATCTGTGGAGGCTGCTCTAGTGCACCCCCTTCAGCTTGACCCCGACTCTGATGCAAGCCGCTCTACCAAGCGTCACGCGCGCGTGACGTTCTTTCCAACAAGTGAATGCGCAGATCTTGATGAGCGTCCTCTGGCAGAACATCGTACCACCTCGCCAAACACCGCCGTCACGCGCGCGTGACGGTACTGTCGGTCATCACGGCGACCCCCTCCGTTCGAACCAACTCTGGCAGAACTTCACGAAGTGGCGCTCTGGGCGCTTGGGCTCGATCTCCTCGGCCGCACACCATTTTCGCCATTCATGTTCGAGAACATAGACGTCCCACCCGGGCGCGACCGTGCGAGCGTCGGAGTAAGCTTCCGGATTAAGCGGTCCGTCGTACGCCTCGTCCTGTTGAGCGGGCGCAGGAACGGTCCCGCGGCTCCGGAAGATCACCATCGAACCTTCGAGGGTCGGAATGTAGTCCGGGAAATGGTCGTGCTCAGCGTTGGCCTCGACCACAGTCTTAACGAGCCTCTTGAACTCCTTCGAAGTCGATTGAGATCCACACTTGAGCTGCAGCTTTTCAAGACCAATCCGCCACTCTGGCGCCTTGCCGCAATGCTTTCGAGCAATCTCATACATCCTTCGCTCGAGGGGCTTGCGAAGCCGAAAATAGTCTCGGCTGATAGTAAGAACCTCTTTGGCCCGGATAGCGTTGAAGACCCAATCCGAGAGCGTGACTTGGACATCGAGCAGGGCACCGTCGCTGTCCCTACGAACAGTCTTGGCGCTCTCGACCAAACCGAACACCTGCCACTGGCGTTCCGTACCCGTGACGATGTTCGTCTTGATGGACGTGCCCCTCAGTCGTTCAAGCGCCTCCTCGGCGCGATCGTAGGCACTACCACCAATCGGCTTGCCCGTTGCGATCAGATAGTCACTGACCTTGAAGCTCACGGTCTTGGAGACTTCTCGACCTTCGTTCAACGCTGCGATGAGCTGAGAAATACAGAAGATGAGGATGTCGCGATCGAACACCGTCGCCATTCCTTTAGCCGACGGCGATATTTCGATGTAATTCTCACCATTCTCGTATCGACGTGAGTTATGATCTGGGCGCTTGGAAATCGAAAACACTGGGTGCTCCATGCCCGCCATATCGCTCTTCGGCGCTGCATCAAAAATGTCGCAGATGAACAGGTCGGGTTGCTGGAACCGATCGGGTAGAAGCGGGCTTCGCTTGTTCGATCGTGAAGCCGGCTCATCTGGCTTATCACCCACCCAAGCCTCCCTCCCTTGGCCTATCGCACACCACCCTAGCCTTGTCTTATCGCCCACCAGAGTCAACCCTTGTCTTATCGCCCACGATCTGACCACCCAGCTTCGTCATATCACCCACCGATTCGCGTATGCTGGCTTATCGCCCACTAATCCAACTGTCAGCATCCATCGCCAGAGCTCCTGTGGCATAGGAAGTACGGCCCCAGCCGACGCCTAGCACTGTGGATAACTCACATACCAGCGCTGTCAGATCACACACAGAACCTTGGCTGATCACCCACCATCTACTGTCTGATCCCACACCACACGGTCCGCTAATACGATGATTCCAAACCATAATTTGAAGATCTTGATGGCCTTAACCCTATAGATAACTCTAAAATAACACCCACTACGAGGCGACACCTCAAAAACTCGGCAAGGACAATCCGTCGACAGACCTGAAGCACACGCCGAAGGCTGGGAAACGAAACAATCCTAAAGTGGGCGATAAGACAACGGTGGGTGATGAACTCAGACATCGCCAAAAAACATTCTTGCCTTGCCCAAATGTTCGCGAGATTCTGAAACCCGCAACAAAACCGCGAACATCGCGAGGCAACGAGCATGAGCACCGAATCAACGATGGCGGCGCGCCTTCGAATCGACCCAGCGGAAGCGCTTTCCGCACTCCCGAAGCCATCCAACACAGAACGGTTCTCGGTAGCCGCCACCATCTGCGACAGAGCACGCGAAGATCTCGCTCGGAGAGGCTACAAACCTGACGGAGAAAAACATCTCCGGCGTTTCAGCATTTGGGAAATCACCACCTATATGATGCCGCTAACAGCACAACACCTGCGGCGTGTTTTGAAAGCAAACCCAGAACTCCCGCAGGGCACGACAGAAGGGCCACGCGCTACCCGCTGGTTCAATCTCGAGGAAATAAACAAAATACGCGCATTCCTCGATGATCAAGGCCAACAGACAAAGGGCTACCGTCCCTATCGACCGCGCGACCTACCTGCCAAGATCATAACTCTATCGAATTTTAAGGGGGGAGTCGCAAAGACCACAACCGCTGCTCATCTTGCAATGGCAGCCGCCTTGGACGGCTATCGTGTGCTAGTCATCGATCTAGACAGCCAAGCCTCGATGAGCACGATCTTCGGGGTGCCAGCGGAACACGAAGCCGAAACTGCGTATGCCGTCCTCAGTCGTGACAGGGCCCGGCATCTCGAGGCCAGACTTAGTGGGGCAGGGCGAGGAGAAGCAGAGCTCAGCGAAGATGTGCGGGCCGCATTAACGGTCGATGCCGATAGCGTCATCCGCCCAACTCATTGGCCGACCATCGACATCCTTCCGGCGCAGCTGAACCTCTATTGGGCAGAGTTCCAGGTACCCGTTTGGCTACAGGGACAGCGGGATTGGCCTTTCTGGGGCGCGCTACGTCGGTTCCTCGCCGCGGAAAATCTGCTTGAGCAGTACGACATCATCATCGTCGATACACCGCCGGCACTCGGCTATCTAACGATAAATGCTCTCGACGCGGCCGACATCCTTCTTATTCCGGTTGGAGCCTCCTTCATAGAGTTCGACTCTACAGGACGCTTCTTCGACATGTTGCACACGACCTTCGCAAGCATCGAAGAGTCGATGGCACGACTGACTGATCACCCACCAACCTTCTCATGGGATGCGGTGCAGGTTCTCCTGACCCGATACGACGCAGCTCAGCAGAGTGATCTCGCGAACGTCATACAGGTCTACCTCGACGACTTCGTAGCGTCGCATCGGCAGGAGTTCACGGCACTCGTGGGCCAGGCTGGCGAACGGGTGTCCGGAATCTATGAAGCGGACTACACAGATTTCAATCGCGATACCTACAGGCGAGGGCGTGAGAGCTTCGACCGAACATATCTCGAGATGAAGCGATTGCTCGTTGGATGCTGGGAGCGCGATCGCCGCGCCGCCGCGGAAAAGGGAGAGGTCGCATGAGCAGAAAGCGCCTGGGTGCTATCGATCCCAGCGCCGCGCGCGAGGTCCGCGAAAGCGCCGAACAATCCGCAAAGGAGAGCCGTCGAGCAGCACTCGGCACGGCACCCCCAATCGCTCAGGTTGCCGGCGAGGTTGGACACGGGATCGAAACTGAGCTTGCACGACTTCGCGAAGAGAACCGACAGCTCGCCTCCCGAACGGAAGAATTCTCTAAGGCAGAAGCTGAGGGACGTCTCGTTCATCGCGTCCCGTTGGACGATATCGATGCACAAGCCATCCTCAGAGATCGGAGCTCTCTCGATCGATCCGCGGAGGAGTGGGACGCACTCAAAACCAGTCTCAAGTCGAACGGGCAGCAGACACCAGTCGAACTCGTACCAATGTCTGACGGCGAAAAGCCCTATGGTCTTGTCACAGGCCTGCGTCGCCTCTCTGCGCTCTTAGAACTACGCAAAGAGACCGGTGATACCCGCTTCGATACGGTTCTGGCCTTCGTCAGACCGCCTCGTCCCACGGCCGACAAGCTAGTCGCCATGATCGAAGAGAACGAGATCCGGCTGGGAATTAGTTTCTACGAACGCGGACGAATATGCGTCCTCGCTGCCGAGGCGGACGTTTTTCCAGACACCGAAGCCGCCATTGGCGGGCTGTTCGCCAGCTCCAACCGCAATCGGCGCTACAAGATCCGTTGCTTCGCGACAATTCACGAGGTCTTGGGATCGAGGCTCAAATTTCCTGAGGCAATCGGTGAACGTCTGGGGATCGCGATCGCCCAGGAGCTTCGGAGTGGTCGTGGTGAGGCCCTCGTGGCTGGTCTAGACGAGTGGCGTGACGCCCTGACGACTTCGGAAAAGGAAGTTGCGTTTCTGGGAGAGTTCGTCGGATCTCGAGGCCGTTTCGCTCAGCGAAGAGCCGGCCGGCAATCCCCAGTCCGCGCCGAATGGAAGGGTCGCGACGGTGCTCGGGTCACCGCCGTCAATCGAGATGGCAAGGTCGCCGTAACGATCGAGGGGCTCTCCGACGCAGATCAGAAGGGTCTGGAGCGTCTCGTAACCTGGCTTGGGGCCCGTGTGCAGCCAGACAGATAGTGAGGGCGCCGTCACGCGCGCGTGACGGCTCTTTGGGGAGAGGCGAGAGCGAGGTTCGGGCCAGAGCGGCCCGAAACGGGCCTTTTTGAGAGAAAGGAGCCCGGCATGACCCGCACCGCACGAGAGATCTGCCTCGCCCTTGGTGGGCGGTGGCATGAGTCGTACGGCACCGCGTGGTGTCCCGCCCACGATAACAGACGGACACCGGCACTGAGCCTTGCCGACGGCCGTGACGGCCGTTTGCTCGTGAAGTGCCATGCGGGCTGCGACTTCCGCGACATCATGGAAGCGCTGCGCGACCGTGGTCTCGTTCCTCCGCTCAAGCGGAGATCATGGCGGCCGGCGCCCACCAGAAGGCGTTCAACCCTCTTTGAGGACGCCCTCGGCGACCCGGCAACGACGCCAGCGCATCGCGAGACCGCGATGCGGCTCTGGGGTGCGTGCTTGCCGCTCGAGGACACACTGGCGGCCGACTACCTCGAATGCCGTTCCATCACGCTTCCGCGCGCGGACGCTTTGCGCTTCAGCCCATCCTGCTGGCACGGGCCGCATGCCTGCTCCTATCCGGCACTCGTCGCGCGCGTGGATCGGGTCGGAGAAGAGCGCCCGGTCGGCATCCACCGAACCTATCTCTCGCTTCGCGCGACGAAGATAGCGCAAGACCCCGCGCGGCTTACGCTCGGGACAATTCGGGGCGCGGCCGTGCGCCTCGTCCAGTGGCAGGGGGCCTTGCTCGTCGCCGAAGGAATCGAGACGGCCCTCTCCGCCGCCGCCCTGACCGCTCCTTCCGGTGCCTCCGTCTGGGCGACCCTGACTGCTTCGGGCATGGCGGGGCTTACCCTCCCGACAGTTCCCGGCGACCTTATCATCGCTCCCGACAATGACGCGGTGGGTCTCGCCGCTGCAGCGGCGCTCGGGCAGCGCGCGAGAGCCCTTGGCTGGAGCGTCAGCCGCCAGACGCCGCCGGCAGGATTTGGCGACTGGAACGATGTCGCGCAGTCAGGGGTGTCGGCTTCGGGGTAGGGCAGGGCGGGCGTTGAGAGGAAAGCCGGGTCGGGTTCTTGGCGCCCCCGGATGGGGGGCGGCAAAGAAAAGGATCCTCCACATGACCGACCAATCCACCGAGACCGCGCCGAAGGGTGCCGCCGTCGAGATCCCGCTCGACCGGCTGACGCTCTCCCCGCTCAACCCCCGCCGCGGCGACGGTCATACCGATATCGACGCCTTGGAAGCGAGCCTGCGCACCTGCGGCCTCCTGCAAAACCTCGCGGGGATCCGCGACGCTGACGGCTCGGTCGCCATCGTCGCGGGTGGCTGCCGGCTGCGCGCCCTCAAACGCATCGCCGAGGAGGACGCGCTGGACCCCGCCACCGTGCGGGTCCCCGTCGTTCTCGCCGCGGACGAGACCGAGGCGCTCCGCTGGGCGGGCGCAGAGAACCTCGTCCGCCGCTCGTTCCACGCCGCCGAGGAAATCCGCGCCTTCGCGCAGATGGCAGAGGCCGGCGCTGCGCCGGAGACCATCGCCAGCGCCTTCGGCGCGACGGTCCGGCATGTGAAGGGCCGCCTCCGGCTCGCGGGGCTGCCGGAGCCGATCCTCGCGGCGCTGGCCGAGGACAGGATCACCCTCGACATCGCGGCTGCCTACACGGTCACGGAGGACCCGGCGCGGGCTCTGGCGGTCTTCGAGGAGATCGACGGCACCTATCTCAGCGGCTACCCGCGCGAGATCCGGGCGCGCCAGACCAGCGAAGCCTGCCGTGGCGACGACCGGCTCGCGGCCTTCGTCAGGCGTGAGGCCTACGAGGCGGCGGGCGGCGCCGTGCGCGAGGATCTCTTCGGCGAGGAGGTCTACTTCGAGGACGGGGCGCTGGTTGCCCGTCTCGCCGAGGAGAAGCTCGCCGAAGCGGCGAAGGCGATGGAGGCCGAGGGCTGGGCCTGGGTCAGCCACGGGCTCGCGCACTTCGACTACGAGGCGATTGCCGGACGGGTCTATCCCGACGCGCCGGAGATCCCGGACGAGGATGCCGCGCGCTACGATGCGCTGTCGGAGGCGATCGAGAGCGGAGCGGCGACCGCCGAGGAGGAGGCCGAGTTCGAAGCCCTGCAGGCGGCCTGCGACGTGGAGATCTACACGGGCGCTCAGAAGGCAGTGTCGGGCGTTCACCTGACCATCGGCCATCGCGGCGCGCTCGACGTGTCTCGCGGCATCGTGCGCGAGGAGGAGCTCGACGCCGCCATCGAGGCGGGCCTTGTGCAACGGGTCGAGAAGCGCCGGCAGCCAGCCTCCGAAAGGGCAGGGGAGAAGCCGCTCTACTCGGGCGCGCTGGCGGCAGACCTCGGTATCGTGCGCACGGCTGCGCTGCAGGCGGCGCTCCTAGCCAAGCCGGCCCTGGCGCTCGATTTCCTCACCTTCGTGCTCACCGAGCGCCTTGGCGTGGGGACCAACCCCGTCGGTCTCTCGACCGATCCGCCGAAGAACGCGCTCGAGGAGGATCCCGGGCTCGTCCTGCCCGAGGCCCTTGCTGGCGACGAGGCGCTCCATGCGCCGCTTCGCGGGGTGGAAGCCGCCGCCGCCTTCGCGGCCTTCCGCGAGCGGCCGAAGCGACAGAAGAACGCGATGCTGACCGCGGCGATCGCCCGTCTCGTCGGCACGAAGCTCGCGCTCGGAGAGACGAACCCGATGGCGGAACGTCTCGCCGCCGAGGCCGGGCTCGAGGTGCGCGCGGTCTGGACACCCACGGAGGCGTTCTTCTCGCGCCTGCCGAAGGCCCGCCTCCTCGAGATCTACGACGCGGTCATGCAGAAGCCCTCCGGCCGGGCCCAACTGGAGAAGCAGAAGAAGGGCGACGTGGCCCGCTGGCTGCACCTGATCTTCACGGAAGATGCAAAGGGGCCGACCCTGACGGGGGAGCAGCGCGAGCGCATGCGCGCCTGGCTGCCCGATGGCATGGCGCCCATGCCTGCAGAGCCCGGCGAGGCCGAGATCACTTCCACAGGCGACACGGCCGAAGAGGACACCGGTGGCGAGCACGACGCCGAACCCGTCGTGGCCGCCGCCGAGTGAGTCCCAAGCGGGCGCTGCGGAAGCGGCGCCCGCTCCATCTGCATGGGGAGATTATCATGACTGCCACAGCCAAGCGAGGGGCACCGAGACGCTACCGCATCGCCCCGGCTGCCCGCGCCGAGATCGTTGCGCTCTACGGCGCGCGCTTCGCGCCGAGCGTCCTTGTCGAGGATCGGTTTCATCCCGCAGGCTGCTTCTACCGTTCGGTCGACGGCGAAACGGGGCAGGGCCGCACACTCTTCGACGACGTCGGCGTTCGGCATCGGCGATGATCCCGAGAGGAAAGCTTTGGGCAGGGCAGAGGCGACCGATTCCGGTCGCTTCAGAGAAAGGACCAGCCCGATGTCCCGCCCGACCCGCACCGCCGCACCCTCGGCGAAACCCCGCCGCGATATCGCCCAGGAGATCACCGACCAGATTGTCGCCAAGCTCGAGGAGGGTGGCGATCTGCCGTGGCGCCAGCCCTGGAAGACCACGAAGGTCGGCTTGCCGCTCCGTCACGAGGGCACCGCCTATCGCGGCATCAATGTCTTCCTCCTCGCCCTCAGCGCGATGGCGCATGGTTACGGCTCAGCCCATTGGATGACCTACCGACAGGCTGCGGAGCTCGGCGGGCAGGTGCGCAAGGGCGAGCGCGCGACGACGGTCGTCTATTACGGCACCGCGCGCGACAGGCGCGCCGAGGATCCGGGAGAGCACGTCTCCGATGCCGACGGCGACGAGCGCCACTACCGCTTCCTTAAGTCCTTCGCCGTCTTCAACGCATGCCAGATCGACGGGCTCCCCGATCGGTATCGACCGGACCCCGCTGCGCTCGACGGCGGCGCGCGCCGGCCCGCGGCCGGCGACCCGCTCTTTGCGCTCGCCGAGGCGATGACAGCGGGGCTCGGCGTCGGCTATGCCGAGGGTGGCGAGCGGGCCTGCTACAGTCCGGGTGAGGACAGGATCTCAATGCCGGCGATCGAGCGCTTCGAGAGCGTCGAGACCTATCTCGCCACGCGCTTTCACGAGCACGCCCACGCGACCGAGGTGCCGGCCCGTCTCGGCATTGACTACGGCCCAAAGATCTTCGGCAACGAGGCCTATGCCAAGGGCGAGCTCTACGCGGAGCTGACCTCGGCGCTCCTCGGCGCCCATTTCGGCTTCGCGCCCGGCCACGTCGACGACCACGCCGCCTATGTGCAGTCCTGGCTGAAGCTGCTGCGCGGCGACAAACGGTTCATTCTGAAGGCCGCGGCGGATGCGCAGCGCGGCGTCGACTATCTTCTCGAAGCTGTTGAGCGTGGACGACTTTCGACGGCGCCATCTGTTGCAACAGCTCATGAGGCTTCAGCACATCGTGCTCAGGCGACGGTCCTGTCAACGTAAGCGATCGCAGCGTTGCGGGCGGCCCTCAAGGGCCACATCCACGCTCGACGCGGTGCGCGGCGTACTCCTCGTGCCTCCATCGTGGAGTTGCACCGGTCAGCCTCAGCCCTCACCGGCCGTCTATGCTGCACGCGCGTTCCCGCTTTCCGCTAGTCGCTGCACTGGTTAACTGCCCAGCGTACCAAGGGCCGCAGTGCGAACTTTGCTACCGTTCGTGAAATGTCCGCTTTGGCGAAATCCCAAACGATCTTTACCTCACCGGAAAGAGCTTGCTGAACTTCTCTGCTCCAATCCGTGAGAAAGTCACCACCCGCGTTTTCTGATCTCGCTTGACCCAAGCCATCTCCTCGAACCGACTCAGAAACGCCCGCCCTAAGCTGCCCGCCAGATGTGATCTACGCTCACTCCAATCGAGGCACTCCCGACAAAGCGGCGCGCGTGCCCGCCGAAGGGCTTCGACGTCGATCTCGAAATCCTTGGCGAACGCAGCGCCTGCATCGGTCAATTCCAGTTCCTCGCCATTCAAAACCAGATGCCCACGCGCCATCAAGCTGTCGAACATCTGCGTGCCCATATCTCCGGCCAAGTGGTTGTAGCAAACACGCGCCTGGCGCAGCTCCGCATCTTTGGGACCTGTTCGCTTTCTCAGGTATCCCGAACCAGCCGCAAGGCCCATCAAACCCTCCAGGACATGCGCAACGTCATCGCTGGCGAGCGAGAAATACTTGTGCCGTCCCTGCTTTCGGGGTCGCAGCAAGCCGCCCTCATCGAGCTTCGATAGATGCGAGCTGGCGGTCTGGATCGTAACCCCTGCCTCCTCGGCGAGTTCGCTGACCGTCAGAGCTTTGCCGCTCATAAGCACGGTCAGCATGTTGGCGCGGGCGGGATCGCCGATCAAAGCAGCGATATGGGCAATGTCTGGACCTTCTCTCATAGTTCGACCTTAATCGAAGCATCAGCTGTTGGCAAACGTCTAGGATCGGGAAAACACACTTGAAGGAATCCATCATGCTGACCTGCGTTATTCGCTACCATATCGATCCGACTAAGAAGGCCCAGTTCGAGGAGTATTCCCGCAACTGGGGCCAGGCGATCCCGCGCTGCGGTGCTGGTTTGATTGGCTACTATGCCCCGCATGAGGGGTCATCGACCCTCGCCTATGGCATCTACAACGTCGCGAGTCTGGCCGACTACGAAGCCTATCGCGCGCGCCTCGCCGCTGATCCGCTTGGCCGAGAGAACTACGAGTTCGCCCAAAAGGAAAAGTTTCTGCTCCGGGAAGACCGAACCTGGCTCAAGCTCGCTTCTTCACCGCATGGTGACAGCGCATGATCGCTGTGATCTTCGAAGTAGAACCGGCCGAGGGCCGCAAGGATGATTATCTCGACATCGCTGCCGAGATGCGCCCTATGCTTGACGAGATCGACGGCTTCATTTCCGTCGAGCGGTTCCAAAGCCTCACTGATCCAAGAAAAATCCTGTCTCTGTCGTTCTTCGAGGATGAAGACGCGATTGCGCGCTGGCGCAACCTAAGCGCTCATCGAGGTGCACAAGCGAAAGGGCGTAGAGGAGTCTTCGATGATTACCGCCTACGGATCGCCAGCGTGATCCGGGACTACGGCATGTTCGACCGAGCACAAGCCCCTGCAGACAGCCGGAAGGCGCACACGGAATGAGTTCGGCAAACTTGCGGACCGAGCTGCCCCTGCTTGCGCTTCTCGCTTTGCTCTGGGGATCATCCTACCTGTTTATCAAGGTTGCCGTGGCCGAGATTCCGCCGGTCACGCTGATCGCGGTCCGCGTTGCCGGTGCAACCCTCTTCCTGTTGCTCGTGATGGGCGCACGATCAGAAAGACTGCCGCGTGATCCGCACACTTGGTGGATGCTTTTGCTACAGGCGGTGTTCAACAGCATCGGAGCATGGACTGTGCTCGCCTGGGGGCAACAATATGTCGAATCTGGCCTTGCCAGTGTCCTCAACTCGACCTCCCCGATCTTCGTCTTTCTCATCACAGCGCTCGTGACGCGGCACGAAACGCTCAACGGGCGTAAGCTGGCCGGTGCGGTTCTGGGCCTCATGGGTGTTGCGCTGATCGTCGGGGTGGATGTACTGCGCGGTCTCGGTGATGAGGTCGCCGGGCAAATCGCCTGTTTGATCGGCGCTGTGCTTTACGCAGGTGCGGCGATCTACGGCAAGCGGTTCGGCCACATCAGCGCCGTTGCCACGGCCACAGGCACGATGATCTGGGCATCGGTCGTTCTCGTGCCTCTTGCTATGGTGCTGGATCGACCTTGGACCCTGATTCCAAGCCCAACAGCTATGGCCGCAACAGCGATCTTGTCGATCCTCTGCACCGGGGTTGCGCTCCTGATCTACTTCCGGCTGGTGCGCACAATCGGGTCCATGGGGGTTGCGAGCCAAAGCTATCTGCGTGCGGGCGTCGGCGTCATCTTCGGTCTCGTGTTCCTAGACGAGACATTCAATCTGCCGGTGGCGGCAGGACTCTGTGCGGCCATAGCGGGGGTCGCGTTGATTAACTGGCCCGCAAAAAGGAAAACCGGACATTCGCTGCGGTCTGACGAATGATCAAGTTGGGCTCGATCCAGCCATTTGCTGCGCGCAGTACGAAGGTCCGGACCGGTCGCGGCGCCCTGGAAGCTAGCCAGGAGCCCTTGCTGAGTTGCACGTCGCCTTACATATTGCATAGACGTAAGGCTCAAGCGAAAGCGTGTGGAATCCCTAGAATGACACTCGAGTCGACCGTGACGTCGAAAGGGCAGACGACCCTTCCGAAGGACGTGAGAGAGCATCTCGGCCTCAAGGCCGGCGACAAAGTGCGCTACCTCGTGATCGGCGACGAGGTCCGGCTGGTTCGTCCGAGGAAGGTGATGAGCCTCTGCGGCAGCCTTCCCCACGAAGGCGAACCGGTGAGCCTCGACGAGATGGACGAGGCGGTCCGGGACGGCGCTACCTCCCGCCAGCGACGGGATCGATGATCGGGCTCGATACGAACATTCTCGTCCGCTTCCTCGTCCAGGACGATCCGAGCCAGTCCGCAGCGGCGCAGTCCCTCCTCCGCCGCTGCTCGACGAAGGAGCCTGGGTTCGTCGGACGGGAGGTCCTCGTCGAACTCGTCTGGGTGCTCGAGCGCGCTTATGGCCATTCGGCATCGAGGATCTCGGCTACCCTGATCGGTTTGCTCGAGGCTGAGGAACTGGTGTTGGAGGACGCGGACGATGTCGCGACCGCCGCGGTCGCGTATGGAAGCGGTGTCGCCGATTTCGCTGACCACATGATTGCCGCCGCCGCGGTTCGGGCCGGATGCGAGACGCTCTACACCTTCGACCGGAAGGCGGCGCGACACAACGCGGTGACCTTGCTCGTGAAGTAGGTGGACGACGGGGCTGCAAAGGGCTGCTCCCGCCAAGATCGGTTGACAGCCAAAACCCCCTTAGGCATCCTGAACAGGTGCCAGTTCGGTCTCCTCTTTTCGGAGGAGCACCATGTCATCCATCCTGCGCAAACGCCCTGTTCCCGATCCGACGCGGAAGATCACTTTCCCCGTCACGGAGAAGCTTGCGGCCGATGTCGAGGCGCTGGTCGAGCGGGCGGAAGCTCTCGGCTTCGACGTCTCGATCGAGGAGAGGCTCGAGGCTGCCTACCGCCGTATCCATGCGAAACTGGCGAAGGAGATGAAGGCGCTCGATTTTCAGGCACGCGACGCCGGATCTGACGATATGCCCACTGTCGAGGCAGTGGAGCAGGAACCGAACGACGAAGAGGCGGAGCAGGGTGCGGCTGTTCGTGTCGTCGGAGGCTGACCCGACTTCGGGGGCGGGTGCCGGACGTGGCAAATCCGCCCTCGCATAGGATCCGGCGCAATTTGCGGAAATATTTAACTCCATTTCATGGAGGTTCGGAGCCTATCGTAAAGTCTTTAAGCTCACCTTCCGAGAAAACCTTTGTACTCCGGGTTTGCCGGATCAGTTGGGTCACGCATCAATGCCGCACGATGGTCCTCATATTCGTCCATTCCTTGATCAGGCTGTTGATGCACATGACCACCAGATAGCTTCTTCCCACGAACCGAAGACCAAATAACTAGCGCCCGCAGCACGGCAATAGCGATCAATACGAACACGGCAGCAAAGACCTCCACAGCCATCGAGTTCACCTCCGCGCGTCATCCGAAGTTCCGTAGACGTTCTGTCGAAGCGGTTCGCCAGTCGGAGGGTCGTCTGACCCGCCATCACCAGTCCGTGGCCTGAACTCGTCGGTCTGCGGCCACTCGCGGCGCTCATCATAGCGCATTCCGACATCGGACAGAATGCTCTCGACATTCGTCGTCCGGCCCGAGGCCGCGCGCTTCAGGTCGTAAATGACGGATGCGGCGAGGCTGTCGCGGTTTCCGAACTCCTGGCGGATCTGGTCTTCGAGAGCATACATCCGGTCGTTCTGCTGGCCGGGCTTCTCCATGAGCTCGGCGAAGTAGTCGCCGGCGGTCGTGCTGCCGCCGCCCTCGATCACGGCGCGCCAATAGGCCTGTCTGCGATCCGCCTCGCTCTCCGGCCCTGTCACGCTGCCGAGGATCGTGGCCTTCACGCGGTTGTAGCCGTCGAGGGCGTCGTCGAGGAGGCCGCGGTCGCCATGGCCATCGACGGCCCGGATCTCGGCGGCGAAGTCGCGATCGCGGATGAAGCGCTCCTCGCGACCGCCTTGCGTCTCGCCCAGCTCCGCTCGACGGGCCTCATAGACGCTGCGCGGGGTCCGCATCTCTCCCGCATTGTCGACGGGTGCCGCACCCATCGACAGATCGGCGCCGCCGACCCCGCGCTCGCGCCCACCGAAGTCCCGGGCAATGCCGATCTCCGGGATCTCGATCCGGGATGCTCTCGGATCGCCGGCAGGACCTGCCTGCAGACCGACCGAGCCGAGGATCTCGTTCAAGAGCCGGTAGTCACCGGCTTCGCGGAGGGCGGTCAGGCCACCGGCCGCGTAGGACCGCTGGATCTGACCCGGCGCGCTCGTGAAGACACCCATGTCGTGTGTGTAGCGGTCGGACCACCAGTCCGCGCGGTTGGCATAGCCGTTCTCCATCAGCTCGTATTTGAGCTTCTTGTAGGCGCCGGACTCGACGACGAGATTCGCGGCTTCGACGAGCCCCATCTCCTGGGAAAAGCCGCCGGTCTCGGAGCGCGTCAATGCCTTCTCGTAGCTCCGCTCGGCGCCGACCGCCTCGCTCGCCTCGCGCCTGAGCGCCTCGGTCTCGGTGAAGGCGCTGCTGTTGAAGCCGCTCTGGGTGAGGCCGCGCTGGATGTCCCGCGCGAAGGCCATCTGGAAGGCCGATTGCAGCCCTTCGTTCTCCTGGAACGCGCGCTGCATCTCGTTGGAGACGTTTCGATCATCAGAGCTTACGAAACGCTCGGTCGACTCGTGTCGACCGTCGATGCCCGCATTGACCCCGGCCGATCGTGTCCCGCCACGGCTCGGACCACCAGTTCCACGCGACGCACCCATATTTGCGCCGGCGGTCGCAAGGCGGCTCATCGCCTCGACATCGTTCTCGGAGCTTCCCCGTGCCACACGATACGCCCTTGAGAACGCCTCGTTCTGGAGAAGCCCGTAGACCTCCGAGTTCTCGGCGCGCTCGCTGTCGGTCCAGAGCGTGCCGCTCGTGGAGCGGGTCTCCGAGCCCCGGCTCGAGGAGAGCGCGCGGTCGAGGGCCTGGCTGAACTGGAGCCGCTCACTCTGCATGGCGCGCTCCGCGGCGGTGACGCTCTCGGTATTCGCGGCCGAGAAGGTGAAGCGGGGGAGCACGCTCTGGGCGCCGTTCACATGGAAGCCCGCAACGGGCGTCTCGCGCATGGGCGACTCGACCATGAGGAGCGGCTGCTTCGCGATGCTGCTTGGGGCCGGGACCCTCTCGTCGAAGGTGTCGGGGCCGCCGGCGCGGGCGGCGATGGTGTTGAAGCTGTAAACGCTCCCGGTGATCAGGAGGAGGCTCAGGATCGGCACGGAAGAGGCGAAGAGGCCGGCCACGGCGAGCTGCTTTTGGACCTCATCATCGGCCGAGAACTGCCCGCCGAGCGAGGTGAAGGGCAGGCCCGCGCCGTCGAGGCTCGCGATATCGCTCGCGAGGCTGTGCAGGATGTAGAGGTTGATGAAGGCGAGCGTCGGCGCCCAGAATTGGATCCAGAGCCCGATCAGCACGTAGCGCGAGACGATCCGGAAGCCGCTGAAGCCCATCACGGCCGCGACGAGCACGATCGGCGCCATCGCATAGAAGAAGCCTTCGACAAACGAGATGAGCGGGCGGGTGTAGCTCTCGAAGATGTTGCCCTGCGCGATCCACTGGGCGTTGCGCTGCCGGATCGCATCGGCGAGCGCGACGGCGAAGCCTTCCTTCATGTCGAGCTGGAGCCGCCGCATCGCACCCATATCGACAAGCGGCCCGACGAAGAGCGAGAGCAGTGCCTCGTCGGTCGAGACGCCCGGCGGCAGACCGAAGATCTCGAAGAGCTCGCCGACGCGCTCGTTGACCACCGCCTCGGTCGGCGCAATGGCACGGGCAGGATCGTGGAAAAGGTCGGCGAGGACCTGCGCCTTGAGCGCCGGGATGAAGCTCGTGTGCGACCATTGCACGAGCTCGGTGTGGCCCTCGACGCAGTCCTCGTTCGACCCCGCCCCGATATGGTTGAAGGTGCCGAAGGCCGCGTTCTCGAATTTTAGGGCCTCGTGGACGAGGATGGCCGAGGAGAGGGCGGTGCGCTGGATCGCGCCCATATCGAGCCCGAAGCTCGTGCAGGTCGAGACATACATCACCCAGGAGCGCCGGAAATCCCCGCCTGCCGCCTCGCTCGCGGCCGCATAGGTGTCCGGGAAGCTCGCGGCCCGGCGGAGGATCGACCAGGTCTCGAGCGCCGAGGCAAACCCGTCCTCGGTGATGCCGGGATAGGAGAAGGCCGTCTCGGTCATGTCCGTCAGCGCATAGCCGATGCGGCTCAGAAGGCTTCCCGTGAATGCGATGCCGAGGGGCACGTTGGCGACCGTGCGCGTCTGGCCGGTATAGACGTTCTCCATGGTGACCGTGGTCTTGGGCACGAAGAGCACGCCCCAGACGAGGAGGACGACGAGGAGGTGATGGAACTGGATGCCGCGCGCCTGCAGGATGGCTTGGCCGGCGAGCGCGAGCACGCCGAGGAGCATCACCGTCGCGAGCAGCCCCGTATAGTCGTTGGCTGTCCCAGTGCCGACATTCCCCATGATGGCGGCGACGCCGTTGACGATGTCGGCGAGGAAGGCGAGATCGCCGAAGACGAGCCAGTCCATCGCCCTACTCCGCGCTGAAGCTGGCGAGGGCGGTTTCGGCCTCGGGCTGCATCACCAGAAAGAAGCCCTCGTAGATGCGCATCAGCTCCGCGAGGTTGCCGTGCTTCCTCTGAAGCCGCGCGATCTCGGCATCGTTGGCGCGCACCGCCGCGGCCATGACCTCGGCGAGTTTCACGCTGTAGCCATCCTCGATGGTGCCGGCGGCGCGCTGTGCGGCGGCGTGGAGATCGCGGACCATCTGCGCGGTGAGCTCGAGGGCGAGCTGGAAGGCGGCCTCGCGGGCGAAGGTGATCGCCGCCTGCTCGGAGATGCTGGCAAGCCGCACGAAGTAGGCGCCCGTCGAGCCGGGCAGGGCGGCCACGAGGCTCCGGGTCGGCGCGTCGAGCCCGCCGTCCCGCATCTGTCGAAGCGCCCCGGTGTCGGGATCGGTCAGGCGGTGGAAGACGGCCTGCGCGAAGCCTTCCTCGCCCCAGTCGCTCTCGACCATGGCGGGCGCAAGGCAGCCGTCCTCGCCTTCCCCGTTGCAGCTCATGTACCGGGTGACCGAGCCGTCGATCCAGGATTCGATGAGGCCGGGATCGCCATTGATGGTCGCGATCTCGAAGCTGTCGGCGCCCTCGTCGTAGTCGACGATGACGGTGCCGGAGATCGTCATCATGATCGAGAGGATCTCGTCGTCGCCACCGGCCTCGAACCAGTCATCGACGCTCGAGGATTTAAGCGCGCGCCAGACGAGGTTGCCGGTGAGCCGCTCCTCCATCTGATCGGGTGCGGAGGCCGCGACCGCCTCGGTCGGCGACTGGCCGGTCGAGGTCGACCAGCTCTCGAAGACATCGCCGATGCCCTCGACCGTCGCGATGGTCGAGGCCTCGCCGTATCTTTTGCCGGTGAGCGCTGACGCAGTGTCGTTGACGATGCCCTGGGCCAGCTGACAGCTGTTCCCGAAATGTTGGTTCAGCTCCTGGATCTTGCGCTGCAGCGTCTCGATGGTGCGCATGCATTGCGGGCAGACCCCGTCGAGGGCGAGCTGGAAGGCATAGCCGACGGCGTTCGAGGCGACGGCGCGCATGAGCTCGACGAACTGCTCGGCGTTGATGAAGCTGAAGGAGCCTGTGAAGAAGTCGATCCCGCCGCAGCCCGCCCGAAAGTTCGGCGGCGTGAAGGCGACGAGGTTCGGATCGACGATGCGGTTGCGCACATAGAGACTGCCGCCGGAGATCTCGCCCCGCCGCTGGGTTTCGTAGAAGCCGGGCGGCGTGGCGTTGACCATGTTGTCGAACATTGCGCTCATCTGCTCGCGCATGCCGGCGGAGGCCGGCGGGGCAGGGACGGCCAGAGCCGCGAACAGGGCTGCAATCACGGCAGCCCGGCCTCGCCGCATCGATGGGTTAAAGACAATCATCGCGTTTCTCCCTTCTCGCTCGCGCGGGCGTCCGTGCCGCCGGTCACCTCCGCGTCCTCGCCGACCCAGGCCGCGCAGAGCCCCGCTGCCATGCGGCGAAGCCAGGGGCGGAGATCGGCGGGCACCCAGACCGTCACTTCCGTGAACCCTTCTTCGCGTCGCCGTCGTCGGAGGCTCCGCATGCGTTCCCTCGGGCCCTCGCGCCCGCCGGCGCGGCCGCGCTCAGGCTCGTCATGGTCGCTCGTCATGGCACCCCGTCGCCGGCCATCCGGCCGCGCAGCCAGGCGACGAGCCGGTCGGGATCCTCGAGGATCTCCGGATCGATCTCGGCGGGGCTGACCTCCGCCGTGCTGCGCTGGACCGGCAGCGTCGCCTCCCAGGCCTCCTCCGAGACCCAGCCCGCCTGTTTCGCGACGAGGAGGATGCGCCGCTCAAGATCGGTCCGGGTCATCAGGCCCTGGCCGACGAGCCGGATCTCGCCCGGCGGGCGCATGAGGGCGATCGCCGGCACGGTGCGCACGCCGAGCAGCGCCGCCTGGCCGCGATCCGGCACCCAGTCCACCTGGAAGGCGCCCGAGGTCATCGGTCGGCCGTCGAGCGCGACCGCCATCACCTCGAGCCCGGTCGTCCGTTCGATCGCTTCTAGCAGCGGTGCCTGCTGTTCGCAGTAGGGGCAGGTCGAGGCATAGAAGAAGACGAGGCCGGTCTGGCGTGCGAGATGGGCGAGGAGCGCCTGCCGTGCGCGATGCGCCTGCGCATCCATCGCCTGGGCCCCGAAGCTCGCGATCGGCCGCTCGGCATTGGCGTCGAGCAGCGGATCGCCGAGTGTGACCGCCTGGGTCGCCCGGGCGAAGGCCGAGGCGCGGTCCATCGCGACCCGCTGGAGCATGAGATAGGCGCGCACCTTCGCGGGTGTCGGATCGTCGACGGCGGCATCGCGATAGCGGTCGAGGTTCTCCCGGAGCCAGGCGGAGGAGAGCGGGGTCGGGCCGCTTGGTGCGGGTGGCGATGCGCCGGCCTCCTCGGGGTCTGCCAGCGGCTCCTCCTCAAGACGTGGCTCTGCGGGGGACGGTGCTTCGAGCTCTCGCGGCGGGTCGTCGTACCAGAACCAGCCTTCGGCCCTGCCAGCGTGGAAGCCTTTCGGTGCTTCCTCGCCGGCTGCAGCGCCGGCAAGACAAAGAGCGAGAAAGGAGAGAGGGATCGGTGGTCTCATTGGGAGGCCTCTGGCGCGGCCGCGATCGGCCTGGAGGCGCCCCAGCCGAGGAGCCGGACGCCGTCCTCTGTGCCAAGACCTTCTGCGAAGAAATGCGCGCGGCCGCGATGAAAGAGCACCGGGGCGGGCAGGAGGCGAAGCGCGCCGGTCTCGTCTGGCATGCCGATGCGGTTGGCGGGGATAGAGAGGAAGGCCCAGTCCGGGAGCCGCGCCGAGACGCCGGTCAGGAGCGGCAGCTCGTCGACAACGGGCAGGTAGCGGACAACATCGAAGCCCGGGACGATGAGCATTCGATCGACCCGCCAGGCCGACCCGCCGGTGAGTGGAGAGGCGTCGATGAGCTCGGCCTCGTCGTCTTCCCGGACGCGCAGCCGGTGGAAACACTCGCCACGCTCGAGCACCCGGCAGGCCGGCAGGGACCAGTGTAGCGTCGTCGCCTTGGCGATAAGCGGCCCGCCGAGCATCTCGACGCTCGTCGTCAGTGGATCGATCTCTGGTTTGGGGCCCTCCAGATCGCGGGCAGCGTCCTGCATCGCCTCGGAGACAAGACCGTAGAAGGCGTCGAGCGCCTCCTGTCCGCTGCTGCCGAGATCCTGCGGTGCGAAGCCGAAAATGCGCACGCGCTCGATTTCTCCGCGCCGATCCGGTCGGAGAAGCGAGGCCGCCCCTGCCCCGGTGTTGCCGAGGGCGAGAAGGCCGATGCCGGGCAAGAGACTGCCCGAGCGCGCGCGGAGCGGCGCGACCGGCTGGGCCGAGGCGACGATCGTTTCGGCATCGCCCGGTCCCTCAATTTCTGCGGCAGCGAGGATGCGCGCGGCAAAGCTGGGTGGCCCTGAGGACGGCGTACCGTCGGACGCGGTGCAGGCGCCAGCGCCCAGAAGGCCGAGAAGAAGAAGGCGGGCGGTCACCATCGGCGCCCCTCCTGGCCGACATCGATATGCAGGAAGCGCCGGTAGCGGCCGATGCCGGCGGCGCCGGCCGCCTCGGCGAGGGCGGTGAGGCGCGCGAGATCGACGCCCTCCATGAGAAGATCGGCGGCTCGGCCGTGGATATGCTGGCTGTTCCGCGCAGCCCCCTCGATCCTCGCGTTGCGCTCGGGCGTCCGGTAGCCGGAGGTCAGGACGAAGCGGCGAGGACGGTCATCCTCGAGCGCCGCGCGGGTCTGGATCCAGGCGAGGATGTCGAAGAGCCGGTAGTCGATCCACACGGCGCGGTCCGCATCGCGCCAGTCCCGCCAGAGCCAGGAGAGCCGGTCGATGCCCTCGGGGACAAGCAGCCCGTCGGGGGTCCGGAACCGGACATGCGCCTCCTCGCGCCCGCCGGGCTGGGCGACCCAGAGATGGGTCTGCCCGATCCCGGCAAAGCGGCTATCGACGAGCCGGACGGCCGCCGGTGCCCGTGCCGCGAAACCCGTGCCGGCCACGGCGGCGAGACCGCAGAGGAACGCCCGCCGCCTCATTGGACCGCTCCCTCAAGCGCCTGTCGCTCGGCAGTGGCGGCTTCGCGCAGCTCGCCGAGGAGGGACCTGATGTGGTCACGACGGCTTGCAGATGCCGCCGCAGGGTCGCGATGTGTCTCGGCTTCGGGTTGCTGAGCCTGGTCCACGAGCACCTCGACCAGGATCGGTTCTCCGGGCTTCATGCCGAACTGCACGGCCATCGCCGACGAGACGGAGAGCAGGCCCGTCTCGGCGCCGATCACGGTGCCGACAGGCAGGACGGTGACAGGCGACAGCATGACATCGGGGGCGAGGGCGATGCCCTCCGCCGCAAACCAGAGCCCGGGACCTGTGTCCTTGCCGTCCCAGACCGCGATCAGATAGCGGGGCAATGCGTCTGCCGCCGCGGTGGCCGTCAACGCAATCAGAGCGAAGGTCAGGGCTGTCCGTCGCATCAGTCGTTCGCCTCCCTGAGGTCTTCGCGGGCCTCGCGCTCGATTCCCTCGGCATCGATCTGGCCGGTGCGCCCGGCGGTGCGGTCGAGTGCGTCGAGCCGCTCGACGCCGGCCGGCATGCTCTGGGTGATGTTGCGCCCCTCGCCGGTCAGCCCTTCGAGGCCGAAGTCGGTGCCGTCCGGCATCGCACCGGTGTCGAGCAGGATGTCGGTCCACTCGTCGAGATTGATCTCCGTGAGATCGAGATCGTTGAACTGGGCCGGCGTGAAGCCGTGGCATTGCGGGCGCTTGGCCGAACCCCAGGAGATGCCATTCGTGCGCCGGATCTCCTCCTGCATGATGCGGGTCAGCGGCGAGGAGAAGCAGCAATAACCCTTGGCGCGGACGAGACAGACGCCCAGAACCTTTCGCCGGCAATAGGTCCCGTTGAAGTGGCAGGATTTGAGGTCGCGCTTGATCGCAAGATCCAGCTCCTGGTCGGTGCAGGGCCAGATGATCTGGATGAGGAGCTCGACGATCTTGTAGACCGTGTAGACGATCATGACGACGCTGATGACGGAGGCAACCGCGCTCAGCGCGGTGCCGAGCGCCACGTCCGTCGCAATCGTGCCTGCCGCCGTGACGGCGGAGCCGGTGGCGCTGCTCGCCGAGGTGAAGAGCGCGTTGACGGCCGCCTCCCCGAAGAGCTCGAGGGTCCATTCGGCGGCCTGTTTCACTAGGGCATCGCCGATGGCGGCCTTGAGGCCCTCGGCGGCCACATCGCTGACATTCAGCACCTCGGTGCCGGCAACCGAGTTGAAGGCCGAGGCGAAGTTCGTCGAGATGAAGCTGGTGGCTTGCGCGAAGGGGCTCGAGACCAGCTCCCAGGCGCCACGGATCGTGTCCGAGCTCTCCAGAAGGCCGAGGGAACTCTCCAGGTCGGCGACGCGGAAGGCGAGGGACATGTAGGAGGCGAGCGAGACGCCGCCGGGGCTTTCGCAGCAGTTCTGGAGCCCAAAAACCGCGATCTTGCAGCTCTGCGCCTGGCCCTTGTAGATCTCGCATTGCGCTGGATCCGCGACCGGCGCGTCGGCCGTGCCGCAGTCCATGTCCATCGCCGTGAACTTCGTCGCCGTCAGATGCGAGGCGACGGCGTTGAAGGATGTGTTGGTCTCGTAGACCGGCTGGTAGAACTCCTCGCCCTGGCCGCGGATGCCCGAGGCGTCGATCGCGGGGCAGATGAGCCCGTGCTCGGTCGAGGGCGTCTCGACCCTCTCCTCGACGGCGCATCGATAGATGTCCTCGAAGGCGCGGTGCGAGGGATCGGGCGTCTCCTCGATCAGCCGGCTCGCGATCCGCTCGCAAACCGCGTCGGCCTCGACCGGCGCGCAGGCGTCGTTCGCATGGGCGACCGGCAGACAGGCCGAGACATCGCCGGTGATGCTGCGGGTGAGCGGCGCGAAGCGGTCATAGGCGGGGTCGAAGGGCGGCGGCGCGAGCGTCGCCTGCAGGACGGTGTCGCCCGGACAGATCTCGCCGATCCGGGTCGGGAGGCAGCCCGGGTTGCGGCTCGTATAGGCAGGCACGCAGTCGTTGGCCTCGAGGTCGACGAAGCCGAGGCTCACCTCCTCCGGCGTCCAGGTGCTGCCGTCGATGCGCTCGGCGGTGAAATTTGCTCGCACGGTGTAGCGCGGGCAGGTGGTGACCAACTCGGTCGTGGTGATCGGCGGATCGACGGAGGTGTCCGTGACCTCGACCTGGCGCTGGTAGCAGGTGTCGCCCGAGAGCGCGCCGCGGAGCGTCAGGTCGTTGTCGCAGGTCGGTGCCTGGGTCACCCGAACCGAGGTCCGGCTCGAGCTGGTCGAGGCGCCGTCGAAGCGGATGTTGTTATCGCGCCCCGGGCCGCAATACCGCTCGGCCGATCCGAAGGAGACCGTGACGCTCTCGGCCGTCCCGGAGACGCGGGTCGAGCGGGTGAGGCCAAGGAGGTCGCTGACGACGACCTGGTCGGTGGTGTGGCTGCCCGTCGGCGGCGCAATCCGGGTGCAGGAGCGCCGCTCATAAAATGTGTGGGTGTCGATGGTCGGTGTGCCGTGGGTGAGGACCGGCTGGCAGGCCTCGAACTCGGCAGAGACCCGCGACGCCTCGTTCAGGGTGCGGAGTGTGTCGTAGATCGGGTCCGACCCGATCTCGTAGGGCGCCGTCTCGCGGGTGGCTTCCCCGACGCCCCAGGCATCCCCATGCGGTGTCTCTGCCTCACCGGCCGTGTCGCCCGCGCGATAGGCCTCCTCGCGGAGCGCCGCATCGTCGCCGAAGAGCGATCTGAGGGCATCGGCGTCACCGCTGCCGGTGGCACCCGGGAAGAGTGTCTCGACGCTGATCGCCGAGCCCGGCTCGATCGCGGGATCGTCGAACTCGACGATGTCGCCCGCGCCGAGCCGCATGGTCGAGGGATCGAACATCAGCCCTGAACCAAAGGCCTGGGCTTCGGCCGCGCGGTCCGCCATCTCATCAGCACGGGCGACGGCACCGAGCTGGTTCGCCAACATCACCGCGATCAGGCAGAGCGCCGTCAGCCGACGGCCCATCGAGCGACTACCGATTGGGGGCCGCCACCTCGCGGGATCACTGCCATGCAGCAATCGTTCCAGCGCCAGATGAGATGCACGCTGTCGCCCTGGCCGGGGAGGTTCCGCCACTCGCCCCAGCTGAAGGTGTGCTCGCCGATGGCGTGCCGGCCATTTGCTTCGGCGACCGGGTGGTATTGCGAGAGCTCGTAGCCGGACTTCGTCATGAAGGGATCGATCCGGCCCTCGCAGAGCGTGTCCGATCCCATGGACCGCCGCGCGAGGCCCCGGCGGTGCATGGCGGCGAGCCCGCGGGCAGCCAGGAGGCTCGTGACCTCGACCTGGCTGTCCGGCGCAAGCACGGTGCCGGAGAGCGGGTAGAGGAGCCCCCAGCTGCCAGCGCACCAGAACAACTCGTCGATGGGCGCGCCGATATTGGCCGAGACGGCATCGGCGATGCAGGCGGACTGGGCCGGCAGCGTCGAGGTGAGTGCGATCTCGGGCGTCGTCCAGTAGGCGAGCTCGTCATGGTTCCAGGTCGGGTCGAGCTCCGAGAAGTACATGACGTCGAGATCGACGAAGCCGTCCTGGATGCAGCGCGCGACCCCGAGGAGCTCGAGCATCATGAGGATCGGGAAGGCCCAGAGATGGTACTGGTAGAAGGCCTTGTCGCCCTGGGTGTGGTCGGGCAGGCCCTGCACGCCGCGGCGCATGACACCCATCCCGGGCAGGCTCGCGCCGCCGAGGATCGGGCTGCAGCCGGGGTTGCGCACGATCTCCATGAGGCGGGCGGGCTCCCACATCGAGACGGTGATGCCGAACTCCGGCACGCCGAGGCTGTCCTCGCAGACACACACGATGTCGTCGGCCGCCTTGTCGGGCACGCCGGTGCGGCGCCGCCGCTCGGCCTCCGGATCCGGCCCCGCGATGGCCTCGAGGCTGCCGAGGGGAATGCCGCCGATCCGGATCGGAAAGATGCAATCCCAGCAGAGATCGGAGATGAGGTTGGTGGCGAAGATCGAGCCGTCGTCGCAGCCGAGCACGGGGCCATCGCCGCCCTCGTCGATGCCTTGCGCCGCGGCCGATGGGACGAAACCGAGAAGAAGAAGGGCGAGAAGGGAGACGCGGGTCATCGGGCCTCTCCCGTCGTCAGCCGCGCCGCACGCTCGCGGATCTCGAGGACGCCGTCGCGCCCGGTGACCACCGAGACGGTGTGTCGGAGGCGAAACCGCTGCCGGAGCTCGGGCGTCAGGAGATAGACCGGCCGGCCGAAGCGTTGCTCGAGACGGGCGAGCACCGCCCAGCCTTGGCCCCGGTCGAGATCGGAGATCATGAGGACCGGCCGGGTGGTGTGCGCCAGCTCCCGCTCGACCAGCGCGATCTCGGCCTCGCTCCGCGCGTCGAAGACGATGAGCGTGAGGGTAAGCGGCTGGACCGCCATCGGGTCGATGACATCGCCGGCGCGGGCGAGGATGGTGCCGTTAGGCAGGGCGAAATCGCGGGCGAGCCGAATGCGGGTGTCGAGGACACGGGTGCGATCTTCCCTCGCCGGTGTCAGCGGCTGCAGTGGTGCGCGGTGCCAGAAGCGCGCGACGGCCTCCCGGGCCCGCGCCTGCCAATCGATGGAGGTGAGCCGTGCGGCGGCCAGGTCCGCGATGTCCTGCTCGAGAACGGCAACGGTCGGGCCGACGCGGTCACCGTCGCCGCGGGTCGCCGCATAGTCCGGGTCGGCGGTGCCGTGGACGAGCCTGCCCGTCCAGCTGTCGAGCACGGCGGGCACCGCCTCGACGCCGTGCTCGCGGAACGGCCTTGGGTCGATGACGGCGGGCAGGCCGCCGGCGCTGGCGAGCCAGGCGCGCGCCAGATCGCCGATGGTCTCGCCGGGAGCCAGGCCGCGGAGTACCACCATGGTGTCGTCGCGGTCTGCGAGCCTCTCTGTGAGATCGGCGAGGACGACATCGCCGAGCGCGCGCGAGGCGAAGACGACGTAGCGGGGTCCCAGCCGGCTCTGGGCAGCGTCCGGCGGCGCCGCGGTGACCGGCGCGCCAGGGTCGAGGAGCCCGCGTGCGGCCGCCTCGTCCGCGAGCCGCAGGCGGAGATGCTCCCGTGCCTCCGCCGCGAGGTTGGAGACTTCCGCAGGGATCTCCGTGGCGATCGCCTCTGCGCGCTCTCGGAACCCCTCCAGCGAGCCGGGATCAACCCGCTCGACCGCTGCATCGCGATCGCGCGCGATCCCGGTCGCGATGGCGTCCAGATCGCGACCCTCTCCGAACCCAAGCCCGGCAGAGACGAGTTGGAGTGCCGTCGAGAGAATGAGCAAGACGGCGCGCATCATAGCAGCCACCGCGCTTCGCCGATGATCTCGGAGGCGGGCAGGGGGCCCCAATAGCGCCCGTCATAGCTGTCGACCGTGTCGCCCATCAGGAAGACGGCGCCCTCGGGGACCGCGAAGCTGCGGACGAGGTCCTGTGCGTCGACCTCGAGCCGGGTGGCAAGGGCCAGGCCCTGGCCGACCTCTTGGCCGTTCACTATTGTTCGGTCCGGACCGATCGTCACCCGGTCGCCGGGCAAGCCCGCGACCCGCTTCAGAAAGGCGACGGGACGGGCGTAGTGCTCAGCGACGGACGTTGGTGGCCGGAAGGCGACGAAGCCGCCTCGGGCTATCGTTCGGTCGCGCAGATCGACGAGGAAGAGCCAGCCTTCGAGGCAGCGGCTCACCTGTCCGTCATAGGCGAGGCGGTAGCGGGTCGAGATACCGTCGAGCGTGCCAGCGACGAGCAGCGCTGCGAGCCCGGCCGCCGAGAGGGCGCGCCACCGTCGTGGATGGAGCGTGATCGGCCTTGCGAGCGCCATCACCGGCCCTCCGTCAGGGCGCGGAGGAGCGCCGCCGCCTCGGCCTCGCTCATCGGCGTGCGGGGTCCGGTCTGCCGCTCGGGAACCGATGCTGTCGGCGCGCCGATTGAAGGGCCGGGCGTCGCCATGAGTGCCGCCACCAGAGTGGGATCCGGCGCGACGGTGAGCGCCGCCACATGGCCCTCGACCATGGCGCGGTTGATCACGAGCACGCCGGCCTCGCCGAGATCGGCGGTCTGGCGCTTGAGATCGACCATCAGCGGCAGGATCGCCTGCGGATCGTGCCCGGCCGCTACGGCCCGCGAGATCGCCGAATAGTCCGCGAGCCGGATCGCCGGGCGCTCGGCGAGCGCCGCCTCGAGCCCGGCGATACGCTCGGACATCTTCCAGAGCCCGAACACCCCGGCGCCGACGACCAGGAGCGCCGCGCCGGCCGCGATCCAGCTGTCGGGCCGACCGGTCCGTTCGGGCGGTGCCTGCTCTGCCGGGCTCGACGCGTCGTCGTGAGCCTCTGGGCGATGGCGCGAGAGGGCGGTGATGTCTGCCGATCCGTCCACGGAAACCTCCTATTCTGCCGCCATGCGGAGCAGGGTGGCGCGGGCTGCGAGAAGCCGGTCGACCGCCTCCTCGAGGCTCAGGCCTTGCGCCCTCAGCGCATCGAGCCGCGCGACATCCTCAGCCGTCGTCGAGAAAAGGAGCCGGCTCGCGGGATCGAGCAGGATCCGGCCCACACCCGCGCCGCGCTCGGTCGTGCGGAAGAAGACCTCCGAATAGCGCCCCTTCACCGAGCGGACCGATTTGAGGAGCTTGATCTCGGAGGGCGAGAGCGCGAGCTGGCGGTCCTCGACCACCCGGTCGATCACATCGCCCGACTGCTGGAGCAGAAGCTTGTGCTCGCTGTTCTCGGCGATGGCGACGCCGACCTCGCGGGCATAGAGATCGGCGAGCGATTGCGTGGCGATCACCATCGCGCCGTTGTGCTTGCGGAACCGGCGATACCCCGACGCGATGAAATGCCCGACCTCGCCATCCGTGAGCAGCTCCCAGGCCTCGTCGATGAAGAGGAGTTTTCTGGCATCGCGCTTGAGGTCGCGCATCGCCGTCTGGATCTGGAAGATGAGCTGCAGGAGCACGATGCGCTGGAGCTGGGGGCGGCCTGCGAGCGCGCCGAGCTCGAGCACCGTGAAGCGGTTGCGAAAGGTGATCGAGGCCTCGCCGGTGAAGAACCGGCCATAGGCGCCGGCGCTCGAGAACTCGTGGAGCTGGACCCCGAGATCCTGGACGCGGGTGTCCGCATCGCCGCGAAGCGCTTCCACGAGAAGATCGATCGAGCTGACAGGGCCATGCGCTGCCCAGAGCGCGTTCAGATGCTCCGAGAGCTTGCCGCGCTGGTAGTCGGTGAGCGGCGCGGTCTCGGCGGCCATCGCGCCGATCAGGCCGCGCAGAATATCCCGCTCGTCCTCGAAATCCTTGATGAGCGGGAAGGGGTTGAGCGAGATCTCGCGATCCGCGAAGTCGATGTATTCGCCGCCGAGCCGCTCGCAGAGGTTTTTGTAGGAGGCGCCGATATCGACGGTCCAGACCCGTGCGCCGGAGGCGAGATAGGTCTGGATCAGGAGCTGGAGCAGCACCGACTTGCCCGAGCCCGACATCGCCGCGACCACCGCGTTGTAGTTGGTTGGGCTGTCGAAGAGGCAGAAGCGCATGAGCTGGCCGTCGCGGCTCACGGGCGTGATGGTCGGCGTCTGGGTGCCGCGCCAGGCGCCGTAGACCGGCAGGAACATCGCCACATGCTCGGTGGTCATCGTCCGGTGCCGCCCGACATCGTTCGCCGAGGCCCGGCAGGCGCCGAGGGGCAGGCTGTTGACGAGCAGGGGGGCGGCGATGAACCGGTCGCGCATGGCGACGACGCCGTTCTCCGACCAGTAGTTGATGGCATCGGACGCCGCCTCCTCGGCATCGCGCGCATCCGCCCCATAGATCCCGAGGGTCATCGACCATTTGACCGGCCGGTGGCCCTCCTCCATCGAGGCCTGCAGGAGCTGGAGATCGCGGTGGCGCGTGGCGATCGCCGGAAGCCATTTGACGAGGGGGCCATAGGCCGCGTTCGTCGCCCAGGCGGTCTTCATGCCGAGATTGGTCCGCATGGTCTGCGGATCGCGATAGTCGATATTGACCGCGATGAAGAAGGGGCGCTTGAGGCCCCGCATGCCGGAATAGAGATCGGTCACGAGCCGGCTGCCGACCCCGAAGGCCACCGTCTCCTTGAAGGTTTTTGGCGAGAGCATGACGAGCCGCGTGCCGCCCTCGAGGGCGATGCCGTCGGCGTCGATCCGGATCTCGCTGCCGATGTCGAAGAGCTGCTCGTTCAGGAACTGGTCCGCGTTGTAGGGGACATAGCCATAGCGTCGCCAGGCAGCGTCCGGACTACGGTTCAGAAGCTCCGAGCAGACCGTCAAGAAGCCGACGGCATCGATGCGCTCGGGGGCGACGCCGATGGCTGCGAGATTGCGCCCGAGCCGGCGCGCCACCTGTTCGATGCGCTCGAGCTCCTCCTCTTGCGGCGTCGCCGCCTCGAGCGGGATCTTGACGCTGACGACGAGGCGGAGGCGCCGCAGATGCAGCCCGTCGAGCTCGTCGAAGCCCTGATCGGTGCCGCCAGCCATCCAGTCGATCTGGCGGGTGGCCAAGGCCGCATCGGTCGCATCGCCGCTCCGGGCCATGAGCGCGCGGCGGTCGTCGAAGGCGCGTACGAGATTGGGGCTCGCATGGAGCAGGACCTGGAGCTGCGTACCGGCGGGAAAATCGTCCTCGAGCAGCGTCTCGAGCTGCTCCTCGAGATGGCTCGAGAGCCCGTAGCGCGGGATGCAGGTGAAGACCGCCCCGATCATCGCGTCCTCGGTGAGGAAGAGCCGGCGCTCCGCACAATAGGCGAGCGCGGGCGAGAGCCGGGTGCCGCTGCCCTCCTTCACGACGCGTCCTCCAGCCAGGCGGTGAGATCGCGGGGCACGCCCTCGACGAAGCGGCCGCTGTCGAGGCGGACCATGAAGGGCACGCCGCGGAGCCCGATCATCTGGGCGGTGACAAGCCGGCGGTGCAGCGCCTCGATCGCGCAGTCCGGCCGTTGTACGAGGCTGAGGGCAGGGCGCTGGCCGAAGAGCGCCTCGCGGGCCGCGTCGGGGTCCTCGGCGCAATGCATCGCGCGGACTTGCCGCCCCGAGGCCTCGCCGAAGGCCGGGATCTGCAAGACGGCGACGGAGACCTGGTCCTCGATGCGCGCGAGGCGGCCGAGAAGTTCATGGCAGTGCGGGCAGGCTGGGTCGACGAAGACAGCGACCTCGATCGCGCCGCTGCCGAACCGCATTGGCTCGAGATCCGCCATCAGCCCGTCGAATCCGCCGAGCTTCACGGTCTCGACGGCGGTTCGAATGTCAGCGAAGTCGTGGAGGGGCGTGCCGGCCCAGAGATCATAGGCCTGGCCCTTCACGACCCAGCGGCCATTGCCGGACATCCAGTAGGTCTCACCGCCGGCGCGGACCGCCTGCCAGCTGCCGCCGGGGATTTTGACCATGGCATCGATGCCGCTTGCGAGCGGCGAGCCAGGACGGGCGGGCGGATCGGCGAGGGCAGGGACCGCGATGGGGTTGGAAAGGACTGCCGCAAGCGCCAGCGCCGCCGGGAGGCGTCGGTGCCAGATCGGTCTCCGTGGGTGGGATGACGCCTGCGGCATCGCTTTGGCCCTCCTCTCTCAGATCGGTGACGAAATCGGCAGCGTGGCCGTGACGATGCCCCCGATGATGTCGGGCGCGTAGAACATCGCGACGCCGCCGGCGATGCCGGAGACGGCCCCGAGGATCGAGCCCCGGAGCACGCCGACGCCGATGCCGACGGCGACCATCACGATGGCGATGAGCTTGCCGAGGGTGCCCTTCATCCAGCCCTCGATGAGGGTGTAGAGGGTGTCGAACTCGGTGCCGCCCGAGCCCGCCTGGGCGAGGGTCGCACCGATCAGACACAGCCCCGCGGCAAGGCCGAGAGCCTGCCACCGAGGGCTGATGTGAAGATTGGTCATGGAAGCCTCCATCTCGTTTGCGCTCGGTAGAGCAGGTCTCGGTCTTGGCCAAAGATCGCGGGCCAGTGGGTCGGGTCGTTTCTTGTCGTTGCGCCGGTGAGCCGGCGATGCGGGGCTCCGAGCAGGCCTCTCCCGGTCGCGCCCGATGCAGTTCTCGGGCGCGGTGCGAAGAGCGATGCCGGAGTTCGGTCGGTCGCTAGGGCGCGGTCATGAGCGCACCTCGACGGTCTCGGGTCGTCGCTGGCGGTCGGCAGGCCGGGGCTGCCGGCGCTCCGGGCGTGCCTCGCGCGGCGGTCTCGTATCGGCAGCGCCGGGCACGGGCGGGGCCGTTGCCGCGTCGATCATCTCCGGCGTCTGCAGATGGTTCGCGCCGGGCAGGCCCGCAGCGGCCCCGGGCGTCTGCGGTCCGACCTGCCAGCCGCGCGGCGTCACCTCGGCGAAGATGTGGCCGGGCATCCGGAGCCGGCCCGAGCGGTCCTCCCAGGGCGCGATCCAGATCCGGATGAGCTTTGGCGGCGTGCGCATCGGGACCGAGGTATCGGGTCCCGGCGCGAAACGGACAGGCGACAGGGCGGCACCGTCGAGCGCCAGCCGGCCCTCGCGGGGGGTTGCGCCCAAGCCGCCCTCTTCTGGCGCCGCGCCCACCTCCTCGACTGGCCCATTCGCGACGCCGAGATCCTCTTCATGCACATGATCCGCCGTCTCGGTGCGGGCATAGATCTCACGGGTCGAGGCGCAGACGACGCCCTCTGGCCGGCCGGAGCAGGAATAGGTCGCGCCGCCGGGCACCACCGTCTCCGAGATCGTCTCGCAGCCAGGCAGGGCCATGGCGAGAAGGAGCAGGGCGCTGCGGCGGGGCAGGGGGGTGGGGATGATGTTCTGCATCTCGTCCTCCTCAGAGATCCACCCGAAACGCCATGCCCTCGGTGAGCACGACGTCGAGGGCGCGGCCGGCATCGATCTCGATCACCGGAAAGAGCTTGTCGGCCTGGGTCAGATACCAGTCGGCGATCCGGTCGAACGCCCCCGAAAATCCGCCGCCGATGGCCGAGCCCACATCCGTGCCGCCGGCGGCGCCCACCGAGATGAAGGAGGTGTCGTCGAAGGCGTCGGCGACCCCTTCGAGGGCGCCCACGAGGATGGCATTGGCGATGAGCTGGCCCTGGCGGGTGACGACGCGGCCGCGGCTGCCGACCTTGCCATCTTCGCCGACGCCATAGGCCTTGAGCGGTTTCTGGATCACGGTGCCGTCGCGGAGCACGCAGGAGAGCTGCTCGCCGCGGAACTGCGCACGCTCTGAAGAGAGATCGCCGAAGCTCGAGAGGAGCGCGAAGCATTCCCGCACATTGGCCGAGAAGCGGTTCGGCAAGATCGCTTCGTGCTTCAGCCGCACGACGACCGGCATCGGGTTGCTCGACGCGGAGCTGCCGCCCGGCGCGTCGAGCCCGTTCAGAAGCACGCCCGAGAGGATCGAGCCCGAGGGAATGAACACCTCGTTGCCGCCCACGGCGCGCCGATCGTCCTCGGGCCCGATCTCTTCGGGCTCGAAGCTCGAGAGGCGGCGGATCGCGCCGGGCCCGCCGGCGAGGTCCTCGCCTGGCGTCGCCTCAGGGGCAAAGACCGCGGGCTCCGCGAAGGGGCGTGCATCGCGATCGCGCTCGAATTCTTCGCGGAAGAGTTTTCGAGCCTCGTCGGCCGTCAGCAGCCGCTTGACGCGGAGATCGGCCATGTCCTCTGCCGGATCCGGCGCCGCGACGAGGCTGCGGGCCCCGGGTCCGCGCTCGGTCGCCCCGTCTTCTTCTCCTCGCTCATCGCCCGCCGGCGCATCCCCGCCCGGCAGGTCCAGAACTTGCGGCGCGCCATCGCGGAGATCCCCGGCCTCGGCCTTCGCGTCCTCGATTGCCCGGTCGAGCTCGGCGGTCGAGAGACCGAGCGCTTCGAGCTCCGCCTTCAGCCGCTCATACTGGAAGCTGGCGGCGGCGCGTTGGCCGGCATCCTGGCTTCTGAGCATGCGCTCGAGCCGGGATGCCATGTCGACGATGCCGCGCCTGCGGCGGTCGCGCTCGCTCTTCTGCTCGCGCTCCATGGCGCCGAGCTTTTGGCGCATCGCCGCGAGCTCCGAAGCGATCGCCTCGAGCGAGGCCGGCCGCGCATCGCCGATCAGCACGACACCCTCTGGGGTGAGATCCGTGCGAAGCGCCCCGAGCCCGGTGTCACTGTCGTCGGTAACCACGACGATGAGGATCACGGCGCCGGCGGCAGCCCCGATGACGAGAAGGCGCCGGACCTTGGGGGAGATGGCGAGACCGGCCATGGCTCAGTTCCCTGCCAAGAGACTGGGTCGAGCGCGAGCGGAGACCGGCATGCCCCCGGCCGAGGCCCGGCGCCGGACGACGAAGATCTCGGCGCGGCCGCCCGGCGCGATGCTGCCGGCAGGCCAGAGGGCGACGGCCGCGACCGAGGGGTCCTCGCAGCGCCGCTCGTCGAAGTCGAGCGGGAGGGCGCCGGTGTTGCTCACGAGACCGACGAAGACCTCGAAGGCCGACCCCACATAGCGCTGCCCCCGCGAGAAATCCGCCGCGAGCCCGCCGATCCGCCGGCAGCGCGGATGCATCGCCGTCAGCGATCCCGGCGCGAAGCCCGAGGGCACGGCGCCGCTCGCGAAGGCGACAAGCGCTGCGGCGATCGTCTCCTCATAGGGCCCGCTCTCATAGCTCGGCAGGGCAGGGGGCGGGGCTGCCGGCCCATACGCACCGGCTGCGATGCCGCCGCTCGCTGCGGCCGGTGCCGTGCTTGCCGATCCGAGCGCAGCGGGATGGACGAGCGCGACGGCCGCGTTCTCGAGCTTCAAGGTGATCATGGTCGGCGGGACGGCCGAGGGCACGAGCGTCAGGCTGATCGCAAGATCCTCGCGCCCCGTCGGCGTGATGAAGAGCGAGATCGGCCGGTCCGAGGCGGGCGAGACATAGAAGACCGGCCCGCTCGTCTGGATCTCCTCGTCGCTCTCGGTCCAGAGATCGAACTCCGGAAAGGGCGTCACGATCCGGTTCATATGGCCTTGGGCAACGCGCACGAACTGTGCCTCGCCGGAGCTCACCCGGAGCTCGACCGAGGCGCCCGCCTCCGAGAGGCTCGCGCGTTCGGCGGCTGCCGGTGTGATCGGCTCCTCCTCAGGCATGCCACCTGCGAGCGCCGTGCTGGCGAGAAGAAGGAAGAGGGCGGTCGCGCCCAGCATCGTGCGACGGATCATTGCGCCTCTCCCTCTTCAGCGAGGCGGGCGAGCACCTCCGCCGTCCGCGGCTTGCCGCGATAGGTGTTGAGGTATTCGATCCGCGGCCGAAAGTTCTCGATGGCGATCTGCATCTCGTAGGTCACGGGATCGCGGCTCTCGGCGCCGACGAGGGTGCGCGTGACGGCGAGCCCGTGCACGAAGACGCGATTGCGTGCCTCCTCGAAGATCACCTCGCGCGGCTCGAACCAGAGCGTGAGGCGATCCCGGCTCACCTTCTCGAGCTCGCTCTCGAGACGCACCATGACGTCGGTGTAGATGCCGGCCGAGAGGAGCGGCCCGAGCGTCGGGCGCAGGAATTTTGCGTTCGCCGGCGTGACGCTGCCGAGCTGCTGGGCGACGAAGAGCGCCCACGACCGCTTATAGTCGGCATCCGCCCGCGCCTCGGCAATGCGCGTCTCATGGCCGAGCTTCGGCGGCACCAGCACGACGATCTCGTCGCGGGCGCCGAGCGACCAGGCGAGAAACCCGACCGTCGCAGTCATGAGCGCCAGCAGTGCGAGGGACGCCACGAGGAGGCGCAGCACCATGCGGTGCGAGCCGATGAAGGCCGAGAGCCTCACGACCGGAGCTCCCGCTCGAAGGGGTTCCACATCGCATGGCCGCGATTGACCCAGAGCCCGGTCCAGTAGAGCGCGTGCAGGAGATAGTGCTCGGGCCGGCCCTCCCGGTAGCGGCGATAGAAGAAGGAGAGGACCACGCCGATGCCGACGCAGAGCAGAAGCCGCTCGATCAGAATGCCGGCGATGAGCCCGAGGACGGGCAGGAGCGCATCGTCGAAACGCCAGAGCATGATGTAGGGCAGTTCGTCGATCGTGCGCGGCAGTGGCTGGGCCATCGGGGCATCTCCCTCTCGAACGCCCCCAGTATTGCAGCTGATCTCAAAACGATAAGACCCAAAGACGAGAAATATAGCAGAAACAGGTGTTTACAGGTTAAGCCGATGTTAACATGAAGGCTCTAGAAACGGCTGAATACTGTAAACAAATTCGACGTTCTGTTAACACGCACAATCGCGCCCTTCGGCGCTCGAGCGCCGTCACACGTGACGTCTCGATAAGCCGTCGTTGCGTCGGCTTTGCTCTGCCTTCTAATGGGAACAGGCAGAAAAACGAGCCGGCCGGCGGGGCGAGGAGGAGGTCCCGGCGGTCCGGTCAAGACGGGGGCGTGCGTGGAGTTCGGGTACTTCCGGTATCTCCGACAGGAGGGCGAAGGCGCCTTCGAGCGCCTCCATGGCGCGCTCCGCGCTGCCGGGATC
The DNA here is from genome assembly GCA_039816045.1 of Pseudomonadota bacterium. Lineage (GTDB taxonomy): Bacteria > Pseudomonadota > Alphaproteobacteria > Rhodobacterales > Rhodobacteraceae > Thermohalobaculum. The sequence goes on from JBCBYB010000009.1 coordinate 103,327, forward strand.
GACGAGACCCGCATCTTCGGCGATGCCATCGTCATGCCGGGCGACCGGGTCTTCGAGCTCTGGGACTGCATCGAGGCGCTCGGCACGGGCGACGTCCTGGTCTTCGCCTGCAGCTTCTCGCTCGCGCCCGAGATCCGCGGCCTCCGCAAGCTCGTGACCCGGATCGAGCGGCAGGGCGCGAGCGCCGCGGTGCTCGATGCCCGCGGGAAGCGGCAGCCGCTCGCGCTCAAGGCTGGATGGTTGGCCGAGGCGATGGGGTTCCTCGAGGACTGGGAGGCGCGGCGCCGGGCTTGCGAGAAGCTCCTCGTCCGCCATGGCGACAAGCCGCGACTCGTGCGGCCGCGATGGGTGACAGCGGCCCCGACGCTCGCCGAACCTTCCCCTTCAAAGCCATCGAAGGAGCGGCAGGCGCGCGAGCCGAAACCGAAGACGCGGGTCTGGACTGCGGAGATGCTCGCCTATGCCTACGACAAGCGGCACCGTTCCTCGATGCCGGTCGAGGATATCTGCGATGCGCTGCGCACCTCCGAGGCGGATTACGCGACTTATCTCGACGCTGGCGGCGAGCTTACCCATGCGGCGCTCGAGATCCTGAGGGCGGCGGCCGAGGCCGATGGCTGCCCCGACGAGGCACCGCTCGAGGTGCTCCGGCGACAGCCGCTCCGGCACCGGGTGCTCTCGCGCTTCAGGCGGAAGGGCGAGCGCTAGTGGTCCCGCGGGTGCGGGATCGCCGCATGCCGCCGGTCTGCGATCGCCGCGCCAGAGCGACCACCTCTGACGGCCACACCTCGTCGATTGGGATGCGTCCGTGCTCGGCGAGCGCCTCGTTCGCGAGCAGCGCGATCGCGATGCGGACGCGGAGCGGGAGAGCGCCGTTGGACCGTCCTGCCCAAGGCGATCGGGTCCGCTCGCAGGAGAGCGGTCGTGACCAGGACGAGCCGGTGGTGGGGCAGGGCACGATCTCGAGGGTCTGGGCCGTCTCCGCGAGGAAGAGGAGCCAGGCGGCCGTGGCGTCGATCGGCGCCGAGGGGCAGAAGAAGGCGAAGGTTCCGGTGGCGTGGACGAAGGTGTCGATCTGGGTGTCGAGGCTCGCAGTGTCGCCCCAGCGGAGAGCCGTCCGTGACGTGTCGAGGAACACCTGCGCGTAGCTTGATGTCCGTGGTGTCTGGAAGAGCGCGCTCAGGGTCCGGAGCGGGCCGCGGCTATATGCGATACCTTGGCGGGTGCTCTCGCGGCGGAGGGCGGATGTATCCTCCGGGCAGAGGGCGGCAAGATGGCCGCGCCGGACGCCGAGCGCCATGAGCCGCGCGGCATACGCCAAGCGCTCCGCGCGCAGCGCGGCGCCCCAGAGCGCCTCGAGGGGTGTGCTCTGCCGATCCGAGCGGGGCGCGACGGTTCCTTTAGAGAGGTCGCTGGTGCCGCCCCAGAAGATCGGCGGTAGCCGGTGCGGGCAGCGGAGGCCCTTGGGCGTGCTCAGGAGATCGGTGACGATCCCGGCAGTAAGCGTCCGCGTTTCCGCGAGTGATGTGACGTCGAGCATGGGCCGCGCCTCGCGTCGTCAGGTCTGCTCCCCATCCCGTCGCTCACCAACGCTCAGTAGGTCGGACCTCGACGCAACGATCAAGGCGGAGATTTGTCCGGAGGCCTTCGACGGCAGTGCCCCTGCTCGCGCGCCGAAGAGCGACGTTTGCCAAATGGTCATAACGATGCCATATGATGTCACATGGCATTCAACGAGGCCCCGACATGCACCTCCAACCCCTCGAGACGACGCCCGCAGAACGCGGCACCGATCGGATCACCGACGAGGAGGCGCGCGCGCTCGCCCGGACGACCGTCAACCTCTTCGCGAAGTGGGGGCTGCGGGACGCAGAGGCCTGCACGCTCCTCGGCGAGATGTCGGCGAGCACTTGGGCCCGTTGGAAGCGCGGCGAGATCGGCGAGATCCCGCGGGACCGTCGCTCGCGGATGGCGATCCTGATGGGGATCCACAAGGGCCTGCGGTATCTCTTCCGCGAGCCGCAGCGGGGCTATGACTGGGTGCGCAAGCCGAACGCGGCCTTCGGCGGTGCGAGCGCGCTCGACATAATGCTGCGGGGCGAGATCACCGATCTCATCGACGTGCGCGACTATCTCGCCGCCGAGCGCGGTCTGTGAGCGATCCGGATCCTTGGCCGCCAACGGTTCGGGTGCCGTGGGACAAGACCTACCGCATCATTCGGTCGATCTTCCCGCCCATCGATCTCTTCGAGGATATCGCCGATCCTGCCGACTGGGAGGCCGTCGCGTCGGCCGAGGCCAAGCTCAACCCGCGCGCCACGCCGAACCATGGCGATCTCGCCAAGGTGCCCGTAGAGCGGCGCGTCTCGGGACCGGGCGCGTCGCTCGTGATGGCGCCCTTCGTGCACTGCTCGCGGCGCTGGCCGAGCCGCTTCTCGCGCGGCGACTACGGTCTCTACTATGCCGGCGACAGCGAGGAGGTCGCGATCGCGGAAACCGCGCACCATCATGCCCGCACCATGGCAGCAACGAACGAGGCGCCCGGCTGGACGTCTCAGTTTCGCGTCCTCGTCGGCCAGATCGATGCCGAGCTGCACGATGTGAAGGAAGCCCCGGGCGTGCTCGATCCGGACGACTATTTCACCGCGCAGGATCTGAGTGAGGCGCTCCGGAGCGCTGGCAGTCATGGTGTCGTCTATCCCAGCGTCCGCCATGGCACGGGGAGCTGCATCGGGATCTTCTGGCCGGACGTGGCCGGGATCCCGGTCCAGGGCAACCATTACGACTACCACTGGAACGGAAATCGTGTGGATTACATCCGACGCCACTCGGATCCGCCGAAGCTCTTCGAATTGACGCCGTGACAGGGGTCAATCCCGCGGTCAGAGCGTGTTTCGCCGCCGACGGCCGCCGATCTGCATCAGCGTCGAGCTCGCTGCTCGGCGCCTCCGCCCACAAACGTCTATGGCTCCTTCCGAGGCAGTCAGCACTCCGCCGAGACCCGGTCACATCGCCTCGGAGTTCCGCGTCCGAGAAGTTCGGTTGAGAAGCTCGCCGTCAGATCAGCGACAGGCGGTCCTGATCGTCGATGAGCTGGAGCCGATCGTCCTCGCCGCCATTCCAGCGCCAGAGCACTAGGTTGAGCTGATCGTCACGGGCGCCGGCCGCGAAGCTCCGGACGAGCAGGCCGGCAAACCCGTCCGCGATCAGCGCCTCTGCGAACTCCTGTGTGGATACAGCCTCACCCTCGATCATGCGGAGACGCCAGCCTGCGTCGGCCAGCGTCTCCGGCGTCATCTGTCGCTTGGCCAGTGCAGCCATGTCACGGCTGTCGAAGATCGGGCCAATGTCGGCGCGGTAGGCGACGAGCGTTGTCGGCTGCAGATCGCCGACCTGGTTAGCCTCCCGCATCGCCGTCTCCGGGGTCAGCGACGTGTAGAGCGCCTCGACACCCTTGCGATTGAAGCGGCCGTCATGGAGCGCTGCACCCCGGCCCGAGAGCGGTTCGCGCGCATAGACCGGGTTGTGCGCACGATAGAGAAGACCGCGATAGCGCCCGTTATCGAGGCTCACGCGTGGATGCCGGCATCCACCGCGTCGATGAAGTCGAGCACCTCCGCCGCTTTGCCCTCGCGCACGAGCTGCATCGCAGTCATGCCGGCGAAGCCCGGGAGCGGCTCCGAGCGATACCAGGCATAGGCCATCAGAGCGGAGCCGAAGCGGGGCTCGACCTTGTTGAGGATCTCGACCATCTCGCGCAGGCGCCGCTGCGTGCGGTCCGAGCGGATGCGCTCCTTGCGCTGAACCGCGTCCTTGCCGAGGCCGACGGTGCGTGCGACTTCCTCGCTCGTCGTCCGCAGCGCAGCGGCGATCTTCTTCGGGGCGAAGAGGCCGTTATCGGCATAGTCTGTCAGGCTCATGGGTGGCTCCATTGCCGCGTTCATTGACGGTATATAGCGTCAGATCAGCCGTTTCTCAAGAATTGCCTGTCTGCCAGCTTTCGGCAGCATGAGAGCCGCCTCAGCACCGCGTGTGCCGGTGTGGCGGCACCACACAGGCCTCATCAATGCCCTCCGAACCAACGCCGGCCTTCATATCTACTCGTGCACTCACACTGCCCTCTCAGTCAGCCCGGACAACTCGGTCGCCACATGCAAAGTAATAGCAGCCACTCGACTGGCAGATTGGCCTCAGTGCCGGGAGCCTCGTCGGGTTATTCCGATTTGGCGGCTTTGGCCTGATTTGCTTGAGCGCGTCACCTCGCGCGCAAGCGGTGGTGCCACATCGGACGATTTCCTCATTGTAGCCGTGCCGTGTGGCGGGCCGTAGCTGGCCTCGCTCTGTGGATGTGATGCACATCCAAAGCGGCCGATTGGCGCGGGAACTACGGGCTGCACAGCCTCCCACTCGCCGGCAGCATAGATGTCGCTCAGCGTCAGCTTACTGCGCTGAAGCACATAATCCTCAGGTTTCGGCAAGCGCTTCGAAAGCGACCAATAGAACGAGCTCATCTCACCAGTCTTAGGCGAGAAGAGATAGCCGTCATCGGTCAGCTCCCACCCGTTCTGCTCAACGATGGCCAAGAGCGAGTAGTGCTTGCCATCGGGTTTCATCACCCGCGTGCCGAGGCGGATTTCACCTTCCTCGATCACTTCGACCGAACCATCGGGGTGTTGCGTGCCGGTGAAGGTTTTGACCATGCGATCACCGAGTGACCCGACGAGCTCATTGGTTGCTGCACGGATTAGGCGCCCGTCCTCTTTCACCAGCGCGCCATCAGAGCGTAGAATGTTGATTATGGGAACATGCCGTCCGGCAAAGCGACCATCGCCGCAGAGCGTGACATGGCCAGGCGTGACCATTAGCCCAAAAACATCAAGGATATAGCGGACGGAATTCTCCATCGTCTGGGTGACGCGACCCGGAACGAGATTGCCGTTGCGCTCATACGACACGACCTCGTCACCGACCCGGATGTCTTCGATCGGTCTCTTGGTGCCATCCCACATGGAGATTTCGGTGCCCGCGAGGAAGCATTCTTGCGGGGCTCGCAGACTTTCGTCGCTGAGCTGCTGCATCAAAGAGAAAGCCCCCTCGAAGTCCGAAAACCCGATTTGCTCCATCTCAGCCAATGCGGCGGCAATATCGGGATTTCCGCTTCTCCATGCGTCTCTCAAAGCCACGGCGGTTGCGAGAATTTGCTCGCGATCCGCACCGATCATGAAGGAGAAGTCTACCGAGCGATTATATTCATCGCCGCCCGGCCATTCCATGAAGCGGGATGCGTCGTTCCCGGAGCCTGGCGACACAAAGTTCTGCGAGAGGTAATCGAGCACTTGCTGATCAATGTCCGCGCTTGCGAATTGGCGTAGATCATTAATCCGAGTCTCTGAAGCAGCCGCCTCGCCTAGGAAAATGTGTGATGCCGCTCCAAGCTGCAATCCCATCCGGACCGCCGACAAGCCTTGGTCCCAGACGTCAACGCCGTTCGAGAGATAGTCCACTGCGAACTGTAAATTCGATCGCATGACTTGCTGCTCATACATGATCAGCGCATCGGCTACGGCTGCACGGTTTTGTGGGGAAGCCGTATCCAGATAGTGTTGCGCATCAACAAACCGGCCATCTCTGACGAGGCCAAATTCATAGTCGCCGGTGGGCGTAGGTGTAACCAAATCTGAGAAGCCCAAGTTCGCGAGATTGCTGCGAAGGTTCTCTTCGCCTAAAATCTCGTTCAGGTCGTGAGCCTTGGCGACGTAACTATCGTAAGAATCTACGCCGACGCCAAACTTTTCGGCATCGGTCAAACGACGGCCAGGATAACCTGTGCCATTGGACCATCCCGGCCCTGACCAGTTGCCATATTGCAGAATTAGATTCCGTGCGAGTGTCAGCGTATCCATATCATCCCTCTCAATAGCATTTTCCTACTCGCGCACCTTGGTGAGTTCAATTTGGCCACGGCAATCGCTCGCTCTCCAGGAGCCTTTTCCGCGATCAGAAGACCCAAATTCAATGTAAAACCATGGGTATTCGAGTATTGCGGTTTTGCCGGTCACAGGATTTGTATGCTCAACATTTTGCCGTGCCGTACCGCTGGCACTTCGCTTTTGGACACCGTGGCGGAAATCAAAATAATACTTGTCACTGTACGCCCGAAACATCATTCCGCCCGTTGCCGTGTAGGTTTGGAGTGAGTCTTCGCCGCATTGTTCAGATGTGAGCGTCACGGCCCAACGACCCGTATATTGTGTCGGGATGTATCTGGCATTCGGCCATCCCCAGCCGCAAGCGGCGAGCGAGACCATGAGCAATGCAGAAACTAATCCTGTGCGGGTCAATCGAAAACCATCCCAATCCGCCAACGGCACGTCCCGTTTCGGCGCAATTCGACTGTTAAGCCGCATTACGATAGAGAGTAACGGGGCGGATGCCAAGTTCTTTGCAAAGCTCGGTGACAGAGCTATCGCGCTTGGCCATGCCGGCCTGGCCGAGGTGCACCTGGGCTTTGGTGAGCACGAATTTGCGCTCCCGGGCGCGGGCGGCGGCGAGGCCTGCCATGGTGCGTTCGCGGATCAGTTCGCGCTCGAACTCGGCCAGGCTGGCGAAGATGCCAAAGATCAGCTTGCCGGTCGGCGTGGTTGTGTCGATCTGCGCGCCTTGGCCCGCCAGCACGAGCAGACCGATGCCTCGGTCGGACAGGTCTTGGGCGGTATTGACCAGGTTCTTGAGGTCACGGCCCAGCCGGTCGAGTTTCCAGATGACTAGGACGTCGCATTTGCGCAGGGCCTTCCAGTTGCACCTGGCCATCAGATGATCGTTCGCGTCACGGCGTAAACGCATCACAGCGTAGTGGAGATCACACATCGACACTTCTGGCGGATAAGGTCTCAATGTGTGGGGTATCGCATTATGCTGTGGCGGGGGGGGCAACGGCCATCGCCTGCGACATATCGGACGTGTGACCGTCAGACGCCGCGGCAATCTTCCGAAAGGGCCCATAAGAGAAGATTCTCCGGGCTGACCAGAGAGTGCAGACCCGGAGACCGGGACTCGGGAATCAGCGGCAGACCGAGCGAGGTCACGGCGTCAGTCCGCCGCCGCGGCCTTCTTACGTCCCCGCGTCGGTGCCGGCTTGGGGGCGGACTTGCGGCCGAGGCAGATTGGCAGGCGAGCGATTCGCGGATCTCCGAGTAGTTGGGCGCCGCTCTTGTGCCGTGACCAACGGTATCCCTACATCCGCCAACGCAGCCTTCGCGCTGACCGCCACATGGCAGGCCCCAATTGAGCTATTGCAAAACGCTTACCTCCCGTGTCACACGCTTCGCCTCAAATGTCACACAGCGCCCATCCCCAGCGCATCTCGCAGATAAGGCCACGCGCAAGATATGCGTTGTTGCACAACGCGATCTTGCTCAGTCGGCTGCGCCTCCTTCGAGGGGGCGTGCCGCCCCCGTTTCACCCCCTGCTGTGGCGCGGTCGGGCATCGAGCCCTCCCACGCCATCAGACCGTATCGCCGGTCAATCACTCGCACCGTCCGGCCGGCGCACCAACGCAACGTTCGGCCCACTGCGGACATTCGGGCGAGCGGTCGATGCCGCAGCGCAGCCCTCCGGACCCGCCATTCGCCACGCCTGGGTGATCAGCCTTCCTCCAATCGGCCAAAGTGCCGGACCTTCCCGACATTCGGTGAACGGTGCATTCGTGCGCACGCGAGGCCAAGGCTACGGAAGTCCTACGATGCGCCAGGAGTTCGATTAGATCCCCAGAGTGTTGGAATGAAAGGCTGGATGTTCTCGGCAGTGCGGGACCGCGATAGGATGGACAGTTACTCTAGATTGAACCCCGCTGCCGGGCGCACTCCGTGACCGGCATTGGCGGCACGATTGCGCGCAAAGGGGTCACGGCGCATGAGTTCGCGATTTCTGAGGATCGTAGATAGGCACGGCAATGACGGTGGCGGTTGCCTCGAACCCGTCGCCCCTTAGTTCGAGCCTTATGCCATCCGCAATATCGACGCGGACATGGGCGAGCGCGAGCGATTTGCCGAGGCGGTGCGAGTGGCATGGGTCACTGACGGAGCTATTGACCGATTGGAGCCCGCACTTGCCGAGCTGGCATTTCTTTTATCCCAATCGCCGCCGCCACAGCGCGGCGATGCGTGCCTTCATCGGCTTCGTTCGCAGATCGTCGTGCTGAGCATGAAATCGTTCATCTTTTAGCCGATTGAAACACTGGGTAAACGCTCACCGCGTTGCGCTCACCGCGAGAAGCCGCCCGTCGCGCGAACGTTAGTATCTGTCCAAGCGGGTTCCAAGCCAACCTCCTCCGCGTTGCAAGAGGGCCAAGGAAGACACCATCCGTCAGCGCCGCTTGCTCAACCAGAGCCGAGCAGAATAACCCCAGATCGAAGGAGCCAGGCCCTCTCGACCGTCAGGACCTCCAGAGTCCCAAGTTATCTGACGACGATCAGGGCCTCGTCCTCGGTCTCCCGAAGCTCCATCTCCAGACGATCGCCAAGAATAGCCCGGTTGCGAACGAGAAACTCGATTGCGTCACGACGGGTGTCGGCATACTGCATGCCGTGCATCATGCCGCCGAGCACGCTCAAAGATGCGGCCCGCGCAGCCCCAACGCCAAGCACGGCCTCGGGCTCCGCCACAGCGAGCGCGCGCCAGAGACGATGCGCGGCCTCGGCCGGCGGCCGCGCATCGGGATTTCCGAGCGCGGCGCCCTCGACACCTGTCACCGCCTCGATCTCGGCCATCGAAAACCCGCGTGACCGGGCGAAAGCGACCGTGGTTGTGATGACGCTGATGTGGTGGGAACCCGCTTCGAGATTGTCGCGAAAGGTCCCCTTTTTGATCATCTCGGTCCTCTGCCTCCTGCTAGGTTGCCGTTATTATTTTCAAAACAGATGAAAGTCTCCAAGTCCATGCCTCATAGCTGGAGAACACTAAGGTCATTTGCGTCAGTCAAGCCCCACCTATTATCAGTTTCATGCGTTTTTATTGCAGGCTGCTTTCCTGACGTCGGGCATGAAGAACAGGACCTGCCGATCCGCGGTCTGATCACGGAGCCTGTCGCGGATATCGAGCGAAGCACCGTGCGCCGCTATCCCGGCGTGCTCGAGCCGGGCGAGGTCAACGTATTGTCGTTCGAAGTCGGTGGCCGCCTCGGCCGGCTCGGCCTCGATGCTGGTCAGCGCGTCGCCGAGGGAGACCTTCTGACGGCATTGGACGTTGCCCAGTTCGAAACCGAAATCCAAAACCGTCGCGCGGCAATCGAAGAGGCCGAGACGACGCTTCTCCAGGCTGAGGAAGACCTTGTGCGCTCACTTCCGCTTGCTGTCGGTGCCGCGCACGTTCGATCGGGAAGCCGCTGAACCTTTCGACCGCGCCCACATGTCGGCACTATACGATGTGGGTTTGGAGGTCGGGCTCGCTGGCGACGGTGGAGCGTCGGCCCACCGAATTCTCAGCCGGCGGTTGCCCAATGACCGCCGCGGCGGTCGCCACGCCATCTGCAAAGGAAGCTGTCATGACCCAGACCCGAACCGCGGCGATTACTGGCTCCACAGGCGGGATCGGCGCGGCCGTGGCCGACATTCTCGCGGCTTCTGGCTGGCGCCTTGTGCTGATCAACCGTTCGGCCGAGAAGGCGGTCGAACAGAAGGCGCGCCTGCTCAAGGCGCATCCGGTCGCCGAGATCAGCACGATTGAGGTGGATCTGATGGATGTTGCCGCGATCAGGAGCGCCATGGCGCAGGTGCGCATGCGCCATCCCCGTATCGACACCCTTTACAACATCGCCGGCGTCTTGACGTCTGAGCGCAAGGTGACCGCCCAAGGGCACGAGTCCCATTACGCTGTCAACGTCCTCGCGAACTATCTGATGATCGAGGAGTTGCGGCCGTCCCTGTCGCGGCCGTCGCGTGATGAGCCGTCGATGGTGGTGACGATGTCGTCGTCGGCCATCAAGTCGCCAAAGAACCTTGATGTCGACTCACTTTCCAATCCCACGTCGGTTGGAGGCCTGTTGGGCGCTTATGCGACCTCGAAACTCGCTTTGACGGCGATGGGGGCGGCGCTGGCGCCGCAGTTGCAAGCGGAGAATATCCTGATCCGCTCGATCGACCCGGGCCCCACGATGACGCCGATGATCCGGCGGGGCGATGGCATGCCGGCTCTGTTGCGCTGGATCGCGCCCCTGGTGTTCAGCGATGCGGCCAAGCATGCACGGAAGATCGTTGCCGCGGCCGACCCAGGCGCCCTCGACGGCCAGACGGGCGTACTCGTCAGCGGGGGGCGGCGAAAGGCGCTGCCAAGGCTCGCAGACGATGTGGCGAAACGCGACGCGCTTGTGGCCAAGCTTGTCCGCGACGCCGCGTGACCGGCGGCCGTTGACATGGCATCTGGCGAAGATGGTCGGTTGGGCGACCCACCAGTCAGAGGGGCGGCACGTGCGGGCAGCGAGAAGCTTGCGCGTTCTGCATCGACTTTCTGTCCCTTTCACGGTGCCGAAAACGCCGAGCCGTCGGTATTGGTGTTTCGTCGGCGCTGGGAGCTCGACAGGATCATCCTCAGGAACGCAGAAGCGAGAGAGTATTGAGCATGCGAGGTCGTATTTTCCGGAACTGGGCCTACGCGACCCCGCCAGTCGCGCTCCTGATACTGGGCCTTTATCCATTCGTCGCGGACAAGATCATCCTATCGCTCTTCCTGTCATTGCCAATCTACATGCTTCATCAGTTTGAAGAGCACGACAATAACCGATTTTCAGAGTTTCTTAATGGCATGATCGGTGAGGGCGCCAAGGGTCTGTCTGCTGCCGATATCTGGATCATTAATGTAATATTCGTCTGGTTTCTTTTACTTTCCGTTTTCTATCTTGCTACGATTTCACCGGGCTGGGGCGTGCTTGCCGGGTATCTTCTGGCGATAAACGGAGCACTGCATGTGGTTTGGGCGCTCGTTTTTCGGAATTACAACCCAGGACTTGGGACGTCTATATTTCTTTTTTTTCCATTGGCTATTTGGATTTTTACAGACGTCTCAGCTTCATTTCTGATTCACATCTCTTCGATTATCTTGGTGGTTTTTTTGCATGTTGTGATCATGGTCGTGGCTCAACGCCAGACTTGACGGGGCGACTTCGACCGCGAGGCCACGCCACGCCATTGTGCTGAGAGATGCGCCCCTGAGTCTAGCCAAGCATGTCGGGGTTAGCGGTAGTGGCTCTGTGTCGCGCATCGTCAACAGACGTCTCACCGGAGCCTCTGGTCGGTTTTGGTGCACAGATCGGCGTGGAACCGGTTGCTGTGGTGCGGAAGGGCCCGGGCATACCGTTCAAGCACCATGAACCCCGCCGCCAAAAGATCCCGGCTGCCCGCTATCGGGTGACCAACTGGCCTGAGTATGACCGCGGGCTGGACCGCACCGCGGCGACGAACCCGGGGCGGGCAGCCGGGGTACTCGGATCTTGCGATCGAAACGGTGCTGATGCTGGCGACGGTCTTTCGCCTTCCGCTGCGCCAAGCCGAGGGGTTCACGCGCTAGGTGATGGAGTTGATGGACTTCGATCTCGCCGTGCCGGATCACACCACGTTGGCCCGCAGGCGGCGGACGGTGTCGGTGAACATGAACGCGCCCAGGCGGACGGGCCCCGTGGACCTCGTTCTCGATAGCACCGGGCTGAAGTTCTGCGGCCCCGACGAGTGGGACCGGCTCAAGCACGGCGAAAAGCGTCGCGCGTGGCGGAAGTTACCTATCGCCGTTGATGCGAGCACGGGCGAGACCTTGGCCCATGTGCTTACCGACAGAGACACCTCAGACGCGGCCATGGCCTACCCGCTGGTTGCCAGCGCCGGCGGCCGGATCCGCACGGTCATCGCCCCTCTCAGCGTTTGCAAGGCAAACGCCTGCCGGGCAGTGGACGGCGCCTATGACGGCGCCCCGGTCTACGACGCGATCCGGCGGGCCAGGCCGCCGCGCTCGCGGCCCGCGGGCGGATGGCCTGGCAGAAGAACCACGGATGAGGGCTGCGTTCCCATGCCGAGACCGCTGTCTTCCGGCTCAAGCACACCGGCGGGGACCGGCTCGCAGCAAGAACATTCGGTGCACAGTGCCGGGAAGGGGCGCTCAGGATCGCGGCCGAAATCAAGGCCATAAGCCTCGCCAAACCAATGACCATTCGCATCGACTGATCCAAGGGGAAAGGGGGTCATTCTCCCTTAAGCAGGTCCATGCACCACGGCCGCGCCCAGCCTATCGTTTGGCCTCGCCTAATGCTAAGGATGCCTCCTCTATGGCTTTTACTTGTGGGTCGTGCATCGTTCCGAGCGCCTCGGCCTGGCTATGCCGCTAGGCTGTTTCGAGATCGTACAGGAGATATCCGTCAGCTTCACCGGCAATGAAGCCGACGCGTTCGTGTTTGTGGTTCTGTTCCCAGTCGACGGATTGGTCTTCGTGCACCCGCACCAATGCCTGGCCATTTTTGGCTGTGAAGCGCACCGTCGCCGCCTCCGTGTCGCGCATGGTCTGCATATCCGCGAGGAACACGTCCCCCCACGTGAAATCCTCGACACCAGTTTGTTCCCACCGGAAGCCCGCGCCCTTCTTACCGGCATCAAAGGCAACGCTGTCGGTCGCCTCGACCGCAATCCAGTCGACCAGGGCGTTGAGATCGTTGTCGAGCCGCGCGTCCTCCTCCTGGAGCATCACCTTGAAACCCTCCGCGGTCACATCGTCATTGCGCGCGGTGACCGTCACGTCGGCGCCGGCTTTGGCTTGGCTGAGAACCACGGGAGAGGTCTCGAATGCCGTCTCGAACCCTACTGAGGCCGGACCCCACGTTCCTGCCACTGTCGAACCCGCCTGGATTACCGTGCCGTCCTCAAGTGCATGGGCGCCGGCGGTGGCAGCCATCCAGCTGATAGCCTCGACATCGGCGCGGATGCCATCCTGATAGGCCCATTCGTCGAGCTGAAACTCAAAACCGTCTTCAGTGACATTGCGCACAGCGGGCACAATCGGATCTCCGTGGCTCCACGAGGCGGGGCCCATAACGACAACCGCATTGGGGATCGCCTCTGCGAACTTGACCGAAAACCAGCCATCCGGATCATCCTGCAGCACGGTCTCGGTGCCCATCTCCAGGCGCGGCGCGGGCTCGGGCGTCGGCACCGGTTCGGGCGTGGGTTCGGGTTCCGGCTCCGGTTCGGGCTCGGGAGGGGTCGGCAGATCGTCCGAGATCTTGGTCGAGGTGGCGCTTGGATCGAAATTCAGCGCGTGCTGTTTGCCGCCGAGATCGGCTTCGGAGCGATGGATAACCTGGATCTGGTCGAGGGCCACCTTTTGCGAACGCCCGGCGACATAGATCGTCCACTCGCCCACATAGCCGGATGGGATGTCGAGTGCGAGAAAGGATCCATGTTGCCCCTCCTCCTGGATGGCCCAGGACCAAGTCAGTGGATCGAGCCCCCCGCCGTCGAAGCCGGTCTCCTCCCCGCGTCCGTTCGCAAAGACTTTGCTCCACGCTAGCTGACCCCCGGTGGAGACGTCTGAAATGGCCGTTTTGTTGTTCAGGATTGGCCCGCCTGCGGCCGAGGCGAAATAGATGTCGTTGCCTTGGTCGCCGTGGTCGACGCCCTGGCCCTCTGGTTTGATCATGCGGATGCCGACATAGTATCGCCCACTCGGGTCGCCCTCTTCGATGGTGAAGGTGTAGGCCATGGGCGTGGTCTGGTGGATCCACTCTTTCTGTAGATAGCTTTGGTTCTTAGCCGGCAGGATCCGGTCCTTGGTGTCGTTGCGCCAAAGGACGCCGTCGCCAGAGATGTCCTCGATCTCAACGCCGCCGAACTCTGTCGTGACCGCCCAAAGGTCCGCGAACTTCTCCCAACTGGCGCGGCCGTCATTGAGCACGCGGATCCCGTCCTCCGCCTCGATAACAGCCCGCTTGTCCACCACGGCGTGCACATCATAGGTCAGGAGCGGCTCTGGCACGGGATCTGGCTCTGGCGCCAGGCTTTGCCCGGCCTCGATGAACGACTGTGCCTCGCGAGGATCGAGCCTGGCCGTCGGATCGGTCTCCGTCAGCGCCCAGAGCAGCATTGCAGCATCCGAGGCGTCGTAAGAGATGTCGGAATAATAGGGGTTCATGCCCTCAGGCGTTGCCGGCGGACCCTCTGGCCCGTTCGCCAGATCCATGATCGCGTTCGCTTGCTGGATCACCAGATCATCGGATGCGTCCAACCACTCCCACCACTTGCTCTTAAAGCCGCTGCCGGGAACGTTGGTCGTCGGCGTGGTGAACCCGTTGCGATCGGCAATGTCGATGAACGTCACGTCTGGGAATTCGGCCTTGAGCGTGGACCAAGGCACACCTTGCGCCTCATTCCATACCGAATGGGACACAAGCGTTATGTTCGAGAGGTTCGCAGGGTTCACCCGCTGCAGAGCGTCATAGGTGGCGGTCATCGGGCCGCCTTCCAGGATCAAAACCTGCTCGCCGCTGTCGAGCATCTCGACCAGGTCGTCTTCCGTTCGGGACGCATCGTCTTCATAGCTGCGTGTGTCGATCCCGAGCCCGTTGGCGAAATCGGCGGCTCGCTCCATCGCCTCAGCCTGCCAGGGCACCGACGCCTCGAAGCGGTTGTTGCTGTAGAAGAAACTAGTGCTGTCCTCGATCCCCGCAGCCTTGGCAAGCAGGGCCGCGATGGGTAGCGCCGCAATGTCATCGGGGTCGTTGTTGTTCCCGTCGAAATGAAACACCACGCGGTCGAACGTCCCTGAACCGATGAGACTGGATGGGTTGATGTCCATGACGTACCCTCTGCATTCTTGGCCGGAGATCTCTGCGCGTCTCTCCCAGCGACACGGGAGACTCATCCAGAACGGGTTCGGCCAACACACCCCTTGCCCAGCGGTTGTACCAGTTGTGCGGCGGCTCAAGCCAATGCGCTCGGTGCCAATCTCAGTGAGATCCGGGCAAATTGCGCCAATCTGCTTCGCTTGCTTGCTTGATCTGTCGTTTTGGTGGAAGTGGTAGATGTGCTTTGCATCCGATCGGAGCGGTGAGGCGTCGTGAAGTTTCGGGACATTCCAGCACCGCAGGGGTCGTCTGCCGTGGTGATCCCGACCGTGGCCTTCGCGCTGAAGCAAGGCATCGATGCCAGGAAGATCGAAGCGCGCATCGGCCTGCCGCTGGCGGAGCTTAACACCTGGGAGGAGCGGGTCGGCGATGAGGTTCTCCCGCGGCTTTGGGCCCTGATCACCGAAGAGACCGCGCGTTCGGCGCCGCCGCCCACGCTCGAGATGGCCCGCATCGCGCCGATTTCTTTCTTCGGGCACATTTCCAGTTTTTCCCGCGTCGCGCCTGATCTGGCCTCGACATTGCAGGCGCTCGCGCAGAACTGCGATCTGATCAGCGACCGGGCCATGTCCGAGTTCGAGATCTCTGGCTCTTATGCGATCTTGCGGGCTTGGCATCCCCTCGAGGTTCTGGATGGCGGGCGCTCGCACGAGCTCTGCTCGGCGATGATCAGCCGGCTGATCACCCATGTGTTCGGCGATGATGTGCGCGCGACCGAAGTGCGGTTCGGCTTCGAGAGCGATAGCGCGCGTGAGCCCTTTGAGCAGTTTTTCGGATCGACCGTCCGGTTCGACCCTTCTGTTGGCGGCGGCGTCACCATGGTGTTCGAGAGATCCCTCCTGCAGCGGCGCAACCCGAAGGCCAATGAGGTCGCGGCGCGCTTCATGGAGGGCTTCATCACCGAACTACGCTCGCAGCAGGTCCGTGACGGCTACCCGCGGGAGCTTTGGCGACTGCGCGGTGCGATTTCCGCCGCGATTCAGGACGGGCGGTCTCTGCGTGCGCCCGATATTGCCAAACGTGCCGGCATGAGCCTGCGGTCCACGCAGAGACTGGCCGAACAGTTCGGCGTTACGCTGCGCCAGTTGGTGGACGAAGCAAGGCTGGACCGCGCGAAAGCACTTCTGACCGTGAACCCCGCGGCGACGGTTGACGATGTTGGACGGCAACTCGGCTTTCGCGAACCGAGTGGGTTTCGTCGGGCGTTCAAGAAATGGTCGGGAGAGAGCGTCGGTCAGTTCCGCAATCGCCTGCGCTAGAAACCTTTTCATCTGTCAAGCCCACCTCCGATCAATCGCCGTTAACGTGACACCACCTCACCTTCCATAGCCGGCCCTTAGTGCCTTCGTCGCCGCTGCGTCCACGTCGAGGCTGTCGTCTTCGAGCGACCCTGTCAGGACCACGGCGTAGACGTCCCGGGCCCGCTCGAGCGTCTCATAACTCTTGAACTTGTTCCCTGATCCCGGACCAGGGTGCAATTCATCTATGCGGCCGGAACCATGACCATGTCTATCCTTGCCTGGGCTGACGTTCGGTAGCCGATGCTCGAGTGGCGGCGCTGCCGGTTGTAGAAGATCTCGATATACTCGAAGAGCGCGCGCTTCGCGCCCGCTCGGGTTCGAAACTGGGTGTTGTGCACGAGTTCCGTCTTGGGCGAGCCAAAGAAGCTCTGCATCGGAGCCTTGTCGCGCCATTGGTCCGAGAGACAATGGCGAGCGGAGATGTCGGCGAGCCAGACCGTTTCGGGCGCGTCAGTCTTGATGTTCCGGTCGAGCAGATTCGGCGCGATCGGATGAGAATGCCGGCTGTCGGTCGTGATTGGTACCTTGCGCTTTCTGCGCGGCGGGCGAATACCATTGTCCTTGATAAGCTTGACGACCGTCCGCTTCGAGAGCTGACGGCCCCGATCTCGCAACTCCGCGTGTATCCGCGGCGCTCCGTAACGGCGCTTTCAGGCCTCAAAGATCCCACGGATCTCCTCAACCAGCTCAGCACGTCTGACAGCGCGCTCGGCTCTGTGCGGGGTTGCGCGCTGCCGAGCATGATACCAGCTCCGAGAGGCGCCAAGGACCCGGCAAAGGAAACGGATCGAATGCGTGCCTGCCTAGGCGGCGACGAAGGCGCGCCTGGCCCTCACGGTTTCGCCGCCCACTGAGCGAAAAAAGCCGAGGCCTTGCGCAAGACCTCCACCTCCTCTTTGAGCCGCTTGTTGTCGCGCCGAAGCTGCGTCAGCTCGGCCGCCTCGGCCCGTTGAGCGGCAATCGCCGCCGATGAGCCGGCCGCATCCAGCTCAAGCTTCCAGGTCTTGAGCTGCGTCGCCGTCACACTCACCTCCGCAGCCACGCTGCCATAGGTTGCCCCGGCCTCCGACAGCCGCGTGACCGCCTGCTCCTTGTCCTCCGGCGAGAACCGCCGCCTCGCTCGTTTCGTCATCCTCGTACCTTCAGGTCGGCTCATACTTTACCGCCTGGTCCGGGATCAGGGAGCAAGGTCATCTTGCGGACTCCGTCGGAGAAGTGCCGCATGCCAAGAGACATATCCGCCATGCCGGCTCTGCCGAGCGGGGTCAGTTTGAGGCCCTGACCCTTTCGCTGGACGAGTTGGGCCCCAATTGTTGCCTCGAGCTTCGCGACAAGGTCGCTTCACGGCGCCTGGCGTCACGTTGAACTCCTCTGCAGCGGCCCGGTAGCTCAAAAGCCGTCCGACCGTTTCAAAGGCCCGAAGCGCGTTGAGAGAGGGCATCCAATCGCTCATGAATTGAGATTTTCTCAATCTGAAGCTGAGGTCAAATCTCATCGCTTCAGCCTTCTTTGTTGCTAGACACTCGCGTGGCGGCGGCCGATCGCATTCAGGCGCTGCGAGCGTCCGGCAGGAAAGCTGCGATCATCCGAGCTGGGGTTTCGGGAGAGGTCCAATGAATAGACATCGCGTCGATGTGCCAAGCGATCTGGTCGCTTACCGACCGGGTGTCGCGAGCGGTGAACTGACCCGGCACCCGTTTCATGAGCACGAGCGGCCTCTGGGGCCGCATTACAGCGTCTACAACCGCCGTTTGATGGTCGTCGGCTTCGACACCAGAACCGTCGAGGATGGCTACTGGTTGCTTCGCCAGAAAGTCGGCCTGCTGCATACGGGGGAGCTTTCGCTGCAGTTCGAAGGCCTGGAAGCAGAGCGCCTGCTGAATGCGCTCTTCACCCGTGACATCGCCAAGCTCTAGATCGGCCGCTGCGGCTATGGCCTCGCCTGCTACGACGATGGCGGGATGATCGTTGACTGCGTCCTAATGCGGCTGGCGGAGGACCGGTTCTGGTCCGTGCAGGCGGACGGCGACGTCTACAGCTGGGCGCGCGCGCACGGCACAGATATGGATGTCGAGATCACAGACCCTCATGTGTTTGTTTCGCAGGTGCAGGGGCCGAACGCTCTGAAGCTTCTTGAGGCGATGAGCGACGAGGGGCTGCCGGCAGGTTTCTCCTATTACGGCCTCGCCAGCGTCCGGTTCGGCGGACAGGAGTTCATCGTTTCCCGAACTGGGTTCACCAACGAGCTGGGGTGGGAGTTCTACACCGAAGCGCACCATGACGTCGAAGCGCTCTGGGCCCTGATGCAGCAACGTGGAGAGCCGCTCGGGCTCGATATGGCGCCTGTCGATGCGTTCAACACCCGGCGCATAGAGGCAGGGATCCTGAATGCGGGCTCCGACTTCGATCGGTTCACGACACCCTACGATGTTGGTCTTGGCCGCTTCGTCGATGAGAACAAGGGCGCGTTCATTGGCAGCACCGCCCTGAAGTCTGCCCGGAAGGGGCGGCGGCTCTTTCGCTTCAGGTGCTTGGCCAGCGCCGTCTCGATCTCTGGCGCTGTCGAGAATGACGGGCGTCGGATCGGCAAGGTCACTGCAGAAGCCGTCTCGCCCCTGCTGGGACACAGCCTGGGCTATGTATTGATAGATGCGCCTGAGCACGCCGCGGGCGACGTGATCTGGATCGGCTGTCGCGACGGATCTCTGCACCCGGCAGAACTCGTGGAACCACCCTTCTATGATCAGGCCGCGGAGATCCCCATGGGTAAACTGGTCGACTTTCCCGAGCGGCCCTGACCAGCCCACTCTGCAAAGAGGACGATCAATAATGGCACCCATCATATCGGTCGGACGTTTGCGCCGATCCCCCTTCTACCGATCGACCATCGCCGCGGGGGCCGAATCCCTTCTGACCTGTAACCGCATGCTGATCCCGCGCGGTTATGGAGACCGGGAAGCGGAGTACTGGCGGCTGATCAACGGCGTGTCGATGTGGGATGTCTCAGCGCAGCGGCAGGTGCAGCTCAAGGGGCCGGATGCTGCCCGGCTGGCACAGATCCTGTGCGTTCGCGATCTTTCCGGCCAGCAGATCGGTCAGGGCAAGTATGTGGCGCTCTGCGACCATCGTGGGGTGCTGATCAACGACCCAACCGCGCTCAAGGTCGACGCAGATTGCTACTGGCTCTCGATCGGCAACTCCGACATCTGGTTTTGGGCGCGCTGCGTCGCGGGCGAAAGGGGCCTCAATGTCGAGGTCAGCGAGCCGGACGTCTCGCCTCTCGCGATCCAGGGGCCGAAAGCGGAGGATGTGGTGGCGTCCCTCCTCGGTGAGTGGGTGAGGGAGCTGAAGTATTTCTGGTTCAGGGATGCCCTGATCGACGGTATCCCGCTCAAGGTGGTGCGCGCGGGCTGGTCAAAGCAGGGCGGTTTCGAGCTCTTCCTCATGGATGGTTCCAAAGGCGACCGCCTCCGGCAGCTGGTAGCGGAGGCAGGCGCGCCCTTCGGCATCGGACCCGGATACCCCAACCCTTCGGAGCGGACCGAGAGCGGGCTTCTCAACTGGGGAACCGACACCGACGAAGAAACGAACCCGTTCGAGGTCCGTTTGGGCAGGTTTCTCGATCTGGATGTTAGCTACGACGTCATCGGGGTCCAGGCTCTCCGGCGGATCAAGGCTGATGGGGTGCGGCGCCATCAGCTTGGCATCATGCTAGAGAGTGTGGAGGAACCCGAAGATCAGTCGATATGGTTCCCGATCGAAAAGAGCGGCACCCTTATCGGCCACATGACCCACAAGGCGTGGTCTTACAGGCTCGAACGCATGATCGGCTACGCGCTCGTCTCCTTCGAGGCCAAGCCCGGCGATGCCGTTGAAGTCCAGGCGGGCGAACAGCGGATCGGGGGCGAACTCGCAGCGCTCCCTTTCATGAGATGACACCCGCTGACGGGCAACACCCGGGGCGGACCTCCGGGAACACCTGCTCACGGCGCTGATCGCGCCGGCTTGGCGCTCTTACTCTGGGAAGAGGCCCCGCCCATTCAGCTCTTCGTTGCATCGTTCGTTTTTCGCGGGGATGGCGTCACTCCATGCGGAGGGCGTCGTCGTCACGACCACAGCTTCGAGCCGCTCTGACGAAGCGCGCCCAGCGATCCAAGGGTGTTCTTGGCCTAACCCGACCTTGGTTTGGACTGCCGCGAATGTCGGCAATCCGCCCTTCCTTGCAGCAAGAACGATAGAGCATCCGCACCTTCAGAAGCCCTGGAACAGAAAATCAACGGCCCGGGTCACGTCATCGGAGCGGTCTACGAGATTGCCAGCGGACGCACCTAGGATTGAGGTCGGGACCGCCGAGAGAAACTGGGTGACGAGCACATGCGGCCCGTCCGGGAGATCGATGACCGGGTTCAAGATGCGCGCCGGGTGGGGCGCGTCGTCGATTGGCATCAGCGGCACCACCACGCGGGTCGTCAGCCCGTCGAGCAGGTCGCTCTGGATGTCGAGGACATAGCCGTTGCCAGCCGGGGCCCGGTGAATGTCGAACCGAGCCACTAGAACTGCCGGTGGCGGGCGAGCGGCAATCCGCGCTTCTCCACCCAGCCGTTCGAACTTTCGATCGCGGCCGCATTCTCATTCATCCACTCATCGATCCGGGCCTGGCGTACGGCCGCCTGCAGACCGTCCTCGGCGGCGCGGCTCAGATTGACGCCCAGACGCTTCGCATCGGCGAGCAGCTCTTCATCTAGGGTCAGGTTGGTCGCGCGTCGCGATCGCTCCGTGGTGCCCATCACTTCCTCCATCGAAGATGCGCATATTATATGCGCACTGCAGCTGAGTGAAAAGTCCCGCGACCAAGCTAGATTCGCTCGGTCGACCGGCTCGGTGACGACCTCGCTCAGATGACAATCTTCTCGACCTCGTCGAGCGTCACTTCCTCGCCGGTGCGGTCGTAGAGCTTCGTGGTCCGGGGGCTCGCATGCGCGGCCATCCGCTGGGCGTGCTCGAGCGAGCCATTGTTAGCGAGGTAGGCCGTGATCCCCGTCGCGCGGAAGGAGTGGTTGCCGACGGGCTGCGCGATCCCCGCGGCTCGCGTCCGCCGGCGGACCATCTGCCAGGCATGCTGCCGCGTGAACGGCCGCTCCGAGAGCGCGCCCGTCCGACCTTTCGCCGCACGAAAGAGCCAGCCGTCGGGGTCCTCGCGGAGCCCAGCCGCCTCGATGTAGGCGTCGAGACAGGCCTCGAGCGTGTGATGCACCGGCATCTCATGGACCTTGCCACCTTTTTCGTGGAACCGCAGCCACCAGCGCTTGCCGCGCGGCGCGTAGTCCTTCACCCGGCAAGCGAGCGCGGCCGAGATGCGTGCGAAGGAGAAGACCATGAGCGCGATCAGCGCCCGGTCCCGTAGCCCGACATGCGTCTCGAGCGAAATCGCATCGAGGATCTGGCGCGCCTCCTCAGGGGTAAGGACGGGTGTCTTGCCGACCGCGACCGACTGTTTCGGCCCGCGCACTGCATGGGCCGGGTTCACGGCGAGGATCTGCCCGGTCACCAGCCAGTCGAAGAGCATTCGGAGCGCGGCCAGGTGCTGCTTGACGGTCGGTGTCGAGCGGGCGTGACCGAGCGCCTCGATATAGGCGGCGACGTGCAGCGGCTCGATGTCGTCGAGCTCGTCCACCTCGGCGGCATCGCAGAAGGCGAAGAAGGAACGGCAGGCTCGGAGATAGGCCGCCCGGGTGTTCCGATTGCGGATCGTGACCGCGAAGAATTCGAGAAAGCGCCTCTCGGCGCGCGGCCCCGCACTCGCGATCAGGACCGGCGAGCAGACGGAAAGGCTCGAGGCGGCTTCGTCCGCTCTGACGACCTCGCTCATGATCCAACCTCGTCGCCCCCGACGGGCGGCACATCAGGGGAGCCGCGCAGCATCGCGATGGCGCGGGCCGGGTCGCCGCCGGCCCCGCGGCGCTCGAAAAATGCGGCCGCGTCCTGCGCGCCAATCTTCTCGGCGAGTGCCACAGAGATAAACTGGTTGAGAGAGACGCCGTCGCGCTCTGCATAGCGCTCTGCGGCGGCCTTAAGCGACGCCGGCAGATTGAGCGATACGCGCGCCTTGGTGGCCTGGGTCATGTCTCTATCCTCCTCAAGGTCTCAGCGGGCGTCAGAAGGTCGAGCCCAAAGCGCGCCGCGGCCGGCGCGAAGTCCTTCGTGTTGAAGGTCACGATGGCATCGGCCCGTCCGTTGGCCGCGGTCTCGAGCGCCATCTCGTCCTTCGGGTCGGCGAGCTGCGGCCGCCACAGGAAGTTCAGCTCGACCGGCTCGATCGCGGCGGCGATGTCGCTCAGGAAGGTCGCCAGCGCGGGACGCGTGTGACCTGTCTCGAGCACGAACTCCGCGCGCATCAGCACCTCCTGATACTCGACGAAGAGCGGCACCGAGCAAAGCCAGACCGCCTCACCGCCGAGGACGCGAACGAGCAGTGCGTTGCTGGCACCATGCCGCGAGCGCAGCGCCGCGACGAGCACGTTCGTGTCGATCACCAGCCGCATGCGTCATATCTAGCGCAACGTCACGAGTGGCGCAATGCATTACATAACCTCCTTTATGTTATCTATTTGGTCCCGCCAGGTTCGACGGGGTGACGCTTGAATGATTATCTTGCGCGGAAATTGACTCGATACTTTGCGCAGTGTCTCATGCCGACATGAGCGACGCCGAAGCCTCCCTCGACGACCCGCGCGACGCCGCGCTCGAGCGGTTCCGGATCCTGCGGCCGCATCTCGAGGATGGCGTGCCCCTGCGAGCCATCGCCCGCGGCTCCGATGTCTCGCCCAGAACGCTGAGCTACTGGAAGCGTCGGTACGAGGCCGACGGTCTCGGCGGCCTTCAACGATGTCGACGCGAGGACCGCGGCACACGCCGGTCGATCTCGGCGCGCCTCGTCGAACTTGCGGAAGGGCTCGCGCTCGATAAGCCACCGATGTCTGTCGCGACGATCCACAGGCAGGTCTGCGCGGCCGCGCGCCACCTTGGTGAGCCCGAGCCGACCTATCGCGTCGTCTACAACATCATCCGTGCTCTGCCGAAGGATCTGAAAACGCTCGCCCATGACGGTCCCAAGGCCTATGGCGACAGCTTCGAGCTGGTCCATCGGCGCGAAGCCGAGCGGTCGAATGCGGTCTGGCAGGCCGATCATACGCGCCTCGATCTTCTCGCTCTGCGCCCCGACGGTGAGGAAGGTCGCCCCTGGCTCACCGTGATCATGGACGATCACAGCCGTGCCGTCGCCGGGTTCTTTCTCTCCTGGGATGCGCCAGCGGCCGCACAAACGGCGCTGGCCCTTCGCCAGGCAATCTGGCGCAAAGTAGAGCCTCGCTGGCACATCTGCGGGATCCCCGAGGTGCTTTATGTCGACAACGGAAGCGACTTCACTTCGAAGCATCTCGAGCAAGCTGCCGCCGATCTGAAGATCAGGCTGGTCTTCTCGCTGCCCGGAAGGCCGCGTGGTCGCGGCCGGATCGAACGCTTCTTCGAGACCGTCAACCAGATGTTCCTGAGCGAGTTGCCCGGCTATCTCGGCCCTGGCGGCGTGCGCGACCGCAAGCGCCTGCTTACACTCACCGCGGTCGAACGCAGGCTCAGCGAATTCGTCGTCGATGTCTGGCAAGTGCGCACTCACACCGAGACACGCCAGACGCCGACCGCACGCTGGGAGATGGGCGGCTTCCTGCCGCGCATGCCGGAGTCGCTGGAGCGGCTCGATCTCCTCCTTCTCACTGTCCCGAAATCCCGTAAGGTTCGCCCGGATGGCATCCATCTCAATGGCTTTCGCTATCTCGACCCAACGCTCGCTGCTTTCGTTGGAGAGACCGTGACCATTCGATACGATCCCCGCGATATGGGCGAGGTCCGCGTCTTTCATGACGGTTACTTCCTATGCCGTGCGATCTGTCCGGACCTTTCAGGCGAAACGGTGCCGCTGCGCGATATCGTCAGTGCACGAAACCGGCGGCGTCGCGAGATGCGCCAGGCTCTCCGCGACCGCGCCCGAACAGTCGAGGAGCTGCTTCAGTTCAAACGGCACGAAGCGCGCGAAGAAGATGGACCGACCGAGAGCACTGAGGCACCGCCCTGCCCCCCTCTTCCGACGCTGAAGCGCTATCATAATGAGTGAGTTTCCCGCGCCGGACTTCGTCGAAACGGTCGAACATCGCCGGTTCGCCGAGTTCTCCGAGGCATGCCTGGCCAATCGCTATATCGGCCTCTGCCACGGCGCACCCGGCGTCGGTAAGACGCTTTCCGCGCGCCGCCATGCACGATGGACCGCTTGGGACGACACCGAGATCCACCGGATCCCGGATGGGCCTCTGGCCGACATGAGCACGAGGAACACGGCCTTCTGGACTGCGCCCGTCGTCAGTTCGCCGCGATCGATTGAGGAGGCCATCCGCCACCTGCTCACCCACATGCTCGCCATCGCCCGAACGCCCATCGAGCGCGCGCAGACCACGGCAGTGCAGGCCCGCGTGGCCGAGTTCGAACGAGAGAACGACCGGTACTTCAAGGAGCGGTCAGCCGGCCTGGCGGTCGGCCCAAGGCCGGAACGCGAGTACTTCACGGTCGCCGACCGGTTCCGAGCAGCCTTGAAGAACCTCGGCAGCCCGACCCGATTGATCATCGTCGACGAAGCGGATCGGTTGAAGGTGAGCGGGCTCGAGGCGTTGCGCGACCTCTTCGACCACGGTGAGTTCGGCCTCGTGCTGATCGGCATGCCTGGCATGGAGAAGCGGATGGCGCGCTATGCCCAGCTCTATTCGAGGATCGGCTTCGTGCACGAGTTCCGACCGCTCCAGGAGGCCGATGTCAGCGCCCTGCTCGTTGACGGGTGGCGCCCTGATGGTGTCGATCGCCGA
This sequence comes from Pseudomonadota bacterium, assembly GCA_039816045.1. Taxonomy (GTDB): domain Bacteria; phylum Pseudomonadota; class Alphaproteobacteria; order Rhodobacterales; family Rhodobacteraceae; genus Thermohalobaculum. The sequence goes on from JBCBYB010000009.1 coordinate 128,409, forward strand.
CCCATTGAAGCGGACGCGATCGCGGCGGTCCAGCGCATCACTGGCGGCAACTTCCGCTTGCTGCAGCGCGTGCTCACCCAGAGCGAGCGTATCGCAGAGATCAACGGGCTTGAGACAATCACGGCATCCGTGGTCGAGACCGCCCGCGACACGCTCGTGATCGGTCAGACATGACCGGGGCTCGGCCGATGCTGATCCTTGCCACCATTCGTGGCGCCGAGCCCGGGATGGTCCCGTGATCGCGTTCAGTTCGACGGTATCTCCAGAGTTGGCGATGATGCACTCGCCGATAGTGCGCGGTCTCGCGATGACCCTCGACTATACGGAAGAGCATGGTGGCATTCCCCTGACGCCGTCGAAGGCATTCAAGCGCGTCTTCGTGGAATGGGCGGCGGCAGCCTTCGAGTGGCCGGGATGGACAACCGCCGAGCTCTACGTCGTGAACAAGGTGCTGAACGAGGTCGACTTCCCGCCGCTCGGCGAGGTTCATGACCTGCTTCTCGCAGCGAAGATCGGGCGGCGCTACAAAGGCAAACTCATTCTCACTCGATCCGGGAAGGCGTTCCTCGGGCAACCAGCACGCATCTTCTCGGAACTCATCCCCTTCTACCTGTTCGCCTTCGACCATCTCGCGTGGAGCAGGAACGACAGCGCGATCCCGATCAACGGGGACGTCTACCTCAATGTCCTGAACGTTGAGGTCGAGGACGGCGCCGCTGGGGGAGCGCTGCGCCGCAAGCTTTTCGGCGAACCGGATCCCAGGTCCGGCTTCGACGAGGTCATGTCCGCGCTCTACGTCGGCGTGCTCCGACCACTGTGCTGGGGCGGCCTGATCCGTGAGGATCCAGGCCGTGGCTTCGGATCTGAAGAGCGCATTTTCACCAGAACACCGCTCTGGCGAGCGGGCCTCAGCCTCGATACGGACCAGCTCGTTCGGCCGACGATACGCCATTGAGCGCGCAAAATACCGATTCAAGAAGCGCGCAATTTAATCATTCAAATGACACCTACGAAATGCCGGTTTGCGTGTTCCACAGTCTCCTTCATCCTGTGGTGGTGGTTCACGCGATGACTGAGTTAGTAGACACACGCTCTCTCGCCCAAACCCGGCAAGCGGTCGATTGCCCGACGCGCGTTATCAGGGTGTCGCGTCCCCAAGCCGCGTGGAGGCTGTCGGTGGAAAGAACCGATCACGCTTAAGGGCTCAAGTTCACCAAGCTTCATTGGAATAGCTCGGGGGGCTCGTCCGTCTCTTTCATGACGGCGCCTGTCAGACCGCGCCGCGCACCCAGGGAGGACGACATGGCATTGGACGACAAGGACGCGCCGCGCGTGGCGGAGTTTTTCGCGAAGGACCCGGAAGCCGCGGACCGCGCGTTCTTCGGGCGAGAGACGCACAGCGACCGGCGCGGTTTTCTCCGCGGGGCGGGCCTCGCGACGATGACGGCGATGCTTGGCATGGGCATTCCCTATCACCGCTCGATGCCGCAGGGACTGGTGCCCGTGGCGTTCGCGAGCGAGGATGTCCTCACCGGCAAGGACGGGCTGCGGCTCCTCAACGACCGCCCGGTGAACGCCGAAACCCCGGCGCACCTGCTCGACGACGCGATCACGCCTACCGCACGGCACTTCATCCGCAACAATCGCCTGCCGCCGGAGGACATGGATCCGGCCGCGTGGCGCCTGACCATCGACGGCATGGTGGATACGCCGCTCGAGCTCTCCATTGCCGACCTGCGCGAGCGGTTCGACGTCGTGACCATGGCGCTGGTGATCGAGTGTGGCGGCAACGGGCGTTGGGCCTTCGATCCGCCGGCCAAGGGCAACCAATGGACGACGGGTGCCGTCGCCTGCTCGGAATGGACGGGCGTGCGCCTCGCGGATGTGCTGAAGGCCGCGGGCATGCAGGACGGCGTCGTCTACACCGCCCATGTCGGCGCCGACACCCACCTCTCGGGCGATCCGGAGAAGTTGCCGATCTCGCGCGGTCTGCCGATCGAGAAGGCGCTGAGCGACACCGTGCTGATCGCCTTCGAGATGAACGGCGCGCCGCTTCACCCCATGAACGGGGCGCCGCTCCGGCTTGTGGTGCCGGGTTGGCCGGGCTCGTGCTCGCAGAAGTGGTTCACCCGGATCTGGCTGCGCGATCAGGTGCATGACGGGCCGAAGATGACCGGCACGTCGTATCGGGTACCGAACCGGCCCGTCGCGCCGGGCGAAGAAGTGGCCAAGGAGGACTTCGTCATCATCGAGCGCATGCCCGTGAAGTCCCTCATCACAAGCCCGGAGAGCGGGGCGACGGCCGGGCAGACGCTGGCGGTTCGCGGGCACGCCTGGTCGGGCGACCGCTCGGTGACGGGGGTCGACATCAGCACCGATTTCGGGGCGACCTGGCAGAACGCCGAGCTCGACGCCCCGGTCAACGACGGCGCCTGGCAGAACTGGCGGGCCGACGTCAGCTTCCCGGAAGCCGGATACTACGAGGTTTGGGCGCGGGCGACGGACGACAGCGGCGAGATGCAACCCTTCGCCATCGACTGGAACCCCAAGGGCTACCTCAACAACACCATGCACCGCGTCGCGGTCCGCGTCGGCTGATCGGCCATTGGGCGGGCCGTCGCCCGCCCAACCATCCTCCCTGGAGATCCCCCATGAAAGCTCTGCCACTTGCCTTGGCGGCCTGCCTTTTGGCCGCGACCACCGCCGCAGCGGACGACAGCGAGTTCGGCGTCCTGCATGTCGCCCCTGGCGTCGAGGACACCTACTATGGCTGCACGGCCTGTCACTCCGAGATGATTATCGCCCAGCAGGGCCTCAGCCGTGCGCATTGGGACGAGCTGCTCGACTGGATGGTCGAGGAACAGGGTATGGCGGAACTCGACCCGGAGCAGCGTGGCATCATCCTCGATTACCTGGCTGCCCACTACAACGAGGACCGTCCGAACTTTCCAAAGTGACTCAGACGCAGGGAGGCGCTGCGGCTGTTTCCGCTTCAAGCGTCTGGCGCAGCGGTTCGGGCGCGTCCTGCGCCCGGGCGCCCGTCACGGCCTCCGCGTAGTCGCCGAGTGCGGAAAAGCGGAGCGGCGCCATCCCGTCGGCAACAAGGGTGTAGGCCGTGCCCTGCGCTTGCCACCGGTGCGCTGAGGGCGGGGCCGCATCGGCACGCGCGTCCGCCGGTTCCGTGAGGAGCGTGACCCGGCACCCGCGGCGCCCGCGGTAGTGCGCCGCGATCCGGGCCTGCGGCCCCGCGCCCCATGTCTCGATATCGACCAGCGTCAGCTGCGCCGCGGCGAAGTCGGGCACCGTCACGTCCGGCAGGGCACGCCCCAGCGACTGTGCGACCTGCCCATCGGTGGCGAGGACATAGCTTCGGGCCGACAGGCGATCATCGATCTCCGCCGCGGTGAGCCAGGTCTCGCTGCCGGGCCCGCTCACAACCCATGTCACGGAGACACCGACGGCGAGCACAACCGACGCCGCCAGTGCCGCGGCCGCCCATCGACGCGACTTGATGCGCGCCGATCCGGGCACCGGGTCCGGGGCCAGACGACCGAGCGCCGCCTTGGCCGCTCCGATCCGGGCAAGATCGGCCGCCAGATCCGGGTCCCTTGCCAAGCGGGCCCGCATCACCGTCGTCTCCGCCGGGCCGAGCTCGTTGTCGGCGAAGGCGTTCAGGCGCTCCCAATCCCGCTCGTCGACCATCACGCACCTCTCGTCCGCTGCGGTGGCCTGTCCCCAACGGTCTCCAGCTTCGCCAAGAGCGCCCGACGGGCCCGCGACACCCGGCTCATCACCGTGCCATGCGGGACGTCCATCACGGCGCCAGCCTCCGCATAGGTCATGCCCAACACATCCACCAGCACTAGCACCTCGCGCTGATGAGGCTTAAGCGTCTCGAGCGCAAGCCGGACGAGCACCGCGTCCTCCGGCCCGTGGTCCTGGGCCTCGCCTCCACTCCAATGACGGTCGATGCCGTCGGCATATTCCCTTCGGACTCGGCGTTTCCTCAGCTCGTCGATGTTGAGGTTGCGGATGACGCGGAAGAGCCACCGCTTAAGCGCATCTGGCTCGTCTGGGATATCGGCGGACCGGCCGGCCCGCTCGAGCGCATCGCTCACGAGGTCCTCGGCGTCGGCCGCCGTGTCCGCGAGTGCGCGCGCGTAGGCGAGGAGGTGCGGTCGCACCTGCACGATCAGGTCCCAGCGGCTAATCGCCCGGACTATATCGACGCGCTGATGCGGGACAAAGATCGGACGGGCGGATCACCGCCCGCCCGATTGGCGGGGACCGTCGGCCGGGGGGCTCCGGCCTGCGCTATCGCGGGCGGCCCAGGACCTCAATCGACGTGCAGGGCCCGGAACGACCTTCTTGCAACCGTCGCCGTGGCGCCGGCCGTCAAGGTGGTTCAGAGGCCCGGCATGGGCCCGATGATCTCGATCGCGATGGTGGCGGCGGTCGGGATCGGCGACGGCTTTGATCGAGGGCGTGACTTTGCCGCCTGGGTGGTGTCCCAGCCCCCTAGAACTGGGCCATAGATCGTTGAGCTGGACAGGAGTGATTGATGTCCCGGAAGCATCATACGGACGTGGATGCGTTGAGGTTGCTGCGTGAGATCGAGGTGCACCTCGCTGCAGGCAACGACGTCACCGAGGCTTGTCGGAAAGCCGGTATCAGCGATGGCACGTACTACAACTGGCGTAAGAAGCTTGGCGGGGTGTCCCGATCTCAGTTGGCTGAGATGGAGTGCCCCCACTGAAGTGGTCCACCCACTGGGATAGAATGATCCCGCTTTGAGGAGGACCCGGGATGGCTGGGAAGCGAGACAAACCGGAAGAGATCGTCGTGAAGCTGCGGCAGGTTGAGGTGCTGCAGGGCCAGGGCATGTCGGTTGCCGACGCGGTGCGCCAGATCGGCGTGACGGTGCAAACGTACTACCGCTGGCGGCGGCTCTACGGCGGCATGGGTCGGGAACAGCTAAAGCGGTTGAAGGAGCTCGAGAAGGAGAACCAGCGGCTTCGGCGTGCAGTCTCGGACCTGACGCTCGACAAGCTCATTCTGTCGGAAGCCGCGCGGGGAAATGTATGGACCGCCCCGGGCGTGCAAGTGTGATCTCGGTCTGCGCTGAACGTTTGCGTCAATGTATCCGGCCTCCCTGTGGAGCCATCTGCTCCGGGCCTCGATGGGTATCCGCAGTCCGGCCGGGCTTGATACTAACTCGGCCGCCGGGGCCGGTTTCCCACGTCAGCCGTGACCGGTTGCGGATCGTTTCAGCGCCATCCCCTCTTCACCGCGCACGCCGTCTCATGGTCGTGCCGCTCTGAGCTCAGGCAGCGCCGACGCGTCCTCTGTATTCCTCGCCTCCTCTCAGGACGGACCAGGCGATGCGGGCGAGCTTGTTGGCGAGCGCCACTGTGGCGACATTCTTGTGCATTCGACGATCAAGATCATCCAGCCACGCTCCGATTCGGTGCGCCTCGCGATTGCCGTTCAGACGGAAACTGCGGGCACCGTGAATGAACATCCTCCGGAGGTACGTGTTTCCACGCTTCGTGATGCTGCCGAGGCGGGTCTTCCCGCCCGTCGACATCTGTTGCGGCACAAGGCCGAGCCAGGCGGCGAAGTCTCGACCTCGAGCGAATGCGGATCCGTCCGCTACGGCGGCGACCATGGCCGTGGCGACCAGAGCGCCGACGCCAGGCACCGTCATCAGGCGGCGGCAAGCCTCGTCCTTCTTGGCAAGGTGTTCGAGCTGGCGACTGAGGTCCTGAACGGCGGCATCGGTGGCACACCATTCCTCCCAAAGCCCGCCGACAAGCTGGCGCATCGCCGGTGGGAGCGGGCCGGCCTCGTCGCTCAGCAGCGCCGGCACGAAGCCGCGAAAGCCGCCCCGGCCCTTGCGCATGACGATGCCGTGCTCGACGAGAAGCCCTCGGATCTGGTTGCTGACTGCCGTCCGCCGCGCGACGAGCCGATCGCGCACGCGATGCACGGCCTGTAGCTCGAGCTGCTCGCGGGTCTTGATCGGCACAAAGCGCATACGCGGCCGCTGGACAGCCTCAGCAATGGCTTCAGCGTCGGCGAAGTCGTTCTTCTGCTGACCGACATAGGGCTTCACGTATTGCGCCGGCATCAGCCGTGCCTCGTGGCCCACCTCAGCCAGCGTTCGACCGATGAAGTGCGCACTCGCGCAAGCCTCCATACCGACCAGACAGGACGGCCGATTGCGGAAGAAGGCGAACAGCTGGGGCCGTGAGCACCGCCTGCGCTTCACGATCTGCCCGTCTCCGTCCATGCAGATCAGATGAAAGACGTTCTTCCCGAGGTCGATCCCGACGACACGGATCTCGTTCATGGCTTGCCTCCTCTTCTGTGGCTCATGACAGGTGCCTCGATCCGAGCCGAGGCAGGAGGGGCGGTCCATCCCATTACTTCTGAGCCCCGCGCGTCGCCGAGGCTGCATCGAGAGCGTGCAACAGACGCTCGGCGTGCCCGTTTCTCTGCAAGTCCGGGTGGTGCGCTTGGTCCGCACGCTCGGACAGCACCGCTCCACCCAGCACGGCGTCCCGCGGGGCCGTGCCGATGAAGCCTTCCTGACCGAGGACATCATCGCTCTGGCCCGCGACTACGGGCGCTACGGCTATCGCATGGTCACAGGCCTGCTGAACAACGCGGGTTGGCACGTGAACCACATGGCGTAATCGGGGGTGTCAGCCTTCGTACACTACGCTGCGTCGTCGTTGCAGAGGAGGAAGGACGATGACGCACTATGCGGGACTGGACGTCTCGGTGAAGGAAACTGCGATCTGCGTGGTTGACGCGAATGGTATGGCAGTCTGGCAGGGCAAGGTGCCCACGAAGATTGAGGCGATCGCGGCCTGCCTTGCCCGTCACGCCCCTGACTTGCTTAGGGCGGGCATGGAAACCGGTCCGGTCGCGGTCTGGCTTTCGCATGGCCTGAGCGATGCCGGCATACCGATCGATTGCATCCACGCTCGTCGGGCGGCTGCGGCACTTAAGCTCCAGGCCAACAAGACCGATCGCAACGATGCCCGCGGGCTTGCGCAGCTCGTCCGCTCTGGCTGGTACGACGCAGTCCCGATGAAATCGATGGCAACGCACCGGGTGCGGGCGATCGTTGTCGCCCGGGATCAGCTCGTGCGCATGTGCACTGCCCTCATCAACAAGATCCGGGGGCTGGCCAAGACCTTCGGCATTCTTCTCGGTCCCGGCAAGGGAGGCTCTTTCGATCGCGCCGTGCGCCAGGCAATGCCCGCTGATCCGATGGTCAGCGACCTGCTCAATGGCCTCCTTGAGA